>CAYWKB010000011.1:0-1228 GCA_964459225.1 uncultured Candidatus Saccharibacteria bacterium | reverse complement strand
ACAACATCACCTGCGACAGAGAGTTTGGCGTATGGTGAGGTGGTGCCGATACCAATTCGACTTGCGGATATTCCACCAGAACCATCCGAAGTACTATAAACAGTAAGTATTGGATTACCATCGACTGATGCAGAATAGCTATTTACCACACCAGCACCAGAAGCAGAAGTTACAGGAACATCTACCCAGCTTACAGTTCCAACATCTGAAGCAAAATTTGTAGCTCCTATTTCAAGAGAAGTGACTGATGTAACTCCTGAAGAATAATCATAAACCAAACCACCAGAACCAACGTTCAAGCCTCCAGCAATTGTCGAAGTCGCCGTTGTAGATGTAGCAGTGAAATTTCGGAAGACAGCTTCACCAACAACAGAGAGAGCAGCATATGGTGATGATGTTCCGATACCGAGTCTTGAATTTGTATTGTCCCAGAATAGAGCACCTGCATCATCTACTGTAGTGTCAGATGATGGATAGTATGCCAAGTATCCTGCTGTACCAGTATTAACTGTTCCTGAACCAGATCCACCTGCGCCTGATATACATGTTCCGTTTACAGAGAAACAACCTGATGAAAGATTAATACCGTTTGTAAATGATGATGTAGCTGAGCTTGTGACATTAAGGAGAGCTGTTTGTATTCCACCGGTGAAGGTAGAGGTTGCAGAGCTTGAACCAAAGAAGTATGAACCGGCAAGGAGACCTGAGGATGAGAGACCGCCAGTTAGAGTTGAAGTACCTGATCCTGAACCATAGAAATATGAGCCAGCAATTAGACTTGAAGAACCAACACCACCGGCAAAAGTCGATGTGGCCGTTGATGTTGAAACTATATATGAAGTGGTAAGGAAGCTATCTATAACTGCATCACCAGCGACTGAGAGTGTTCTGTATGGTGTTGATGTTCCAATACCCACTCTAGTATTAGATATGCTTCCAGAACCATCTGCTTCTGAATATATAGTCATAACAGCAGTACCATCAATAAGAGCCGAGTAACTGTTTACGCTACCTGCAGTAGAATCAGAAGTCACAGGCATATCAATCCAAGTAACCTGACCTGCATCAGTAGCAAAACTTATTGCACCCAAATTAAGAGAACTGATTGTTGTCTCACCTGTCGAATAATCATAAACCAAACCACCAGAACCAACGTTCAAGCCTCCAGCAATTGTCGAAGTCGCCGTTGTAGATGTAGCAGTGAAATTTCGGAAGACAGCTTCACCAA
>CAYWKB010000010.1:0-1431 GCA_964459225.1 uncultured Candidatus Saccharibacteria bacterium | reverse complement strand
AGTTGAGTCCACGGGCGTGGTGTACGAGTTGACCTGCTCGGCGTGGTGCCGCTGACAGAAGCGGCCACCGCGTGACTCTCAGAGAACAGCTACCAAACAGTTCTTTGAGGAGATCAACACGATGACCGCAACCACCAGTATCGACCTGACCGGGTTCCTGGACGAGCAGCTGTCCCAGGCGAGCCCGGACCTGATGCGTCAGATGCTCAAGACCTTCGCCGAAGCGTTGATGAGCGCGGAGGCCGACGCTGTGTGCGGCGCACCGTACGGCGCCCGCAGCGACGACCGCGTCAACTCCCGCAACGGCTACCGGCCCCGGCCGTGGGACACCCGCGCCGGCAGCATCGACCTGGCCATCCCGAAGCTGCGGGAGGGCTCGTACTTCCCGGACTGGCTGCTGCAGCGGCGCCGCCGCGCCGAGGCCGCGATGGTCACGGTCGTGGCCACTTGCTACCTGCTCGGGGTGTCGACCCGCCGCATGGAGAAACTGGTGGCCACCCTGGGCATCACCGGCCTGTCCAAGTCGCAGGTGTCGACGATGGCCGCGGAGCTGGACGAGCAGGTCGAACAGTTCCGCACCCGCCCGCTGTCCGACGGCCCGTATACGTTCGTCGCCGCCGACGCGTTGACGTTGAAGGTCCGCGAGGGCGGCCGAGTGGTCAAGGTCGCCGCCCTGGTGGCCACCGGTGTCAACGGTGACGGCTACCGCGAGATCCTCGGGCTGCAGGTCAACACAAGCGAGGACGGCGCCGGCTGGCTGGCGCTGTTCCGCGACCTGGTCGCCCGCGGCCTGACCGGGGTGCAGCTGGTCACCTCCGACGCCCACGCCGGCCTGGTCGCCGCCGTCGGCGCCACCTTGCCCGGTGCAAGTTGGCAGCGGTGCCGCACCCACTTCGCCGCCAATCTGCAGTCGATCACCCCGAAGTCGGCGTGGGGGTGGGTGAAGGCGCTGCTGCACTCGATCTACGACCAGCCCGACGCCAAGGCGGTAGCTGCCCAGTTCGACCGGGTCGTGGACACGTTGGCCGACAAGATGCCCACGATCGCCGACTACCTCGAGGAAGCCCGCGCCGACATCCTCGCCTTCACCGCCATGCCCAGGGAGGTCTGGAAACAGGTGTGGAGCAACAACCCCAACGAACGCCTGAACCGAGAAATCCGGCGTCGGACCGACGTCGTCGGCATCTTCCCCAACCGGGAAGCGATCATCCGCCTGGTTGGCGCCGTACTGGCCGAACAACACGACGAATGGGCCGAGATGCGCCGATACATCGGCTTGGAGGTCCTCGCCAAGACCCGCACCGACCAGACCAGCAACGACTCCGAGGCGCACTCCCAGGAGGTGATCCCAACCGCCGCGCTCAGCGCCTAGAATCCAACCACCTGAGGGTCACGAGTGATCACTCGTACACCACCCCCGCGGGCTTGACC
>CAYWKB010000009.1:0-2202 GCA_964459225.1 uncultured Candidatus Saccharibacteria bacterium | reverse complement strand
GGATAGATGTTGTCCTTGGCGTCGTAGTGGCACACGACGTTCGACACCATCCAGGCCAGCACCGGATCGCCCGCGTGCACGAGCTCGCCGCTGGCCACCATGGCGTCCAGGCGCTTCATCGGCTCGGAGAAGTTCTGGACGTTGGCGCGCATCTCGACCATGGGCGCGTCCTCGGCCTGCATCTCGCCAGCAAACTGGGAGAGCTGCCACGGGTCGTACGGCACCTCGCGCACGTCGAAGTGGGCGAGGTCCTCGCGCAGCTCTTCGCGCACGACCTCGATGTCGAGCACATCGCCCGGCGTGGTGCGGATCCAGCCATCGGCCACCCAGGCCCGCAGCTGCTCCAGGCCCTTGCGCTCCAGCAGCCCATCGGGCACGTAGTACCGGCCGAACACTGCCGCGCGATCGCCACGACGGCACACGACGACCTTGGCGAACAGGTCCTTCCGGAACGCTGCATCGAGCGCGATGTAGGCGGGCTCGCCGGCATAGGCCGCACGGTTCAGCGTCGGATCGGCGCAGGCGTCCCACGCCGCCATGTTCATCCAGGCCGAGTCGGCGTTCACCCAGACGTTGAGGCGCTTGGTGAGGAACTCGGTCAGCCGGGCCGCCTGGACGCGAGCAACAGCGGCCATGGAGCGCATGTCCTCCCGATCAACCGAGACGTCCAGGTTCGGATTGGCCTTCGCCCAGGTCGCCTCGTCAAAGGGATCGTCGCCATCGTCGATGGTGTAGATCACGCCGAAGAACCGGTCGTCGTCGGCACAGTCGCCCTCGATCCGGTAGCCCATGCCGTCGTGCGCGCGCAGCGTCCGGTTGAGCACCTTGGTGAGGTAAGAGCGCTGGTCGTAGCACACGCCGGCCCGGTTCGAGCCGGCCGTGGTGATCTTCACCAGCAGCGGCTGCGCCCGCGATCCCGTGGCGCTATCCAGCACGTCGTGCACCGCCGGCGTCTTGTGGGCGTGGAGCTCGTCGATCAGCGCGCAGCTGACGTTCAGACCGTCGAGCGTGCTGCCCTCGGCAGACAGCGGAACGAACTTGCTCGAGGTCTCTTTGACCAGGATCGAATGCGTCAACACTTCGACGCCGAACTTTGCCCGGAACGCCCCATCCATCCGCGCCATCTGCTGGGCGATGTCGAAGACGATTTTGGCCTGGTCGCGGGTGGTCGCGGCGGAATAGACCTCCGACCCCCACTCCCCATCGGCCACGAGCATGTACAGGCCGATGCCGCCCAGGATGGTGGTCTTGGCGTTCTTGCGCGGGACCTCCAGGTAGCAGGTGCGGAACCGGCGGGTGCCGTCGGTCTTGCGCACCCAGCCGAAGATCGAGCCGACGACGAACTTCTGCCAGGCCTCGAGCACCAGGCGCTGGCCACCCCACTTGCCTTTCACGTGGCGCAGCAGCTCGATGAAGACGATCGCCCGCGACGCCAGCTCGGGCCGGAACTCGTACGGGAAGTCCGCGTCGGCCGAGCGCACCAGGTCGTCGAGGTGCCGCTGGCAGGCGGCCTTCACCCATTTGCAGGCGGGCACCAGGCCGGCCACCACGCGCTCGGCGTAGTCGCGCAGCTCGACGACGTGGTCCACGTGGAACTCACCCATTCGGGAAAGCCCCCCATCCGGTCTCGCTGGGCTTCTCTTCGACGCCCGGCAGGCTCAGCTGCGGGTCGGAGGCCGTCACGCGGGAACGCGACGCCGGCGACAGGCCGAACTCCGCGGCAAACGACTTGAGTTGCTCCAGCGCGCGGTTGCGGATCTGCATCAGCACCGAGATCTGCTTGTAGCCCGAGGGCGTGTCCCACACGCGGCCACGCTCGCCGGTCTTGTCGTCCTTGTTGTACTCGGCCATGCGATGCTCGGCCCACTCGAGGTCCGCCCAGGCGGTGCAGTAACCGACCAGCATCGCGCGGTCGAGCTCCGAAACGAGGCCGAGACGCTCCAGGTGCGGCGTGATCCGCTTCCATTCGTCGCGGAACGCCTTGGCCCGCACAGGACACTTCGGAATCGCGACGTCCGGCCGGACGACCTCGTCCAGCAGGGACGCGAGCGGCTTCTTGCTCGGGTTGCCACGCAGCAGGTGCACGTTCGCCGGCATGGGCTTCGGTCCGGGCTTACCCATGGGATACCCCCCCTGCCGTAACTCCCGCGCGCAAAGGGCCCCCTGGGTCCGCCCCCACGGACCCGCAGCCGCTCGGCGGGG
>CAYWKB010000008.1:0-2782 GCA_964459225.1 uncultured Candidatus Saccharibacteria bacterium | reverse complement strand
TTGTAGGTGCTGAGACATTCCGCACGCAGGGCGGTATCTGGTACTGGTACTGCCTCGACCGCGGCCAACTTTCTGATAGGCAGTTCCGCAGTGAGGCGCAGGCGACTGCCGCAGCGGTAGCGCACGATGCGACGTTCCATACAGGACGGCGACAGTAATGGCCGCCCCTAGTTTCATTGACTGGTCAGCGCCGGGCTCATACGACACGACAACGCCTATCACCATCCCTGACATCTCAGGGTTGGTGCAGGCTGATGACATTCTCGTCATCATGATGCGTGGTGAGCTTGGGTCATACACATCGACTGGATTCACCAACAAACTCACGATGCCTACAGGTGGGGCGCAGACAGGTAACGTGCTCTGGAAGCGAGCTACCGGGAGTGAGACCACAATAGATGTCTCCTTCTCTGGGGCCTGGGCCAACGGTGGGCTCATTATTGTGCGCGGGTGTGTCACTACTGGTGACCCATTCGACGTAATTGGCTCCGGTGACACCGCAACCACGTCCTCTACGGTGTCGCTTACCGGAATCACGACCACGAAAGCCGAATGTCTGGTGGTGGGGTTCTCTCATGGTTCAGAAGGTTACACCACATCATCTGGCTACCCGCCATCTGGTTACACTGGCGGCACCGATTCGGCAAGCGCGGCGTTCACTGTCGCGTATAAGCAGGTCACCAGCGCGGGCTCACAGGCTGGTATCGGGTGGAGCCTGAGCGGAACCGAGCCTAAGTGGTTCGGCGTGATGTTCGCACTGAAGGCACCTGCAGGTACAGGGTCATCCCCGCCCCTTTATGTGCCATCCCGATCTAACCGCGCACTGCTAAGGAGATAGCTGATGGGTCGCGTGTACTTGGCCCAGTTTGAGAACGTGGCTGTTACCGCCGCACAGGACTTCTTCGAGGTCACACCAGCGGCGAACAAGCCGATGGTCATTCACGGCTATGGGTTGCATCAGACATCGGACACGGGAGATGCAGCAGAGGAGATCCTGCGCATCTCACTGGTGCGCGGGCATACCACGTCGGGCTCGGGTGGCTCCACGGTCACACCTGCTCTACTCGCATCGTCTGCGGACACGGCATCTGGTGACACCACTGTCGAGATCAATAACACCACGATCGCCTCAACCGCTGGCACCACGCTCTACGTGCACGGCATGAATGTCCGTGCAGGTCTCGAGGTGTGGTTTCCACCCGAGGCGCGGCCTGGCGTCTCAGCAGCGGACACCACCATCGTGCTCAGGCTGCTCGCCGCACCCGCGGACTCACTCACGATGGGTGGCTGGATTGTGTTCGAGGAAACGATCTAGATGCGTCGCAAGGAGAGCACGATGAACACAACGCTGTACCGCCCGCTGAACCTTGCCGAGGCGATGCGGGACATCCGAAACGAGCTGCGATGGGCGCAGGAGTTTGAGGCGACTGGTCGTTTGCCCATCGCTGGTGGCGCTGCCGGCGCGTGGACGTTCACGAACCAGTCACGCACCGACATGCTCAACGGGACGATGGACTTTGACACCAACACGTTCCTGTGCGCGCTGTTCCGGAGCACGTCGAACCTGGGTGCATCGACTACCACATATGCCGGTGTGACCAACGAGCACTCCAACGCCAACGGCTACACCACCGGCGGGATCTCGATGGGCGCACTCACGCTCTCGGGAACGACCACAGTGACCGTGGATGACCCCGCTGACCTCGTGTGGACCGCCTCGGGTGGTTCGATCACGGCGCGGTTCGCCGCCATCTATAAGTCAGCGAGCAACGTTGTGTGCTACTGCCTGCTGGACTCCACTCCGGCTGACGTGACGGCGACTTCAGGCAACACGCTGACCATTGCGCTCAACGCGAGCGGCATCTTCACGCTCGCATAGAGGTGATGAGTGGCGGGAGTATTCCGACACCGATGGCGGCAACCACCGAAACGGCGGTTCATTCCGTCCCTGACTTCGTCCGGGGCGATTTCGCTTACGCCGGATACGGCCAGTCTGACGCTATCCACGTTCGCTCCGACCGTAACGGCGACGGCGAACCAGAGCGTTACGCCGGATGCCGCGAGTCTCACACTCACAGGATTCGCGCCTACCGTAACTGCGACTGCCAACCAGTCAGTCACGCCAGATGCCGCAAGCCTGACGCTCACTGGGTACGCACCTACAGTCACAGCGGGCGGCAGTGCGACACTCACACCAGATACGGCGTCGCTGACGCTGACTGGCTACGCTCCCACAGTTACGGCGACCGCCAACCAATCTGTGACCCCGGATACTGCGTCGTTGACGCTCACGGGATACGCGCCGACTGTCACTGCCACAGCGAACCAATCCGTAACGCCGGACATAGCGAGCCTCACACTGACGGGGCTCGCACCCACCGTCACGGTGACGGACGCGTCCACGCTCACGCCGGGTACGGCAAGCCTGACACTCACGGGGTACGCCCCGACAGTCACAGCCACGGCGAATCAGAGCGTCACGCCATCCACGGCGTCTCTCACACTCACTGGTTACGCGCCAACGGTCAGCACGCCAGTTGCGGTAACGCCTGGTGTAGCCGCACTGGTACTCACTGGCTACGCACCTACCGTCTCAGCAACGGCAGGCGTCTATGTGACTCCTGGCGCTGCGTCGCTGGTGCTCACCGCGTACGCGCCCACAGTCACCGCAACAGGCCAGGTGCTTACCCCACTCCGCGGCACAGTGACCATCGAGCCCTACCTACAGGGCACAGTAGAAGTGCATGAGTACCTAGAGGGCACAGTCGAGGTAGGTGTCTAG
>CAYWKB010000007.1:0-6402 GCA_964459225.1 uncultured Candidatus Saccharibacteria bacterium | reverse complement strand
ATCTACGCTGAGGCCTCAAAAAGCCGGAGCCCCCCGGAACCGCTTGCCTTGGCCGTTCCATTGCCCCTTTGCGGCTGTTGCAGCTCAGGCAGAGGGTCTGGAGGTTGGCCCGGTCGAGGGCCTGGCCGCCCCTGATGATGGGCCGGATGTGGTCCGCTGTGAGCCGGTGCGTGCTGCCACAGCGCGTGCACCATGGCTGCTCTGCGATGACCTGCGCTCTGAGGCGCTGCCATCTCCGGGTTGAGCGGATGTCTTGGGCCATGAACGACGAAGCGCCCAGCGATGTCGAGAGACACCTCGGGCGCTGCAGGTCGTCAACGCGGTGCGCTGACACGGCGATGGTTGCACGCCGGTCGGACGGCATCTACCTACCGTTGAGGGTCTAACTCGTCGGGTCTCCGTTCCACCCGCCCCAACGTAGCCGGCCCTGCACGACCTCGACGCCGGGCGGCTTTACATCGGTGCGTGTCCAGCCGCACTCGCACCTCCACGTCAGTTCGCGCACCAGGCTTAACTTGCCAGGCGTGCGCTCAACATCGAGCGCCAGGACGTGAACCTGGGCAGGCGCATCGGAGAGGTACCCCGCGGGTGAGCCGCCGACGTATTGCTTGACCAGCTGGTCGTGCATCGCCTCGGTAGCCATGAATGCTCGCGTCAACTGCTGGCCTTTCGATCCGGCTGGCCGCTCGGCATCTTCCACCCGTAGCTTTCGTCATGCCAGTTCAGCGCCATCATGCCCAGCTCGGGCGGTGGCAGGACCGTGCCATCCGGTCGGCAGCCCACGAGCATCTCGTTGGCTGCCAGTTCGGTGAACACGAACCGTCCATCAGCGTCGCGCTCCAGCTCTCGCAGCAGCGCCCGCGTGTTGCGGTCGTACACGCCGATGCGCACGTTTGCTCCGGGCTGGGTCACCTGCATGCCTCCCGTTCGGGCTGGGTGCCGAGCATCGTGCCACCTCCGACGGCCTGCACGGGGATGCCGCGCAGCGCCAGACGGTCACCGGGGAGGATGCCGGGTGTGTGCTTGGCGACGTCGATGGGCGTGGTGTCGGGGAGGATGTTGCGCTCGGACGGCATCAACCTACCGTCGAGCGCTCACCTCGCGCTCGTACCAGCGCACGGCGCCACGGCGCGTCCAGCAGCGCGCCACCCATGTGCACTCGTAGACGGCGAAGCTCCCGTCTGAGCTGGTCGGCACTGAACGAAGGACCCACCAGCCTCGCCACGGCCAGGCGGATTGCTTGATGATTTCCCACTTCGGACCGCTGACCGGCGTGTTCTGCTCAGGGATCACCTGCAGGCCTCCCGTTCCGGCTGGGTGCCGAGCATCGTGCCACCGACGCCGACGGCCTGCACGGGGATGCCGCGCAGCGCCAGGCGGTCGCCAGGGTGGATCCCGGGTCCGGACTTGGCGACCTCCAGCGGGGTGGACTCACGGAGGGCGTGCTGCACTTGCCGGGCCTGGCGCGCCTCCTCCGCGGCGCGCTGGACCTGCAGGAGGATGGGGCGGTCCTCATGCATCGGCGCCACCTTCCAGCGTGACGGCGACCAGACCGACGCCGCCGACGTACGCCACGTTTGCGCCGCCTGCTTCGGCCAGCACGTATCCGCAGCTGGCGAGGGCATCGAGCAGGTCGAGGCCTGTGATCTCGTCATGGCCGCAGTCGCGCAGCTCCGCGGCCATCACGTCGGCTCTGTCGATCTGCTGTTCTGGGCTAGGTAGGGGTGCGGTCACGGTTCTCCTCCTCCTCGCCGATCAGGCGAGCCTTGAGCTGGGCGCGGGCGTGCAGGCCATGCGCGGCCTGCTTGGTGATGCCGAGCTGGTCTGCGATCTGCTGGAAGCTGCGCCCGTGCGCCCGGAGCAGCCACACCTCGTACTGCGGGGTGGTGAGCTCGGCGGCGAGGCGGGCGAGGACTGTGCGCATCCATGCGTGCTCACGGGTCACTCGGCCTCCGCGGCAGCCGGCCGACAGTAGCGCGCCTTCTGCCACCTGCTCGCGTTGCTCCTGCGCAACGTCCCGACCTCCACCAGGTGGGCGAGCGCCTTCCCCACGTACTTCGGTGACACGCCCAGCTCGGCGGCGATCTCCGTGCTGTTCATCGCGACGCCATCGACGATGACACCCATGATGCGGTCGGACATGTCGTCGAGGTACCGGGTGGAGTACCCGCCCGGCGTGCGGCTCGGGGTGACGGGCCGCGGGTGGTGCACCGGCGGGAACATCTCGGCGATCATCGCCTGCGTCCGGGGGTCCATGTTCCGGCCCCGCGGGTACCGGCCGCGCGCGGCCCAGTCGTCCTGCAGGCGGTCGATGTTCCGGACGGGCATCACGCAACCTCGCACAGGGACGCGAGCCATGAGGTGGCGGGCGCACCGTCGGGCTGGACGCGGACCCACCAGGACCCGGGCATCAGCGGGTCGCGGAGTTGCTCCAGGACCTGGCCGGTGCGGTTGAGGCGGGTGTTGCGGACCGTCTGGCCGACGGTGAAGGGACAGTGCGTGGGCACGCTCGTGGTCCTCCTCGGCTGGTAGGTGCGGATGAGCTGGAGCTGCTGGTTCATGCCTGCGCCTCGCGGCGCTTCATCACGGCGGCGCACCGCTCACACCGCGCCGCATCCGAGTCGAACGCCACGTCCGCCACGCGGCGGGCGACGGCGCCCCAGCACAACGCCACGGCCTCGGGGTAGACATCGCTGCGTTCCCATGCGTGCTGGACACGGTGACCCTCGGCGCGGCCCCAGCGGGGGGTGGCCGCGCTCATGCGGCCAACCCGTGGCGCTCGCGGCGGGCCTGCTTGGCGGCCGCGCGGGCGGCGTCGCTGCCGATCGCGTCGATCTCGGTGAGGAATGCGAGCTCGCCGGTGTTGCGGTACGCGGCGATCGCGTGGCGCTCGCGCTGGGTCAGGCCGTCCGCCGGCGCGGCGGGGGCGTCGGTGGTGGCGGGCTGGTTGGCGTCGACCATGCACCGTTCGAACTGCTCGAGGTTCGCGTAGACGTGGTTCGGCTGGAACGGCGCCTTCCGCCACGTCGCGTCGCGCTGCACCGTGATGATCCGGCGGTGGTCGGCGATGGTCAGCTCGGGGTGAGCGTCGATCGTCGCCTGGATGCGCGTCCGGAACGATGAGGCTGTCCACGCTGCCCCGGTGAGGACGTTGAACGCCTGCATGACCAGGTCGACCGTCACGGCCGCGGCTGCTGCAGCTACTACTTCATCCCTTCGTACAGAACTCCCTTCATACAAGCAGCCCCCATTTCGGGGACTGTCACAGCCCTCATTCTGGGGACTGTCACAGACCTCGTTTCGGGGACTGTCACTGTCCACGTTCTGGGGACTGTCACTGTCCACGTTTCGGGGACTGTCGATCTGGGCGGCGTGGTCGGGCGCCAGGGCGGCGACCCAGTAGACCGTGACCTTGCCGGCACGCCTTTCGGCCATCGTCGGCTGGTGAGCGAACCGCAGCAGGCCGTGCTCGATCAGCGACTCGATGGCGCGCTGTGCGGCGCCGTGGCTGATGCCGAGGGCCTCGTCCACTCCCGGGCGGTCGCCGTGACGCTGGCGGGTGCGGAGCCACACCTGCCCGACCTGCAGGCCGCCGTCGCGCTGCCGGTCGTCGGTCACGACGTACTTGCAGGCGTACCCGTAGACGAGCTTCGCGGTGGTGGTGATGTCGTCGCGCATCAGGACGTCGCCGTCGATGAAGATGCCGCCGACTCCGTGGCGTGGTGTGGTGCGGCTCATGGCAGGAACCTCGCGAGGGCGTCAGGGTCATCGGGGACAGGGGGGATCTCCAGGCACGCCCAGCACGGAACGACCTGCGCCGTCCCCGCCGCAAGGTTCGGGAGCTGGTGCACGGGGATCCCCTCGTAGTGCGTGATGGTGTGGACGTGGCGCTTGGTGAGGGCGCGCGCCTCGATCGCCCACCGGTCGTGCAGGTCCGGGGTGATCTGGATGACGAGGCGGACGCCGCGGCACGTCGTGCACGTGGGGGCCGCGCCGGGCGGCCGGTTCCGGAGTGCGTCGACGACGGCCCCACGGATGCGGACGTGAATGCTCATGCGGCACCCCCAACGAGGCGCAGGGCCTTGTCGTCGACGGCCAGGAGCGCCTCGATGGTGAGGGCGGCGCGTTCGCGCGGCATGCGGATCGGCTCACCACCGGCGGCGCGCTCCAGGTCGACGTGCAGTTCGCGCAAGAGCTGCTGGCACAGGGCGGGCGTCATGCCGCACCGCTGGCGCGCGCTTCGAGCTGGCGTGCGGCGTCCATGTAGGCGACGGCCCACAGGATGTGCTCGCGGGCCGCGGCGCGCAGCGCGTACGGGGTGTCCTCGGAGCCGTCGACGTTCAGCTCAGGGACGTGCACGGTGGCGACGAGCTGCTCCAGCGCCTTGTCGGGGTCGGCGGCGGTGTGCCGGAGGAAGCTCTGTGCGCTGCGGTTGGCGTCGCCGGCGGCGGTGCGGAGTCGGGTGGCGTCCATCAGCAGCCCTTCCCGGACCACTCGCCGATACGGCCAGCCTGGAACATCCAGGCGGCGGCGTGGGCCTGCACGTCGACGCGATGCCAGTCCAACCCGGCGCGGCCCTGCGGCGTCCCGGCGAACGTGCCGGCCATGAACTGGAACACGCCCGTGGCGCCGCTGCCGGTCGTGTTCGGGCGGGCGTTGAACGCCTGGTAGCGCTCGGCCTCCCGGTACCCCTCGCTCAGGGCGCAGGCGCGGAGGTGACGCCAGTCCTGGCCGTAGGCGAGGGCGGCGAGCTTGAACGCGACGTGCGCGTCAGGCCGGTAGGCGAGCGCGCGGATGCGCAGGCGGTAGCTGCGGCGTTCCGCGGCCCACCTGCGGCGCTCCACCATGAGCTGCTGCGCGATGGTGCGGGCGGGCCCGGCCGCGGTGGGCGTGGTGACGCCGGGGACGCGCGTCGTCGACCACCGGCCGGCGAACGCCTGGCGGTCCGCGTCGCTGGCGGTGAGGAACCACCGGCGGGTGTGGCGGGCGCAGCGCTCCACCTGGTGACGGGTGCCGCCCATGGTCGCGCGGCAGCCGCGGGTGGTGGCGCGCCGGATCCAGCTGCCCTGCTGCTGGTACGCCCACGAGCTGCGGGCCGCGTCGATGCGCAGGCGCCGCCAGATGACGGGGACCAGGTCGCGGGCGACGGACTCAGCTGCGGCTTCCTCGAGCGGGTCGCCGGCGGGGATCGTCCGGGGGCTCGCGGCGTGGCTGGAGAGGTGTGCGGCCTCGTGGGCCATGGCCTCCGGCAGGTTCCGGCCGTCGCCGACGGCAGTGAACGGGTCGACGAGGACGCGGTTCTCACGGATGAGGGCGACGCCACCGACCTGCGTGTCGAACGGCAGCCATCCCCATGTCGCGCCGGCGGGGACGGGGACGCCGTTCTCACGGAGGACGGCGAGGGTGGTGCGCCAGACGCGGTCGGGGCGGGCGCTGATACCGGTGATGTCGCGGGCAAGCAGGCCGGTGAGCTCCGGCGGCGGCGGCGGGGTGGTGTCGGCGCGCGCGATCGTCGCGCCGGCGAGGAGCGCCATGCCGGAGAGGAACACGGCGGCCCCGGCGGACGGGCGACTCATGCGGTCACCGCCGTGCGGCCAGTCCGACGCCGCTTACCGATGATCCAGCGACCGACCTTGAACGCCACCCCGGCCGGAAGCTCGTGCCGATACTCGCCCCAGGTGTCCTCCTCAAGGTGGCGCCACAGGTCGCCGTGGAGACGGCATCCGCAGTTGCGGCTCACCCATTCGGCCATCGGCAAGCAGTCGGCGCACGTGGCGAACACAGACCAGTGGCCGTCGGCCAGCATCTTCGCGCGCTCGTACCTCTCACCCGGCGCGATGAGCATGGTGCACTCGTCGCACCTGTGGGGCTTGCGAGCGGTGACCACCTCGGCGAAGTAGAGGGTCGCCGGGTCGAAGTCGCAGTAGCAGGAGATGCTCATGCGGACACCGCCTGGCGGACGTGGCGTTGGGCGATGGCGGCCTGGTGGTGGCGGACGCGGAGGGTGTGGCTGGCGTCGCTGCGGTCTAGGGCGCGGGCGTGGTCCTCGCAGGCGTCCCAGTCGATGCTGGTGATGCGCAGCAGCGCTGCGGCGAGCGCACGGGCGCGGCCGTTCTCGGTGGGGGGCCAGCCGTGGCCGTGGTCGCGCAGGTCGCGGAGCGCCTGGTTGACCGTCTCGCGCTCGTACTCCCGGAGCGCTTCGAGGAGGAGGCGTCCGCAGACGTCTGCGGGAAGTGACTCCCGAAGTGACTCCGCCGTTGTCCGGTTGCGGGTTGCGGCGGCGGCGGCGGGTTCACGGCTGGAGCAGGTGGGAGTGCCGTTTGGTGCCCCTTGGTGGACAGGGGTACGCGCCTTTGCAAGCAGGAGGTCACCGGTTCGATCCCGGTATCCTCCATCCGATGG
>CAYWKB010000006.1:3474-11029 GCA_964459225.1 uncultured Candidatus Saccharibacteria bacterium | reverse complement strand
CCCGGTATCCTCCATCCGATGGAATAGCGTGTTCTGAGTCGGGCACGACCCCTCCAGTCCGGGTAAGTGACTCCAGAAGTGACGTCGGGTTTTGGGCAGTGCCACGCCCACGGGCGCAGGGGAGGCACGTGGGCGTGGCACCCATCGTCAGCCGATCCGTGCTGCCAGCTCGCGGGCGCTCGCGACGTGGGCGCCCATCTCCTCGTACTGCTCGTACCTTCCGGCCCAGCCCTCCAGCTCACGCCTGGCGGCGGCGAGGACCTGGTCGGTCATCACGGGGGAGGACCAGACAACCTCCTGCGGTACGTAGCGGCGTGCGGTGGTGCCGTCGTCGTTGGTGAGGTGGATCGGGTGGTACGCGCGGGTCGTGGTCTTCTCCCCGGTGGGGCGTTCGACGACGACCTCGATGGAGCGCAGCAGGTACCTGGCCTGGGTGAGGCGGTGTTCGTGGGCGGCGGCCTGGTCGTCCCACTCGAAGTACCGGTGGGTGGCGGCCCGGCGCGCCCGTGATGCGTCGAGTAGTTCCTCAGGGCTGGTGCCGGCGGCACCGAACTTGCGGTCGATGAACGTCCCGATGCGTTGGGCGTCCTTGTCGGTCAGGTGGGAGCGCTTGATCGCGCGGTAGGTCTTCACCGGATCTCCTTCACGCTTGCGACGCGGAAGCGGCCCATCTCCCCGTTCTTGCCCTTGGGGCTGCTCGGGCGCCACTCGCCGATGCCGTTGTGGAAGCCGCCGAGGGTGAACAGCTGGACGACCTGTTCCAGGCTCATCGCGGCGGCGTTGTAGCTGACGTGCACGTCGGCACCCCACCCGCGGTACTCGGGGCGGTACCGCAGCTCGGTGGTCTGGCCAATCCGCACCGGGTCCTCACGCATGACGATCTCGGTGAACGTGAGGATGGGGTCGCCGACGACGAAGAACAGGCTCTTCACCTTCGCCATCGGGAACGTCTTGTCGCCGATGACGCGGCAGGCTTCGACGGCGGCCTGCTTGAACGCGGCGCCGGGGTGGAAGTAGATCCCCTCGGTGCCGACCGGGTCGGCCTCGTGGCCGGGCATGACGTACATGGCGGCGCGAAACTCGGCGTCCGGGTCCTTCGCCTCCTTCGCGGTCTTAGCGCGGTGCTGTTCGCGTTCCTGCATGGTGCGGCGCGCCTTCTCGCTCCAGCGGTGTTGGATCAGCGGGGTGATGCCCTCCACCGTGATGACCGCCATGCCCTCCCGAATTTCGGGAAGCGTGATGGTGCGGATATCCGTGACTGCCTTCGTGCTCATGAGATGTGCCCTCTCAGTCGCTGCGTTGGATAGATGACCTGCCACGCCTCGCCATGCCATGCCCCCCAGGCCGCAACGGGCCTCGCCTGCCACGCCAAGCCAAGCCGTGCCCTGCCTTGACCCGCCTGGCCCCGCCCCACCTGCCGTGCCTCGCACTGCCATGCCTCGCCCGGCCTGCACATGCCGTGCCTGCCGTGTCGTGGTGAAGTTGATGTGCGGCTACCATCCGCCGCGTGATCGCGCCTCGGGCACTGGCGGGCTGAGCAGTGGCGTCCATCTCCAGGGAGGACCGGCCACGTAAGCCGTGGCGGGTGCAGTGGCGTGAGCGTGGCCACCGCAGGACCCGTCGGTTCGCGTCGAGGCGTGAGGCTGAGAAGTTCGTGGGGGAGCTGTCCCGCGGCCACGCCCCGGTCGGTGCGAGCGTCACGGTGGCGGCGTGGTTGGCGACGTGGATCCGCACTCACGGGCCGACGTGGGAGCACAAGACCCTGAAGGACCGCTCCGACCGTGCGGACCGGTTCATCTTCCCGGCCCTGGGCGGCGTCCGCCTCAGGGAACTCACGCGCCGGGACGTCCGCGACTGGCGGAACGACCTGCTGCGCGTCACGACCGCCAAGCAGGCGAACCGCGCCGTCGGTGACCTGTCCGCCGCCCTGACCGCCGCGATGGACGACGAGATGGTCGCGGTGAACGTCTGCCACGGGTTGAAGCCGCTCGCGGTGGAGGACCCGGAGCACCGGCCGGCGGAGCTGTGGGAGGTGGAGGGCATCCGCGCCGCGATGCGCACCCCCCGCGACCGCCTGGCGGTCACCCTCATGGCGTACGGCGGCATGCGCCCGGGCGAGATGCGGTCGCTGCGGTGGGAGGACGTGATGGAGGCGACGATCGTCGTCCGCCGTGGTGAGCGTCGCAGCGGCTCCACCAAGACCGGACGGAAGGGCGCGCGCAGCATCCCGATCATCAGCGTGATCCGCGAGGACCTGGAGGCGCTCGGGCGTCAGCGGTCGGGCCTGGTGTGCGGCCCCATCGACGCGGACAACTGGCGGATGCGCAACTGGGGTGACGCCCGGACCCTGGTGGGGTCGACGGCGACGCCCTACAACCTGCGCCACACCGCGGCGTCCCTGTGGATCGCGTCCGGCCTCACCGTGCTGGAGGTCGCCAACCGCCTGGGCCACAGCACCCCGGCTCTGACGATGAGCACCTACGGGCACCTGTTCCCGGAGGCCCAGCTCGTCCACGGCGAGAGCATCGAGGACGCAGCCGGCAAGGCACGGGCCACGGCCCTCGCGGAGCTCCCGCGCATCATCGCCCGGAACGTCGTCGCCGCGGAGGAGCGCGTCGCCGCAGCCGAGGCCGCCGTCGCCGCAGCCCGGACGGACGTCCAGCGCGCCGCCGCGCGGAAGGAACGACGCAGCGCGAAGGCGCAGCTGCGGATCCTGCGGGCGCACCCGGCCGCTGGCGGCTGAGATGGTCACGGCTGCACCGCCGGGACCGGCTCGGCTTGCAACGACCGCCGCCACCCGAACGTGTCCACCTGGTAGCGCCGCTGATCGCGGTCACAGAGCCACGGAAGGTGGTCATCGAACGCGATCCACGCCCGGGCCTGCTGCAACCACGTGGGCTCGCTCGTGAACGTGCACAGCGGGTGCCATGCCTCTTCGCCGTCCCAGGCCATCAGGACCCACGTCGTCGAGTCGCTCATGCGGCGACGCCGATGGTGAGCTGGGCGCCGACGGGCGGGAGGGCGCCGTCGTGACGGTCGGCCTGGCGGTCGACGCCGGGCCACAGCCGGTCGGGGATCTGCACGGGAGTGGGCCACGCGCCGTCGGGCATGGGGACGCGGTGCTCGCGGCCGGGCTGGGCAACGCCGACGTACCGCCACCGGCCGTCGGTGAACGGCCCGTGGTTCCAGCAGCGCCGGACGTGGACGGGGTCCGTGGTGCCGCACGCGGGGCACGGGTCCATGAGCGGACCGCCCGGGCTGTTCGGTAGGACGGCGCCCATGATGCGGCCGTCGGGCTGGTAGCTGGTGCCGGTCAGCCAGGCGCGCCGGTGGCCGCACGCGTCGCACTCTGCGCGGTAGGTGTGCGGGGGGATGCTCATCGTGCGCTGTCCTCGTGGGCGAGGGCGCGGTCCTGCAGGTAGGCGATAACGGCGACGCGGTCCCACACGAACCCGCCAGCCGGACCGCGGTGCGCGACACCCAGGAGGCCGCGGCGGGACAGCTCCACGACCTGCCGCTCGGTGACCTGAAGGGTGCGGGCGACCTCAGCCCGGCCGATGAACGCGGCCATCACACGACCCCTTCGGCCTTCATCTGCTCGACGAGGGCCCGCATCGTCCCGGGTGCCCCGTACTTGCGGGGGCGCGGTGGCGGCAGGCGCCGCGGCCCGTCAGGGGACGGCAGGCTGTTGGCGTCGATGAGCCACAGCTTCGCGTCCTTCACGGCGACCAGCTCCCCCGCGTTCGCGCGGCGGTAGATGGTCTTGACCGACACCCGGAGGATGTCGGCGGCCTCGGCGGCGGTGAGGTAGCGGTGCGTGGTCACCAGACGTCCTCCGGTCCGTTCACGGCATTCGGGCGGCCGCCACCGAGACGGTCGATGAGGCGCTGCGCGAGGCCGAGGAGGCCTCGGTTGATCTCCTCGAGGAACCGGACGCGCCGCTCGGCGCGGTCGACGCGCTGCTCGGCGAGCACGCGCCGGCGGATCTCCGCCTGCAGCTCGGCGCGCAGCGCCTCCAGCCTGGGGTCGAGGCCGGTGGTGGTCACGTCAGCACCGTGCTGACGTAGACGGCGATGCCGGTGCACCAGCTGCCGATCGCGAGGCCGACGCTGGCCCACAGGATGCGGTCACGCCAGCGGAGGGTGTTGCCGGTGGAGCGCGTGCCCTGCGCCCCACCGGCCTCGTCCCCCACCCCGGCGTGGGGGAACTCCATGCGGGCCACCTCGTCACGAGCGCGGACGCTCTCGGCGTGCGCGAGGAGGTAGCACCACTGAAACAGGGGGTCCGGGCAGTGCCGGTCCGGGTTCGCCGGACGGCCCTTCATGGCGTCCTCCATGCCCTCGCGGTCGCCCCACGCAGCCATCGCGTCCGCGACGTGTTCCTTCGTGATCTCGGGGAGCATGGTCATGACCGGGGCTCCTCCAACCACGCGGTGATGGCGTCGCGCAGCTGCTCGGCCTGCTCGCGCTCCATCCAGAACCGGGGAAGCCGTTCGTCACGGAAGGTCGTGCACAAGGACAAGCCCATCCCTCGGTCGCCAGTGGAGTCCAGCCAAAGCTGCTGTGGGCCCCTGGTCAGCGTCAGAAGGCGATTCACCGCGTCACCTCCACGCGGATCTCCGGGGCGCGTGCGGGCGCGGTGCCGGAGCAGTAGGTGCGGGTACACAGCAGCACGCGGTACGGGGCGGGCGCGGTGGTGACGACGTTCCAGTACCGGCCGGCGCGGCGGACGCTGGTGACGCGGGCGCGGGGTGCGCTGCTGTACCGGCGGACGGCGGCCTGCACGGCAGCCTTAATCGCCCCGGCGGTGTTCGCCGTCGGCGTGATCGGGAAGCCGGCGGCGGCGCTCACCCGGGGGCCGCTGGCGGCGAGCGCCGGGACTGCGGCGGCGGCGGCCAGGACCAGGGCGGTGAGGATCGCGGCGCCGGTCACGACCAGGTCTCCCCGTTGTCGGGGTTGGTGAGCCACTGCGCGATGTGGGCGACGGCGGCGCCGCGGGTGGGGTACCCCTCACGGCCGCGGCCGGTCGGGGCGTAGTGCGACAGGCGACTCGTGATGTACCAGCGGTCGGGGTTCGTCATCCCGAGCTCGCCGTTGGCCTTCCCCTTGACGATCGCGAGGACGAGGGGCTCGGCGAGCTGGCCGTCGTCGTGCCGGGCGGGGAGCATGACGGTCGCGGCGTAGTTGCCGGTCCGCTGGTTCTTGACGAGGCGCACCTCGGGGGTGTCCTCGCGCTTCGTGGTGAGCATGGGGTACCGTTCTCCCTACTCGGCCCGGGACGCGGGCGTTGGCGACGTTGCGTCCCGGGCTGTGGTCTTTTCCGACGTTCCGTGTGGCGCGCGCCCGTCCGAACCCGGTAGGTTCGGCTCATGGGCACGCTCAGGGACGAGCGATTCGAGGGGCTCGCCGAAGTACGAGGCGATGTCCTGCGCGAGCTGCAGCCGCGGCATCTTGGTCTGGCCGTTCTCGATCCGCTGCAGCTGGCGGAGCGTGACGCCGACCTCGCGGGCCAGCTGCTCCTGAGTGAGATCGCGGCCTTCGCGACGCTTGCGGACCCGGGCGCCGAACGTATCGGTGCCGGTCATGTGGCGTGCCTCCGTGCTCATGGTCGTGGTCATCGACCACAATATGGCACGACATTAGTGGCGCGGTCAAGTCGGCACGGCGCGTTCCTCACTACCGGAGGCCACACAGTTGCGTGACACTCTTGTCATGGCGGTTTATGAGGGGGCGTTCGGTGAACGCCTCAAGGCCCTGCAGAAGGACGCGGGGCTCACCAACGAGCAGCTCGCCCGACGTATCGGGACCGGGCTACGCAACGTGCAGCGCTGGCGCTCAGCTCAGGCGGCGCCGCGGCTTGACGCGCTGGTCGACCTGGCTGACGCGCTCCAGGTGTCGCTCGATGAACTCGTCGGCCGGCAGTTCCCTACGGCACCAGGTGTAGCCGCGGAGCGCCGTCAAGACCCGTGGGTGATGGCGGAGTTGGACGCTGATCTTGCTGGTGCTCCTGACCCCGCAGAGCTGCGCCCCGCCAGCGACGCGCCATCTTCTGCGCGCGCTTCGCGCGGTCGGGGTTCACGGGGCTGAGGATCATCGCGGCCTTCATGTAGGCCTCAGCAAGAACGAGGTTTGCCTGAACTTCCTGCGGGGTCAGGCCGTGACCGACGACTTGATGCGCTAGCGGCATTCCCGTTCCTTGGGCACGTGTTTCGTGGACGGGACGAAACGTAACCGTTAGCCCCGACGTTGTGAAACTAGACGCTCGGCGCGTTTCACGGCAACCCACCGCGGGTAGCACGCCCACCTGAAATCGTTATCCCTTCGCGGGTTGCGGGTTCTCGCGAACTAGACGGCTGGGGGGCAACGCAAACGGCGCATCTGGACATAGGGTTGCGGCCATCGCGCCAACGCAACCGAGGGGGTCCGAGATGTCAGCTGGAGCCGTGCCGCTCGAGGAACGCAAGGCGGCGCTGGACCGCGCCGTGCAGGGGTACGCCAAGAGCGGGTGGCGGATGGAAGCGCGCGGCGAGCTGCAGGCTACCGTCGCCAAGGGGAAGAACACGAGCCACCTGCTGCACCTGGTGCTGTCCATCGTGACGGCCGGCATCTGGCTGGTGGTGTGGCTGCTGGTTGCCGTCCTCGGCGGCCTGAAGCGCCGCGTGCTGAGCGTCGATGAAGCCGGTGTCGTCCACGACGCGAAGGTCTGATGGGCGGGTCGCCTGGCTTGACCGCCACCGCCAGAGTGTGTCACTCTAGTTGACAGATGGGTGCTGACGAGACCAGGGAGGGACTGCGTGCCGAGGGAAAGCGCAGGGCACGAGCCATGCAGGACGCACGGCTCAGCTCCGAGGCACGCGAGCTCGTCCGCACGGCGCGCGCCCAGGGGATGGAGATGACCGAGGTCGCTCGACTCCTGGGCGTAAGCCGGCAGTCCGTCTACCGCCTGCTCGCCGAGCAGGAGGGCGCCGCCGAGTAGCGGCGCCGTCAGAACCCCGGGGGGACTCCCCCGCACGCTGTTGACGCAGCGAGCGGGATCGACGCCCTCCCCGGGGCCACGCACACCGAGGAGTGAGCTCGGGCGCGTAGGCACCAGCCTACCGTCAGGGAACCTCCTCCCTCACGGGAGGCACAGATGGGTAAGCAGCTCACGCCGCTGGAGCAGGCGACGGCGGACCTGAAGGCGGCGCAGAAGGTGCACGCCGCCAAGCAGGCGGCGCTCACGAAGGCGTACACCGCGGAGCAGGAAGCCGCGGGGAAGGTCAAGGAGGCCCGCGACCGGATCACGACGATCATGGACGCGGAGGTCGCGGCCGCCGAGAAGGCGACGAAGGCCGCAGTCGGCCAGGAGACCCAGCCCCGCACCTCGCGGACGGCGCGCCCGCGGCCCGCCAGCCAGGGCACCCTCACCGTCACCGAGCACGCCGCCGAGCACGCGGTCGGCAACGGACACCAGGTGATGGCGTGACGGTCGCCGTCGTGATCCTCGGCGTCCTGGTCGTCGGTCTCGTCGCGTCGACCTGGTTGGCGTGGCGTGACTGGACGCACCCGCAGCGCAT
>CAYWKB010000006.1:0-3374 GCA_964459225.1 uncultured Candidatus Saccharibacteria bacterium | reverse complement strand
GTCTCGTCGCGTCGACCTGGTTGGCGTGGCGTGACTGGACGCACCCGCAGCGCATGGAGCGGGACGCCCGCCGAAGGGGGGCGATGTGACCGGCGCCATGTGGCTGTTCGTTGCGGTGGCCGCCGTCGTGTTCCTGCTGGCCGTGCTGGACAGCGGCAGCAGGCGGCACCGCAAGCCGTCCCGCGGATGGAAGGGGCGCCGGTGACCATCCCCTACATCGCCATCATCGGGCCACTGCTCGTCGCGTGGCTCCTCGTCGGTGCCGTCCTTTGGGGGCGCCGGCATGGGTGACTACCTGCAGTGGGCCATCGACAACCCCGTGCTGTCGCTGCCGTTCGCGGCGTGCGTGGCGTGGACGGTGCTCGTCCCGAAGAAGGACGACCCGCACGGGCACACGTACAAGCACAGTCCGCGCGGGTCGAAGGCTTACGAGGCGCGGACGACGAGGAAACTGCGCGCCGCGGGTGCGAAGGCCGACCGCGACGCGGCACGACGGCGTAGGGGGTGGTGATGGGTGACCTGCTCCTGACGGCGGACGTCGTCATCAGCCTCGCGGAGCTGCGCGAGTCGAACGGGCAGATCCTGCTCGCTGCCGCGGCGTGCTTCGGCATCGCCTACCTGCTCAAGAGGGCCGGTCGGTGAACGACGCGCTCGGCAAGGCGACGTTCCTGTGGTGCGCCTGCGCGTTCCTGTGGTGGCTCGGGGTCAACCGGTACGGGAACACCGTGCCGGCCCTCGACCCCTACGACGTCGACCGCCTCCTCATGCGAGAGCTGCCATTCGCTCTCGCATGGGGGTGGGGCGCCCACCAGGTCACCCGCCGCGCCGCAGGGGACAGCAGCTTCGCGGAGGTCGCCGGCCTCGCCGTGTTCCTCATCGTGTTCGGCGTCGGCCGCGGCGTGGTGCAGCTGTGAGCGCCCAACCGAAGAACCCGCAGACCATGAAGGTCGGTTTGCCTCTGCTCGCCATGGGCGTGCTGTCCATCTACACGGGCGTAGAGGTCGGATGGGGGATGCTCATCGGTGGCCTCGGCCTGCTCATCATCATCACCGGAGGCGACTGATGTCCCTGCTGATGCTCATGGTGACCGCGGCGACTTTCGGCCTGGTCGTGCACCTGCTGACCAAGCGCACCGCACGCAAGACGACCGGACGGAAACCGGCGGACCCTGCTGCGCGCCGCAAGCGAGAGACCGAGGACGGGTTCCTCACCCGCATCAAGGCGTTGCGCGATCTCGGTCTGGTCGACGACGACCCGCAGGCGAGTCGCACTCAGCAGGTGCTGCGCCGCGAAGGTGCCGTGACGGCCGTCGCCGTTGCGGTCGTCGGCGGCGTGGCGTGGGTGACCAGCAGCTACGGGTGGGTCGCGTGGTCCGCCGTGGCCGTCGCGCTGCTCGCAGTCCGTCCCGCGCGGTGGGTGCTCGGCTGGACCAAGCCGCGGCGCGACTCGATCATCCCCGCGGCTGCCGGCCCGCGCGGCTGGTGGGAACGTGCGCGCCCCGGTGCGCTCGCGCGCGGCACCGCGGCGCGCTTGAAGCAGCGGTGGCTGCCGCTCTGCCGGGAGGCCAGGTGGACGCGCGGCAACGGTGACGCCGAGCGCGCACCGTCGCTGCTGTACTGCCGCGCCGAGGGACGCGACACGATCGCCCTCGCGTGGCGGCCTTGGATCAACGACGCCGAGGGCAGCTGGGCCAAGCAGGCGGAGGTCGTCAAGCAGGCCATCGGTGCGCAGACCGTCCGGTGGTGGCAGCACCCGGAGGACTCCGGGGTCCTCGAGGTCCGCATCGGCATCCAGCCACTACCGCGCCGCGTCGAACTCACCGACCCACCACCGCCCGCCACCCCCGACGAGCACCTGCAGGTCTACATCGGGCCGCGCGCCGGCGGCGGCCAATCGGTGTGGCGGCCGATCGACAGCCCGCACATTTTCATCAACGGGGAGACCAACGGCGGCAAGGGCGTCATCCTGCGCCTCATCCTCTCCCAGGTCGTCCCCCGCTGCCGCGGGGTGGTCATCAACCCGAAGGGCGCCGGGGAGTTCGCGTGGATGGAACACGCACCGAACTGGGGCACCGTCGAGATCCCACCGATCGCCGGTGACGCCACCGAGGACCAGGTCGCCGCCGCGCTCGATGAGCTACGCCGCCGCATCGTCGCCGCCCTGCAGCAGGTCAGCAGCGAGTTCGTCCGCCGTCAGGCCCTCATCCGCAAACACGGCGTCGACCGGTGGTGCGACCTCCCACCCTCCATCCGCCCCCTCCCGTTCTTCGTCATCTTCGATGAGGTCGCCGAGGCCGTCGGCGGTGATGACGACGAGGACACCCAGCGGATGGGCACGCTCCTCGCCCGCCTCGCGCGCCTGGCGCGCTCGGCCGGCATCTTCCTGGTGCTCGCCGCCCAGCGCGGCGACGTCGCGAACCTCGGCCCGCAGGGCGGACAGCTCCGGTCGAATCTGACGGGCTTCATGGCGGTCGGCGGGATCGACAAGCCAGGCCTCGGCATGCTCACCCGAGGGCGGGTCACCGCGGACGTGGGAGCGCTCAGCCAGGGGATCAAGGGACGGGCGCTCGCCGCGCGGCTCGACAGCGAGGGTGCCGCCGATGTGTGCGTCGTTCAGGTCGCCTACTTGTCGCAGGAGACGGCGGCTCGGGCCGTCGGGGCTCGGCTGTCCGGACATGGGGCCGAGGTCGTGGCCGCTTTGTCCGGATCGGAGCACCCCACGGCCCCCCGTAGGGGGGCCGGTGGGGTGGGGTCCGTCTCGGAGGAAACGGACACGGAATCGGACATCGTGTCCGGACGCGGTGGGGCCGCCCCGACAGCCCGAGCCGGGGGCGACGGCGCCGAGGAGGCGCGCCTGGGCGCGCAGGCATCGGCGGCACCTGAGACTGGCGGGGCGCCGGCGACGCCCGGACCAGTTGAGCCCCAGGCTGAGCCGACCACGGCCGAGGATGGTGAACCGGCCGATGGGGGGGCTGCCGTGGTCAGCTTGAAAGAGGCCGCCGACCGCCTTGGATGCACGCCAGATGCCGTCCGGAAGCGTGCCGCGCGCGGCGCCGGGGTGCAGTACGTCGCCCGCGGGAAGGTGCGGATCACCGCGTGATGCGGGCGTAGAGACGCCCCGCCGGGGGACGGCGGCGGGGCGTCCGAACCGCCCGCAACCACCCCTGGGGTGGGGTCCGGGCGGCGTCCGTTGGGCTACTGCAGGGGCGCTGCGGGGGGCTTCGGGACGCCCGCCCCGTACCCCTTCGTCTCCCGCTTCCACCACGCCGCCAGCCACGCGATGCCCCCCACCACCAGGGTCACGACGGGGGCCTGCACGAACTCCGGACCTGGGATCTCGGCGGCAACCTCACCCCAATCCACGCCCGCCGCGGC
>CAYWKB010000005.1:0-17832 GCA_964459225.1 uncultured Candidatus Saccharibacteria bacterium | reverse complement strand
GCGCAGACACACGTGTATGATGAAGTGCATGCGGTGCCGGGCGGCACGGCAAGTGCAGGAAATCACTCCGAGGGGTCGGAATGAAGCATCAATACGAGACGCACAACAATTGCCGCGTTGACGATTACTGTTACATCTGCGACGGCGGGATTGCGTTTTGCACTGTCTGCAAATGCGCGGAAGGATCACTCGCGACGGACTGTCCCGGATACGATTGTTATGCGGAATACGGCGATCTCATATATAACAGAAAAATCGATTTCAAAGATGGCGAATGGATTGACGACATTCCGTTTTAAGTCCCGCCCGTAATCCCCTGCGCTCACCAGCGCGGAGGATTGCGGATCGGGATTGCCGGTCAATCAACCGATGGATAGCGGTCAGAACAGACTTGGCCCAAGCCCGACCCGAGCAATCGAGCGCAGCCGCACGTACGACGGCATCGCACAAGCAATGGCAAACCAATGGGGAAACATCGAATGAACCAGCAAGAAATAAACGGCCTTCCGTCTCCCGTAGCACCCGACACCGTAGCGGAACAATGCGAACCCCCGCTACTCGTTCAAATCCGGTTGAATCGCACGGAAGCGGGCGCCCTCGCAATGATTGCGGCGGGCATGGGTGTGACGCGGGCAAAACTGATTCGCAGCGTGTTGTCCGTCTACTTGGCGCAGTGCAAAACTGAAAAGGTGAAACCGTGAAAGCGCGCATTTTCGGTGTTCCACGTTCACGTTATGCCGGACCCGACTTCCCCGACGGCCCGCTACAGGATGACGATTGGGCGGGCGATGACGCGCCGGAATCATCGGCAACAAACGGCGCGGTATGGTGTTCGTGTGAAGAATGCCGCCCCGAATGGCATTACGGAATGCCGGACAGCGTTCCCGCCGATCCTCCTGATATCGACCCGGCGAAGCTGGACATGATCGCCTTGGGCTTAATCGACGACTTCGCATGGCGCTCGCGCAATTGGCAATGCATGACGGTTGACGACGGCAAACGGCTTGACGATGATTCACGCATTTGGCCGATCATCCTCGCGCACCACGCCGCCGCGTTATCCGGCCGCAACGAATGGAGTCCGACCGATGCCAGCTAAACCCCGCGACGCTCGCCAGTATTGGCGCGAGATTCAGCAAACCGCAATCGACCACGGCTTCCGCGTCGTCGAAGTGATCCAGCAAAAGCGTGACATTCGCGGCGCGTATCCGGTGACGGCGTATGTGCTTTACCGGACTACCACGGACCCGTGGCGCCGGATCGGACGGCGTGGCACTTTGGCCGGACTCGATGCTATGCTCCGTCGTGCCATGCGGACCGATCCCGAAACGCGATCGCAACCCCGCTAGCGGCGTGTGGCGTCCGGGCGGGCGCCTCGTGACAACGATCAAAGCCCGATAACGGGCGAAGGGCGCACGCTTGCGCTACACGACAGCGGAGAGGGTCCGGGCGTTGCTTGTCGGTCGCACGATGGCCGAGGTGGCGAAGCTTGTCGGCGTATCGGAGCGCTCGTTGCGCCGTTGGAAAAATGAAGGCGTCCAACCACGCGACGCTGGCACGGCGCAGCGGTTGACGAAAACGGCCGCCGAGGCTCGGCGCAGGGTCCGCCGTGCGGGCGCCCGGGGCGCGGACCGGTTCGTTGTGCCGAACGTCCCGGTTCCGCCGATAACGAAGCGCATCTATTGGCGCGCTGACACTGACCCGCCAGGCAAGCGCACCCGGCGCTCCGATACCATTTCGCACGACCTGCGCGGATTGACGATCGGTGACGTATTGGCATTGCTTCGATACTATGCCGTTCGTCGCGGACAAATACGCTTTGTTTATCGCGTACCCAAAGGCGGCACAAGTTTAGGCGGTCGCGAGTATAACAAGGCTATTAATGCGTCAACCGGATGGATAACGCTCACCCCTTGGCTCTCCGATGATCGATTATTAGGGATGATGTATGATTTACACCCTTCCGGTACGACTTCGCAGGGGCGACGGTTGTTGTATCTCATGGTGCAAAGTGACGAAAAAGGCTTGATAACGTCGGATAGGGGTCGGACCCGTGCAGACGAAAAAAAGCGTGCTACGCGCACGCAAGATAAATCGAATCGCAAAAAAGGTAGCGCGACGCGCCGAACGAAGGGCGGAAAGAAACGGAAAAAGTAAACGCCCTTTTGAACGGTTGGAGCGGCGCCCGCGAATTCGCGATATCGTCGCGTATGACCTGGAAACGACGAACATAGCAAAGGGATCGCCGCGCCCGCTATACATTACGGCTTTCGGCGCTCAGGGATTTTTCGTTTCCGCCCCGGTCGACTCGATGGAACATCTATGCTCGATCCTCATCGAGCGGTTCCTGATTCCCGAAATGAAACGCGTCCGATTCGTCGCGTGGAACGGAAACAATTTCGACGCGTATTTGATCGGGAGCGCGTTGCTTCATTCCCCGGACCACGATATCCGCCCGTATCTCACGCGGAGCAAGGCGCTGCGCGGTTTCAAGGTATCGCTTAAATCCGATCCGAAAATGATGTGGGAGTTTCTCGACGGAATCGCAATGACCGGGCTTGTCGGTCGCACACTCGACGATTTCCTTAAAGTGTTTGCACCGCAGTATCGCAAACTCGCCGCGCCCGATTGGGAAGCGGGCGCCCGATTTGATCCGAACGACGCAATGCACCGTCGATATGCGGAACGCGATTCGGAGGGATTGTATTGGGGAATGCTGAAAGCACAGGACCTGATATTCGAGACATTCGGCGTACCGCTGCAACCGACTGTCGGAAACATGGGGATCAAAATTTTTCAGGCGAACATCCCGCACGGTGTGCGGTTCTGGGCGCCGCCGTTGCGCGTGATCGAGATCATCCGCGACTATGCGATGCGCGGCGGTTACTGTTTTTGCGCTCGCCAGTATTCCGGGCCAGTCTGGAAATACGACATAAATCAGGCTTACGCCGCCGCGATGCGTGACACCGATCTTCCGTGCGGGCGCATCTATCAGCTTGCCGAACTGGACGAATACTTCCCCGTCGCGATGTATCGCGTAACCGCGCATAATCCCGCGAATCGCATCCCGTTTTATTACAGGACCATCGAAGGCGGCGCCCGTGGTGTTTTCGGATTGGACGGTATCGACGAAACCTGGTTGACGAGTACTGAAGTATCGCAACTGATGGACGAGGGGTGGAACGTCGACGTTCGCGAGGGTTACGGTTGGGACGATTCCTTCCGCATGACCGAATATGTCGACCGGCTTGAGAATTTGCGAATGAACGCTGAAGGCGGCCCTAATGGCGCTCTAGGATTGCTCGTCAAAGCGGTCGGGAATAACAGTTACGGCAAAACCGTGGAAGTGCTGGACGGACTGGAACTGTTGTTATCGGTCGAACGTCCCGAAGGCTTTTTCAATTACCAAGCGGAAGATGATGAACTGCGGCATATATGGTGCCGGTTCGCTGACCCCGCAATCCGGGACTATCATCAACCGCAATTGGGAATGTGCATAACCGCGCACGTTCGCATGGAAGTCCGCCGCGCTGCGTTGCTGGACCCGGACGCCTGGCTTTATGCAGATACGGATTGCACGATGTTTTCGCGAGCAGTGAATCTGCCCATTCACAAGTCGCGCTATGGCGCGTGGAAAATCGAAGCGGAAGGGGAAAACTATCGACTGATAACGAAAAAGGTATACGCCGACTACACCGGTACAGTGCGGCACGCGAAGGGCATGAACGTTAGACGCCTGACGACTGATGATTTTCTCAAATGGTTTGAAGGCGAGGCGCCGGTGCAAAAGCAATTACACCGGAACAACTTTCTAAAGGTAATGACCGGCGCGGACATGTTCGTCGAACATGAGAAAGCCGGACAACGTTAAAGGAACCGACATGGCCGAACACATGGAAATGACGATTGTGAAGCGCACGTCCGAAAACGAACAGGAGATGATGGACAAAACGAAAGCGATGATGGTCGATACCGCGAAGCGCATTTGCGACGAAGCCGAGCCGGTGATGGCCTGGGTTTTCGTGGCGGTGCGTGCTGTCGACGAGGGCGGGGCACGCGTTTCGCATTCAACGGGCGGAACCCCGTTGTGCATGCAAATGGCGTCGGCTTTGGCCGTCGAGTTTGTCAACGAGCATTTAACAAAAGCTCTCGACGTGGTGAACAACAAGCTAAACGGTTGACAACCCCCGAAAAACCGGAATATCATCCGTTCGCAGTCCCGACGTTCATCCGTAGTCAAACAACCTGGAGTCGTCCATCATGGCAAAGCCCGACAAGTCCGGCAAACCCGCCGCCCCGAAGTCGTCCAGCACCGCCGTTGCCAATCCCGCCGCAACCCCGCCCGCGCCCGTCGTCGCGGCGCCGATGCCGGCCGGTATCAAGGTCACGCGGAATATCGCGTTGCCGGTTCTCAACCTGAAACCGAACGAAACGCGCTACCTTGCCTTCGCGTCGAAGATGCGTGTTTCGGACTACGTGGACCCGAATCCCAAGAAAGACGCGGCGGGCAAGGTGATCGAGAAGAAAGCCGCCACCATCGCCGAAGTCGGCGACGTGACGACTGGCGAAGCGTTCCTGCTGCTGGTGCCCGCCGTGGTGGAGGCGAACATCAAGCGCAGCTACCCGGACGATTCCTACGTCGGCTGCGCTTTCAGTCTGACGAAGCTTCCCAAGCGCCCCGGCAAGTCGTATTTCGATTTTCAGATTTTGCAGATCGAAGTCGACGCCGCCGCGATGCAAGCCGCTGCCGCAGCCGCGCCCGAATCTCCCGCTGCAACCGAGTAGCATCCCGCCCGTGGTCCCCTTTGCCCCGACACGTTCGGGGCTTTTTTTCGGGAGTCGATCATGTATTGCAAAACCTGTCCCGCATGGGACCAGCAAGGAAACCCCGCCGACGGCGGGTCGCCGGACGGCGGCATGGGATTCTGTCGCGTCGATCCGCCCGTGGTGTTATTGGTCGGCGCGCAGCAAACGATTCGCGGCAACGTCCCGGCATTCCAAGCCGTCACCCCGCAGTCCGGCGCCTCCGATTGGTGTATGCGTCACCCGGCGCGGGCGAAGGCGCAGGAGTCGTTGAAATTCGACCCGCTGTCAGGCGAATTCAACCGCGCCCCGACCATCGAAGAAGCGCAACGGATTGCGCGCCAACCGATTGAGGCTTCGTAGCACGGCCTAGCGCAAACAAGCCGCGCAGTAGTAGTATCTAAGCCCCGTGCCAACCGGTACGGGGCTTTTTCATGGAGACGGACAATGCCACGAGCAAAGAACAGTGCGGGCGGGATGGTCCCGACGGGTGAACCGGTGCGCCCCTTGGGCGACGCGTTGACGCTGCCTAACCCGATGATCGACGGTTTCCGGTCAGGCGTCATCCTGCGCGACCCCGACCCGGAAGCGGACCCGGGCGCGGACGATTCGGACGAGTTTGACGAATACGAACAGATAAACCACGCAATCGGCGAAATCGCGGAACATGGCGTGGACGGCGGCAAGCCCCCGAAAACGTTTGTTTACCGACTTCGCGAAGGAAAGCGCGACGCGTTCCTTTACGAGTGTCTGGTGACGGATTGGGCGCAAATGGGGCTTGTTCACATTCGCGACACCTACGGCGCGGGCGAATATCGCATCCGGGTGTATCACGCCGGGAAAATCCGCGTGAATCGCACGGTGGCAATCGAAGCGCCGTTAGTGCCAGCGGTCGCGCCCGCTGCTCCCGGCGCCGCGTCGGACTCGACAATTCGCGATCTTGCGAAAACGTTCGAAACGGGGTTGACGCAGGTCATGCAGGGCTTCTCCGCTGCGATCCGTGACTTGCAGACAACCCGCGAACCGCCAAAGTCAACGCTTGACACGTTGAAGGAACTTGCGGCGATGCGTGATCTGCTTGCGCCGCCTCCGGCGCCCGCCGCAACCGACCCCATGAAAATGTTTCAGATGGCGTTGGAGATGGCGGAAAAACTGCGCGACACGGGCGACCCGGAAGGATCGTTCCCGATTCGCATGATGGAGCGTTTCGGCGGCCCACTGTTGGAGATGCTGCAACAGGGGCGCCAAACCGTGCCGACGGCGAACCCCGCGCAACCGGCGTTACCTGCGCCAGTTCCGAACCCAGAGCCCGTCCCGAAACATGACGCGCCCGTGGTAAGAACGAATCCTGAAGGACTAGACCCGGAGACGGAAGAAATGATGATTGCCGTTCGCATGTTCCTGCGCCGCGCTTGCGCGTCCGCCGCTTCCAATGGCGATCCCGTCGTGACGGCAGAGGAAATCTACGACTTTGCGCCCGACGACATGTTGGCGCAACTGGTCGACGATCCGCAGTGGCTGGACAAGCTCGCGGAAATCAATCCGCAGGTCCGGAACTTCGCGCCCTGGTTCGACAAGGTGCGGTCGGAACTCAAAAATATCTTGACCGAACAGGCGGAACCGGATAATCCTTCGCCGGACAAGAAACCCGGAACGTGATCGATGCACATGCGCCTTGCCGACCCGACGCCCGATATTCTTTCTGTTGTCCCATTGGGCGACGGGCGGGAGGCAATCGTTGCGACGCTGCGGTTGATGCGAAAGCTGGTGCGGGAATACAAGTCACATCCGATGATTCGTGACACGACGCGGGAATTGACCGCGTTCCTGCCCGGCAAGGATTGGGCGGCGGAAGCACAATTGATTCTTGATTGGGTCCGGAACAATATCCGCTATGTTCTGGATACCAACGGGCAAGAATTGCTGCATTCGCCCGTAAAACTGCTGGAGAAACAAGCGGGCGATTGCGACGACATGGCAACGCTTGCTGCCGCAATGCTCGAATCCATCGGACACCCGACGCGGTTCGTTGCGTGCGGGTTTGTTCCGGGCGACCTGTCTCATGTGTTCGTCGAAACGCGGATCGGCGGTTCTTGGGTCGCGCTCGATCCTACCGAAAACGGGCCGCTAGGCTGGTCCCCACCGGGACAGTGTGAGAGGTACGTTTTCCATGTCCGTTAACGGATCGGGACTCGTACAGCAAATCGTCGGTTACGACCCCGACAGCGGGGCGCCGATGTATTCTGATGGCGCCGACGGTTTCACGATGTACGCGCCGGATATCAATCCGGCGCCCGGTCGCGTGCAGATCATTCCGGAATGGCAAGGCGACGGAATGGTGACGCCGTGGGTAGATCCGGCGTGGTTCGACACGCACACGGGGCGTGACTACATCGCGGCGAACAATTTCGGCATGATGGCGTCGAAGCTCGGAATTTCGCTGGCGCAGTTCCTTACCGACCCTCGCGGAAATTGGGAACTGTTCAATCAACGTTTCCCGCAGACTTACTCGGTATTTTCGGACGTGATTTCGTCGCCCGTCACGAAAATGTTCATGATCCCCTTTGCGCCCGCGATTCTCGATTTCGTGTCGCCGCTGGTGTCGGAGGCCGTCCCGTCGTTCGTCGCCGACTTTTTCGCAACCCCGATAGCGGATGCTGCATCGTTTGCAACGTCGGTTCCGGGCGCGTCCGAGGCAATCGACTTTCTTCCCGCCCTCAACGAACTTGCGCCCGTCGCGGAATCCGTGTTACCAATCGCGCAACCGGTTTCGGAGGTTATCCCCGTGGATGATGTACTCGACTTTTTCGATGCGCCCTGGACGGGTTACGACGCGATCGACGAATTCGGCAACGTGATCGATTACTCGGTCCCGGTCGATGATGCACCGTTCAACCCGTACGCGGGCGACGCGGGACATACGGGTTCGTATGTGACGGACGCGCCGGACGTGTATTCTCCCGTGCAGACGATGCCCGCGCCCTCTCCGCTGCCGAGCGCAACGCCGTTTCCGTCGCCCGCCGTCGTCACGGCTGCGGCCGGAGGCGGACTGCCGATTGCGGACCTGCTGAAAACTGCCGCGTCGATTTTCAAGACGACGACAACCCCGACGGCGCCGACTGGTCCGTTCGTGCGATCCGCGAACGCTTCTCCGCTGATTCGCGCGAATACGACAGCGCGACCGCTGGCGCCGCTGTCGTTTAACACAAACGAAATCACGAAATTCGCGCTCCCGGCCGCGCTCGTGATCGGCGGACTCTGGTTTCTCAGCCGCAGCAAGAAAGGTGCGTGACATGATCCTGAACGGTTTGGGCGAAATTACCGCAACGAACTCGATTGCCCCCGGTGAATGGGACTGGCTGTACCGTACCGGTTCCGTCGTCGACCAGATGGACCCGACGAATCCGGCCGCGTCGCCTGTCGTCCCGGACATGTTCGACCCGTCCATGCTGCGGGAAATCAAGGATGGCGTTTTCTCCATCACGCAGTCGATCCTCGCAGCGAAACAGGCGTCCGATCTCAACGAAATCAACATGGAACGATTGCGGCGTGGGTTGTCACCGATTTCCGCTGCGGACATGGCGCCCCGCGTCAACGTCGGGCTTCCGGCTGAAACGGAAGGGTTGTTGAAAATCCTCCTGATCGGTGGCGTTGCGGTGCTGGCGATTGCCGCACTGAAACGGTGACGTGGTGAAGCGCCCCGGCAAAAGTCTTTCCGGTCTACTCGACGCAATCGGTGACGCTTGGTCGGCGAAGGTTGCGGAATTCCGTTCGAAAGCGGAAGAACTCGATCAAGCGGAATCCGCGTTGTATGACGCGTGGCCGCTCGCGCAGGAGGTTGGCGCGGAGGACGAATGGCGCTCGCGCTTCAACGAAGTGAACGCGCTTAAATCCACGATTGCGTCGGTCCTGTCGATGATCGACGGGGCGCGCAATATGCTCGGATCGTTCGCCCCGGCCGGTTCCGTGTTGAGCGGCATGGGCGCGGCGCAACTGGTGCTTCCGATTTCGTTAGGCGCTCTCGCCGGATTGACGGCCAGCGTTGCTGCGCTCGTCGTCGCGGTGTATTCCGCGATTCAGGGGTGGAAGATGCTCCGCGAGCGTTCCTTGATTGAAGGCGGCATGGCGCCGGAAGATGCCGCCGCAGCGGTCGAAGGATCGTATCCGACGAAAGCGGGCGCGCCGCTTATCGACAACCTGTCGAACATCGTTCTGTACGGCGTGATCGGGTTGCTCGGGTTTCTCTATCTTCGGAGTAAGTCGAAATGACGCGTGACGAAGCAATCGACATTGCCGACGAATTCGATCAAATGGAGTCCGACGAACTCTATGCGAACTTTTCCAAGTATTCGGAAATGTTCGGAAATCGGAAGCTGTCACGCGATGCGCGAATCACGGCGATGAATCTCGCATCGATGGCTGGCGCGTTGAACATGGCAAAGCAATTGCGCCTTGCCGGGAAAATCGCCGACGCGCAGCGATACGAACGCGTCGCCGACGACGCATACAAACTCATTCGGGGTCGTTCTTCCAACCCGACGAAGCGTTCCCGCAAGCCCGCGAAGAAAGTCGGCCGGAAGTCGCAAATGACCGGCAAGCCGCCGACGACGCGCTTGAAAAAGCGCCGCGCAAAGCCGGCGATCAAGGGGTATTTTCCGAATCCGGGAGGAAAAATGCGCGTATACAACGCCCGCAAGTCGAACCCCGTCAAGTCGGAAATGTGGGATGTCGTCGCGTATGACGTGCGGGGCAACGCCCGCGACGGTTACGAGGTAAACGACAAGCATCGCGTCGGAAAGGTTCATTTGCCCGAATCCGTGCTTTCGGGAACGGATGCCGCCGTCGTGTCGTTCCTCAAGAAAGCGGGAATCATCGGTCCCGCAGCGAAAAACAGTCGTTTTACGCTTGACGGTGACGACGACGTGATTTATTTCGACTATGGCGGCAAACCGGATTTTGAATTGCAGCGGCACGGTCCGCGAGGGTAATCGTGCCGCGTCGAAACCCCGTCCCCCCGTCGAAAGTCGTCCAGCGTCGCAACGCGGTGAAATTGTTTCAGGATTTCACCGGTCACGACGCGAAACACTTCGACGAAATCGACAAGCCAACCGTTCCCGACGTGTGCATTGCCGTCGGCAGCGTGGACGCCATTTGCTATACGACGGTCCGCGATGGTGTGACGGAATCCTACATTCACGAATTCAAGCCGCACGCCCGTCCGTTGTTCGCCGTGTCGCATGACGGTCGGCAACTGTTGCTGCTCGGCGGATCGTACCGGTTCACCGAACGCGGCATTGTCGATAAAAGGTTGACACGCAAACGCAAGCGGGTTTAGCCTTCGATTTCATGTAGTGATCCGGGTGTCGCGCATTGTTGACCGGACAACGCCACGGCGCCCCGACAGGCGAACGGGCATAACGGAGAATCCTCCCATGTCCGAAACGCTCATGCTTGTCAATCCGAAGAAACGGCGCAAGGCGCGCAGTGCCGCGCAACGTGCCGCGACCCGGAAGATGATCGCCGCGAATCGTCGCGGTCGCCGTTCCAACCCCGCCGCCCGTCCGGCCAAGTCCAGCACCCGGCGCCGTCGTCGGAGCAACCCGATTGCCGCTTCGACCGTCATGCGTCGGCGCCGTCGGAATCCTATCTCGATGAAATCGCCGCTGGCAATGGTCAAGAACGCGGCAATTGCCGGATCGGGCGCGCTGGCCGTCAACGCAGCCGTCAATTACCTTCCGTTGCCGGATATGCTCAAAACCGGCCGGATGGTGTACCTGACGAAATTCGGCTTGGCGCTCGCTTTGGGCACATTCGGGAAACGCATCCTCGGCGCGAACGCGGAGCGCATGGCGGAAGGCGCCATGACCGTGCTCGCAGCAACGGCCATCAACGACTTCGCGGCGAATTCGCTCGGCGTGAACTTGTCCGGCGCGGGCTACTTTTCGCCTGGCTGGCAAGCGAACCCGAACATTCCCCGCACGACGCTGCCGCTGACCGCGCAGCTCGGGCGTCGCGCCGGTCAGTACCTGCCGCCGATGCAATCCGAGATGGCGGAACGCCGTTCGTTCCGGGGCGTCGGCCAGTACGTTTCCGGTCGCTAGTCGTAACCGACGCGGTCGGTAACAATCCTCAATTCTTTCTGAAAGGTTCCAATCGTGGAAAACATGAACGTTCCGAGCATCGAGCAGGCGTTGCGCTACAGCGTCAACCGTGCGGGTTCCGCCGAAGGCGTGCGGCAAACGCTGTACGATTTCCAACTGTACCCGACGGCGGGCGCAACGTCGTTTTCGTTCTTCCAGCTTCCGCAGGGGCAGGGCATCAGCACCGCGCAGGGCAACGCGGCGAACCCGAAGGGGCTTGCCGACACGAACATGGAGAGCGCGGGTCAACTGCCTTCGCCCAAGATGTTCTTGGCGACCAGCATCGAAGTCGTGTTTTTCCCCGGTTCCGTCGCGACGGCGAACACCTACACCCCGCAAGTCGTCAACAGTTTCATCGCGGTCCCGACTGCGGCGCAGGCGCCGATTGCTCTGGGCGCGCTGAACGATCTCAACGCTGTTCTGCAAGGCGGGTTCCTGAATTTTTTCATCGGGAGCAAGTCGTATCTGACGGAGGCGCAACTGGTCCGGTTCCCGCCCAAGACGTGCCTTTCCGCCGATCTTGCGGTGGCGTCGAACAGCGCGACAACCGGCGCCATCGGCGCGGCAATGGGCAAGGCCGTGGGTCGGCCGTACTATCTCGACCCGCCCGTTTTGCTCCCGCCGAATCAGAACTTCAACGTTTCGCTCAACTTCCCGTCCGTCGTCGCGACGCCTTCCGGCTTCAATGCCCGCGTCGGCGTGATTCTCGACGGGTTCCTGTACCGCAATTCGCAGTAACTTCGGTCCGGGTTCGCGAGTAGTGAACATGGCGGGCGCGGACTAAACCCCGCGCCCGTTTCACTTGAAGGGGTGTAACGATGCAAAACAACCCGAATTTCATTTACGACGCGTTTTCCTACGTTTTCCCGGTTTTCTCGGGGATCGCGGTCGGCGCGTCGCAAACGCAAACCTTGCAGATCGGGGCGGATTCCGATTTCGAAGTGCTGCAAATGCAATATCACATGACGATCGCGCAGGCGGCGTTCGTCGATTCGACCCGGCCGATTCCGAACCTGTTGATCCTGTTGACCGACACCGGCAGCGGTCGGCAACTGATGAACAACCCGGTTCCGCTCGCGTCGATCGCCGGGACCGGCGTGCAACCGTATTTCCTGCCGGTGACGAAGGTGTTTGCGCGTTCCGCCGCAATTCAGGCGACGCTGACCAACTTCGACGCGGCGGTGACGACGGCGTACAACTACATCACGTTGGTGGGTCGCAAGATTTACCAACTCGGCCCGGTCGGCTGATACCACGATGAACCGCTACCCGCCTTCGCTGTTGCGCGGACCGGTTGACCTGGTGGCGCTCCGGAGTGCGCCGGAAGCGCCGCAGAATCATCCGGCGCTGTCTCAACCCGCCCCCGGATCGTCACCGGTCGTGCTGTCTCGCGAACAGTTCGACGCGCTGACGCACGCGCCGAATCGCACGATGCCGATGCAGACTCGGCCGTTTGCGGTGACGACTACGCCCGCGTTGATTCTCGACAATCAACCGACGCGGGGGTATTTGTTTGTCCAGAATCAGGACGCGGCGAGCAATATCGTTGTCGGATTCGGACAAGCGCCGTCCGTTTCCGGGACGGTTGCGAACGGTCTTATCATCCCGCCGAATTTGGGCTATTACGAACCGCTGGCGGTTCCGACCGATGAATTGTGGATCATGTCTACTGCCGGTACGGTCGCCGGTTTCGTGTTGTTTTCGGTGTAATCATGCCGTTCGGCGGATTGTCGGCAGCGTTCACGCGAACCGCGATTTTCACGGTTGGCGGTGTCAATTCGTGGCTCGTGCCCTCGGGCGTGTCGGTTATCATCGTCGACATGGCTGGCGCGGGCGGTGCTGGCGGACCGAGTGACGTGCTGAACGGTGGCGGCGGCGGTGGCGCGGCCGGAATGTGCCTCTCCGACCTGGTGCTGACCGTCGAACCCGGTTTCCTCATGACGGTGAACGTCGGCGCGGGCGGCGCGGGTAACGGCGGATCGACTTCGATCACCGTTCCCGACTTTCCGCCGTATTCGACGGTAAACGGCACGTTGACGATGTTCGGCGGTTCGGCTGGTTCCGCTGCGGCGGGCGCGGTCGGCGGTGCGGGAGGCGCTACTGCGGATTCCCTGTCATTCTCCCGCACGATGAACAACGGGGGCGCGGGTGGCGTCGGCGCGGCCGGTGCAGATGGTTCGATTTTCTCCGGGTCGTTCTGGTCCGGCGTTGCCGCGTTCGGCGCGGGCGGGGGCGGTGGCGGCGCCGGTTTCAACGGTGGCGGCGGCGGTATTCCTACGCTCTTTTTTCGGAACACTGCGGGAACGATCATATACGACGGCGCAGGCGGACAGACTGGCGGCGGCGGCGGTGGCGGCGGCTCCATGTTCGCGTGCGGCGGATCGGGAGGTACGGCAGACGTAGGCAAAGCGGGTGTACTCGGGTCGGGCGGTGGCGGCGGCGGCGGATTCGGCGGCGTTGCTCGCGCTGGTGGCAATGGCGGTGACGGCTTCGTTCGGTTTCGGTACTAGGGGCGCGCCGTGGTAAAAGTCAAATACGCGGTTAGCAACGGTGGCAAGTCTTTCCGCGTGGTGTCGGAAAAAGATACGGTCGAACCGTTTGAAATTGAAACCGACATTCCGCCGCCAAAGTCAGATTTCGATGGTGAGGACGCGGGATACGCAATCGATAACGGGGTCGTACGCTTGGCGACACCGGCCGAGAAAGACGCACGGAAAACAATTGTGTTCGACGTTAACAAGGTGCTAAAGATTGTTTCCCAGGCGGCTTTGGGCCAAGTATTGACGGTTGACGATCAAAACACGCTGTCCGCTTTCATCGCGAAACACGGGTAAACAAATGCCGTTCGGTCGAAATGTCACTGGTGGAACGGCAAGCACGGACCTGCCCGAATTCATTTCGGGACTGCGCGTCATTTTCGACGCAACCAACGGCATTAGCGTTTCGACCGGATCGGCGTACATTCAATCCGCTGCCGCAATTCTAGTAAATAGTGCGGTTATTGCAAAAGCCGGTTTAGCGCTGGCCGCGACAACTTGGTACTACGTATACCTGTTCGACAATGCGGGCACTGCGGATGTTGAGGTTTCGACGACGGCGCCCGCCGCAGCGTATTCCGGAACCGCCCGCAGCAAGACGGGCGACACGTCGCGCCGATTTATCGGGTGTTTTGTCACTGACTCGGGTTCGCTTATACTTCGTTTTGTTCAAGATATCGAATTAGGATATCAGTTTTACGTCGAAAACGGTTACGGCGGACAAAAAGCGGTTGTCAACGGTGGCGCCGCGGTTGTTCAAACAAACGTGTCATGCGCCGCGATAGTTCCGCCAGTTTCAAATTGCGCGTATTTTCGTGGTCGCAATTTTGACACAACTGGCACTGTAGGAATCGGTCCCGCGTATATCACCATAACCGGAACAAATTACGAACAGGCGGTTGGCGCGAACGCTTTGACCGGATCGGGTTGGGGGTGGTTTTTTGTTCATCTAGACAATTCGCAACAATTGGCGTATTACTACATTTCCGGTTTCAGCACCGGAACGTTTACGCTTTCATGCCTTGGGTTTGATCTTCCGCGATGAACCGCGCCATTTACCTTATCGGCGTTGCCGTCGCGCTTTTCATGGTGGCAAACGCGTCGCGGGCGGAAGCGCCGCAAACGTTGTTTTGGTCCGATGATTCCGATAACGGGAGTTTTTCGATGGAAGATGCGAACGTAGCGGCATTTCTCGCGATGATCCGGGCGGCGGAAGGGACCGCCATGCCGGAAGGGTATTACGCGATGTTTGGGTATCCGCATATTCCGGGGCGGTTGCTCGATTCTCTCGACGATCATCCGCGCCAACGGTTCCCGTTCACGGACACCAACGGGAAAACCGACTACACGACAGCGGCCGGAGCATATCAATTCATCGCACCGACATGGGACCGAATCGCTACGAAATTGAGTCTTTCCGACTTTGGTCCGGAATCGCAAGATGCCGCAGCCGTCGAACTGATTCGAGAAAAGGGCGCGCTCGATGATGTTCGCGCCGGTCGTTTCGACGACGCGGTTCGCAAGGTCTCGCCCGTATGGGCTTCGCTGCCGAATGCGACGTATCCGCAGCGTCGTCGATCCGTCGCGTTCGTGCGGTCCGCATACGAAAACGCCGGAGGGTCGTACGCATGAGTCTTACCCTGACAATGGCGGAGGCGCTCACAATTGGCGGGTTGCTCGTCAATTTGGGTTCCCTCATTTTTGCGTTCAATCGGTTGCAAGTCGCGAACGAACGCCGGTTTACGACGCTGGAAACGCAGATGACGTTTTTACTGTCGCGTTCGCACAATTCGCGGACGAGCGATCATCCTCAACCGGAGCAATAGCCATGCGCTACACGCCGAATTCAACCGACACGCTGTTGTCCATCGCGGAACGGTTCACGTTGTCGCCCGCCTATGCGTCGGCCATTGGCGAATTCAACGGTATCTACACGACGGACGCGGCTTATGACGCGGTTCCGTACCCGGTGACGTTCCCGGTGCGCGATGCAACGTCGGCCGACCTGGAAATACCGGATGCCTGGCTGAAGTCGTCGACAACGGGCGCCGGGGGCAGTATCATGGCATCGCTTACGGCGAATCCCGCGCTGTTCCTCGGACTTGGGGCGCTCGCGTTGTTCGCTTTCATGCCGCGCAAGCGGTAGCCGACTGAACCCGCCCCCGCCTCCGACTCCTCGGGGGCGGGTCGTACGCCCGCAGGCTGCACGACGGCCGATAGGGCGGACGTTACAAGCAAAGGGCCGCGCCGATGTTCTGGCGCGGCCCTTGTGCGTTGTGAAACGGTCATTTCTTTGACAGCAATTCCATCGGGACGTATTCGCACTCGTTCAATCGGGACACGACGGTTTCCGCGTCATGAAAAAGAGTCGTCATTCCGTCGCAAAGCGAAATAACCGCTATAGTCGGTTTGGGATTACTGGCGATGTACGCGTAACCAATCATGAAGCGTTCGTCGGTGTTCGGGCTTCCGAATCGTCGACCGCCTGTAATGTCGGACGTTTCCCAAGTTACTTTCATCATCAGCCCCCGATGAAAAAATAGTAAAGCATTACGAAATGTGCGACGGAGGCGCCGACGCCTGCGCCCCACAAAAGAGCGCCGTACGGACCGTCCTCGATGAATCCGTACACGGCGCAGGCGGTGACTATGATGACGAAGAATAGAAAGGCGGTCATGTTGTCACCTTTTTCGCTTCCATTTCAAACACAATACACAAATCCATCATGAATACAACTTTGCGGATGTTCCAGTCAGAGCGTTCGTCACGCAATTTCCGAAACAGTTTCGCCGCCACGTAATCGCAGTGTGACGCCTCCATCGCGTTTTCTACCGCCGCTTTATTGGCGCCGCATATCGCAAGAATTGCGGCTTTTTCGATGTAGCTTGGTGGGAAGCCTAGCGCATCGGCGATTGTTACTGTTGATGCGATAGTCGGGCGCGGGTTCATTTCGACCACCAATGCCGCTTTCCGCGCATCTCGGCGGATGTTGCGGAAAGGACGTGCGGCAAGTCGGCGACTCGAAACAGTTTACCGACGGGGTAGTTGTCGGCCGGCACAAGCCCGGCGACTCGATGGCATTGCGACGTGTCAAGGGTTGAAAGGTCCTCGGACATAGCAACGACTTGGCCGTCGTTAATTAGACCGGTAAAGGTGCTATACCCGATCCATACGTATTTGCACTTGGTCGATCCGGGCGCATCTTCGACCGTGTAGCCCGTCATCGGATGCGACTTGATGACGAGTCCGGCGCGTTGCGCTACGACGGCAAAATCCGCTGCCGTCATGAAGATCGACAACTGCGCGAGTGTTGCGCGGACTGCTGCGCGACGGTCTAGCGCGTTGTCGTTCATGATTGCGGCGAGAGATTCGCCGACTTCGATTGCGTCGTTACGTTCGGTTTTCATGTTGTTCCTTTCGGTGTGAGGCATTGCAACTGGCGCCCATACGGTTACGCCGCCGATTTTGGCGCATTCGCGGGTAAAGACGGCGGTTACGTTGTCGGGATTGGTTGCTTCGATGTAAATGGCTACCGCGAACGTCAAGACTATTGTCAGCAACCCGAAAATTATCGCAACCAGAAACCAATCGACGTCGTGATTGATTTTCATGTCGCCTTCCCTCCGATAGCCTTGCGGTTTTCCGGCTTGTGATCGGCGCGGATCGCGTTGTATTCGATCTTATCGACTACGGCGCCAGCAAGGTCGAGTCCCATTGCACCGGCCAAGTCGGCGATGCGGATCAACGCGTCGGCCAATTCGACTTCGACCATCGCGCGATGCGGTAGGTGATCGTCCATCAGCGATTTCCGGTGTCCCTCTTTCGCCTCGGAAATTTCGGTGACGATAAGCATTAGCTTGTCACCGACGCGTTCTTGCGTCAGGGCGAGAGGTTCGCCCGTTTGCAGGTCGTTCCACCATCCGGCGCGTTTTGAAGCGCCGTGACATACGTGCACCAGCGTATCGATTCCGTTAAGTAGCATCATTGCTTGCGCGTCGTATTTCATGTTTTCCGACTCCCATCGGTTGTCGACCGGCAATCCCGATCCGCAATCCTCCGCGCTGGTGAACGCAGGGGATTGCGGGCGGGACTAGAACAACCCGCCGCGCCCTGACAAGCGGAACCGCATCGCGGTTCCAACCGCCAGCCAATCGGGCGCGTTGCGTGCCCGGTGTACGTCTTTCACCCTTTCGGGGAAAGACTCCGGGCGCGTATGCGCCCAATCGCCGCGCATCGCTGCGCGGAATGCCGAGTAAATCGACTTCCATTCTGTTTTCGTCATTTCCGACTCCTTGGCAAATGCCGTGCCGGGGCGGCACCGCATGTAAAACATCATACACCGTCCCGCGCTG
>CAYWKB010000004.1:0-20427 GCA_964459225.1 uncultured Candidatus Saccharibacteria bacterium | reverse complement strand
ACTCCGGACCTGGGATCTCGGCGGCAACCTCACCCCAATCCACGCCCGCCGCGGCAGTGATCCCGGCGGTCCCGGCCGCGACGATGATGGTCCCTCCGGCGGCCTTCAGCTTGTCAAACATGGGCACGATCTGTCCTCCGTTCAGGATGCGCGGACGAACCAGCGCGCCGTGGCGGTGGTCCTGTCGTCGCGGTGGTAGAGGCCCCCGCCGTTGTCCTGCGACCCACCCGGGCCGGCGGAGGTGTTCCCCTCGATCGACCCGAACGGGCCGCCCGCGGGGACGCTCGTGGTCAGGGTCCCGATGTGCTGCGGGAGGCCCTCACCGAAGTCGAACAGCACCCAGTCACCCGCCCGCGCCTGGTCACGGCGGACGGTCTGCATCCCGTACCGGCGAACGCGCGCGAGGGCGAGGATCGTCGGGCAGTACAGGCCGTTGAACGCGCCGTGCACGAGAGCGAGCTCACCGGTCTGCCCGCCGGCGACGAGGTTCGCGAGCATCACCGTGTACGCGCACCAGGCGTACCCCATCTCGTCAATCGCGTCGCTGACCTCCTCCCGCTCGGCGATCTCCGTCAGGTAGGGGACGCGGTTCGACCCGGCGGGCAGCTCCACCAGGCCACGGCCCGCCCAGTCACGCATGACGGCGAGCGCCTGGTCGCGGACCTGCGCGGGCGTGATGATGGCCTGCCCCCACCCGGGCTTGTACCCGGCGGCCTTCCGGCGCTGCGCGAGGACCCGCATGTCGTCCGGGAGGCGGTCGACGCCGAGCAGGAGACGCTGGCCGGTGGCGGCCAGGCCGTCGTTGATCGCCTCCCGCCGGTACCCGGCGCGGTACTTCCACGCCCGCACCGCGGCCCCGGTGGCGGGCCCGTAGACGCCATCCTGCTTGACGCGCAGGGCACGCTGCACCGCGGTGATGTCGCTGCCCCGCATCGGCGGGCTCGCCAGCCGCAGAGTCCTCATGATGGTGCCCCCTTGCAGTCTCCGTCGATGGTCTCCAGGGCAGCCTTGAGGCGCCCATGGCTCGCGCGTTGCAGGACGAGCACGTCCCGCTCGTTCCTCGTGAGGCCTTCCAGGCCGACGTCCCGGACGTGTTCCTCGAGCTGGGCGAGGCGCTGCGTGTTCGCCGCGATCTGCGCGCACACGACAACCTCCGTCGCTTCCCTGGCCGCGCGGCCGGACCGGCCGAACGGGTCGACGAGGCCGACGAGCAGGAACGTGATGCCGGACGTCAGGACGCAAGCGATGGCGAGCATCCGGGCCTGGTCCATGAGGCTGAACCGTGGGGTCCTCACAGGAACCGCGCCGTGCCCTCGATGGCGATCAGGACTGCCCCTGCTGCCCATCCGACGGCCCCGAGCCACGGCCGAGCAACAGGCTGACGAACTGGATCCCTTCCTTCCCGGTCAACAGGATCAGGCCGGCGCCGAGCAGGCTCAGGTCCGTAGGGAGGCCGATGAGGTGTCCACCGGCCTGCTCCAGGACGAGCACCATCCCGACGATTCGGGATAGCCACGCTGCGGGTCCCGCTGGGGTAGGGGGGCTCGACCCGGTCACCCATCACCGCCACCCCGCCCCACACAGGGCCGTGCGTCCATCCCGGGCGCGGTGGGGTCCGTGTTCTGCGGTGCATCGGGGGGAACGGCCGGGAGCCACGCGGCGCACGGCCACTCCTCCCGTTCGGTGCGGGTCTCGTCCACATGGTCCTCCAGGTCGACGGGGCTAGAGGGCTGGCCTGGCGGCCTGGTACATCCCGACGCGCGCGAGGAGCGAGTCGAGGTGGTCGCGGGAACCGTCGAGGCTCAGGGTCGCGGTGTCCGTCGCCGGGTCGTAGCTGACGGCCTGGATGACGGCCTCACGGCCGACGCCACCCGTGTCCGGGTTCATGCGGTTCCCCACCCGGATCAACTGGCCGCACAACCGCAGGCACGCCGCCGGCTGGATGGGGACGCCGGTCTCAGCCCACCACGCGGCACCCATGCCGCGCAGCTGCACGCTGCCCCTGGTGGGCTTCGTCGACCGGCGGGTGAGCCACTGCGTGCCGATCGTCGTGGCGTCCGTGCTCGTGATGGAGGCCCCGACTTCCAGGACGCGGGTGCGGTCTGTTGAGGCGCGCGCCAGGGGACCGCTCGTCGCCGTCACCAGCGTCTGGACCTGCGCACCGGTGGCGTCCCGGCCGTTGACGATCACCTGGTTGAACAGGTCCTCGATGTTGTCCCCGGCGTCCTGGAACGCCGCGTCGCCGGACCGCTCCCCGATCGCGATGATGGGGGTGGAGGGTCGCTGGGTGAAGAACAGGCGGCGCAGCTCATCGACCCCGAAGAGGTAGTCGTGGTAGGCGTTGACGCGCTGCAGGGTCTGGCGGTGCGTCTCATACGCCCCTTCGGTGTCCAGGTGCGGGATCGTCGTGACCGTCGTCTCGATCCTGCTGGTGTCGCTGGAGAGCCACGGCAGGGCGGCCCGCACCTCACCGACAACGGTCGATGCGAGGAGGGCACTGGCCGCCCCGGACCGGTACGCGGTCTCCGCGTACACGCGGACGCGGGTGATCTTGATGCCGACGACGGCGCCCGGCGTGACCCCCGTGGCGACCTGCAACCCGATGAGGATGAACCGCTTGTCGGCGGCCATGTCCACCGCGAACGGGGACGCGGCGAGCCCCGTCGTCGCCGTGTTGTACGCCGTGTCGCCGCCCGTGGTGGCGGCCTGGTCGTCGTACCCCTGGATGATGAGGTTCACGCTGGCGTTCGCGCCGGTGAGGTTCACGTAGTCGATCGCGACGCTCCGGCCGACGGCGTCCCCCAGGTCCAGGATGACGGCGGCCGTCTGCCCGGCGAGCAGCGCCCGAGCGGGGAGCTGCAACCTGATCGCCCCATCGACGGTCGCAATCAGGTCGTCGGTCGGGTCGAACACCGCATAGTTGATCGACGCGGGGACCGTCCGGATGTCCTGGAACCCAGCGGTGCGGTCCCGCACCCACGACCGACGCCACAGGTCATCATCGAGGGCGTACTGCCACCCGCGACACGCGACGTTCAGCTGGCCGTTGTCGGCGGGGACGACCTCATGCACACGCCCGGACCACACGATGCCGGCGCCGGGGACCTCGGCGCGGACGTCGACGAGGGGCTGCAGGTCATCCCACCGGACGTCCCCGGGCCGCCGGATCGTGAACGTCAGGGACTCAGGCCCCGCCGTCGTCGAGCTGAGGCTCACCCCGTCGGGGGTGTTGCCTGGGGCGTTGCGGCCACGGCCGAGGGGCGCCCATTCCCCGTCGTGGGGGCGGGTGCTGATGACCGCCTCAGGCACGCTAGGCGTCCCTCAGGTAGTGCCAGCGGGGCGTCGGGGTGATGGCGAGCGCACCGACGCGGAAGCCGTTCACGGCACCGTAGATGGAGTTCACGCCGGGCGCGTTGTTGCCGAACCCGGTGAGGAAGTCCACGGCGCCGGGGCCGGGGGTGATGAGCGCCCCCTCCAAGGGTGGGGCGGTGATCTGGTGTGGGGTGCCGACCGTCTGCGTGTAGCCCTGCAGGTCATCGGTGAACCGCCGGACCACCGCCGTGGTCTGCCCTGTTTGGGCGAACACGGGGTAACCGTCGAGCGTGGCGGTGCCCGTGGGGCTGCACGCCCGGTTGCCGGCGGGGACCAGCAGCAGGTAGTTCCAATGGAAGGTCTGGTTGCTGCCGTACGTCTGGACGATCCGGAGGCGCATCGGGCTGATGACCCCGGCCGCCGGGGTCGGGAGGGTGAGGGTGCCGAGGCGGAACAGGTGGAAGTTGTTCGGGGTTCCCGTCGTCACCGTCAGGCCGTCCGCGCCGTACTCTGCGGTGTAGGTCTCCCCGACGTTCGGGTTGTTCCCGACAGGCCCGATGCTCGTCACGACCGTCGTCGCGGTGGACAGCGGGCAGTGCGCCATGAGGTACACCTCGACAGCCTGGGCGGGGCTGTGCGGGTCCCGGTGCAGCACCCCCGGGTCCAGCAGGAAGTCGATCGCCCCCGTCGTGGAGACGGCACTGAAGGTGAGGCGCCGGCCGTTCAGGTACGTCGACCCGGCGGCGAGGTCGACGGTGCCGTTCGTGCCCATCCGGTCGACGGCCTCCACCATGCCGAACGGTGGGCGGCCCGCCATCCCGTCCCGCTGAGAGGCCACCGTGGGGGCGGTGGTGCCCTCGTAGACCATGCACCCGTCGACCTGGAAGGTGGTTGCGGTCGCCGCGGTGATCTCCACCACCAGGTACGCGAGCGTCACCGTCGCCGTGGGCGTCCACGTGACGGTGCGCCTGACCCATCCGCTCGAGAGAGCGGCCGCCGTCTCGCTCGCGATGTCGCCGTTCACGCCGAGGCGGATGCGGGCGTTCGTCGTGCCGGCCGCGGACCGGACCCACACCTCCGCGGTGTACGTCACCCCCGCCCGGAACGTCCGGTAGATCGCACACCGCGCGCCGCTGTTCGCCGTCGCCGGGGCCACGACCTGGCCGCACGCCGCCCCATACCGGGCCGCCGTCGTGACGCGGGTGATGCTCGTCCCCGCGTTCGCCAGGACCCCGGTGACCGCCGTATGGGACCACTGCGGGAAGCTGTCGGTCAGCTCGAACCCACCATCGGGGAGCAGGTTGTGGGTCTGCGGGCGCAGCGAATGGGCGACCAGGCCGAACCGGGCCGCGGAGGCGGCGACGCTGTCCCCCTGCCCGACGCCGATCTCGATCTCGCAGCGGGCGGGGGCGTCACCGGGGATCGCACCGTCGAGGCGGATGGTCTCCGGGATGCTGCGGCCCGTGAAGTTCGCGCCGCGGTAGACGTATGGGCGGACCTCGAACCGTTCGACGACGACGCCCGCCTGGTCGCTGAACAGGATCAGTCCGCCGTGACCGAGCGCCCCCTCCCCGAACAGGGCGATCTCCGCCCCCGTGAGCGTGTAGGTGACGGCCCTCGTCGCGGTCCCGGCGAGGGTCGGATGGTTCCCGGGCGCCCAGTACTCCGCGTAGACGCGGTTCCCCTCGACACGTAGGACGACGTGGTACGGCACCCGCCCGGTCGGCGCCGTCCCGATCCCTGTGCCCGCCAGGAACGTGCCGCTTCCCGCGACGTACTTGGCGATGTTCAGGTCGGTGCCACTGACCTCCGCATAGAGGAAGTTGTCGGCGGAGACGCGCTTGGCGAGGACCCCGCAGAAGTGGCTGCCGAGCGTCGCACCAGGGACGATGACGGCGGTGGCCTGCTGGTCCCCGAGCGGGTAGCTGTCGGCCCGGACCATCGCGACCGTCGCGCCCGTGCTGCTCAGCGCGAGGCTGCCACCGCTGACCGCGACGTTGCCGGCCGCCCCGATGTCGAACGTGTAGCTGGACTCGGTGTCGGTCGTGAACTCGTCGACGATCGCCATGCTGTCCCCGTCGATGTACGGGGCGCAGGTGAACGCCAGGCGGATCTGGGCGCGGCCGTCGAGCTCCTCCCGGACGTTCCATGGGGTGGCCTGCACCCCACCGGCGAACACGACGACGTGCTGGCGGTAGCCCTGCTCGGTGCGCTGGAACGTGATGCGGCCGCCGTACATGCGCATCAGGTCCACGACGCGGGAGACCTCCGCCCGCTGCGCGGCGCTGTCGTCCATGTCGTCCGGCCACAGCATCAGGGGGAGCACGACCTGGCGGTTCTGCACGCGGCTGTCCGCCGGCAGGGCGCCGAGCGTACCGCGGGGCCCGGAGTATGCGACGTCCCACACGGCGTCCCCGAAGTCCGCCCCATCCAGCAGCGACCACTTCCCCGCCAGGGCGGTGTCGAGCAGCTCGACGCTGGTGGCCGGTGGGTCGTTCGCGGTGAGGGTGAGGGCCAACGGCACGGGATCAGGCTCCGCTCATGAACGCGGTGGACGGGGTCGTCGCCTGCCCCGACAGGGATGCGACGACGACGCTCGCGATGTTCTTCAGGACGTGCGGGTCACCGGGGTGCAGGGCCTGCACGACGACCTGCACCGGCTGGCCGGCGGGCCCCCACGTCGCATCCCACGCGGTGCGGCCACCGGAGCCCAGGTCACCGGCCCCGACGGCGGCGAATCCGAACGTCGCGCGGTCCGAGGTGTAGGCGATCTGGGCGCTGATGTCCGGCTTTCCGGGGCCGGCCGCGGGTTCGGAGCCACCACCGGAGTCGCTGTCGGACGTGGCGGGGGCGGCTTCTTCCTTCTCGGCGTCGCTGATGTCGTAGCCGAGGATCACCATCTGCCGCAGGATCTGCCGCTTCTCCGTCGCGAGGCTCTTGATGGCGTCCTGCAGCTCGGTGAGGCGGTCGTTGATCCCACGGATCAGGTCCCGCAACGCCAGGCGTCGGGCGGCCTTCGTGCCCTTAGCGACCATCTCGTTGCGGTGCTTGGTGCGGGTCCGCTTCAGCGTCTGGACCTGGCCTTGCAGGCGGCTGATGCGGACGTCGATGTCGGCGACGTCCTGCTCCAGCTCTTTCTTCTGGCCCTTCAGGATCGTGGACTCCGGCACCCCGGCGGCGCGGGCGGACCGGGTCTCGAGGTCGTCGTCCTCGTGGCGGCGGTCGATGCTGCTGATCTCCGTCATGCCGTCTGGGGTCGCGCCGCCGCCGCGGATCAGCTTCGGGGCGGCGGCGCGCGCCGCCTTCAGGGACAGGCCGGGTGGTGGTGCGCCGGCGGCCTCGGCGCTGCTGGTCTCGTGGCCGCTCGCGCCGCCCTTCGGGGCGACGCCACCGTTGATCGCCTTCTCCAGGAGGGTGCGGGACGTCGCCCCGATGTGCAGGTGCGGGCCGCCGTTCACGCCGGTGCCGAGGTACCCGACCAGGTCGCCGGCGGACACGCGCTGCCCGGGGCGGACCGCGAGGGACTTCAGGTGCTTGAGGTAGAACTGGCCGCCGGGGACGTTCAGGTACGCGGCCATCCCCCAGAACCTGGGGTCGCTGCTGAACGGCCGGGTCGCGGTGATGACCCCGTCATGGGGGGCGATGACCTTCCCGCCGTCGGACCCCATGAGGTCGTAGGCGGTGTCCGACTGCCAGTTGTTCGGCGGGCTGCTGTAGGAGTGCGTGCCGCCGCCGGGCCCGCCGCCCTTGCGCGTCCCGGGGGCGGGGTACACCCAACCGCCGGAGGCGTACCGGCCGCCGCGGCACGCCGCGCACCCGCACCCGGCGACGCCACCACGCGCGAAGGCGTGGCCGCCCATCACTCCACCCGTCGCGGCGAGCGCCGAGTTGATCCGGCCGACGCCGACGAGGTTCGCCTGCCGCGGGTTCAGCACGACCTCACCGCGCGAGAGCAGGGCGGGGACGTCGTCGCGGGCGTCGTAGGTGCCGGGGATCCAGCCGCCCATCGCGCGGGTCGGGATGCCGCCGCCGTAGATCGTGTCGCGGACGCGGCTCTGGTCGACATCACCGGAGCCCATGCCGAGGACGCGGCGCAGCGCCCCGGACCCGGGGATCGCCTTCAGGGTCGCCTCGAACCCAGCCCAGATGCCGCGGGCGATGGCACGGCCGGCGTCTTTCGCAGCGGACGCAAACCACGGGCCGACCTTCTTCATGATGACGACGAGGCTCTGCCACAGCCCCTGCACGCCCTGCTTGGCGAGGTTCCACGCCTGCGTCCAGTCCTGCTCGATCACCGCTTTCACGAACCTGACGATCCCGGAAACCATCGCGCTGATGCGCTGGAAGTACGCACGGATCGTCGGCATGTTGCGGTTCACCGAATCGACGATCGCGGTGAACGCAGGGAGCAGCTCGACCATAATCTGCTGGGTGATGTCCTCCCACGCCCGCTTGGCCCGCTCGATCTGACCGGGGAGGGTCTTGCCGAACGCGGCGCCGGACCCGCCGACCTGCTTGTTGAGCTCGCCGAGGATCAGGCGCTGCGCGTCCGCGGTGCGGCCCGCCTCGACCATCGCCTTGATCTGTTCCTTCTGGGTGGCGGTGAACGTCACCCCCACCCGGTTCAGGGCGGTGACGCCACGGATCGGGTCCTGCAGTGCCTTGCCGAGCATCACGGCGCTGCTGTTCATGTCCTTCCCGAACGCCACCGACAGGTCCAGCGTCGCCTTCGTGGCGGCCGGGAAGGCGTCCTTCCCGATCTTCGTGAAGGTCAGCAGCAGGTTCTGCGCCGACTGGATCTGGTCGTCCTCGATGCCCGTGAGGGCCTGCAGCTTGCTGGCGAGGCCCTCGACCTGGGCCTGGGTGACGCCGGCCGCGTTGCCGGTGGACTTCAGGACGTTCGCGGTCTGGGCGGAGACCTTCTGGGCCTCCATCATCTCCTGATAGCCGGTGCGGATCCCCGCGGCGAGGGTCGTGCCGATCGCCGCGGCTGCCGCCAGCCCCCCGACCTTCATGGCGCTGAAGCTCGCAGCGCTCGAGCGCTGCAGGCGCGACAGGTCCCCCTCGGCGGACTTCGCGCCGCGGGAGAACCCACCGGTGTCGAGCGTGAGGTAGTACCTGAGGCCGCCGGAGGACGCCACGCTACTGCTCCCGGGCGCGGTTGACGGCGGTCACAAGGATCTCCGCCTCATCGTCGGTGAGCTCCATGGCTGCGCCCCATGGGACGCCGGCGGCCAGGAGTGAGCCCAACGCCGTCAGGACCTCTCGCCGCCCGGACCCGACGGCACCGGAGGGACCTCGTCGATCGCACCGAGGACGGTGCGCGCCTGGTCAGGGTCGAGGACCTCCACCAGCTGGTCGGGCGGTGGGGCACCGACCAGCCGGAGGTGGATGACCTGCATCTGTGCGGCGACGACCTCCCGCATGACGTCGGCGGCCTGCCTGCGCAGCTGCTTGCGCTGCTCCAGCAGGGCCTGCTCCGCCGCCTGGTCAAAGTCCCCGTCCCCTTCGGCGAGGGCGGCGAGGCGGCGGGCGGTGTGGTCCATCCGCTGGTTGATCGCGTCGAGGCGGTCCTGGGCGTCCTGCATGTCGTCCAGGGCGGTCTGCTGGTCCAGCATCGCCCCATAGGTCTGGCGGCGAACCTGGTACTCCTGCTCACCGATCCTGATGGTCTGAGCCATGGGTGTGCCCTCCCGTGAGCTGTGGGCTAGAAGGTGTCGATCGCCGAGAGGCTGTTGACGAGGATGATGCGGTGCGCGTAGCCGGCGCTGGCGTTGTACTTCGCCATCCACGGGTAGCTCGCGCCGTGCCGCAGTTTCGCGGCGAGCGCCTCGGGGCCGCCGTCCGCGCCGAGCTGGCAGCCGGGGGCGTAGAGCGTCAGGCGGTACGGCACGCCGGTGGACCCGATCTTGCTGAGGGACCGGTACGTCGCGGTCATCGCGAACGTCGAGGCGTTCTGGACGTAGTCCCAGTCGTCCTTGTCGAACACCCCGGAGTCCACGGAGCCCGACAGGCTGGTGAGGCCGGTGAACACGAGGCGGCCGGGGTGGCCGGCGACGAGGGTGGCGTCGTCGATGACGTCCATCGGGCAGCTCGTCTGCCACGAGAAGCCGGTGATCGGGCCGCTGTTGCTCAGCCACGACATCCGCAAATCCGAGAACAGCAGGGGCCGGATCGCCTCCGAGTCGTAGCTGGGGGACAGGCCGGGGCTCGTCAGGTACCGCTCGCAGTACAGGGCGATGAGGTCCGCGCTGATCCCACCGTCGGAGCCCATGCTCAGGCTCGTGACGCCGACGCCCTGGGCGAACAGCTCCGGGTCGTCGTAGCTGCCGTCGATGGTGAGGCTGATCGGCTCGTACCGGGGGCGGTTGCCCTGCACGCTGTTGCGGGCCTCCAGCTCCCAGATGTAGCTGCCGCTCACCGCGCCGTTGCCGAGGCTGTCGACGTTCGTCCCGACGACGCCGGCCGTGGTGGTCGACGGCGTCAGCGCCGGGGTGGAGCCGGTGAGGGACGCCGCCGAGACGGTGACCTGCGCGGGGTTCGTCGCCGCGTACTGGCCCTGGAAGGTGAGGCTCACCACGCCCGCGGACACCGGGCCGCCGGAGACGACGATGTCACCGGGGCGGACCGCGGCGAACCGCTCGAGGTACGCCTGGATCTCCGCCGCGGTTGCGTTGTAGGGGATCGCGGCGGTGGTCTCCCCACCCCACGTGATCGTCCACGTCCCGCCGCTGATCGTCCCGCCGGGGGTGATGGCCTGCACCTCGTTGGTGCCGTTCCCGGCCTTCGGGTACCCGGAAACGACCTGGTGGCCGTTGGCGAGCAGGAGGCGCAGCAGGTGGTTGGCGTACGCCATGCCGGACATGGAGCCGGTGGGGCGGCCGCCGTCGTCGATCTCCGGGCGGGTGGCGTTCAGGCCGATGATCTCGTCATCACGGCCGCGGCGCTGCCGGCCGGGGCGGAGCTCCAGGCTCGTCGCGGGGAACCACGAGACGTCGGTGCTCAGCCGATACGGGGTGCTGCCGGTCGCGGCGCCCTTGTAGCCGGGGCGCTCCTCGACCCTCACTCGAACGGCGGGCATCAGGCGTCCTCCTCAACGACGGAGGCCACCTCATCGGTGGCCTCGCTGGTGGTCTCGATCTCGGTCTTGGTCTTGCCGCGGCCCCGGGTGGGCACCCCCGGGGCCGGGTCCTCGCCCCCCATGGGCGGGGGAGCGGGGATCACCCCGGGCTGCCCGGGGATGAAGCGTTCCTCATGGTTGTGCCGGCTGTCGTCCGGGCACACGGGCTGATCGCTCATAGCTGGGTGCCTCCTCAGGCGTCCGGCATGGATGAGACCGTCACCACCACGGCGGTGACGATGTGCAGGCGGACCCCACCTGTGGGGTCCTCGTCGTTCAGTTCGTGCTCGACACCGCGCACGGCGGCGTCGATGCACTCCCCACCGAGCGTCCGGTCGGACCGGACGGCGGCGATGAGCTGCCCCACCTGGGCGTCGATGACGGTCATGCTCGTGGCGTCGTTGAGCATCGGCGTGTAGAGGCGCAGCGGCCACGCCATCGACCAGCCCCACGACCCGATCTGCCAGTCCGCCCCCGCCACGGGTTCGACGGTGCCGCCGGCGGGCCCAGGCCCGATGACGTCGTGCTCGGGCACACCGATCGTCCAGCAGGGGACGGGGAGCATCTGGGTGTCCGCCGGCCACGCCAGCACCGTCACCCCGGTGGTGACCAGGCGGGTCGCGAGGGCAGCGCGAAGCGCCGCGACCTTCGCGGTGGGGTCCGTCGTCGTCGCCATCAGCTACGCCGTTGCGGGCTGGTAGGTGCCGCCGCCCTGACGGACGATGCGGGTGATCTTCGGGGTGAGCTTACGGTCGAGCTGCCGCATGACGCGCCGCCGGATCCGGTCGCTCATCAGGGCGGGGAGGATGTACCGGCCGCGCTTGCGGATCGGGCGGCTGACCATCTTCACGCGGACCCATTGGCCGCCGACCTGGAACGTCAGCAGGCCGTCGCCCTTCGCGCGGATCGTGCCGCCGTGCTCGAGGTACCCCGCGGTGCGCCGCAGCGTCCGGGTGCCCTTCACGGTCACGCCACAGCCGCGCGTCGTGGCGAACGCGACGATCTGCCGGGAGTAGAGGCTCGGCGCGGCGTCCTTCGCCGCCGGCACCGCGTGCTTCTCCGCGGCCGCCAGCAGCCCGGCCTTCGCCGCCGCATTCATCTCCCGCTGCAGTCCCTGCAGGGACCGGCGCAGCTCCTTGTCGCCGCGGACCTGGGCGCGGACGAGGGTCCTGGTGGTTGCCATCAAGCCACCCCGACCTGCGGGAGGCGGTACCGGCGGATAACCTGCCACGCCGACAGCGGGAACATGCGCTGCGGGCCGTCCGGGTCCTCGAACTGGTCGGGGGACAGCTGGGTGACGGCGCGGTGCTGCCGCAGGCGAAAGACGACGGTGTCTCGGACGGCGAGCTGCACGTCCTCCGGCACCGCCGGCCATCCCCAGGTGCCGGTCACCGACAGGCGCTGGGACCGGCCGAGGCCACCCGCCGACAGCCGGAGGCGCAGGGCGGTAATCGGCTCCCACGATTGCCGCACGCGGGGGAGGACCTCGACGTCGGTGGCGACGGTGAGCGTCGCCGCCGTCGAGCCGTCCTCGTTCAGGATGGAGACCGCGGTGGGGGCGCTCGCCAGGTCGCCGACGGGAATCTCGCGGTCGCGGTACGCCCCGCCGATGTCGATCTGACGGGCCTGCGGGTTCGTGCCGGCCTTGTTGAACACGATCTCGCGGTCGGTCTCCGCCATGAAGTCGCGCGACGCCTGGGTGATGATCTCGTCTATGAGGTCGTCGAGCGTGGTCCCGATGGAGGCGAGGGTCGGGTCGCGCTTCACCTGGGCGCGGGTGCAGAGGTCGATGTCCATCACGGCACGGTCAGCGGGTCAATGGCGTAGAAGGCCTGGTGCTCGGCCGCGGCGCGCGAGGTAGCGACGGTATAGCCGAAGTACGCCGCCCAGGTGCTCCCCGTCACGATTGGGTTTCGGTAGAGACCGAGCCTCGTGTGAGACTGGGTTGGATCGCTTGGGTTGGACGGATCCATCATGGTGATGCCACGGGTTGGCGGCACCAGCTGGGTCATGGTCCCGGAGCTAGTGGGGTCGGCCCATATCTCGACCATTCCTACGCTGGCGCTTGGGCTCCACACGAACCTTATGGTGAATCGGGCCCAGACCTCTTTTGTGAGCGCGACCTCGGCTAGCTTGCCACCGACCCCGTCCCAGTAGAACTTCCATTTGCTGTCGTTCGTCTGCAGCGTCATTACAGGGGTGCCAGGTGCCAAGAGCTGTTTCCACTGCAGGACGTTCTGCCAGTAGTCCGTCGGGACGCGGGATAGCTCAGATGGGTAGCTCTCCGGAAGGTAGAGCTGGAAGCTGATCCAGCGCTCCGTGCCCTCGTCGAACAGCTTGTCCACCATGAACGCGGCGTCCTTGGTGAAGGTGCCGGGCAGATACCTAGGGGGCTGCTCCATGGCGACTTCCGCTCGCTCGCCCCACGGGCCATCGTCAGGGTTTGGGATCTCGAGGGACGGATCACCCTGGGAGTAGGCGACATCTCCATCGATGATCTCCACCTTCAGGCTGTACCGGCCCCGCATTCCGTTCGGCAACGGCTCAGTCACGCGATCAGTGAACCGCCCCGCCGTCTGCGCGCTCCACGAGGCCCACTCACTACGCCAGTCCTCGTTGAGGGCAGTCCAGATGACTTGTCCTCCATCGAGCGGGAGCCGGCCGGAAGTCGCCATGCTCTAGACCAACCTCAGCATGAACCATGGCGCCAGCGTGTTTCCCGACAGCCCCGACGTGGCCTGCGTGAACGACGCTGGGATATCTGCCTGGCCGGTGATGATGACCCCTGGGAATGGGTGAGTAGACGCGGGCCCACCCTGGGCCCCCGCCGACCCATACAGCGCCGGTGCCGCGCCCCCGGTCACGCAGAGCGCGGCGGCCCCGTAAATCTGCCCGCCGGTGAGAGAGACCGTCTCGGATGCAGAGAACTCTTCTTCGTACTGCGTGAACGTCCCGGCCCACAACGTGGTGTTCCTGTTGTTCGTCATGGCCAGCCGAGATGCGGTGAATGTCTCCGCAGCCATGTCGTAAGTGATCCCAAACAGCCCCATACGACACACCGATGGAGTTGCTGCCGCCGCCGTGGCCCTGGTGTAAGTCGCGATCCTGTTGACGCTTTTGGTGGTTGGCTGCCGCCAGAAGACGACATGCAGAAGTTGGCTGGTCATCGTTGGCGCCGATCCGGAGACGCTGACGGTTTTTGGCAACGGGTAGACCCTGGTGGAAAGCGCATCGTTGTCGAGCGATTCTCCGAAGATCTGCCGTTGGCTCAGCACCGGTCCGATGTTCATTGCTTGCGCCCCTGCTGGTACCTGATGTCAGCCGGCGAGGATTGCGCTGCGGTGCTAGCGATCACCTGGATCGCGGTCTGCGATGGACGCGGAATACTGATCGAAGCGCCGCTTGCGAGCTCGTTCCCATTCGTGACGGAAACCGCTGCATCGCCAAGAGCCCACCAGATGCTGTTGGGCCCCCGGTTCTGGATGTGCACCCAGTCCGGTCCACCCTCAGCGGGGATGAGGGTGGTCGAGGACGTGGTGGCCTGGTAGGCCGGCATGGCTACTGCACCGCGACCCACGGGACGTTCACGACCGCCGTGGGGGTCGCGACCGTCGCGGGCGCGGTGGTAGTCAGGGACGAACCGCTCGTCGCCGCGAGGAGCGCCTGGCCGTTGAGTCCAGTGCTGATCTCCGCGTGGTCGAGGGCGGTGCCGACGAGGGTCGGGGTCGCCGACGCCTTGAACATGATCCCGACGCGGTAGATGCCGGAACGCTCGATCTGCACCACCGACGCGAGGTTCAGGGTGATGTAGTCGTCGGCGGCGGCGGCCGTCGAGGTCTGGTCCAAGGTCTGCGCCATCAGTGCCGGGGTGGCGGAGTCGTCGTACAGGGCGAACCACCAGTTCGTCGGGGTGTTCGCCGCGGTGCCACCCGTGCGGATCGTGATGCTCGTGACCTTGTCGTACTGCTGCAGGGGGATCGCGACCGACAGCATCACCTGGGTGGTGAGTGCCGAAAGGTCCGACCGCATGTCGGTCCGCGGGATGTTCGTGCGGATCGTCGTCGCCCCGTCCATGAGGTACTCGGGGTCGACGTACGGAGCCGGGGGCTCAGGGAGCACCAGGCGGGAGCGCTGGGCGGTCATGACTTCCTCCGCGTTCCGCGACGCCCAGCGGGCGCCGGTGTGGACTCATCTGCCGGCGCGGCCGGCTCCGTGGCGGCCTCCTGGGCCTGGTCGTCACCGGTGGCCGGGACGGTCTCGACCGCGGCGGCGCGGGCCGCCGGGGCGTGGTCGGTGGTGAAGTAGCCGGGGAAGTCCCGCAGCAGCTGCGCGGCCTTCGCCTCCGACACCTCAGCGCTTGATCCCTCGGCGAGGTCGAGGCGGAGCCGGGGGTTGCCCCCCGGCTCACGGACCCCGGAGTACCCGCCCGGGTAGTGGCAGGTCAACCGTGGCATCAGGCGTCCAGGTTGTAGATGACGCACAGCGGCGTCTCGGTCGCCAGAGGGTACCGCTCCTCGAACGCCCGGCGGTGCGTGACCAGCAGGGCGTCCTGGTCGTACTCCGCGTACTGCTCGCGGAGCCACTGCATCGTCATGTTCCGCCGGATGCCGTTGATGAAGCCCATCCGGTGCACGACCACCGCGTACGTCTGGGTGGTGGTGGACCCGTCGTAGACGCCGCTGGCGTTCAGGCCGGTGCGGACGTACTCGCTGACGATGATCGGGACGCCGTCGACGGCGCCGAGCTGGCCGGTCAGGACGGTGGCGCCGGCCCCGAACTTGTCGACGGTCACCACGCTGGTGTCGTCGAGCAGGTCGTAGAACGCGCTGATCGGGAGGATCGACGCGAGGTTGCCGAGGTCCAGGCCGTACTTGCCCATCTTCGCCCGGGCGGCCCGCAGGTGCGCGACGGTCAGGGCGGAGGCGCTCGAGACGTCCGAGCGGGTGCCGGCCTGGGCGAGGCCCATCAGCCGAAGGCCATCGAACACGCGGCGCGGGTCGTCGGCGTCCGTGACGTCCGAGTCCTGGTGGCTGCCGGTGCCGTCACCGTTGAGGGTGCAGTCCTCGATGTCGGCCGACAGGAAGTCGATCATCTCCTGCTGCATGAACGGCATCACCGGGATCAGCGAGTCCTCGTCGAGCTCCTTGCTGACCAGCATCGTGGTCGCGAACTTCCCGGCGGTGAGGGTGACCTTCCGCGTGCCGGGGGTGATCTTCTTGAACGCGGTCTGGCCGGTGTCGGCCGTCTGCTCCGTCGCCTTCCCACCGCGGACGCGGGAGACGCCCATGCCGGGGATCTCGTACGGGTTCGTCGGCATCGGGATGGTGGGGAACAGGCCGGCCACGCGGAGCGGCAGGTTGATCCGCTCGATGACCTGGGAGGACAGCTCGGTCGGGACCCACTCGTCGCCCTCGGTGGCCGTGGTGGAGTCCAGGGCACGCAGGGCGGGCTTGAACGTCTCCTCGTAGTAGCGGGTCTCCCGCGGGTCGACCTTCAGCAGCGAGGAGAGGATCAGCAGCTCGTCGCTGGCGCGCTGGAACTCCTGCACGTCGCCGACGGGGCGGCCGAGGGTGACGGCGGCGCGCTGCGCGCCGTGCTCCACCGCGTACTGGGCGCGCTGCGCCCGGGTGCGGACCGGGCCACGGTCGTCGAGCTCCGTGTCACCGGGGACGTAGCCGGTGACCTCGCGGGCCTTGCCCTGCGCCTCGATGGTGGCCTGCAGGTCCTGCAGGGCCCGCACGACGGGCTCCGAGTCCTGCCGGCCTTCGGCGACCTGGGACTTCAGGTCGCGGAGCTCCGCGATGATCTGGGGGAGCGCCTCCTGGGGGGCGCCGGTCTCTGCGCTCATCGTCACCCTCCTGAGGGCGTCGTTGGTGTCCGTCCCAGCGGGCGCCGGGTCGGTGCTTGCCGGTGCCGCCGGCGCGGTCGCCTGGGTGCCCGCCAGGCGCTGGGGGTACAGGTCCTCACCGGACCCGCTGCCCAGCTCGCGGGCGCGGGTGAGCAGCTGCTCCCGCTGGTCCCGCAGTTCGTCGAGGCGGGCCTCATCGTCCGCCGGGGAATCCACGAGCGAGACCTCCATGAGGTCGGCGTCGAGGACGAAGATGGTGGGTTCGGTGACGTCGTAGGCGCGCTTGCCGAACGGCGTGTCGAACTCGACGCGCTCACCCTCGTCGGCGAACCGCCACAGCCGCGGCCAGAAGCCGACCGACAGGCCGGTGACGGCGCCGTCGCGCAGCAGGGGCTCCGCCTCGTCGCGGACGGTCGCAGTGTCCGACAGGTAGCCGCCAAGGCGCAGGCCGTCCTGGTCCTCGACGTGCTCGCTCCACCGGCCGATCGGGGTGTGGTGCAGCCACCGGATCACGAGGGGCTTGCGGTCCGAGCGCTCGGCGAGGGTGCGGGCCCATGTGCCGGGGACGAACACCTCGCCGTAGACGTTGCGGGAGTCCCAGGCGGTGCCGATCCCCCCGACCCACGTGCGGCCGTCGTCGCGGGTCTCCGCGGCGGCGCGGAACTGCATCGCGCTGCGGCGCATCTGCTCAGGCATTCGCCTGCACCTCCGGTGTCGCGGCCGGTTCGGCCGGCATGTCGAATGACGGGTCGGTGGGGAGCCGTTCCCACGGCCGGACCTCGTTCGGCTTCAGCCACCCCTTCGCGGGGTCCAGGGCCAGGGCGTACGCCTCGAACCGGGTCTTGAGGTCCGCGCGGAGCAGGGACTGCGTGTCGAACTCGCAGAACACGCCGCGCGTCGGGCCGGGGAACAGGTCACGGTCACGGTTCAGGGCCTGCTCGATGCGGGCCAGCCACGGGCGGATCGTGTACCGCTCGAACTGGATGCCCTGCCCCTCCACCGTGCTGTAGGTGAGGCTGTTGCCGGAGTCCAGGCCGACCATTTCCGGCGGCACCCGGAAGATGCGGCACACCTTGCGGGCCGTCATCTGCTGGGACTCGACGAACTGGGCGTCCTCCAGGCTCACGCTGATCGGCGTGAAGGTGACGCCGTCCTCGAGGACCGCGACCTTGTGGCTGTTGCGGGCGCCGCCGAACAGGGCGCGCCACGCGCGGGCGAGGGCCGTCTTGCGTTCGTCGGTGAGCTTCCCGGCGACGTTCAGGGTGCCGCGCGGCGTCGCGTCGTTGTTGTAGAACGACCCCTGGTAGGCGTCCATCGCCAGCCCGGCGCCGATGCTGTTCCGGGCGTAGGCGAGGACTGACAGGCCCATGAGGCCGTCAAGGCTCAGCCCGCGAATGTGGATGACGTCGTCCGCCCGGTACCGGCGCTCCGTCGCGCCGTCCTCGGACCGCACGAGGAACACCTTGCGGCCCTGCTCGCGGCCGACACGGACGCGGTCCGGGTGGATCGGCCACAGGGCGACCAGCTCACCGCCGACGCGCTGCTTGCCGAGGTAGGCGTTGCCGTTCGTCGCCAACCAGGCGACGACCATGCTCCACAGGTCGATCGCGGTCATCTCAGGGTTCGGCTCGTCGCGCAGCAGCCGCGACACGGGTGACGACCACTCCTCGCTCATGGACGCCCCGCCGGTCTGCCGGCGGTAGACGCGGAGCGGGAGGGCGCCGACGCTGTCCGCGAGCACCCGGACGCACGCGATGACGGTGTCGAGGGTGAGGGCCTTCTCGACGGTGACGGTCTCCCCGGCGTGGCTGCCGGTCTGCAGGAAGCTGTCGCGCATCCACAGCGTGTCCTCCGGCTCACCCGCCCTGGTCTCGGGCAGGGGCCGTTGCTCCGTCAGGCGATGCGCCCGGCGGAGGATGTCGCTCAGGGGGGCCACTAGATGACCAGCAGCTCCGAGGATTCGTAGTGGCTGACGGCCTCGTCCTGGAGGCTGTGCAGCGCCCGGATGACGGCGACCGTGGCGACCGGCCAGACCTCGGCCTTCGCCTTCACAACCCGCCACCCCGTGTCGTTCGGGATCGCCTTGGTCGCACCGACCATGGCGGCGAGGACGCGGTCACCGGTGTGGGTGAGGGCGGACCCGTGGGCGGCCTGGTGGAACCGTCCGGCGGCGGTGACGAGGTCGGACTGGGTCATGGCGTCGACCTGCACGCCGCGGTCGACCATCTCATCACCGGGCCAGAACCGCTCGTCGCGGTGCACGGTGACGGTGCACCGGCCGGCGAGCGTGGCGACCAGGTCATCGACGGCGCCGAGGTCGAGGACGTCGGCATCCTGGGTGTGGTGCGCGGGGATCTGCTTGCGGGCGGACCACATGGTGGCGGCGACCGCGGTGCGGCCGTCGTGCTCCCACGCGACCCCGACGGCGGAGAGTGTGCCGGTGATGTCGACCTCGACGCCGACGCCGACGCGGGCGCCGTCCGGCGGCAGGGCGGGGACCGCCTCGTCGGCGAGGCCGGCCCAGACGGTGGGCGGCACCCACACGGACTCCTCCGCGCGGGTCGGCTGGTTCAGGAAGTACCGGCGGAAGTCGGCGACCATGCGGCGGCTGTCCACCGACTCGCGCGCTTCGTTGGCCTCCGCGAGGAGCCGGTCGAAGTCCATCCACGCCGACGCTTCACCGTAGGCGACGCGCAGGGACTGGACGATTTGGTGGTCGTCGAAGAAGTCGACGACCTGCGGGCCCTCCAGGTGGTCGAACAGGAACCCGCCGTCGGTGATGTCGCCGCGGGCGATTTTGCTGGCGTAGACGTGGGCGGTCTCCGCGACGGAGTCCTCCCCGGGGGCGTACATGGTGGAGGTCTCCAGGGACCACGGCTCGGCGGCCTTGCGCTTGGCGAGGTTCCTGCGGATCGTGGCGTGCACGCCGACGAGCTCCGGCCCGCGGAACAGGTGGGTCTCGTCGAAGTTCGCGAACGTCTCTTTCCCGCCGTCCTTCGATGCGGAGGCGCTCGACACGGCGCGGATCTCCCCGCCGCCGGGGATGAACGTCCGGGTCCGGCCGACATCCAGCCCGGGGGTCCGACCGACGGGCCCCTCGCGGAGCATCACCTCAATCGCCCCGTACGTGTTCCCCGCCTGCCCTTCCTCGGTGGCGACCACCTTGATGAAGGGGGAGAGGACGGGGACGCCGACGGGGTAGCCGGCCGGATCCCACCCGCCGAACCGGACGGGGCCGAGGGCCTCGGCGCAGCAGATCGCGGCGGCGAGCTCGCTCTTGGCGCGGCCCTTCGCGCGGCTGTAGACGGCGCGCCGCACCAGCCGGCGGCCGTGGTCGTCGATGGCGTAGGCGGCGCACAGGAACCGGACCTGCTCGTCGTCGAGGCGCAGCGGCTGGCCCTGCACGTCGCCGGGGCCGTGCACGAGGTTCGCCTCCATCCACTCGACCACGAGCGGACCGAGGGTGCGGCGCAGGTCCAGGCTCACCCGGCGACCGCCATCGGTTCAGCGAGGTCGACGTGGCACAGCGCCTGGTTGCCCCAGGTGTCCCAGCCGAGGCGCTGCCGCCGCGCGAACAGCTCGAGGTATGGACCGGGGCTGACCTGCTCGACGAGGTCCTGGAACGCTTCCGGCTTGGCCGAGTGCCGGCCGCGCGGCCACGTGAACCAGGTCGATGGCCCGCGGCGCTTCACGGATCCGCTGCCCTTCCAGGCGAACAGGACGAACTCAGTAGTCAAAGTCCACCCCCCCCCCTAGCCCGAGACCGATCGGCTTCTTGGCCCAGACCAGCATCGTGCTGGGCTTGAACCCCCACGAGCGCGCGACCGTGTACGACGCCTCAAGGTAGCCGTTGGTCGTCCACAGGTAGAGATGGCAGACGTCGGCCGCCACGTCGCGAACGGGCAGGGCCTTGATCTCGTCGAGGCTCATCGTCGGGTACGTGAGCGGTCGTGACCGACCACCGCTGGCCCAACCTGGGCCAGCGGTGGTGTGCCACGGCGGGTCCGCGACGATGGTCCCGTACGGCGTCACCCGGCGCCGCCTTCGAGAGCGCGGAGGAACCGGCCGTTGCGCGCCGGCGCCGACGGCTCCGCGACGGGCTGCGGGACCTGGTCGTCGCTGATCTCCCACGCCATCCGGTGACGGG
>CAYWKB010000003.1:0-40453 GCA_964459225.1 uncultured Candidatus Saccharibacteria bacterium | reverse complement strand
CTTCGGCTCCGGCGCAAGCCTGATCCTTTGTTCCTTGGATTCTTTGACCCTCAGTCTGCTTCGGCGGATTGGGGGTCAATTTTTTATATTTAAATTTCTCTTGTTATACTTATTTCCGAAATCATGTGTTACGTGACGGTTACGGCTTTCACGTCATGGTCTTAGGATATTTTTCTCGAGAGTCACACTGGGTATGCCTTGTGTGAGAGTGGGGAAAGTCTCTTCAAAAAAATAACAAGAATTGGTATATGAGATTAGTGGACTTTGATGTCCCGGATAAAATTCAGCTGGTCATGGTTTGGCTGGCGGTGATATAGATGATCTTGTATACGATAACGCTGGGGTGCTTCGCGCGGTCAACGTGAACTGGAACGACGACGGCTGGAACGTCAATGCGAACTCCGTCGATAACCCGAACAGGTGGGATGATGGCAACCAGGTGTTCTCTCGAAACTGTTGGTTTTCTCCTCGGCTTAAGGTCGGGGAGTTTTTGCTTGCAAACCCTTCTTCCAACCACCAAGTTGTCGCCCTATTTCCTCAAGTCTTCCGATTAAGTCCGAGTATGTATCAGTTGGAATAATTTTACTTTCCCATGCGAGTTGCACAAAGAACTTCACAATATCAAGTTTTGTGATGGCTTTGTTCAATATCGGTATTTTGTGTTCAGGCGGGAGATAAGAAAGACAGAATGTGTATTCAAGTACATCAAGAAAAGCCTGTTCAATTTTGTTTCCAATTCCATACCGCTCGACTTTCGGAAAATCACGATAGATAGAGAGCCAAAAACGATATGTCTCTTTCGATTTGAGAATTACCTGTGGTAATTCTCGGGGGGGGGGGTAATATGATCCTTATTAGTATGGGTCATGAGTATAAGAATATCATATCCATCAAAAATCTATGCGATGCGTGGACCGAATTTATATGTGGCAAGAAATCTAAAAAGGACGTTGCTGAATTTTCTCTGAATCTCTCTCATAGTATCTTCAAATTGCATGAGGAACTGCGAACAAAAATGTATAGACATGGTGCATACGAAGCTTTTTCGATAAGTGATCCGAAACCGAGAAGTATTCACAAGGCTACGGTCCGAGATAGATTATTGCACCATGCTATTTACAGGATTTTATATCCCTATTTTGATAAAAAGTTTATTTATGATTCCTACTCCTGTCGACAATTTAAAGGAACACATCGTGCGTTAAATCGATTCAATGATTTCGTTATGAAAGTGTCAAAAAGTAATAGCAGGGCATGCTGGGTCCTGAAATGTGATGTTAGAAAGTTTTTTGCATCTATTGATCATGAAAAGCTTATTGAAATATTCAAGCGACATATTAATGATATGGAAACGATCTGGCTTGTTGAACGCATTGTTGAGAGTTTTCAAAGTACTGGTCCAGGTAAGGGTTTGCCTTTAGGTAACCTGACCTCGCAACTCTTGGTAAATATTTACATGAATGAATTTGACCAGTTTGTAAAGCACAAGCTCAAAGCTAAATATTATATTCGGTATGCCGATGACTTCGTCATTATGCAACACAATAAAGATTCGTTGATGGAAATCTTACCTAAGGTTCAGGGCTTTCTCAGTGAGCAATTAAAATTATCTCTTCATCCAGACAAAGTGTTTATTAAGACATCTTCGTCGGGTGTAGATTTCCTTGGCTGGGTTCATTTTCCATATCATCGAGTGATACGGACAACGACAAAAAATCGTATGTTCAAGAAAATCAAAGATTCTCAAGAAAAGCCGGAAGTTGTCGAGTCGTATCTTGGTCTTTTAAGTCATGGCAACGGCTGGAAGTTAAAAAAGAAAATTACTGATTCATGATATTGTAGAGTATCAGTATAATTTTCATGTTTTGTGCTTAAGTACATCTCTTTTATGGTCATAATTTAAACTAGAACTCAAAATACAGTAAACACATCCCTATAAATGTGTTAGTATGGAAAAGTAGAAAGCCGTTGTAGCTCAGTTGGTAGAGCACGTCATTGGTTATCCGATAGCCCTTCATTTTGGAAACGAAATGATGAAACCCGAATTACGGTTAAAGTCCATGCAATACAAATGGGTAAGACCGTGGCGATAAGTAATATTAATATTGTCGCCCGAACGACTGACAAGGGACGCTAAATCAAAAGATATGCGCAAGATACAGTCTAACCCTTTTATAAGTTGTGTATAATATAACGAAGTAAAGGTATATGTGAATGACGAGGTCTCCGGTTCAATCCCGGACAACGGCTCAGTTGATTTATATGACTTCAATTTATAATTTTGTTATACTTTTAGACAATAAATAATTTATGGATAATACCGAAGGAATAAAGCCCCCATCATTAAGAGATACTATTAGGAATATATTAATCATAATTATTACTATAGGAATAGCATATTATTTGACCGTTACTTTAGGCTTGAATAGTCTTAGAGAAAAAGTAGAAACTGCGGGTGTATTTGCACCAGTGATTTTAATTATTCTAAAAGCAACAACAATTGTAGTTGCACCTTTGGGTGGAACAATTATCTATCCTATAGCTGGGGCTTTATTCGGATTTTGGAAAGGATTATTTTTTAGTTTACTGGGAGATGCTATCGGTTCCTCAATAGCATTTTGGATTAGTAGAAAGTTCGGTAGATCAGTACTTCACTATTTCACAGGAAATGGTCAAATACCAATGCTTGAAAAAGTTGTTGAACAGTTGAGTGATAGAAAGAAATTTATTAGAGCAAGGATATTTTTTGCTGGATTTATGGATATATTTGCATATGCCGCAGGATTAACAAAAATCAACTTTTGGTTTTTTATAGTTGTACATATTTCAGTACATGCATTTCTTGTAGTACTCTATATATTGTTTGGTGATTTGCTAATATCTGGCAAATTCACCATTGTAGCTATTGTCGGAGTTTTCGGTACACTTTTAGCTGTTTTAGGAGCATGGTTTTTTCATGCAGATATTTTGAAAGGGAATTAATGCCAAAGTAGTTCAGTGGCAGAACATCGCTTTCGTAAAGCGAGAACATGAGTCCGATTCTCATCTTTGGCTCTTAAAATAAATAAAATGAATTTTAAAGAAAAAGTATTTGAAATAACAAAGTCAATAAAAAAAGGTCACACCATGACATATAAGCAGGTGGCAATACTTGCTGGTAATCCTAAAGCATATAGGGCTGTAGGAAATATTTTAAATAAAAATTACAATAGCAAAATTCCATGTCATAGAGTTGTAAGAAGTGATGGTAAGACTGGTGGATATAATAGGGGAAATAATAATAAAATAAAAATACTTCGCAAAGAGGGTGCAATATAGTATTCTTAATATATGGAAGCAAAGCAGAAAATAATAGAAAGAATTTCTGAAATTGAAATGGCAATGCAAATGCCTGATTTTTGGAATAATTCAGAAAAAGCTCAATCAATGATAAAGGAATTGCAGGAGCAAAAGGATGCACTCGAAGGTATAGGTAAATTTGATAAAGGAGATGCTATTATGACTATTTTTTCTGGTGCAGGAGGAGATGATGCTGAAGACTTTTCAGCGATACTATTTAGAATGTATAGAAAATTGTCAGAAAACAAAGGATGGGGTATGGAAATTTTGCATGAACATACAAATGATCATGGAGGATATAGAAATATTACAGTTGAGATTTCAGGTAAAAATGTTTACGGCACATTGAAAAATGAAAGCGGTGTTCATAGACTTGTGAGGATTTCACCATTTAATGCAAAGCAATTGCGTCATACTTCTTTTTCTATGGTTGAAATAATTCCAAAATTTGAAAAAGTAAATAGCGCTGATTTTGAAATTCCTGAAAAAGATATTGAAATTTCAATAGCAAAATCAGGAGGTCCAGGAGGACAAAATGTAAATAAGAGAGAGACTGCCGTTAGAATAGTACATAAGCCAACCGGTCTATCAGTACATGTCACATCCGAAAGATCACAAGCACAAAATAAAGAAAAAGCATTAGATATTTTGAAAGGCAAACTTTTTAAACAAATGGAAGATGAAAGAAAAGCAAAAGAAAAAGGAATGTATATAAGCAAGACAACATCAATAGAATGGGGAAATCAAATACGATCGTATGTACTTCATCCATACAAAATGGTCAAAGATCATAGGACAAATGTAGAAACATCGCAAGTTGAAAAAGTCTTAGAGGGAGATTTGGACGAATTTCTAGAGGCAGAAAGAACATTATGATATAATGCCTAGTATGATTTATTTCGATAAGGTAAGCAAAATATATCCAGACGAAAGTATTGCATTAGACGAAGTCAGTTTTGGTGTTGAACCAAATGAATTCATAACCATTGTTGGTCATTCAGGTGCAGGTAAGACAACACTAATGAAAATGCTAATAGCAGAAGACAAACCAACTGAGGGTGCTGTCTTTTTTGAAAGTGCAAATATTCATAAACTCAAGAAAAATCAAATGAATAAACTCCGAAGACGAATAGGTATGGTTTTTCAAGATTATAGATTGATACCAAATAAGACCGCATACGAAAATATCGCATTTGCAATGGAGGCTGCAGGTAGGACAGATAGTGAGATTTCATCAGATGTTCCTCATGTTTTGGAATTAGTTGATTTGGGCAAAAAGATATGGAGTTTCCCTCATGAATTATCAGGAGGCGAAAAACAACGCGTGGCAATAGCGAGGGCTATAGTTACACAACCAGATATTATTATTGCAGATGAGCCAACTGGTAATCTTGATCCAATAAATACATTTGAAATAATTAAGATATTACAAAAGATTCATAAACTAGGCACAACTGTACTACTCACAACTCATAATAAAGGAGTGGTAGAGGAAATAGGTGGCAGGGTAATAACAATGGAAAAAGGCAAAATTATTCGTGATGATAAAAATGGTAAATTTGTACTATAAAATATTATGATATTAACAAGTTTTAAAAGAATAGTAAGATCAGGCTTTATAAATTTTTGGAGAAATGGCTTCCTGTCATTTTCTGCTATTGTAGTTTTAACACTTTCGCTTGTTGTATTTGGAGGACTTATATTTAGTTCTGCTTTTGGAAGGACTTTGATTAAAGAAGTTAAAAATAAAGTGGATATTAATGTTTATTTTGTAATTGATTCTGAGGAGACAGATATTTTAAATTTAAAAAAAACAATCGAGAGTTTACCAGAAGTTTCAAAGGTTGAATATATTTCAAGAGATCAAGCCCTGTCAGATTTTAAAGATAAATGGAAGGATAATACTTTGATGATGCAAGGCTTGGATGAAATAGGTACAAATCCCTTTCGTGCTATTTTAAATATTAAAGCAAAAGAACCATCACAATACGCAGGCATAGCTAGATTTTTAGATAGCAAAAATGCTTTATCAAAATCAGGTGTAAGTATAGTAGATAAAGTTAATTATAATCAAAATAAATTAATCATAGATAGACTCGGACGCATAATACCAGCAATCGAAAAAGCAGGTACAGTCACAATAATTATACTTGTTATAGTGGCGATAATAGTTACATTTAATACCATTAGATTAATTATATTCACAGCAAAAGATGAAATATCAGTGATGAAGCTTGTGGGAGCATCACATCTATATATACGAGGTCCGTTTGTAGTTTCAGGAATTATGTACGGAGTATTTTCAGCGGTATTAACACTTATAATACTCAGATTATTTGCATTTTATAGCGACTCAGTGATAACTAAATTTGTTGGGGTTTCTGGGGTGCAGGACTTTTCATTAATTATAAATGTATTTTCAAGTTATTTTATGAGTTATTTTGGACAAATCTTTGCCATAATCATGGGTTCAGGAATAATTTTGGGAGCAATATCTAGTTACTTGGCAGTTAAAAGATATTTGATACAATAGAATCATTAAAATTAATTTATTCCGAAATGAAAGACAAGAAAGTAGGTGAAAAGAAAGTAAGAAAGGGAAAGCAAAGTCATAAATATATTTTTGTCGTCGGTGGTGTGATGTCAGGGGTGGGTAAGGGTATTGCAGCTTCATCTATTGGTACACTGCTTCAATCAAAAGGATTTATAGTAAATCTAGCAAAAGTAGATCCGTATCTAAATGTTGATGCGGGTACAATGAATCCAACTGAGCATGGTGAGGTTTTTGTTTTAAATTCTGGACTAGAAACTGATCAGGATATGGGAAATTATGAAAGATTTCTAAATCGTGATCTTATGCATGATGACTATATAACATCAGGTATGGTTTATAAACATGTAATAGATAAAGAAAGAAATCTTGGTTTTGCCGGTAAATGTGTAGAAGCAGTTCCTCATATAAGAGATGAAATAGTTCATAGATTTGAAAAGGCAGCACAATTAAATGAGTCTGAAATTTCAATAATTGAAATCGGCGGAACAGTAGGAGATTATCAAAATATTATGTTCATCGAAGCAGCAAGAGTTTTAAAGATTAAACATCCAGATGATGTAATATTTATTATGGTAAGTTATTTACCAATTCCTTCAAAGATTGGGGAGATGAAAAGTAGACCAACACAAAACGCAGTTCATCAACTAGCAAGTTATGGAGTTCACACTGATTTTATTATCGGTCGCTCAGAAGTTCCAATAGATAAAAAAAGAAAAGAAAAAATAGGGATAGCATGTAATATTCCACTTGAAAATGTAATTTCAGCACCAGATATTGATAGTGTATATGATGTTCCAATAAATTTTGAAAAAGATAAACTCGGTGAATTACTTATCAAATCTTTGAAATTAAAAGAAAGAAAGGGAACAGGACTTGCAGCTTGGTCAAAGTTTGCAAATGCAGTAAAGACAACTGAAAAGGAAGTAAATATAGCAATTGTTGGTAAATACTTCAGTACTGGGGACTTTGTACTTACTGATGCATATGTTTCTGTTCTAGAAGCAATAAAATATTCAGCATATTCAGAAAAAGTAAAACCAAAAATACATACAATAAATGCAAATGATTTTGAAATAGCAAATCCAGATTACAGTATTTTGGATATGTTTGATGGAATAATAGTTCCAGGAGGATTTGGCGAAAAGGGAATAGAGGGAAAGTTAAATGTAATCAAATATGCAAGAGAAAATAAAATACCATATTTCGGATTGTGTTACGGTATGCAACTTATGACTATAGAATATGCTAGAAATGTTTTGAAATTAAAAGGGGCAAACACCGCCGAAATAGATTCAAAAGCATCCTATATAATTATCGATATAATGCCAGATCAAAAAAAGAAATTGGAAAACAAAGACTATGGAGGAAGTATGAGATTGGGACTCTATAAATCAATAGTTAAAAAAGGAACAATAGCATATGATTCATATGGTAGTGAAATAATAGAAGAAAGACATAGACATAGATATGAAGTAAATCATGAATACATTGAAAGATTGGTAAATGCAGGATTAGTATTTTCAAGTACATCACCAGATGGAAAACTTATGGAAATAGCAGAGCTACCAAAGACAGTGCATCCATTTTTCTTAGGAACACAATTTCATCCAGAATTCCTAGCAAGACCACTTAGACCACATCCACTATTTACTGCTTTTGTTAAAGCATCAAAGCAAAGAGGGGAAAAAGACAGCAAAAACAGATAAAATCTAAATAAAAATTTCATTTTGATTTTATTAAGATTTTATACGGATTTCATCACTATAAAATATACTGAAATAACAAAGGTCGAAATATAGCCAGAAAATCGCATTCATTTTAGGGGTATTATGTATGCGATTTTCTTTTGTATTAGATTATGATTAACTGTCTTGTGTATTAGGGATTTACGGGTTAATATAAGTCTGTTCTATTTTGCCGGATCGTCTAATGGTAGGACAGGAGCCTTTGAAGCTTCTAATTTTGGTTCGATTCCAAGTCCGGCAGCAATGATCATTGAGAATGACTTTGTCATTCGAAATGAGCATACTGTTCGGAGTTGGATGAGAACGGCGGAGCGTTGTAAGTCCAGTAGGACGAACCGCGAGCCGGTGCCCAGCCCGAGGAGTGCGACGGCACGACGAGAGGCGAGGGCGATTCCAAGTATGACAAGCAGTTGGGTGTAGATTTTTCATAATCAATAAGATATATTTAGTTAATATGAATTTTCCTAGAATAGTAAAAGAAGATACAATTGTGTTGCCAGAAATTAAAACATTTGAAGCTGTTGTTGATGCTGAGTATGCATACGAAACCTTAATTAACAGTACGACTAAATTATACAGACAAAGTGAAAAAGATATTCATGTATATTATGAATATATGAAACCATGGTTTTTGAGTCTGTATAATAGAGAAGAGGTGGACAAAGTCTTGATAATTGAGTTATATGGAAAATTTTTAAGAAACTCAATTATTAACCATCTTAAAAATGGGTTTATATCAAAGGAATATCTAAAGAGTTCAAATAGTTTTCTTTCTAAAATTAAATTATTTCTAAGAATTATTCTTTTGTCATTTTCACAGGCTGGAAATGATGCAATTCTTATTAAGTTTGGAAAGCTCATGGGTCCCGAATCTGAAAAAAAGATTAGGTTTATTCTTTCCAAAGAATCAAAACTTGATGGTCCAAGTAATAATATTTAATAAATAAAAATAGGGCGATTACAAGTTTGGAGATATTGGTCAGCACAGTACATAAGCTATACTATTAAGTAACATGACAAATAATATGACAAGTAAAGACGATGAATTTCCAAGAGAAGGTGAACTACCCAAAGTTGTAAGGGGTAGTATGCAAATGGTTGGCGGCGTTGTCAGTACAGTCGCTCCTGTTGTCGGAAGTTTTTTGTCAGCTGTGGCGAGCGCTTGGTCTGAAAATGAACAAGATAAAGTAAACAAATTCTTTAAGGCATGGATTAAGATGCTTGAAGATGAAATCAAAGAGAAAGAACAAACCATTTTTGAGATAATGGCACGTCTCGACTTACATGATGAAAAAATAGCCGCTCGAATCGAGAGCAAGGAATTCCAATCTTTACTGAAGAAAACCTTTCGTGAATGGTCTGGTGCCGAGAGTGAAGAGAAAAGACAATATATTAGAAATATTCTTTCGAATGCTGCTGCAAGTGAACTATCCAGTGACGATGTTGTGCGGTTGTTCATCGATTGGCTAAGAGTCTATTCAGAGCTCCATTTTAAGGTGATTACGATTATATATAAACATTACCGCGAAGGTATTTCTCGAGGAGGAGTGTGGGTTGAGTTAGGTAAGCAAGAAGTGGCTGAAAGTTCTGCCGATGCGGATCTTTTCAGACTTCTTTTTAGAGATTTAAGTACCGGAAGTGTTATCCGCCAACATGTCGAATTTGATTATTACGGCAAACCTGTTCCAAAGACGCCACAAAGACGTCAAAAGGGATCTGGGCCGAAACCGCTTACTTCAGCATTTGATGATGAAGATTTGTATGAATTGACCGAATTAGGCAAACAATTTGTACATTACGCCATGACTGATCTACCAGTAAGAATAGAGGCTTCGAAAGAATCACCTGCATCTTGAGAGGGTTTTTGATATAATTGATCCATGTTTAGACGAGGATATTCAAATTCGCTTTTCAGGGGTACAGACCTAGGTGCCTATTTGCGTACTCGCGCAGAAAGATTACTGGAAGAAATAAATGGCTTAAACTTTAGCGAATTGCAGAATATTGAAGACTCAAAAGCTGCAGACGAATTTGCGAATCGGCATTCAATTAAACCTCCTATCTTAAAAGAGTTAGATATAAAAGTCGATGCCTCAGAAGGCCCTGTGACAGTTGGTGGGCGTAGATCTGGATTCATAGATGATCGAGAATATACTGTAACAGGTCTTCATCTTACAGTCAGGGTTCCGTTTGACGGTGAGTCAGAATTATTTAAATGCCAACCTTCAACCTATTCACTTTCAGGAACACCTGATGCTGATGTTAGAAATAATGAATTAGTACTTACGTATCAAACAGTGGAGAAGGATGCAGATAAGATCAATGCTCTAATGGAAAAGGATGTTAGAGACATCAAACAGAATCTTGAATGGGTTTCTAAAGATGTGTCTGGATACAATGGTTCAATAATCAACATAATCAAAACAACTTTGGCAAACCGTAAAAAACAAGCAGGAGAAAGTCAATCCCTAATTGATAAACTCAAAAGATAAATCAATTTAAATTTATCTTTTTTCCAGTCAATTTTACTCTTCAAACATGTCAGCAAATCCCTTTTCTTAAACATAAGTCCTTCATTCAGTATTTGATACATGTAGATACAATACCTAATAAAGATAAGTTAATAGCCCAAACCTAGAAAGGGCTAATACAAGGAAGGAAATTTTAGAAAACATTTTGGATAAATAAATAATTATATCTATAATACAATTAATACTATATAATCAATCTATGCCACATATCCATGAAAAAATTGATTTTGTTTCTGAAACCTTTGTTGTCTATAAAGATAAAGTCTTACTCAGGAAGCATGATAAATATAATATATGGCTGTCTGTTGGCGGACATGTAGAGTTGGACGAGGATCCAGTTGAAGCGGCTATAAGAGAGGTTAAGGAAGAGGTTGGTTTGGATATTGAAATAATCGCTAATTCTGGTGAGTATATTCCTAGTTTGGGTGAGGATTATAGAGAAATAAAGTTGCCTGTAAGCATTAGTAGACTAAGAATGAGTCCGACACATGAGCATATATGCTTTGTCTTTTTTGCAAAGTCTAGCACCGACGCTGTTATACCAGAAAAACCTACTGATGAATGGAAGTGGTGTAATTTAAATGAGATAGAAAGTATTTCTCCGATAAATGATAATACAAAATTTTATGCCAGGCTTGCTTTACAGAAAATACGATAATATTTAACTAATAAGTAAAATATCACGACGAGAGGCGAGGGTGATTCCAAGTCTGACAGCAATGAAAAATAGGAACACCACATGGTGTGCCCATTTTAAATTTTAATGTTAGTATCAATGAATGAGAAAATATATCTATTTTATTAGACATGGAGAATGTCTCTCAAATGTTAATTCACAATTTAATGGTCCCGAAGATGTATTGTCTGATAATGGTTTAAAACAGGCAGTATTGGTTGCAGAAAGATTTAAACATATTACAGTAGATAAGATTTATCATTCTGGAATTCTCAGAGCACAAATAACAGCAGGGGAGATTGAAAAGGTTACTGGTATAAAATCTGAGTCTAAAGATTTTCTGAAAGAGCGCCAAGGAACTTTTTCACATAATGGTGTATATAAGTATATTGAAGATTTTGAATCATTAAAAAATCGCCTTACTGAGATTAAAAGTTTTTTAGAGAATAATGAATCAAGGCATATAGTAATAATAAGTCATGCTATTTTATTAAAATCTTTAGCGGCATATTTTATTCTTAATAATTTAATAGATGAGAATCTTATTAAAAGTTTTGATGATGTTCTGGTTATGGATAATACTGGTGTATCGAAATTTATGTTTAATTCAGAAAAGAAAAAGTGGCGAATAATGTTTTGGAATGACCTCAATCATTTAGCTTAGTGTTATTGTGAATTTGCAGTGAAAACTAGCGGACTTTTCTTATTAAGGTAACCATAGACACACCTTGACTTTTGTGTTCTGATACGCTAGATTTAGAAAAGAGAATAAATTAAGTTCTGAGAGTCAAATGTCGGGCTCTGAAAACATCCGACAAGTACTTCAAAAGAGAAAAGAGAAAATAGAAAAAGATGAAAATCATCATTCTTCAAACGGATTATCACGCTCGTCAGTCTTGCGAGGAAGTCCTCGCTGTTATGCAACTTGTCGGTGGGAAAGATTACAAAATCTTCCGCGACATTCATGGAGTCGAAGATGTCATTGTGACTGATGAACGGCAGTTGTTCATCACCGGTAGCTTTTACGGCTGCCAGGAGGGAGTTGCAGGTTTCGTCCATCGTTTGCGTCAGAAGAATTCTCAACTGGTCTGTCTTAGTTTCTCTACCGTCAGGCTGGAGGGACCATTCGATGGTACAATCGAGAAGGCGGGACGTAAAACTCCCAAGAACTTCGCCCATGCTCTTGTGGAATTTCAAAAAGGCATGATTAATCGTTCTGAAGCTCAGTATGAAGGGAAACCTTTCTCGTACGAACGCTATGAGCGTGGTATCGGCACTGTTCTGGAAACTCCCGGACTCAAAGCAACCTTCCGTATGATTAAGAGTTTGTAATAAAAAGGTAGTGAGACGATTACCTATAAACATCGTCCAAAATGGAGGAAACTTAAAACACTTCCTCCACTTCATTGAGCCAACGACAGAAGTCGAAGGTTCATAGAGTTAAGCACATTGAGTAAACAACCAACCATGGAGAATAATTATGGAAGAAAAACAAATCAGTGCTCGAGGAACGCGCCCGGGAGAGCTGACGCCGGAAAAGACATACTTGCATTTCAGTCAATTTGCTGCGGATCTCGTCTGGCTTTGTAACGAGGGTAAACGTCGTCTCGATCTCAAAGAACCTCTGAGCTTCGAAGACTGGCGCGAGCTCTTCAACCGAGCTGATCGAGTTTACATCGATGGTGGCAACAGATTTTCATTCGAATATTATTTCTATATGGTACTTATGCGGGGTTTCAAAGACCTACTCGCACTTATTGAGAAGAATATCGATGACTTCCGTAGCCGTAATCAGACAATTGCCAAGGACGACGTGTACCAGTGGAAAGGTATGTTTTACATGCTCATTGGATCACAGCGTGTTTATCACTTGGATATGACAACTCCTAGTGGACGCAATACGCTGATTAAGCTCGTTGATGCGATGATTCCTATTGAAAAGGCCATGCAGAGTGAAGATGGTCTCAAAAGACTCGGTGCTGAACGGCATCCCGACGATAGCGATGCAATCGCGCTCTTCGTAAAAGCTCACAAGAATTGGTAGTTTTTCAATACAATCTATATAGTTAAGTAACCACAAACTACCAAACAAAGCGCATCAGCAATGATGCGCTTTAACTTTTATGCTACAATTATTTCCATGGAACCTTCTAATAAAATTACATTTATAAATAAGCCTTTATTTTCTACCTATGAAATAGAAACAAAAACCAATGAACGGAGATTGGCTCTTATTCCTCATGTTGAGGTTTTTTTGAAACAACATTCTCTTTTTAAGGATAAAGATGTTTTAGTTACTTTTCCGGCAGCTGGGTCAAGTTCTTTTACTTGTATTATTGAGGCGGAAGGAATAAAAAGAGTTTTAAAAATTCCTTTAAGCCCAGAGAAACTTTATGAAAGTGAAGGAGCATTTTTGCGAGCATGGGAAAAAGTAGGAGTCAAAGTTCCTCATGTTATTGAAGAAGGTAAAATAGATGGAAGTCATTATTTACTCATGGAATTTATAGATGCAAAACCTCTTCCAGAGGTTTATAAAAAAGGGGCAATGATCAGAGAAGAGATTTTTGTAAAAATGGGAAGTGTCTTACGAATGATGCATAACGTAAAGGCTGAAGGTTTTGGTGTTATGGAAAATGGAAAAGGAAATTATTCTAAATTTAGTGAATGGTTAGAATATCTAATTAATGAAAAAGTAGAATATGTAAATGACGTTAGTCTTCTCGATGATAGTAAACACGGTAATCTTTCTCTGGCTATTCAGAAAATAAATGAGTACGTCGGTATATCTACAGAAAGTTCTTATTGTCATAATGATTTTGCTTATCAAAATATCTTTGCCACAGATCCTCTTACAGTTTTCGACCCTGTCCCACTTCTTGATCATCCCTATATGGACTTAGCTCGTGCAATTGTTACCGCACTCGGACGAGAAATGAACGAAGAAGCAAGTGAGCATCTCATTAGAGGATATGCTGGAAACGATCTCTTTATAGACCGCTCTGCGCTTCAAGCAGTAATTATTTTACAAAGTCATTGGAAATTTGGACGTTGGAGTAAGGTTGGAAAGGAGAATGGAATAAAAAATGTACAGGCATATTTGGAAAAAACGAAGGGGTATTTGTAGAACGCAATATCAAACATTCTCATTAGAAAAACTGGCAGCAGAGTAGCTGTGAGTTTTTTGTTTACATAAACTATTCTGGTATACTAGAGTCACTAAGGCTTCGGCCCTCCCCGAAAGGGGTTAGTAGTCAGCCCGACTCTGCCAGAGACAGAGGTAAAAATAACATGGATAATACAAAAGATAAAAATATTGCTTTCATAGACGGTCAAAATCTATATATGAACACTGCCAAAAAGGAAAAGAACCCTTGGCTGATTGACCTTACCCGTCTTTACGTTTATTTACAGAAAAAATATAATGTCGATAAGGCATACTACCATCTAGGTTACGTGCAGCCTGAGAACAATGACCTCTATGAAGAAATTCAAAAGGCTGGATTCATCCTCCTCTTTCGCTTGCATAACCCGGCTATGGTGGGAAAGAAGAAAGGTAATGTAGACTCGGACATCATTTTCAATATTATGAAAAAGCTATATAAAAAGGAGGAGTTTGGTAAGATCATCATTGTCTCAGGCGACGGTGACTATAAGTTGCTTGTAGATTTCCTAATTGAAGAAAATAGATTTGAAAAAATACTTTTCCCCGACAGGCAGTACAGATCATCCCTGTACAAAGAACTCACAAATCAATACTTCGCATATTTAGATGACACGGATATAAAAAGTAAAATTATAAAGGAAGAAAATTTAGACAAAAAGAAAAGGGTGCCTTAGGTAGTTAGCCGTTTGGACCCCTTTTCGTCTGAATACTTATATCTTAGCATATGGATTCTGTAAAAGTCAATCATCAAATATTATGAAATCTGAACAAGAAATAGAAACAATTATTACTGATTTTTCAGCTTTAGTAGAGCTGACTAAACCTCTCCTACATAGAAATACTGGTAGTTATAACTACCTCCAGTACTATCTCTATTTTATGCATTATTTGCTGTTTTCCTTTACCGAATCAATAATCATCCTTTATAAAGAAAATAAATTTCACGCAGCGAGTGTGATTTTGAGAAGCTTAGTAGAGGGTCATATCAACATTGTTTATCATCAATTGGGCGATACGAATAAAAAACTAGCACTTTCAGCGAAAGAAAGTGCTGATAGTAGGCTCACTGTTATAAATAAACTTAACGAGTTGATAAGTAAATATCCCAATTTGGAATCTCAAGACTCCAGCGCTCTTTTGAGCAAAAAGTACTTGGAAGATATGAAGAATGACGTCACAACTCAAAGGCAAGGTATTTTAAGAGGAAATAGTATCACTGAAAGAGATAGAGCGTTAGATATGGAAGCAAAAGCCATGAAGTGTGATCAGGAAAACAAAAGTATTGAAAAGGGTCACTTCGAGCGTATGTATACGATAATATACAGATACCTTTCGCCAATTGCACATCTGAATATAGAAAGCATTAGCACAATAGTTCATGCTAATGAGAATGGTGATTACATCTTCAATGAGGGTGATGCTGGTAAAACATGCGTAACTGATGCCATTGGTATTTGTGTCACCTATATCAAAGACTTATATGAAAATAAACTTATAGATGGCAATATACCTAGCGAAGTATTATTGCTTGAGAAAAAATTAGGAGGGGCTTATAACTAGCTAACACGTCTTCACAATCCTAAAACAATTGAGGTTAGAAATACTTATTTACGAAGTTCTAATATAGTCTAAGGTTCGCAGAAAATTAGTTTTTTGTGCTAAACTCGTAGAATAATATATAATATTACAATCACATGAGAAATTGGGAAAAACGAAATTTTTATGCTTTCTGGCTTTTTATTTTAGGTACAATTATTTTAATTTGGGCCTTGTATGATTTAAATAATGGAAACAGTGCTGGACCTGGATCTGGATTGGTAATTTTATTACCAATTATTGGAGCAATACTCGGATACATACTAGGTAGCATAGTTGATTTTTTCAATAAGAAAGTTTAGACAAAAGAAGGGTGGTTCAATTAGTTGAATGATTATCTATTAATCCTTGCATTTTACTATATATTATGTTATAATCCATATAGAGTTGAAAACGAAATATCACTCTCGCAACCTGCTGGAGCGCATCTGGCATAACAAAAGAAAGGATGGAGCCGATGAAAACATTGGAGCCGTCAGTTGCAGTTGTTAGTTCAGCCAAAGTCACCGTCCGCGATCCGAAAGGATTGCAGTTCATGTCCATTCTCGAAGCCGCCTATAACAAGGCCGGCCTCTCTGAGGACGAAGCCCAACGCGTAAATGAAGCTGCGGGCGCAGGTGATCTCCTCGCAGAGTTTATTGAGGAGCACCGCCATCGCCATGAATATAGTGATGAAGAAGTCGAATCGAGCTACGGTTACCTTTCGGGCTACAAGCCCTTGGGGATTGTTGAACAGACCAATCGTCTGCGCGAATTGTTCTCGGGTCTCGGCTACGCCAATCAAGAACTGCTCACACAGATCGAAAAAGGCGAAGCCAAGCTCCCCGAGAACGCCGAAGGATGGTTTGCCATTCCGAACTGGAAGAAGAATCCGAAGATTTTCGGTTCGATCTACAGCTCGGCGGTGCAGAAAATCCTCAACACCCTATCGGAAACCCGCAAGGGTCGCTTCTACAATTATCGCGACGGCGCGATTGATGAGAAGCACCTCCGCCAGTCGGCAAAGAGCGAGGACTTCTGGAAGAACCTTGCGGAAGCGCAAGGCGACGCCGATATCCTCCTCGTGCCTGCCCAGTTCGGCATTCGCCATCGTGGACGTTCCGTCCGTCGTGCTCGTGTCATTATTGGGGATACTGCAGGTGAAGCTGGTCTCGGCACTTTCGCTGTCGGTTCCATGCTTCTCACGCATCCCAATCGTCTTGAACACTACGACGACCTCTACATCGACACTCCAGGAGATGAATTCTCGCCCGTTGGCGTTGGCGTCTTCTCGGGGTCTCCGATCTTCTACTTCGGCGACGACGAGCTCAGGTTCGACACGAGCGTTGTTGACTATGCGAACGACTTCTACGGTTCTGCGTCGGGTTTCTCCCCGCAGAACAAGTGATACTTGCACCTTGAATTCTTGAATCTTTTGAGTATTTGATTCTTGAGTTCCCAAAATTGGGGTCATCCGAACTGGATGGCCCCTTTCCCTTTTAAATTCCATGCTATATTTAATACATGAAAATAATTTACATAATTTTAATAATATTAATAATCTGGTCTATATACGGATACTTTTCTTCAAAAGCTGAAAAAGCAAAGTATACAGTATTGGAAGTTAAAAATGATTATGAAATAAGAAAATACGCTGAACATATAGTTGCAGAAACTGTGGTGAATGGTAGTTACGACAATGCATTAAATGAAGGTTTTCGTTTAATTGCTAATTTTATTTTTGGTAATAATACGAAAAAGGAAAGTATAGCAATGACCACTCCCGTACTTGAAAGCAAACAACAATCAGAAAAGATAGCGATGACAACACCAGTGCTTGCAACTATAGATGGCGAATCACATACGGTAGTATTTGTAATGCCAAGCTCATATACATTAGAAACACTTCCAAAACCAAATGATAGTAGAATAAAAATAGTAAAAGTTAATGAAATGAAAATGGCAGTACTTAGATTTGGTTGGTATAGAAGTGATTCATCTGTGATGAAAAACAAGGAAAAGTTATTGAATATTTTGAAAAATGATAATGTGAAAATAAAAGGAGAACCAAAATATGCAGGATATAATGCACCTTGGACACCACCATGGATGACAAGAAATGAGGTGATGGTGGAGATTGAGTAAATGAAATCATATGGAAATAAAATCTAATATTTTCTGGAATAATAAAAATATAGATATTGTATATAGAGATATTGATAATGATGATGAAATAAAAAATAAAAAGATTCATGCTGTACATGCCTGGTGTTTTCTGGAAGATAAAATAGTTATAGTATATTCAAAGAAAAAAGATATTTGGACTCCACCTGGTGGAAAAGTAGAAGATGGAGAAAATTGTGTAGATGCAATGATACGTGAGGTCAAAGAAGAGACAAATATGAAAGTGTTGCAATGGAAATATATCGGTTATCAGGATATAAATGAATCTGGAGTGATTTCAACTCATTTAAGATTTGTATGTGATGTAGAACCATACGGTGATTTTATAGAAGATCCTGATGATAATGATATTACTGAAATAAAACTAATTGATCCAAAAGAGTTTAATAAAAAATATTTTAATTGGGGAGAAATAGGAGATCATATTACTAAGAGAGCTATTGATATGAGTAAAAAGATGTGATATTTTTTATTTAATGATAGATATAATTAAAATTTCCTCAGCTTTAATTGTTGTTATTCTGTCTACCTTTTGTTACTTACCTTATCTTAGGGATATCATTAATAGAAAGACAACTCCCCACATCTACTCATGGCTTATATGGAGTATTTTACAGACAATCGGTACAGTAACAATTATTGCAGATGGAGGTGGTTATGGTGCATTAGGTATTGGAATTGGTACTATATTTTGCATAACTATTTTTATACTTTCTTTTACTTATGGTACAAAAAATATAACCAGATTTGATATAGCATGTTTATTTGGGTCTTGTTTTGCCATACTCACATTACTTTTTTCTAAAGATCTAATTTATTCGGTAGTATTAATATCGCTAATAGATTTATTAGCATTTTTACCAACTTATCGTAAGGGTTATGAAGAGCCTTATTCAGAAACTATTTCTACTTATTTTATAAGTACTATTTCAGGTATACTTTCTTTGATTGCAATAGAAAATTACTCACTAATTACTGTTCCATATCTTTTGAGTATCACCCTGTCAAATGCTATATTTACGTTGATTATCCTTTTAAGAAGAATGAAATTAAAACTTTAAAGTGTTAGATGACGAGGTTTCTGATCATTCAGCACTTGAGTTGGAGATTGAGTAAATTATTTTTCTTTAAAATAATCGTATGCTATTATGCAATTATGCAAAAAATTATTATCACCGGTGATGCCGGTAGAGGTAAATCTACATTTGCTAGTAAACTATCTCAAAGACTAAATATTCCTCACTATTCTACTGATGACTATTTCTATGAAGTTAAATTTACAAAAATTAGAGATAGACAAGAAGCTCTGAATAAAATTAAAGAAGTATATCAACAAGATAAATGGATAATGGAGGGCACTACAGCATGGTTACTTGATCCTGGGATGGAATCATCTGATACTGTGATATATTTACGTTATAGAAATATATTGCAACAATGGTTTGTAATATTTAAGCGTGGGCTGTTTAGAGATAATGAATCTTTAAGTGGAACCTTAGCTCTAATGAAGCATGTATTCTATAAAAGATACGGTTTAGGGTATAAAAAGGGAAAGATGACACATACAGAATTTATTGAGCCACATAAACATAAAGCAATTATTCTTTCTTCGTTTAAAGAGATAGATGAGTTTATGAATAAAATATAAATATAGGGTATTAAGAAAAAGAAAATGAAAACTTTTAAAACTGTAGATGATTATATAAATTCTTTTCCTAAAGAAATTCAAATAATTTTAAATAGTATAAGAAGTGCAATTAAAGAATCAGCACCCAATGCTACTGAATGTATTAGCTATGGAATGCCTGCATATAGACAGGGTAAGGTGTTGGTGTATTTTGCTGCTCAGAAAAATCATATTGGATTTTACCCAACATCAAGTGGTGTAGAAAAGTTTAAAAAAGAAATTTCAAATTATGAATTCTCAAAAGGAACTATCAGATTTCCAATTGATAATGAGATACCTCTCAAATCAATAAAAAAGATTGTAGAGTATAGGGTTAAGGAGAATACTGCGGAAAATAAATAGTTATCCCACAAGGGGATTTCTGTTTTGATAAATCAAAACAAGTTATCCACATAAAATGAAATTCTGATAAAATTTTTATGATTTTAGCTATTGTTATAAAAATTAAATAATAATACTATATAAGTAATGTTAGAAAATAATATTACAAAAGAATATTTAAAGAACACTATTGAGTCTGTTGTAACCGAAAAGACAAAAGATTTTGTGACTAAAGACTATTTAGACAAGAAATTGGATTCTTATGTGACTAAGGATTATTTAGATTTAAAATTAGAAAAAATGATTGTGAGATTTGAACGACATGTTACCGATCTTACAGCTGGATATAATGAAAAGATAAAAGGTGTATGCGATCAGGTTAAGGCAATAGACGAAAGGCTAGAAAGGGTCGAAAACAGAGTTGTGGAAATGGATACCAAACTTATTACAATACAAACAGATGTTTTCTATATTAAATCATCTTTGGATTCAAAAGCCGATAAAAAGGATTTATTAGAATTAAAAGATAGAGTTATAGAAATAGAATTAAAAACGACCTAGTTTTTGTATTTAATGAAAAGATTATGGAGTATAGAGTCATGGAAAATTCTATAGAAAATAAATAGTTATCTAAAAAAACAAATTCGCTCCACATGGGGCGATTTTTGTTAAATCTTAATAGTTTTTATGTGATAGAGTAAATTGATAATGTGGGTGCAAATGTGATAATATTTAGATATTACAAAATAACTTAAGATCATGTCAAAAAACGCGAAGATTATAGTATTTTTAGTTGCGATGATTGTGATTACATTGCTTGTTACTTTAGGTGGGGATAAAGACGATACTGGACCCATAAAAATTGGATTCATCGGACCTTTGACTGGAGATGTTGCTTCTCTTGGAAACGTAAGTAAGGCCGCTGTTGAGGTTGCAGTTGAGGAAATAAATCAATTCGGAGGTATCAATGGTAGAAAAGTAGAAGCAATTTATGAAGATACTAAATGCACCCCAGCGGCTGCCGTAAGCGCCGCTCAGAAAATGATAAATATTGATAAGGTGACTGCCATTGTCGGTGGACTATGTTCATCGGAAACTTCTGCTTTTGTAAAGTTAGCTATGGACGCAAAAGTGCCAACAATTGCATATTGTTCATCGGCTCCAAATCTAACTGGGTCTGGAAAATATTTTTTCCGAGATTATCCATCTGATGCGTATCAAGGTAAGTATGCTGCAGAATATGCATATAATACACTCAATGCCCGTAATGTTGCGATCTTGTATCACATAAGCGACTGGGGAACTGGCATAAAGGACGTTTTCAATAAGAGGTTTATCGAATTGGGTGGAAGGGTTGTTTTGACTGAGGGTACTGCATCTGAAGTTCGCGACTACAAGACTCAGTTATCAAAGGTAAAGGCGGAAAGTCCAGATTATTTATATATGCCTATGTACACTGATGGAGCATTAGTTGCAACTCAACAGTTACAGGATTTGAATATAAAAGTTAAAATTCTTGGTGCCGATGCTTGGAGTGATCCAAAATTTGTCAGGGGAGTAAATAGAAATGCAGATATAATTTATATTGGATCATCTGCATCCCCAACCGATAAGTTTAGGAGTAAACTAAGCGCTAAGATTCCAAACGATGAAATTGCAATATGTGCACCACAGGCATACGACGCTGCAGATGCATTATTTAAAGCATTCAAAGCAGTTGGAACAGACCCCGATGAAGTGTCAGAATTCCTACATAATTTGAGTTTTGATGGAGCTTCAGGTCCAATAAGTTTCGATAATAATGGTGACATAGTCCATGTTAGCTATGTCGTTAAAAGAATCAAAGATGGACAAGCTATCGAAATAAAATAGTCTAAATGGAAATTCTTCCACAATTAATTTTAAATAGTATCATCGCTGGAGCAATTTACTCCATGATCGCTGTTGGTTTTAATTTGATCTATGGCACAACCAAATTCTTTGATCTAGGATATGGTGCATTGACTGCTGTTGGTGGATATTCTGTGTTCTATTTCTATAAAACGCTTGGACAGGACATGTATCTATCTATTATTTTGGGCCTCGCTATCTCTGGTATTATAGGATTTATAGTCTACAAATTAGTGTATTCACCATTACGTGAGCGTAAATCATCTGGAATGGTTCTTCTTGTCGCGGCTCTAGGTGTTCTTACTGCTATGCAGGCGATTATTGCAATTCTGTTTACAAGCCAATTTCAGACATTAGCTCGAAATTCTGGATCGGATCGCATATTTGATATATTTGGCGGTGTGATCACTCAGACTCAAATCATCACCCTCATTACAACACTACTCATAATGATAATAATTGGTTTGGTATTCAAGTATACGATCTTTGGCAAAGCTGTTAAGGCGATAGGGGATGATGAAGAAGTTTCAAAAATTGTTGGTATAAATACGGAGAAAATTATTGGCTGGGTATTTTTCATCGGCTCTGCTATCGGAGGTCTCGCTGGGATATTGATCGGTTTTGATACTGGTATAGAACCGACAATGGGTCTCTCTCTGCTTTTGAAAGGAGTGATTGCTTGTATTATTGGAGGTATTGGAAATGTTTATGGTGGGGTTATCGGTGCATTTTTTCTTGCTTTTATCGAAAACTTTGGGATATGGCAAATCTCTGGTGAATGGAAGGATACTATAGCTTTTATTGTACTAATTTTATTTCTATTATTCAGACCGCAAGGAATATTAAAAAAATAATATGGAATATTTTATTCACATCGCTATACTCATCTCTATCTACGGAATACTCGGTCTTTCTTTAAATCTGATAGTCGGCTATACAGGTCTTCTTAGTGTGACTCAGGCAGCTTTTTATGGAATGGGTGCTTATGCTACTGCGATACTCCTTACATCTACAGAGATTAATTTTTTTATGGCTTTGATAATTGGGATCATCATTACGGCAGTGTGTAGTTTTGTAATTGGACTTGTTCTCTCAAAATTTAGAGATGACTACTACGCTCTTGGCTCATTTGGTTTCAACGTGATTATATATAGTATATTTTTGAATTGGCAATCATTAACTCGAGGACCTTTAGGTATACCGGGCATACCAAGACCATCACTTCTTGGTTTTACTTTTTCTGAAAATATCTGGTTTCTAGTACTCTCAATTGTTTTTTTATTTTTGATCTATTTAATATGTCGACTCATCACTAATTCATCTTTCGGCAGGGTGTTAAAAGCGATTCGTGAAGATGAGCAAGCTATATCAGTGTTTGGTTATAGAACAATTTGGTACAAACTGGCAATCTTTGTAATTGGTGCTAGTATGGCTGCTGTCGCGGGATCATTATTTGCAAGTTATATCAGTTTTATTGACCCATCGTCATTCTCTCTGACAGAATCTATTTTTATTCTTGCAATTATTATTCTAGGTGGATTGGCAAATAACAAAGGAGCGATAGTTGGTGCAATTTGTTTAATCCTTCTACCAGAAATTTTGCGATTTATCGGATTTCCCTCAGATATCGCGGCGCAGATGAGGCAGGTGACTTATGGTCTAATACTGATATTGCTCATGCTCTATAGACCACAGGGGTTGGTGGGGGAGTATAGACTGTAGATACCTAACTATTTTTTTGATACTTTCCACAGTTGTTCCCACATCAGCTTCATAATCTCACAAAACTCTTTACTGTGAATTGTAAATGCAATTTTCTCTTTTCCACCACTTGCAAATAAGCATGTATTTCCATATATCCAGTAACTCATTTTACAGTCCACACCCTTCGGAAGATATCTCACATCTACAAGATTTTTAATCTTGTCATTTTTTAGCCATTCATGATTTTTGTTCTGTAGTTTTCTATCGTCATGTTTTTCAATTGCATATATAAAAACATTATACTTAAATCTTTGTGATCCATGCCATTTAAAGAATGCTTCATCAATATCAATCATCTCTCTTGTTGGCCATAACATATAAGTTTCAGTATATTTACTATTCCATGGAATATCACGAAATGCTTGCTTTATACCAATTACTCCTGAGTAAAATTTAATTTTAGGTTTAGCTACTGATTCTTCCTTTACATTACTATGTATGAAAGTGAGTAGGGAGGAATGGGCTTTTTTTAATTCCTCAACCTTATCATTATGTACTCTGGCTAATTGTTCTTTGTCTGAAATTCCAAATGTTTTTCCTCTATCGTCGCTGTATTCATTAATCAAACTATTGCTTACAAGTATTGATAGGGCATCGTAAATTGAAGATTTGGGCATATTCAGACGCAATGATATATCAGTAACTTTGGAAGTTCCATGTTTAACTATGTCCAGTAATACTCTTTGAGGTACTGGCTTTAATCCTAATATGCTTAGAAAATCGTTATTTATCATAATTATTCGCTTTTCGCCGAATTATGTACATATACTAACAATCATGTATACTTATGTCAATATGAAAAAAATAACAATAGCAGTCATAATTATTATATTAATTGTAGTTGGTGTTTCATTCAATAGTAATAAGTATTCAAATGAATCCATTAAGATTGGAGCGGTGGTTTCTTTGACTGGTTTTGCTGCACCTTGGGGAGAATATGCAAAAAATGGCATGGAGCTTGCAGTAAAAAATATAAATAATAATGGAGGTATAAATGGTAGAAAAGTAGAACTTATCATAGAAGATGATCATACCGAGGGCAAGGATGCGGTTTCTGCATATAATAAATTAGTTAATCTGGATAAGGTTCAGGGAGTTATTGGGGGAGTATTCGACTTTACTGCACAACCACTAATTCCACTTGCACAAAGTAATAACCTAGCATTCATTTCTGGTTCCAATTTCCGTATCTCTGATGGTTTTGAATTAAACGATCAGAGTTTTGTAATGCTAACTGACTTTAATAAAGTGATACGTGAACTCAAGATTTATATTAAAAAGGAAAATATAAATAAACTCGCCGTAGTGCACTTCAAATCTACTTTTGGAAATGAAATCGCTAAGACATTAGATGGTGTTATGAAAGAGAATGGTCGAGTAGGAATTATCAATGAAGAATACGCACAAATAGGTTACAATAATTTCAGAACAACTATTACAAAGTTGAAATCACAAAAGGTAGATGCTGTATTTCTAGATATGGTGGGTAATGACCCAATTAATTTCCTTGTTCAATCAAGACAACTTGGATTTAATCCGAAAATAATAAGTTACAATGGTATAAATGATTCATTTGCTGAACAAGCCGATAAGAGTCTTCTAGAAGGTGTTGTTATTTTGAATTGGGAAGTATCAAGTGAAGAGTTTATAAAATTATATAAAAATGAATATGGTATTGAACCAACAAAATCTGCTGACAAGTATTTTGATGCTGTGTATGTCCTAGTAAATTCTATTGCGAATTCAACAGACCAGACTAAAGTAGCTGAATATATATCAAAGAATAAATTTACAACTCCAAACGGAGTAATAAAGTTTACTGTAGATCATGCAGTAGAGAATGTGCCAGTGGAGATTCAGGTTATAAAGAATGGGGTGGCGGTAGAGTATGGGCTATAATAATTATTTTTTCCAAACCATCTCAAATATTTGTTTAACCATTTTTGCTAATTCAATATTCTCAATAACGATTGCTTTTTCTTCATGATTCAAAATCACTCTAACAATACTATCTTCTGCTTCAATCGATGTTTGAGCGGAGTAATCTTTGTATGGAATTGTTCTTAGTGAATGACCAAGCATTTCATGAATCATTTTCATTTCTTCTATAGATCGATGCTCGGGTGTTATTCCTCTTACTTTAATATTTCTTTTTTTAAGATCATGCATAAACTTTTTAGACATTTCAATATATTCTTCTGGAACATTTTCAGCACTCGCATAGAAGCCGACAACCTCACTAGTTGGTATACTATGTTTTTGACTATAGTTAAGTGATTCTTCGATTCCACTTAGGCCTTGATAATATTTGATTTTGATTTTCAATGTTTCTGCAGGAATTAAAGCAAGCATTGCTGGTAATATTTTTTTTGCTTGCGCTGCTTTTTTTTCGATTTCCGATACTATATCTTTAGGATCACGAGCTGAAAAAAGTTTTTTCTTTGCTCTAGGTATGGAGTATATAAAGTTTTTTTGAATTAAATTTTGTAAAATTAAATAAGTTGTAGAAGGTTTTAGGCCTGTTTTTTCGGCAATTGTGTAAGCAGATGCAGTCCCACACGATAAAAGAGCTGTATAAACAGTCGCTTCCTTGTTTGTAAAACCAGACTGATTCAGTGTGATAATTATTTTTTCCATACACTATTTCTATCATAACTATAAAATATCAGCAATTCTGATGATATTTTGTAGAATTCTAAATAATCCTTATCTATATTCATATAATATTATATATATAAATTATAATTACTAATAAGAATGACATAAATGTGAACTTGTACTATACTTGTGCATATGAATAAAAAATTAATAGCAATTATTATTAGTATCTTAGTTATAGTATTTGGGATCTACTTTTTTCAGAATAAATCTGAATCCCTCGATGTTAAAATCGGTTTGATATCTGGAACTACAGGAGACTACGCGGTTGTGGGTGAAAATTATAATAAAGGTGTTGAACTAGCGAAAGAACAATGGATGACGTTATATCCAGATCAATCAATTGTAATGATAGCTGAGAATGATGGCTTTGATGCTAAAAAAGGGCTTTCTGCCTATCAAAAGCTTTCATCTGTTGATAATGTAGATGCATTAATAAATATGACAACTTTTACTGTAGATGCTGTATACGATCTAGTACATAAGACTGATAAACCTTTTATACAAGGTTTTGAGCAGAGTAAAGCTCCTGAAAAAGACAATATATTTCAGATTTGGCCAAGTAGTGTACCGGCTCAAGTTAAACTAGGAGAATATGTCAAGAATAAGGGATATAAAAAAGTAGCCATAGTAACCGCACAAAATATTGAAGCATGGACAAACTTTGCGAATGCTTTTATTGAGGGGTATGGAGATGGAGCAACGATAATTAAGGTTGATTCTTCTAGTAGGGATGTAAGAACTGATGTCTTAAAATTATTAACTGAAAGACCTGATGCAATTGTTTTGTTTACTATACCTCAACATGCAGCCATAATTGTCAAAGAGGCTAAACAACAATCAAAATCTCCACTAGTATTTGTTTTTGACCAAGACATACAAACTGGCGAAAAGGAGATAAAATCAGTTCTTGGAAGTTTTCAACCGCTCAATGGTTCAATTGCCATGGTTACAGTTGGTGATAATGATAAACAAGATTTCATTACTTCTTATAAAAATAAATATGGAAGTGAGCCTGGAATTGGTGCGTCAATAGGTTATGATTCATTTAATATTTTAATGAAGGCTTATGATGTTGATAATAAGAAATGGATAGAAAATATCCAGAAAATAAAGATGCAGGGAGCTAGTGGAGAGATTATTTTTAATGAGAATGGACTTAGGACTCCTAAGGTACATATAGGAGAAATTATAAATGGAGAACTACCTAGGGGATCTTTCAGTAAGTAAGAATTTATATTGGTGTACTAAATTTTGGTTGAGTACAGGAACTCAGCATCACTACGTGCAGTTAGCTTCGGCTGACTGCGCGGTTTTGTTTACTAAATACCAAAAATGTGGAAAAATGTATACATATGTCAATTCTTGAAACAAAACAAATATCTAAACACTTCGATGGCGTCTATGCGGTAAATAAGTTATCAATTGATTTTAGTGCCGGTGAAATAACCGGTATTATTGGTCCAAATGGTTCAGGTAAATCTACACTTATAAATATTCTTACAGGAATGATTCCAATTGATTCTGGGGAAGTTATAATAGCTGGTGTAGAACGATTGCAACTTGTGAGAGCACACGAAGTACCACTGCTCGGTATAACAAGAACATTTCAAGATGTTAAATTGTTCGAACAGATGCCGGTTATAGATAATATTCTCGTAGTACTTACAGAAAGAAGTATTTGGAAATCACTATTTGAAAAACATGGAGCTTTTCATCTAGAAAAATCTGAAGAAGTTTTGAAAAAAGTTGGGTTATGGGAGAAACGAAATGAGCTAGCTAAAAATCTTTCATACGGACAGCGTAAGCTTCTTGAAATAGCTCGTGTACTTGCCATGACTCATGGTGGCGTTGGTGATTTAAATATTATTTTTCTAGATGAGCCTTTCGCTGGAATGTTTCCTGAAATGATCAAGATTGTTGCATCAGTTATGAAAGAATTACGAGATAAAGGTAAAGCAGTTATACTTATAGAGCATAACATGGATCTTATTAGAGAATTATCTGATTATTTATATGTACTCGATTCAGGGGAGATTCTTGCTGAAGGAAAGCCTGATGAAATTCTTCAAAGAAAGAATGTTATTGAATCGTATTTGGGAGAGTAGCTTCCATTTCTTTGTACTGATTGTATCTTGTTCCAAGCTCTTTTACACAGGAGAACATTGCTATTAAAAGTTCAACAATATCTTTATTATTTATTTCTAAACCAATTTCTCTATTCCAATTTATAATGTATGCTGATGCGCCAAATATATATATCTCAGACTCAACATTAGCGAAGTCACTAGGAATTTTGACATAATCTTCTAAACGTCCAATAAAACTATTATAAATCTTTTTCGCATCACTCCTTCCGAGTTCAGAAATTATAGTACTAACAGATTTTTCATGTACAATACCTTCAAAAATATATTTATTATCCTTAATAGCTGTATTAATTGAATAAAGAAATTTAACAGGGACTTTCCTTAGGGCATATTTTATGGAATTATCTGGTTGAATTGCCCTTATACGAGAATTGAATGGTTGATTTGCAAGTCTTTCGAAAATGTTCAAAATTTCAGGTATTCCGTTGTGAACAATGATTTCGGGTGTTGCATTTCTAAGCATTCGAAATGCATTTATCGTATTAGATTTCCAATACTTATGTTTATTGATTTTGATCGGTTTAACCAAATTCCTTTTTTCTAGATTCTTGAGTATATAGAGTAATGAAGTACGGGGGAGCTTTGTTAATCTTGCAATTGTAGAAATTTGCTTAGCCATATCAGAAATTGCCGATAGTATTGCATTCTCCTGCCTTGATAGACCTAATATAGTACTGATAGCTTGCGGTATTTTTTTATTATCCATATTAATTGTATGATAGAACCTGACTACTTTTTAGTCAAGTTTTAATTTTTAGAAAATGGCTATATTAAGGCTTGCCATTAAATATTTATAGTATTTATTTATTAAAATTTAAGGAAAATTGAAATTAAAAAAAATAGAGTGTAATGTTAGTTTTATGAAGAAAAAAACAATACTTACAGTTATATTTATTTTTGTTGCAATGTTTGTCGCTATTAGAATTAACGATAAATCAAAATCAGACACAATACGGGTTGGTGTAATACTTCCTTTAAGTGGGCAGTATGCATCTATAGGTGAAGGAATTCGTAATGCAATGAAATTAAGTAACAACAGTTCAACCGAAATTCAATTTATTTTTGAAGATGATAAATACGATGCAAAAACAGGTTTGTCTGCATATCGAAAACTAGTAGATTTGGATAGTGTAGATATTATTGTGAGTATAAGTTCACCAACAATTGAAATTATAAAACCATTAATTAATAAAAATAAAGATATAATGTTCATTTTGGGTGATGAACTATCACATGATAGAGATAATGTATTTCAAATAATGCCACAAGGGACAGGATTATTTACAAGACTTGGTGAGGAGGCATCTAAACGATATAACACAATAGCTGTTGTATATGCTAAAGATAACACTTTATTTGTAAATAATCATAAATTGTTTCTAGAAGGTGTTGCAAGCACAACTGTTATCAAAGAATTTCCAGTTATTTCATCATCTGATATGCGAATTGAAGCTAAAAAAGTTGTTACATCTGAAGTTGATGCTTTTACAATTTTTGTACCATTAGAATCGGGTATTAAACTTTTAAAAGAATTATCAAAATATAATAATAAACCACAACCAATTTGTGATATGAATGTTGTTGTTGTGGTGAATCAATATATCGAAGCAGTTGGAATGCAATCATTGAATAAATGTATTTCAGTTGTTATGGCAAATACAAGAACTCTGGAATTCAATGATGAATATAAAAAAACTTATTTAGTCGACTCTGGTTTTGCAACAGATTATGGATATGATGTTGTGCAAATAATCAAGAAGCTTTCATCAGAAAACAAGAATAAATGGATTGATCTTTTAAATAACAACTTCTCATATTCTGGTGTATCTGGTGACATATATTTCGATAAAAACGGCACTCGACCAACCATATCTGAAATTCATAATTACATTGATGGTAAATTTGTTAAATTGGAAGAGTAAAAAGAGAAATGATATCATAGGTGTATGATAAATATTTATGAAAACTGAAACATTATTACACTTGAAAAATATACATGTTCACTACTCTGGTGTAAAAGCATTAGATGGTGCATCAGTCTCTATAGATGAGGGTGAAATTGTTGCTCTTATGGGTCCAAATGGTGCAGGTAAATCAACTATATTGAAGACGATTTTTGGTCTAGCTACTATTGATTCTGGAGAGATCTTCTGGCAAGGGCAATCATTTAAACCAGTATCTTATGAAGTTGTAGAACGTGGAGTATCATTTGTACCGCAAGGTCGTAGAGTTTTTCATCATTTAACTGTACTTGAAAATCTTGAAATCGGCGGATTCAATATAAAAAGTAGTGCAGATAGAAAAGAAAGAATTGCGAATGTACTCGAATTGTTTCCAATTCTAAAATCAAAACTCAAAGCTAAGTCTGGTAGTCTTTCTGGGGGTCAACAGCAAATGCTCGCTATAGCCCGTGGACTGATGCCAGATCCTAAAGTGCTTTTACTAGATGAACCATCTCTTGGTCTTGCACCAAAAATTGTAAAGGAAGTTTTCGAAAAAATACGAGAGATAAATGAACGTAGAAAAACAGCTATATTAGTTGTTGAACATAATCTGAAATCTCTACTTGAAATTACTAAGCGAGCATATGTGCTAGATAAAGGTAAGGTCTATGCAGAAGGAAATCCAAAGGAGTTAATGGAAAATAAAGTTTTGGAGAAAGTATTTCTTGGTAAATAGAGTGTGAATACCTTAAAACTTGCTTAATCTCATTTTTCATATATAATTTCCCTTAATGAATATTAATTTCATTTATTCAAATATTACTGCCAAGTTTCTGGTCACTTCAAATGATTCCAGATCTGGTTTTTGTGATATATGTAAATAAATAAAAATAATATATATCTTAAAAACGAGCTCTGGAATGAATCCAGAGCTCGTTTTGTACATAAACAAATGAATACAATATATTACAGAGACAAAAGTCTAAGTGTCGAAGTTATAAATCCTGAAAGAGGGACAATCGGATGGCAGCAATCTAATGTTCAAGAGGATTGCCTGACAGAATACCTTCATACAGGACAACAATGGATTGAGATGGAGGAATACAAGCGCAAAAAAATGGAAACAAAGAGCCTTAACAAGGCTACGCTTGAAGCGAATCCTCAAATGGCAAGAGATTTTGCCTTGGCAAAGAGGAGAAGTAAAGGTGTATCACATCAAATCTGGCATAAGTCTGATTCATGTTTTGGGTATTGATTTAGATTTTAGTTTGGCTCTCACTAATTTGTACAACAAAAAGGGCGATTGCAGAAGCAATCGCCCTTTTCTTCTGTCTTTTCTTCTACCTTCTTTACTAATTTTTTACTATTTCTCCTCTTTAACTCATACTCCTACCTTTTCCCCATTGACTTTTTATATTACTTCTGCTAAGCTCACCGTAACTTCACTGATTGTGTTATTCTCGTATTGAAGGATGATTTTAATTATTAATCCGCTTAAACACAACTTTTTTCATGCATATAACAAAAAAGTATTTTAGTCGTTTCAAGGATCCACTCACAGAGATGCCAAATCTCGTCGAGTCACAGATAACATCATTTAATACATTAATAGAGCAGGGTATAGGAGAGGTCTTAAAGGAATTTTCACCTATAAAAGACTATGCCGGAAAGAAATTCGAACTTTCTTTTTCTGGTTTTGAACTCACAAGACCAAAATATGATGAGCATTATGCAAAGACAAATAAGCTATCATATGAGGGACAAATAAAGGTAAAGGTAAAGCTTCGCAATAAGCTTTTAGATTCAACAAAAGAGCAGGAAATGTTCCTTGCTGATTTACCTTTGATGACAGATCACGGAACTTTCATTATAAATGGTATTGAAAGAGTTATTGTTGCACAACTTGCAAGATCATTCGGTATTTTCTTCACTCTTAATGAAACAAAGGGTAAAAATCTTTTTGGCGCAAAAATCATCCCAGCTCGCGGTGTTTGGATGGAAATAGAGTCAGATTCTGATGGAACAGTATATGTACGTATAGATAGAAAGAGGAAATTCCCGATCACAACTCTAATGAGAATACTCGGAGCAAATACTGATGCTTCAATACTTGAATTCTTTAAAGGTGATGAATTGGCAAAAAAGGCAGTAGAGCTAACACTTGCAAAGGATCATGCAAAGACAGTTGATGATGCATATATCGAAATACACAAGAGATTAAGAGATGGAGACTTGGCTACAGCAGATAATGCACGTGAATTTATTGGAAATATATTCCATCCTGATAGATATGATATCAATAAAGTTGGTAGATTCCGTTTCAATAAGAGATTTAATAAATCAATGGATGAAAAGGAATTAGAAAGAAGAACAATATCAGCAGATGATATCGCCACAATAGTTACTCATATAGTAAGTCTAAACAATACTCCAGATGCAGTTGAAGATGATATAGATCATCTAGGATCACGTCGTGCAAGATATGTGGGTGAATTGCTACAGCAAAAACTACGTGTAGGTATGACACAAATGAAGAGAAACATTCAGGACAGAATGTCTACAGTTGAGCCAGACGTTACTTTGCCTGTTAATTTCGTTTTCCCAAGACCACTTCAAGCTCGTATAAAGGAATTTTTCACAACAAATCAACTTTCACAGTTCATGGGACAGGAAAATGTTCTTTCAGAAATTGAAAATCTAAGATTGCTCACTGCTCTAGGTCCAGGAGGTCTTACAAGAGAGCGTGCAGGATTTGAAGTTCGTGACGTTCACCCATCACACTACGGTCGTCTATGTCCAATACATACACCAGAAGGACCAAACATTGGACTTGTGCTTCGTCTTTCTACTTTTGCAAGAATAAATGATTTCGGAATGATTGAAACTCCATATGCAAAAGTTAAAAATGGAAAGGTCACAGATGAAATTCAATATATGAATGCATTAGAGGAAGAAAACTTCCGTATCGCTCATGCTGCAATTCCATATGATAAATCAGGAAAGATAACAGCAGATGAAGTTGAAGTACGTATAAATGGTAAGCCAGGACTAGCAAAGGCAGGTGAAGTTGATTATATAGACGTTTCAACAAATCAAGCATTTTCAATAGGTACATCACTTATTCCTTTCCTAAATCATGACGATGCAAACCGTGCACTCATGGGTTCAAACATGCAAAGACAGGCAACTCCATGTCTTATTCCAGAAGCACCACTTGTTGCAACAGGAATAGAAAAGAAGGCAGTTGTAGATACAGGAAGAATAATATTGGCACCAGAAGACGGTGAAATAACTTATGTAGATGCAAATAAAGTTGTATTTACAGGTAAGAAAAATGGTAAAAAGGAATACAATCTTGTTCATTTTTCAAGAACAAATGGATTCACAGCTTTCCATCAAAGACCAATAGTAAATCTAGGAGATAAGGTTAAAAAAGGTGATGTTCTAGTAGATACATCAACATCAGATAATGGTGAAATAGCATTAGGACAAAACATGCTAGTAGCATTTATGTCATGGTCAGGAAATAACTATGAAGACGCTATTATTCTTTCAGAAAGAGTAGTTAAAAATAGTAAATTCAGTTCAATTAATATCGAAGAATTCGTAGTTAATGTACGTGATACAAAGTTAGGTCCAGAAGTAACAACATGCGATATTCCAAATGTTGCAGAAGCAAAACTAAAAAATCTAGCAGAAGACGGAATAGTACGCGTTGGAGCTGAGGTTCGTCCAGGAGATATCTTGGTTGGTAAGATTTCACCAAAGGGTGAGACACAACTTACACCAGAAGAAAGACTATTAAGATCAATTTTCGGTGAAAAGGCAAGAGATGTAAAAGATACTTCAAAGAGAATGGAAGGAGGAAAGCGCGGACGTGTTATTTCTGTTAAAGTATTTTCAAGAGAAAAGGGAGACAAGCTAGAATCAGGAATAATCAAAAAGATTTACATTGAAGTTGCTGAACTTAGAAATGTTTCAGTCGGAGACAAGCTTGCAGGACGTCACGGAAACAAAGGAGTTATTTCAAGAATACTTCCAGAAGAAGATATGCCATACATGGCTGATGGAACACCTGTGGATGTTATTTTGACACCACTCGGAGTGCCTTCACGTATGAACCTAGGACAGATATTAGAGTTACACCTTGGTCTTGCAGCACATACACTTGGATATCAAGCTATAGTTCCACCATTTACAGGAGCAACAGATATAGAAATAAAAGAAGAACTTGTAAAAGCAGGTTTTGATGCAAGTGGAAAAATGAAATTAAAGGACGGTAGAACAGGTGAAGAATTCGATAGACCAATTGCAGTTGGATATATGTATATCCTGAAACTTCATCACATGGTTGAAGATAAGATACATATGCGTTCAATCGGACCTTACTCACTTATTACTCAACAGCCTCTTGGAGGAAAGGCACAAGGAGGAGGACAGAGATTTGGAGAAATGGAAGTCTGGGCACTTTTGGGTCATGGAGCTGCACATACTTTGCGTGAAATTCTAACTATCAAGTCAGATGATATACAAGGTCGTTCACAAGCATTTGATTCTATTGTTAAGGGAGAAAAGTTAAAGCAACCAAATCTTCCAGCATCATTTAATGTGCTTCTAAAGTCATTACGTGGTCTAGCACTTGATGTCGAACTTATCAAAAAAGCTCACAATGTCGAAGAGACTGAGTAATAATCTAACTAAACTAAATATATGAATAAAAAAATTATTTTGGGAATTATTATAGCAGTGATAGTAGTGATTGGAGGAAGTGTTGCTTACAATTCATTTACTAGAGTCTATGATTGTTGTCATGGAGAACAACATGTAAGTTCAACATCACCAATAGTAACAAGTACAGCGAAGGATTCAATAATAACCTCTGATAAAAAAACCTGCTCTAATGGTGCAACTAATTATCCTCATTGTAATGCTGATCTTCCAATTTCTTCTACTCAAGCTTTTATTAAGATTACTTCGCCAAACTCAAAAGGTACATACAAGGTTGATAATACAATAAATATTACCTGGATAAGCAAAAATCTTGGATCATCAAAAATTAATATAATGTGGTGTAAAAATATTAATGGTTATGTATGCAATAATATAATTGCAGCAATTCCAAATACGGGAAAATATACTTGGGAAATACCATCAAATTTTCAAACAGGAAATTACAAAATATTTATTAATAATAATGACATCAATAATTTTGTTGAAACTCAAAGTGACGATTACATCACCATTACCAATTAATTTCATCAAATAACAAAAAAAATATGGAAAAAAATATAAATAGAAAAAATATAGATCCACAAGACTTTGATGCAGTAAAGCTCGGCGTTGCTTCTCCTGAAAGAATATTAGAATGGTCATTTGGTGAAATTACAAAGCCCGAAACAATTAACTATAGAACACAACGTTCAGAAAAGAGTGGACTTTTTGATGAAAAAATCTTCGGTCCAGATCGTGATTATGAATGTTATTGTGGAAAGTACAGAGGAATAAGATATAAGGGAATTACTTGTGAAAAATGTGGAGTTGAAATTACACGTTCAATAGTTCGCCGTGAGAGAATGGGACATATTGAGCTTGCAACACCTGTATCGCATATTTGGTTCCTAAGATCAATGCCATCTCGTATTGGTTTGGTACTTGGTATGACAACTGCAGATCTAGAAAAAGTAGTATATTTTGCAGGATATATCGTCACAAATATTCATCAAAATGAAAAAGACTCATTCCTAAAAGAGCTTGATTCAGAATTCAAAACAAAGGTAAAGGCAGCACAAGATGAAAAGACAAAAGAAGCTCTAAAAGAATTAGTTATAACAGCAAGAAGAGAAATCGAAAGTCTAGTTCCAGGATTTGTAATGGATGAAGTACAGTATCATAAATATTCAATGAAATACGGTGCTTTATTTGAAGCAAGTATAGGAGCAGAAGCAATATACGATATATTAAAGAAAACTGATTTAGTTAAATTAGCTGAAAAATTAGAGGCAGATCTACAAGCAGCAAGTTCAATAGACTCAGATAAGATTTCAAAGAGATTATCTCTTATAAAATCAATGATAAAGTCTAGTACAAGACCAGAGTGGATGTTCCTTACTCGTATTCCAGTTATTCCACCAGCACTTCGCCCAATGGTCGCACTTGATGGAGGTCGTTATGCTACATCAGATGTAAACGATTTATACAGAAGAGTAATAAACAGAAATAATCGTCTATTAAAACTAAAGGAAATAGATGCGCCGGATGTTATTTTAAGAAATGAAAAAAGAATTCTACAAGAAGCAGTAGATGCCCTTATTGATAATTCAATAAGACATGGTGCAGCTACAGGAGCGGCCGCTGTACAGGCTCAAAAGCGTGCTCTAAAGTCTCTTTCAGACAATCTTAAGAGCAAGCGTGGACTATTCCGTCAAAACCTTCTAGGTAAGCGTGTAGACTATTCAGGACGTTCAGTTATCGTCGTAGGTCCAGAGCTATCACTTGATCAATGTGGATTGCCAAAGCATATGGCGCTTGAACTATTTAAACCATTCGTAATTTCAGGTCTACTAAAACGCGAATTAGCATTCAACATCCGTGGAGCAGGAAAGCTAATAGACGATGGAGCAAAGGAAGTTTGGGAAATACTAGAAGAAGTTATACAAGGTAAATATGTATTGCTTAACCGCGCACCAACACTACATAGACTTGGTATACAAGCATTCCGCCCAATATTGATTGAAGGAAATGCTATTCAAGTTCACCCACTAGTATGTACTGCCTTCAACGCAGACTTCGACGGTGACCAGATGGCCGTACACGTTCCACTTGGAGAAGAAGCTCAAATGGAAGCAAGAGAAATAATGGCATCAGATAAAAATATCTTAAAGCCAGGAAATGGTGATCCAACAATTATTTCAAAGCTACTTGATATTGTGCTTGGATGTTTCTGGATAACTAAGGTTGTAGATGGTGATAATGGTGAAGGTAAAATATTTGAAAGTCCAGAAGCAGCACTTACAGCCCATAACTTTGGAGTTGTATCATACAGAGCAAAAATAAAGGTATTACCAACAGATAGTCCAAAGTTTAAGGAATTTGATGGAAAAATATTTGAGACAACTGTAGGACGTATATTATTTAACCAAACACTTCCTGATGATTATCCATACATAAATATGGAAATTGAAAGAAAGAAGCTATCATCAATAATCGACGATTTGATAATTTCACATGGTCTAGATAAGATTCCAGGAATATTAGACGGTATAAAGAAATTCGGATTCAAATACGCAACTCATTCAGGTACAACATGGGGTATTGATGATGTTGTAATTCCAGAAGGTAAAAAGGATGTTATCTCAAAAGCAAAAGTACAATCTGAAGAAGTTATGAATCAATTTAGTGAAGGACTTCTAACAGATGAAGAAAGATTGAGGAAAAATATGGAAATATGGCACAATGCCAAAAATAATGTTGAAAAGCTTATTCCAGGATCATTGGATAAAATGGGATCAGTATATGACATGGTAAAGTCAGGTGCCCGCGGATCATATTCACAGATTACTCAGATGGCAGGTATGAAGGGTCTTATCGCTTCAACATCAGGAGAGACAATCGAATTCCCAATTCTTTCTTGTTCAAAGGAAGGTCTAACACCTATTGAATACTTTATTACTACACACGGTTCAAGAAAGGGTCTAACAGATACAGCACTTAACACAGCAAAGGCAGGATATCTAACACGTAAGCTATTCGTAGTTGCACAAGATGTTATGGTAAATGAAGATGATTGTGGATCAAAGGATTCAATCATAATCAAAAAGCAAACAGCATCAGGTATCAGTATTCCACTTTCAAAAAACATAAGAGGAAGAGTTATCGCTGAAGATGTAACAGATGCATCAGGTAAGGTATTGTTTAAGAAAAATCATCTATTAACAAAGCTAGAAGCAATGAGTATAGAAGATGCCGGAATAACAGCCGTAAAGGTACGTTCACCACTATCATGTAAAAGTGTTATGGGAGTATGTGCACAATGTTATGGAGTTGATCTAGGAAATAACAGATTGGTTGAACTAGGTGAAGCAGTTGGAACAGTTGCAGGACAAGCGATCGGTGAGCCAGGAACACAGCTTACAATGCGTACATTCCACGCCGGAGGTACAGCGTCAGTTGGAGGAGATATTACACAAGGTCTACCAAGAGTTGAGGAAATCTTCGAAAAGAGAACTCCAAAAAATCCAGCAGTAGTAGCATCAGTTGATGGAGTTGTTTCAGAAGTATTAGATTTAGGAAAAGAAAAGACAATAAAAGTAATTGCAGAAATAGAAGACAAAGCAAAAGGAAAGAAATCAGGAGAAGTCGAATACACATTTACAGCAAAGCGTATAGCAACAGTAAAGGTTGGAGATAAGGTCAAAAAGGGTGATCTATTAACTGATGGATCAGCAGACATTGATCAGGTATTCGAATACGGAGGTGCAGAAAAAGCAAAGGATTATGTTATTAGTGAAGTCGGTAAGATTTACGAATTACAGGGTGAAACAGTAGCAAGAAAGCATATTGAAATTATCGTGAAGCAAATGTTCTCAAGAAGAAAGGTTGTGGATTCAGGAGATACTATCTTATCTGAAGGAACAATAGTTGATGATTTACAATTACAAGAAGAAAATGCAAAAGCAAAGGTAAGTGGCGGAAATGGAGCAAAAGCAGTACCTGTAGTTATGGGTATTACTGAAGTGTCACTATCACGTAAGAGTTTCCTATCAGCAGCATCATTCCAGCATACAACAAGAGTACTTATAAACAGTGCAGTACGCGGAAGTGAGGATGATCTAGTAGGACTAATGGAAAATGTGATTATCGGTCGCTTGATACCAGCAGGTTCAGGATTTGCAGGTAGTCCAAAGCAACAGATGATAGCAACATTAAAATCAGACGATATAGAAGAAGGATACTAATTAAATAAAATCAGAAAAGAAAGACCTCAGAAATGGGGTTTTTCTTTTTGCGTCTATATATTAGTATGATAATGCTACTATTGACATTTGTCATGAAAAATGATAGGGTATTGTTCAACGAGTTCTTTGTAATCTGTTTGGTGAATACTCACGTGTGTGGGTGTTTTGTGTCTAAACACGAGGAATTCAACGCTTAGAAAAGCTATGAAAAAATCATTAGTAATGTTGTTCCTGTTCCTGTTTGGTATGGTCCCTGATCTCTCGGCACAGGTAGTGCCAAAAGACCAGAAAATCTCGGTAAGGCTTATGCCTGTAAAGGGCTTCGCCTTCCGGGATCCCCGTTACCAGCTTTGGGCTGATACTTTGGTTAACAAAGTGCTGACCCGTAAAAGTATCGATACCTACAAAGGTATCGTACCGACTGGGGACTGGATTGATAATGGCGGTGAAATCCCTGTCATTGTCATGGATGCGTGGATGATTGATGGAGAAGAGACTTTCTCCCTCTCAGAATTGAGCTTCATGGCAAAAAACATGAATGCTAAATATGACGGCATCCTGGATTTCGATAAAAAGTTTAATTCAGACACTAATAGCTACACAACATCGGCAATTGGTTACTATAACGGTAACCATATTGTCTCCGGTAATGCTGGTCAAAGGGTTACGAGATTGGTCATGTTCTTCTGGCCGATTACGTTCAAACCAATGGTCGACTTTCCTTTCAATAGGTTGTTTGATATTGTCGACCAGAATCCATTCAGCATAAGGATGTCAGTATCTTTAGGGAATGAGATATCGCACATCACTCTCCACACTGACAGTCGACTTCTGCCACCTCCGACAAAGGTGAGGACAAAGATCCTTGCCGTAACAGGTCCAATGGGGCAGCAGAAGATTACATTGGCTTTGGAAAATACAGAGCCGTACACATCTTACGTGGTTCAAGTATCACAGGGTCATCATTGGAGTTGGGGTGACTCGGTAGTTATTTCACCAGACAGAACATTCTCAACCTCTGTATTTAGGGGGTCTTCGGAATTTTTCAGAGTAGTTCCACAATAGTGGAATCTTGAGCAAAAGGGAGCTATAGACGCAAGTCTGTAGCTCTTTCCTTTTATATATTGACTATAAAAGAGATATATGTTATACTATTAAAACTTACAAATAAGTAAGAACAACACACATATGAAAAACAATTTATTAAAGATTTCAAGAAATATTCTGATTTTAGGCCTTATTTTAAGTCCTTTTTCAGCATGTGCAGAATCAGTACTTGATACATTACCAACAAGTGATAATGGTTCAAGTGCTCAAGC
>CAYWKB010000002.1:0-73649 GCA_964459225.1 uncultured Candidatus Saccharibacteria bacterium | reverse complement strand
GGTGGATCTTCTACTTCAGGTGGATCTTCAGGAGGTTCTACAGGTGGTTCTGGTGGAATAATTTCTACTGGTTCTATCTCATCTGGTACTTCAATTTCACTATCAAGTAATTGTAATTATCTAACTTCATATATGAAATTAGGTGGAAACAATAAAAGAGAAGATGTATTGAAATTACAATCATACTTAAAACTAAACGAAGGTTTAATGTTAGATGTGAATGGTATATATGACTCAAATACTGAAAATGCAGTAAAGATATTCCAAACAAGATATTCAAATGATATTTTGAATCCATGGGGAATCAAAAATCCTACTGGAAATGTTTTCTACACTACTCAAAAGAAAATAAATGAGTTGGTATGTAAGAAAAACTTTGCATTAACAGGAGCGCAATTAGCTCAGATAAATGCATACAAGAATATTAATTCAGGAATAGTTAATACTGATTCAAATGTAATAAAGTCAGATGATTCTAAGGCACAAGATATCAAAATAAATGATACTGCCGCTACAACAAATGCTTCTTCAATACAGAAGCTATGGAAATTCACAAAGTGGTTGTTCGGATACTAATTACTAATTAAAAGGATAAATTACCTTTTGCAACTATACCCTCATTTGAGGGTATTTTTGTATTAAAAATAGCTGAGATTGCAATCATAACCGCATTATCTCCAGTGATTTCCTTGCATGGTAAATGCAGGGGAATATTTAATTCATTACTCAATTTGATAAACTCATTTCTTATGTATTTATTTGCCACTACACCTCCACCGATTATGAGGCTATTGGTTTCATTTTCACTTATTGCCTGTCTTGTTTTTTTGATTAATACATCTGTAATTGAATTTTCGAATTCTAATGAGATTTTTTTTATCATATCCAAATCTATGGTCTTACCTTCTTCCATTTTGCTTTTTAATGTATACAAGACTGCTGTTTTAAGTCCAGAAAATGAAAATTTTAAATCCTTAGAATGTATCATTGGGCGGGGTAATTTGATATCGTTTTCTAGATTTTCATTTCTTGCTATTTCTGCATATTTTGAAATTTCTGGACCACCTGGGTATGGTAGATTAAGCATTCTGGCGACTTTATCAAAAGCTTCTCCCACGGCATCATCAACTGTACTGCCAAGTATTTGGTATTTACCTATTTTTTCTACTTTTACTAATTCAGTATGACCTCCACTTATAAGCAGGGCAATACCGGGTAATTTGATATCATTGAACTTTTTGAAGTCTTTACTTATTTCTACACTATCGATTAAGGTAGATAAAATATGTCCTTCCATATGATTTACAGGGACAATCGGAATATTTAATCTGGCACTTAATTCTTTTGCAAAAACTATACCTGTCCAGAGCGCTGGTTCAAGTCCTGGTCCGTGAGTAACTGAAATAAGGCTTATTTCTTTTTCATTAATTGAGCTATCTTTTAGGATTTTTTCGTATAATAGGGGTAGGTTTTTTGTATGTTCTCTTTTAGCAAGCATGGGAAATACACCACCAAATTGCCTATGTATATCAATTTGAGAATTAACAATATTCCCTAATATTCTATATTCGGTATTATCATTGTCTTTGACTTCCAATAGACATAATGCGGTTTCATCACAACTTGTTTCAATTCCTAAAATTATCATGTGCGCGATAGAGGACTCGAACCTCTGACCCTGAGAACGTCAATCCCATGCTCTACCAACTGAGCTAACCGCGCATCAATAATAATTTACCATACACCAAGTAATATTGCCATTTCAATAAAATATGTTAGTATTTTATTGCCAGTATAGATTATTTGGCCTTATCGTCTAACGGTTAGGACAACGGGTTTTCAATCCGTTAACCAGGGTTCGACTCCCTGTAAGGTCACATGATAAATAAAGTGCAGCATGAGCTGCGCTTTTTTGTATCACTAGTGGTCGCTAAAGCGAGAGTCGAAAGACGGAGCGAATAATTATTTACTTGTCCACATATTTATATAGTAGGTTTAAAATATTATAATGCTATAATATTGATGTTAAAACTGTTATCAACATTATTTAAATAAATGAATTTGAAAAATACAAAATTTCCTGCTATCGCGTTAATAATAATATTTTTTGTATTATTAATTCCTCAGACAACATACGCGGCACTTAATGGTCCAGGATCAAGTCTTGTTGGTTGGTGGAAGTTAGATGATGGACAAGGTGCAACATCTGCGTTTGATTCATCAGGTAATAGTCGAACAGGTACTATTAATGGTACGCCTAATTCTACATCAACATCATATTACCTACTCGGTTCAGCATATGAATTTGATGCTAGTAATGACTGGATAGATGTGGCAGACTTTGTCGAAGCTGAAAATACTACAACTCTAACTGTTGGGGGATGGTTTAAATCAAGTGTTGCTGCTTCAACTTCAGCCATGACAATAATGTCTAAGATGAGAGGTATTAGTGGTTTCTCTGGATGGTCACTCACCAGAACATCCGCTGAGAAATTTCAATTTTATGCAAATAATGGTTCTGTGACCGGTACAGCCCTGTCTGATTCTACATATGCCGATACGGATTGGCATCATGTTATGGCAGTTTATAATGGTACCGATATTCGTATTTATGTTGATGGGGTGTCAGCAATGGCAACTCCTCCTAGTTATACATCTACTCTAGCTAATGTGACTGATCATGTCTGTATAGGTTCAACTAACAATAGTACACACGTCTGTACATTTGCAGGTAACTCACAAATGTCTGGGGTACTAGACGATTTACGTATTTATAATCGTGCTCTCTCTTCAACAGAAGTGCGACAATTATATGATAACGGTCTTGAGCTTATAGTTACAGAAACAACTGCAACTGTAGCAACTGTTGCCGCATCATCAATCACTTCAACAGCCGCTACACTAAACGGTACAACTACATCTACAGGAGGTACACCAGTTACCACAAGAGGATTCCAATACGGAACTACAATATCATACGGAGCAACTACTACTGAAAGCGGTACATTTACTTACCGTAATAATTTCAGCTCAGCTATATCAGGTCTTACATGTAATACTTCATACCATTTTAGAGCATATAACACTAATGCCACAGGTACGAGCTATGGATCAGACACTACTTTTACAACATCTACATGTTCAAGTGTTAGACCAACTGTAACTACAGATTCAACATCATCAGTTACATCAACTACAACTGTTATGACTGGTACAATTACAGACACAGGAAATCAGACAGTTACTGCAAGAGGATTTAATTACGGATTAACTACCGCATATGGTGCTACAACAACTTACAGCGGTTCATTTAGTGCTGGATCATTTTCAACTACCACATCAGGACTGACATGTAACAGTACGTATCATTATAGAGCATTCGCAACTAACAGTACTGGTCCTGGTTATGGTAGTGATGGCACATTTACAACAGCGACATGTTCACCAACAATTACATCTTTTGATGTAGCAAGTACATCAACATCTTTAACCGTTAATGTTAATTCTTTTGCAGCTATAGATAATGTTAGCGTATTTCAATATTTCTTGAGTGAAATTAATGTCACACCAACTACAACAGATTATAGATGGACAACTTCAAGACCAACAACATTTACTTTTAGAGGGCCAGGTCATAAGACTCTATATGCATGGGCAAAAGATAATGAAGGGAATATTTCAGCAAGTAGTAGTGATACAGTAGTAATTAATTTAAATACTTATACACCACCTATCGGTATTCCCAATCCCGCAAATGATTTCGGTGTATTTGGACAGATAAATCAAGCAACACCAAGTTGGCCAGCTGAATGGTTAGCAGTTACAACATCCGCAAAAACTGATTACTATTTCATAGATAACTCAGACCCTTTATGTACTAATACATCAAACACATATGGACACCCACAATTACCAAGATGTGCACCACCAGAAGGACTTTTGAATGCTGGTGCGTACATATACTTTAATGGTGGTACATATACACCAGCTCTCTCAGCAGGAGATAGATATGATTGGAACGGTATGGGTACAGCAGCAAATCCTATTTGGATTACAGGAAATCCATACACAAGACCACTTTTTACCGAAAAAATACAAATAGGAGCCGTTGGACCAGCTAGTTATATTGTTTTGGAAAATCTTGATATGGAAGGTGTCACAAATTCTGGAAGTATATTGATTTATCCTGGTGTTGATAACGATGATGTTGATCATATTATAGTGAGAAATATTAAGATAGTTGGAAATGGATCAGATCTTGATAATGGTGGAATCGCAGTCGGTCTGTCTGTAAGTGTAAGTGTAACTCCTAATAGTTTAACTAGTTATATAGTATTGTATGATAATGAAATAAGTAGAATAGGTTATATTGGACCAGACGGAGCAGCTGGAGATGAGCCAGGTATATTAAATGCTCATAATACTGATCATGTATGGGTACTCGACTCCACAATTCATCATGTAGGTTCTGACTCAGTCGCTGGTAGTCACTATTCAAATAATGCTGATAAATACACACATAATTATTTTATAGGTAGAAATATTCTCTATCAGAATGGCGAGAACTCAATTGACCTAAAAACAGTTGAGAAGTCAGTCATTAGTGAAAATATTATGTTCGGACCACATCAAGATGAAAATGGTTGGGCTGTGGTGTTACACTATGGAGCGTACTCAAACAATCCAACAAGAGACGCTTGGGTCTTATACAATAAAATATATGATTCTGGAGGTGGTATCGGTATAACAGATGGTGAAAACGCATATATAATAGGTAATGAGATTGTTGGTGTACATCAAAAGCCAAATTTCACTGATTCAGTTGACGGTACTTGTATGGGGGTTAGGGGTACTGACGGAATAGTTAAGTATATAAATAATACTTGCTATGATTATGATGAGGGTATTTACTTTGGACCAACTCTCTCAGCTTCAACTGGCGACTTCGCATATATCAACGGAAACATATTTTCTAATAGAAAGTCAACTGGCAGATTTGATATAAATATTTCAGGTGGGGCAACTGAGAGTACTCTTGTGGATATGGACTACAATCTATTTAATCCTATAAGTGGTACACCTTCATTTAACTGGTCTAGTGCAACTCGAACCCTAGCATATATGCAAGGCACAGCACTCGAGTGTACACACTGTGTTTCAAGTGATCCATTATTTGCAAGTACAACAGGAAGAGACTTTAGGTTAACTTCATCATCACCTGCAAAAGATGTGGGAATACAGGATAGTGTTTATGATTTATTCTTTTCAAACTATGGAGTTTCAATTGAAAAAGACTTTTTAAATCTTGCAAGACCACAAAATAGCGTTTGGGATTTGGGAGCATACGAATATCCAGTTACAGATTCAACCGCACCAAATATATCAGCGGTTGCATCATCTACATCAGTAACCACAGCAACTATTACATGGACAACAAGTGAGGATGCAACATCAACTATTAGTTATGGACCAACTGTAAGTTATGGTACCGCATCATCATCTGCTATTTCAACAACATCTCAATCAATAATGCTGTCTGGTTTGAGTTCAGATACACTGTATCACTTTAGAATTGTGTCACAAGATGCCGCATACAACTCAACTACAAGTCAGGATTATACATTTAGAACAACATCAGTAACAGATTTCACTGCACCTACTGTGTCTATGACAGCGCCGTCAAATGGAGTCACTGTCTCTGGTGGATCAGTATCTATAACAGCATCAGCATCAGATGATACAGCGGTGTCAGGAGTTCAGTTTAAGAGAGGTACAAATACATTCATTGGATCTGAAGATGGTTCTTCACCATATTCAACATCTTGGGATACAACAGAATTATCTGATGGATCATATACACTGTTTGCGGTAGCGAGAGACTCATCAAATAACTATGCAACATCATCTTCTATAACAGTTACTGTCGATAATACGGCACCTGTATTGTCTGCTGGTTCACCTTCTGGATCATTAGATGAGTTAACAACATCTACTACAATAAGTGCAACAACAAATGAAATAGCAACTTGTAAGTACTCAACATCATCTGGTAGTAATTACAGCTCAGATATGACTGAATTCAGTACCACTGGCGGAACATCACATTCAACTACCGTATCGGGTCTTACAAGTGGAAGTTCATATACATATTATGTAAAATGTTCAGACGCTCTAGGAAATATTAATTCTACTGATTATTCGATAACATTTAATATATCTAGTGATACATCAGGACCAACACTACAATCAGTAACATCAACAGTTACATCAACATCAGCTACTATATCATGGTCTTCAGATGAGTTATCAACTTCAAAAATATATTACGGTACTCAATCAGGTGTCTATACAAGTAATACAACATTAGTTGAGTCATTATCTACTTCACATTCTGTAACCCTTTCTGGACTTACAACAGCAACTAAATATTATTATATAATTGTTTCAAACGACTCATTGGATAACGTAGCGACATCATCTGAATACACATTTACACCAGTAGATAGTAATACAAGATCAACATCAAGTGGTTCTGGATTTGCTGGAGGTGGGGGAGGTGGTGCTCCTGCAATAAGTGCTGCTAAATCAGAATCTCCTAAGGAGGTAACAAAGCAAGTAGTTGTAAATATACAGCCAATCGCTCAACCACTAACTAAAGGTATAAGCAGTCCACAAGTAAAAGAGCTACAGAAATATCTAAATGTAAAGGGTTATGTTGTCGCAAAGTCAGGACCAGGATCACCAGGAAAGGAAACAGATACATTCGGTAATGCAACACAAAACGCTCTAAAGGATTATCAAATCAAAAATGGAATACTTCCAGTAACAGGGGTGTTAGACAAAAAGACATTGGACTTTATAAATAATGATATTAAAGCAGTAAAAATTGTAAAGACAGTAGTTGTACCAGCTAATTCAAATACACCATCACCAAGTACATTTACTAGAGAGTTATCAGTTGGTAAGGCGGGTGAAGATGTAAAGGCACTTCAAGTATTCTTGAACAATAATGGATTTATAATTAATAAGTCAGGACCAGGTGCACCAGGAAAGGAAACAAGTACATTCGGAAGTGCGACAAAAGCAAAATTAATGGAATTCCAAAAGGAAAACGGAATACCAGCTACAGGATATGTAGGACCAAAGACATTAGAAAAGATTAAAGAAATCTTGAAGAAATAAAAAAGGGAATCGTGAAGACAAACTTCACGATTCTTTTTTATCTAATACTGATATAATCAATACATGTTCAAAAAACATCAGGTCAAAATAGTATTAATGGGTATTGTAATAACTATATCTACTGTGGGTGCAAATTCAGAAAAGATATTTAAAAATCAATACAATAATCAAAACAGTCAAATACAAATAAGCACAACCACTCCATACAAAGTTATTAAAGTTGTAGATGGTGATACATTTTATATTCAAGTTGATAATAAAAAATTAAAAATAAGAATGCTTGGTATAGACACGCCAGAGACAAAAGACCCAAGGAAAATAGTTCAATGTTTCGGTAAAGAGGCAAGCGATAAAACAAAAGGATTAATATTAAATAAATACGTAAAGTTAGAAAATGATATAACTCAAGCAGAGTATGATAAATACAATAGATTTCTAGCTTACGTGTATCTAGATGACAATAGTCTATTAAATTCAAAATTGATTAAGGAAGGATATGCGCATGAATATACATACAAAGTGCCCTATCTTAAGCAAGCAGAATTTAAAAATTTAGAAAAAGAGGCAAGGGAAGGAAAAAGGGGATTGTGGGGAGATAAATGTAGCAAATAATTTACCTTGAAAAAAGAGTAAATTTAAGGTATTTTGTATGTATTGCCGGATCGTATAATGGTAGTACGTCGCTCTCTGAAAGCGAAAATTTTGGTTCGATTCCAAGTCCGGCAGCAAACTTTAAAAGAAAAAGCCCGACTTATGTCGAGCTCTTTGAGATTCCATTTCAATCCCAAAAGTTGTTAGAGTGGGTGTTTGTCAAAGTCCCAATCTAGAGGTATTCCAAGATTTTGGAGTTTGTCAGCAATTTCTCTTGCAGACCTTTTACCAAAATTCCGATACTTAAGTATTTCACCAAGAGACTTCTTTCGAATATCCCCAATGGTTTTAAGATAGGCTAAATCGAGACAACGTTCTGTCTTTGGGGTAAATCCTATCTCAGTGACCAGTATGGTGTCTGGATCCCGAACAGTACCGTGGTAACCTTCAATTTTAACAGTAACTTTAGGTACCTTCTTTATATGAAGTTCAACCTCAAGTATTTCATCAAAACTAAGGAGTTTTTCTTGTTCCGCCCAGTCTGCAATCATTTTTTCCAACCTGCTCAAATGGGTATGCTTTTCTTCTATCATATTAATTTTCAATGATTTTTTACTCAAAGATCAGTTCAAAACCTACTATACTATAGTATCATTATTTGATAATTAAGTCAATAGTAACACATTTCGAACTATTTAATTAATAAAATCATTCAAACTTATTACCCCACAAGCAGCAAGCTTATAATCAAACAATCAAACTAATTATTTATCTTATCCTCCGCATAACTCATTATCTGATCTTTAACCTCATTTGGATAGGGTATTTGTAGGAAATCAAATTTATTTTCTGTTCCTGCGGTTTGTATTTCTAAGTCTCCAAATTTGAGTAATGTCTGGAAAAAACCTGTTACATTTACTGAAATATCTTGAACTCTTGCAAGGTGTAATTCAGCAACAGTACGATTAAAAAATCCATGCTGTGTACTATCTATAATTCTTTTATTTGTAACTATCCATACATCAAGTGCATACATTGTAAATTGATAAAATAATACTTGCCATAACAATAAACACCAAAAAGTATAAATAAAAATAGAAAAGACAAATAAATCATTTAATTGCAAAAAATCATAAAAGATATACATAGCCATAATTGGCACAATAAGCAAAATAATTATAGAAATAAATTTTAAAATGATATAAAAAGGATGCCGTCTTACAAGCAACAAAACCACTTCATCATTTTCTTTTCCCTCAAAAGAGTTTTGTGTCTCATTAAAAATAGAAAATATTTTCATAATTATATTTTAATTAAATAAACGAGCTTTTGAATAAGGGTCTCGTAATTCATTGATGCAATAAAAAGAAAATTAATACTAAATAAAATAACAGATCCAAGGAAAAAGACTATAGCGATTTTCCTTGCTAATGTTCCAACACTAAATCTCACAAGATGGTAAAAAATAGTAAAAGTCATTATCCAATAGACTAAAAAGATAGTTGCAATGAAAATAAAAAACAAAACACTAGGACTACTTATCGTATTTATTAATTGTAATAAATCCATTTGCTAATATTATACTATAAAAACAATTGATAATTAACACTAAAATCTGATATACTATGTGAATTAAAAGTAATTAAAATAATATGAATAAGATAAATACACTCATAAACAGCCTACATAATCATGATATCGGTCTTTTGCTTATAAGATTGGCTGTTGGTATAACATTTGTTATGGCAGGATGGTTTAAATTAAACAATATAGACATGGTAATCGAAGGATTTGGCAAAATGGGACTTGTTCCAATATTTGCTTATATTGTTTCTCTCGTGGAGTTTTTAGGTGGTATAGCTATGATTTTGGGTATTGCGGTTAGATATGCTGGAATTTTGATTTCAATTGTTATGATAGTCGCTATTGTTAAGGTTCATTTACCAATGGGTTACAGTTTACAAAATAATGGCTATGAATACGTGCTTGTTTTACTACTCGCAGCACTCGCTGTTACAACTTTAGGAGCGGGCAAGTATTCACTAACACATTGGTGGACAAACAGGGCAATGACAAGATCAATGTTTTAATCCCTTTACATTTTAACATAAGTATTATATACTACTTAGAGTTAAGGAGGAGTTATGAAGTTGAGGTGTTGCAGGGCTTACCACTTGCAGTAGTACCAAAATACTCATGACAACTAAACGGGAGCCCCGCTTGTGGCTCCCGTTTTCTCTTTTCTTTTATTATTTAATACAGTTATTTTATTACTGTAATATCTCTTGGATAAAATAAATCTATAGTCCATTCGATTGCTATCTCAACTCTCTTTCTCCATGAAAGGAAATTGATGAGATATACTGTTCTCCATACCCACCACATTATCTTTCCACTAAATGTAACACCATAAAAGTTTCCAAGAGCATACCATTGCCCAAGAGATATTAGCAATCCTTTTTCTTTGAAATTGAATTCAGTTAATTTACTTCGATCGGCATTTTTACTTAATTTATATATATTTTCTGCAATTACTTGTGCTTGTACAACTGCTACTTGTGCAAGCATTGGTAGATTTCCAGATGAGTCACCAAGTGCAAATATGCTTTCATCAAAATCACTCATTAGGTATTTACTAGTATTTATTCTGCCTTTTTCACCCACGACTATACCTTTAATTTCATTTGCATTTGGTTTAACTCCTGCCACCCAGATTATTGTATTTGATTTTATTGTATTGCCGTCTTTTGTATACATTAATCCTGGTTCGACTTTGTTTATAATTGTATTTGTTAATACATTTATACCTTTCCTCAAGACTTCTTTTAAGGCTATTTGGCGCATTTCGACAGGGAATTGTGGAATTATATCTGCACCTGCTGAAATTAAATTTACTTTTATATCTTCTTTTTTTAATACTGAACTTTTATAGTATGAGCATATTGTATGTTCAATATATTCGATTAATTCGGTTGCAAGTTCAACACCAGTTGGGCCAGCACCAATAACTGAAAAGGTTAAGAGATCTTTATTATTTGTCTTATATGCATTTTCACAAGTATTTAGTATATGATTTCGTATTGCTATTGCGTCTTGAAGGTTTTTGAGTGTAAAAGTAAATTCATTTGCTCCTGGTACATTCATATAATTTGTCACTGCACCTGAAGCAATTATTAAATAATCATACTTTAACTTTTCTTTTGTTGTGATTACTTGTTTTGTATCTTTATCTATTTCAATAGCTGAATCTTCTAGGAAATTGATAGGAGTATTTCTAAATACCTCTCGTATAGGCTCAACAATACTATCTGGTGTAAGGGCACCGGTTGCTACTTCATGTAAAAGGGGAGTAAATAAGAAAAAGTTACCCTTATTTATTAATGTAATTTCTATTTCATCATGATTAAAATATTTTAAGAGATTTTTAGCTGAATAAACTCCACCAAATCCACCACCGACAATTATAACTTTGATTTTATTTTTCATATATTTATTATTCGTATCTTAACGCTTCAATTGGATTTAATCTAGATGCGCGTCTTGCTGGATAATATCCAAATACAATACCAATAAATGCTGATACACCGAATGCTAACATTACTGAACCCATAGTTATACTTGTATCTATAATTCCTAAACTTGAAATCACAAATGAAATTGCCCAACCAAGTATTACACCTACAAGTCCTCCGGTAAATGTTAACATAACTGCTTCAATTAAAAATTGAATATTTATATCTTTACGCTTTGCACCAATTGCCTTTCTTAATCCTATTTCTCTTGTTCTTTCAGTAACTGTTGTAAGCATCATATTCATAATACCTATTCCACCGACAACGAGTGAAATACCCGCAACTGATGCTAGAAATATTGTAAATGTATCGGTTATCTGAGTTAATGCTCCTAAAATATCAGCTTGTGAAAATATTGAAAAATCAGGATTTGCAGGATCAACTCGATGTTTTAATGCAACAATATCAAATATTCCTTCCTTTACTTGATCCATTATGTCTTTACTATCCACTCCAACAGTTATACTTGAAAGATAGTCTGCGCCCGTAAGTATTTTTTGCATTACAGAAAGAGGGATAAATACAGCATCATCAGGGTTAAAAAAGCCACCACTACCTTTTTGATTTAATACTCCTATAACTTTAAAATTTGAACCATTTATTCTAACTGTTTTATCTATTGGACTTTCCTCACCAAACAAATCTGATGCTGCTGTGGGGCCGAGTATTGCAACTCTACTTAAACTTCTATTATTTGTTTCAGATATAAATGAGCCGTCTTGTAATGAAAGGTTTTTGAGTGAAAGGTATTCAGGTATTGTGCCTATAACCGTTGAATTAGTATTGTTACCGGTATTTGAAACTATTTGAAATTTACGATCAAGCTCTGGAGCGACATCTCTTACTCCTTCTACTTTTTTTATTTCTTCAACATCCTCAAGTTTTAGATTTTGTGCTGCACCACGACCAGATGACACAATACCTCTACCGGGTTGAACTACTCCAGGCACTACTGTTAATAAATTTGAACCTAATTTTTCGATATTTCCTTCAATACTTGCTTTAGCACCATTACCGATTGAAGTCAGTGCTATAACTGAACTAATACCTATCACAATACCAAGCATAGTAAGTCCAGATCTGACTTTATTTGATGAAAGGGCAGTATATGTCTCATGTAATGTGTCTATTATTTTCATTTTATTTTTCTCTTTTAATTATTCTTCTACTATGCTTTTTTGAATCACTGAGTATCATGCCGTCCTTTATATGTATTATTCTCTCCGCATGCTCAGCAACGTCTGGTTCATGGGTAATGAGTATTATTGTTCTACCCAAATCTTCATTTAATCTTTGAAATGTTCCAAGTACTATTTCACCTGTTTTTGAATCTAGATTTCCTGTGGGTTCATCTGCGAGTATGAGAGCAGGATTGTTAACTAATGCTCTTGCAATAGCAACGCGCTGTATCTGTCCTCCTGAAAGCTGATTTGATAAATGTTTAAAATGTGTTTCATCTAGCCCTGCGGAAAAGAGTGCCTCACGTGCTCGTCTCTCTCTTTCAACCGGCTCTACACCTTCATACACCAATGGAAGCATTACATTTCTAAGTACTGTGGCTCTTTGTAATAGGTTGAATGCCTGAAATACGAAGCCTATTTTTTCACGACGAATATCCGCCAAAGCATCATCTGACATTTTAGATGTGTCCTTTCCATCAAGATAATATTTACCGCTTGTCGGTGTATCAAGAGCACCTAATATATGCATAAGAGTTGATTTACCGGATCCAGATGGTCCCATAATTGCCACAAATTCACCATCTTTAATATCAAAGGTTACACCCTTTAATGCTTGAAATTCATTTGTGCCACTTTGATATGTTTTTGTTACATTTTTGACTTCTATCATTTTATTTATTTTGACCTCCTCCTACTGCACGTCCACCTGTTCCAAATAAACTCTTTTGAGGTGTGGCAGAAGCTTTGGCTATATCTGCTGATTTGACTGTTCTAATTACAATTTGATCGCCCTCATTTATACCTGAAATGATTTCTATTAGTGAATCATTTGAAATACCTGTCTCTACTGATTTTCTGGTTGGCAATGTTTTTGACGGTGTTCCTATTGATCCTCTTACTATTTCTATTGCTGGATCAAATACTTCAACATAACTATTTTTACCTTGTGATTTAACGGCACTACTTGGAACTGTGAGTACATTGTTTTTTGTATCTGTAATTATTGATGCACTAACACTCATACCAGGCTTTACTCTTGCGTCATCTCCCTCTAATGAAATTTCAACATTATAATTTACAACTCCCTGAGTGACTGTACCAACCAAATCCACAGTTGTGACTGTTCCTGGTATGGTTAAGTTGTTTACAGCATCAAAGGTTAATTCCGCTACTTGTCCTACTTTTACTTTTTCAATATCTACTTCGTTTAAAGTAATTGTAGCTATTTTTTGTGGAGATACTATTGTACCTATCACAGTACCATTACTTACTGTATCTGTGCCTTTAACAGTCAATCTAGCAAGCACTCCGTCAAATGGGGCACGAATAAAATAATCCGCGTAAGCATTTTCCTTTTGTTGCAATGATAACTTTTCTGATCTTATATCCAAACTATCTGGACCATCTTTTAAATCATTTAAATCGAGTGTTGATTCTTTTATATCATTTGCAGAACTTAACATTGTTGTCTTTATTGTGAGTAGGGTATTTAAGTCAGTGTTTATAGTACTTGTCCATGTAGATAAATATCCTGATGCTGTTGTACCTGCGCTATCGCTTTTTTGTTTTCTTAGGAAGTCCACAGTGTTCTGTGCATTTTTTAATGCTTCACTAACATCTTTTGTTAGGTAATATGTGTCATTTAGGAAATTTTCAATTGTACTTGTATCACTAGTTCTTGAAAGATTTTTGTATCTAATACTCATGGCATCATATTGACCCTTTGCTTTATCATAACTTGCTGTTGTTTTGTCTCTATAACTTAATCCAGTATTTTGACCAACACTTCTAACATTTTCTGTATCAAGATAGCCACTACTCGTATATAACATGTCGTTTAAACCACTTAATACAGTTGGTAAATCAATAAATGTACTTGCAATTGTACTAAATGCATCTTCGTATGATTTTTTATTTGTTGCTATTGCATCATTTAACGTACTTTGTGCTTTTAGTATTTCTGATTCTGTTGCTGGTTTAGTTAATTTTGCATATGCAATCCTTGCAGACTCTAATGCCACAAGTGCATCTCTTGCATCAACTTGTGCTATTAGTGTGCCTTTTTTGATTTGTGTGCCATTTGCTTTGGTATTTAGATATACCAAGTCTCCTGACACTTTGCTTTTAATATCTAGTTGATTTGAAGCAGTGACTTGTCCTGTACCTGTTATTGTGGTAACTATATTTGCTATTTTGGCATTACCCAATACATAATTGTTTATAACTGGGGCAGGGAATAATTTCCTGTATGACCAATATCCAATTAGGATAATTACTATCGCTAAAATTATTGAAATAATCTTTCTTTTAATGACAAAATCAAAGACACTGTTTTTAAATTTTTTAATATTCATATTTAATTTGTATTATATCAAAAAAAGGGAGTATAATACAGTTATATAATTTAATAAATAAAATGAAAAAGATTAAAGTAGCAATAAATGGTTTTGGAAGAATTGGACGTGCATTTTATAAGGTTGCAAAGGAAAATAAAGACATTGAAATTGTTGCGGTAAATGACTTGGGAACCATTGAAAGCATGGAATATCTACTTAAATATGACAGTGTATATGGAAAGACTGACTATAATCTTGAGGGTATAAAGTATATAAGCGAAAAAGAACCAAATAAACTTCCATGGAAGGATTTGGATATTGACGTCGTTGTGGAATGTACCGGTTTATATACCGCTACAGAAAAAGCGCAGGCACATATAGACGCAGGGGCAAAAAGAGTGGTAATTTCAGCACCTATAAAGGATGATAATTCACCAACTGTGCTTATGGCTATGAATGAGGACAAATTAAAAGAAACAAAAATCTCATCAAATGCATCATGTACAACAAATGCAGGAAGTCCTCTGATTGCAATACTTGATGAAACATTGGGAATAGAAAAAGCATTATTAAATACAGTTCATGCATACACCGCTAGTCAGTCTCTTGTTGATGGTCCAAATAAAAAGGATATGAGAGAAGGAAGAGGAGCTGCACAAAATATAGTACCATCATCAACTGGCGCAGCTACAGCGGTTGCAAAAGTTATGCCAAAATTCTCAGGACTTTTCGATGGTATATCAATACGAGTTCCAGTACCAGTAGGTTCAATAGTTGATATAACATTTATTTCAAAAAAGAATACAACAGCAGAAGAAGTAAATGCAATATTAGAAAAGGCAAGTAAAGAAGAAAGATGGAAGGGAATATTTGCAGTGACAAATGAAGATTTGGTTTCAAGTGATATAAAGGGGAATTCATATGCATCAATTGCAGATTTGGCTTTTACAAGAGTTGTCGGGGGGAATCTAGTGAAGGTTTTAGCTTGGTATGATAATGAGATGGGGTATACGAATACTTTAGTAGAACATGTAATTAAGGCTGGAAAACTCATATAGAATATGGAATATCTAGCGATACTCATAGTAATTCTTATAGTGACAATTGTGATTGAGTGGAGAAATAAAATCCACCTCTATCACTCGCGTAAAGAAAGACTATGTGTTGTACTAAATATTTTCTTGTTTGGAATGATCTGGGATTACTTCGCGACTTACAGACATCATTGGATTTTTCCAGGAGATGGATTGATAGGTTGGCGAATTTACGGATTGCCAATTGAAGAATTCCTTTTCTTTCTGATAGTACCTTACGCTGCACTGGTTATGTACAAGTTTTACGATAAAAAAGTAAAATGAACCTTACGTGTTACGATAATGAAGTGAGGTATATGTATATATTGGTGGGGCATGTTATTAAGGTGGGGAAATTAATATAATATAATCGGAAAACATTATGAAAAATAAAAAAACAATAATTTATATACTTATAATCACCACACTCTTTTTCACAGGTATTGAAACTACTTTTGCCTGCACCCCTGTTTACAGAACACCTCAAGAATCATTTAATAATGCAAACTCAGTATTTTCAGGTAAGGTAATATCGATTGCAACTTCAACAGAGGTAATAGTGGGTGAAGGAGAGAGTTCAAGGATGAAAACTAGTACTATGGTTTTTAAGGTTCTGAAATATTGGAAGGGTAATCCTGCGGAGTATGTAACCTTAAAATCTACCGCGCTAGACGGTTACTCATGTCCTATTTTTATTCCAAAATCAGTAGGAGGAGAGTATCTAGTTTATGCATATAAAGATACAAGTTCAAATTTTTATTTTATAAATTATACAGAAATAAAAGAAATAGTTTCAGCAAATGCGGATCTAGTTTTTCTAGGTAATGGACTTACACTAAGTAAAGTAATTAAAACTGCACCAGTAGTTAAGACAAGTCCTGTGATTGTACCAATATCTGATTTTCAATCAAAAACAAATGAAGCTCAGATAGTTACAGATAATAAAGTAAAACAAAATTTTATACAAAAGATCATTTATTGGTTTAAAAATCTATTTAGTTAGCGCTCGATTCAAGAAAAAGATTAGTATTTGTTTACTTAAATACTCCTATCTAAAATGATTCAACGTATAATCTATTAAAGTCTCAGAATCATTTTTTTCATTTGGTGATTTTAATACAATTGTTACAACTGGTCTTTTTGTATTGTCGGTAGGGAATTCGAAAACAGATAAATTTGATTCTGCTGCAGCAGTCGTTTTTCCATTTTTGCCACCAAAGAAATATTCATTTTCAGTGAAATCATTGAAGTTATTGATATCAGGGAATCCACTTGTGCCATATGCACTATCTTTGAGTTTTCCAGAAGTTATATTAAATATAAAGCTACGATTATTATAAATGTATTTTGCCAACATAAAAAGATCTTCAGCGGTAGAAATATTATCCTTCGATACACCAGAAGGGTCATCAAAATGACTATGTGTCATACCAATAGATGCTGCCTTGTCATTCATATGTTTGATAAAATCATCTCGCCCGTAAAACCTAGCTATTGTCTCGGCTGCCTCATTTGATGATTCCATAAGTAATGGGAAGAGTAGTTGATAAATAGTATATTGTGCTCCTGGCTGTAATCTTGCTTTTGATGTGTATATTATCGCCGCTTTTGGTACTGTGACTGTATTATCTAAGTTAATGTATTCTGTTATCACTAGAGCAGATACAAGTTTGGTTATTGACGCTATTGGTACAACTTCAGTAGAATTTTTACTTGCAAAAACGTGATTGTTTTGTAAATCAGCAGAAAGATATATTGGTGCAGAAAGTGATAGGGCTGCATCTGTGTATGTGAAGTTATCAGGTGTAAAACTCTGTTCAAAGACAAGGACTGGAGTGCCGGTATCTACTATGTCATAAACTTTTTGGGCATCATCAGTATCTAGGCGAATACAACCACCTGTATAAGTTTTTGAAGTCAATGTGCCATCTGGATAATATGTACGACCGTGAATATAAAAGTTTCCTTGAAATTTCATACTCCAAGGCATCCATACATGTCCCATTCCAGAAAAATGTGCTTTTTCTTTACTTTCAACTTTATATAATCCTGCCGGAGTTTCCCACCATGAGCCAGGTCTTCCTTTTGTAACAATAGGTACTTCAAGTGATAGAATACCTTCTTTATAAACCTGCATTTTCATTGTCGTTAAATTTGCTTCAATGAAGTCTGCCTTTTCGCTAATAAACTGTTGCCTAACTTTACCAAAAAAATCAGGATCAGATAATGCTGGTTGCGCACCGTATACTAATTGAACGTGTTGCTCGGGCAGATTTGTTGGTATATTGATTGTATAGTTTTGGGTTTTATTGCTATAAGCATAAGAAAAACCACCAATTCCTACAGCTGTAAGTACTAATAAGATAATCATAATCGGTGCTGGTATTTCTGAGTGTAATATTCTCCAGAAAGAGAAGTGTCCAAGTTTTAAAGGAAATGAACTATAATAAAAAGCTACTTTGATATCATCTTCAGTCCAACCATCCATGATTAATTCGTTGCGAATAGCATCGTCTGGCATGCCCGCTTTTTGCCTCATCGAAACATGATTTACGAGTTGTTTATGATACATATTGTTTCAATCATAACATATGGCTTTTATCATGATGAAATGTTTTTATCCACTACTATATAAATCAATACTTCTATGTGTTATACTGCTAAGATTAATAAAATTATTAATTTATGAAAAAATTAAACACATTATTTTCTATAGATTACATTTTGATTTTTATTGGCTCTCTATTATTTTTTTCTAGTGAATTCTTTTCTAATGAATTTTTTCCTAATAGTATTAGTTATTATTTCAATTACTTTAGTGGTCTTAATTTTTCACAACTAGTAATGACACTTTTCCGACCTGTTCTAATTTTGGTACTATATTTCGGAGGTTTAATACTTTCTTCATACCTGCATCATAGACTAAAATCAATGCCAGGTACCGTATTACACAAAATTTATTTAATCTTTACTTCAATCCTACACTCTGTCGTGCTCATTTGGTTAATTTTTGCGGGAATGATTGTATATGACGTACCTCTAAAAGGTGACTCATTTATTGTTCTAATATTTCAATTACCATTAATAGCTGTCTTTTGGCTGATAACTTTAGTCATAGGCGTATCTACATTTACTGTAATTCGTAGATCTTCTATAAATTAAGTGTATAATAGTCTATAATAACTAGACTATGCCTCAAGAAAAAACAGAAGAAAAAGTTGAAAAACTTAATAAAGACAATATATATACAGGGCTAAAGGTAATAATAAAATACATCACCGAATTCAAGGTTCAGTTGATTGTACTTATTGTCCTTGGAATACTGTCAGCCATTGGTAATGCTACCGTGCCATATATTGCTGGTAGGTTTTTTGATTCTATTAATTCAGATACTGTAATCGACTTGTTTGGAAATCAACTTCCTGCTTATGCGGTGCTATTAATCATTTGGGCAATTATACAAGCTATCACATACACTATTGATTGGCGAAATGAAATAATGAGTCAATATTTATCAAATAAAATATGGCTAAACTATCTCTCAAGAGGTTTTAGTTATGTTTTAAATTTGCCAATTTCATTTCATAAGAAAAATAAAATGGGAGAAATAGGGGAGACTATTAACATTGCTGCAAATTCATTAGAAACAATTGTAGGTAGGCACGTTATTGATATTGCACCTCAGTTACTTAGTATAATAATAGCTCTGATAATTGCAATGTATATAAATATTAAATTAGCATTTATTTTAGTTTCTGCATTAATTATTTATATTTTTGTACTATCTTTAAAAATACGTCCAGTTGCTGAATATCATAAAGAATATAGGAAAAATGTTAGAGAATTATTTGGTGATGCTTATGATTCAATTTTAAATACACATGCTATAAAGCAATCATCAGCCGAAGAATATGAAAGAGATAAATTACAAAATAAATCTGCCTTATCTATACCGCTATGGATGAGACTTTCAAAAGTATGGAGTACACTTAGTTTATATCAAAAAATAATTATTTTAATTACTCAAATAAGTATTTTTATAATTTCAATTATTAATATTAGAAATGGAATAATGACATTAGGTGAATTACTATCATTTAATGCTTATACCGCAATGATATTTGGACCATTTATGTCTATTGCCAGAGATTGGCAAAGTATTCAAGGTGGAATAATCAATATTCAAAAGACTGAAAATATATTAGGAATTCCAGCTGAAAATTATGCACCAAAAGATGCACCAAATATATCTATTACAGGACAGATGGAATTTAAAAATGTAAATTATTCTTATGAAAGTGATAAGCCAGTTTTACAAAATATTAATTTTAAAGTTAATGCAGGTGAAGTTATTGCTCTAGTGGGTGAGTCTGGTGTAGGTAAAAGTACTCTTGTCGATCTTATTTCTGGGTATCATTTTCCTGTATCAGGCGAAGTACTCATAGAGGGATATGATATTAGAAAAATAAATTTAAGAAAATTAAGAGAAAGTATAGCAATAGTTCCTCAGGAAGTTGTTTTGTTTAATGATACAATAAAGAAAAATATAAAATACGGAAATTTTAATTCTACTGATGAAGAAATGGAAATAGCTTCAAAAAAGGCTCATGCATATGATTTTATTATGAAATTTCCAAGTAAATGGGAACAAATGGTTGGTGAAAGAGGTGTAAAGTTATCAGTTGGACAAAAGCAAAGAGTAGCAATTGCAAGAGCAATACTTCGAAATCCTAAAATACTAATACTTGATGAACCTACTTCAGCGCTAGATGCAGGATCAGAAAAGATTATTTCTGATTCACTTGATGAACTCATGAAAGGTAAGACAACTTTTATAATAGCCCATAGATTAAGTACGGTAAGGAAGGCAGATAAGATACTAGTATTTAAAGAAGGAAAAATAATAGAATCAGGAAAGCATGATGAATTGCTAAAAATAGAGGGAGGTGAATACAGAAGACTGTATGAATTACAAATTGGTTTAACGGCTTAGATAATATATAATAGTTAAATGAAAATAATATTAGCATCTGATCATGCGGGTTTTGATTTAAAAAACAAGGTAAAGGATTTTTTAATTGGTGAAAAATTTGATGTTGAAGATATGGGGGCGCATACACTTGTAAATGACGATAATTATCCAGAAATCATGATTCCAGTTGCTATGAAGTTACTATCAGATGACAATGCAAAAGCAATAATATTCGGTAAATCAGGACAGGGTGAGGCTATGATATGCAATAGATTTCCAGGTGTAAGAGCAGCAGTGTACTATGGAGGAAATACTGAAATACTAAGACTTTCAAGAGAGCATAATAATGCAAATGTACTATCAATAGGAGCGCATTTTGTAAATGAAGAAGAAGCAAAAGAAGCAGTAAAGATCTGGATATCAACACAGTTTAGTAATGATGAAAGACATATTAAAAGAAATAATATGCTAGATAATATTGAGTAAATAATATGGAAATAATACCAGCAATTTTACCAAAAAACTTCAGGGAAATAGCAGAAAAAATTGAACAGATAATTGGATTAGTGCCAATTGTTCAAATAGATATTTGTGATGGTAAATATGTTCCAACAACAACATGGCCGTATTGGAAAGAAGATGAAAATTTTAAGGCAATTATAAATGAAGAAAGAGGTATGCCAGAATGGGAAAAAATCAATTATGAATTTGATTTGATGATTAAGGATATAAGTGAAGAAGAAATAAAAAAATGGATAATGGCGGGAGCAGAAAGGATAATATTACATATAGAAAGCAAAGAGGATTTAAATAGTATTATTGATACAATTTCAGGTTTGGTAGAGATTGGTATTGCTGTAAATATGGATACAAGTATTGATAAGATAAAAAAATACATAAACAAAGTACAATACATACAAGTTATGGGTATTAGAAAGGCAGGATTTCAAGGACAAAATCTAGAAAATGCTTCAATTGAAAAAATAAAAGAAATAAGAAAGGAATTTCCAGTTGCGATAATACAGGTTGATGGCGGGGTAAGTATTGATAATGCAGAAATATTAAAGGAAGCAGGTGCGGATAGACTAGTCGCGGGTTCAGCAATTTTTGAAAGCGAAAATGTATTTGAGGCTTATGAGGAGTTAAAGAGGGTTTAATGTGGATTTTATATAACATTTAGTATTTTAAAGTGCTATAATTATCTCAAATGTTACTCAATGAAGATAAAATTAAATTCTTAACTGATAAAGCTCATTCAATACGTCAGTCAATTGTTGAAATGTTAATAGAAGCAAAATCAGGTCATACAGCGGGACCACTTGATATGGCGGATATTTTTACTTATTTATATTTCCATGGTTTAAAACATGATGCTAAAAATCCAAAATGGCAATATAGAGATAGACTTGTACTTTCAAATGGACATATTTGTCCAGTGCTATATGCAACTCTAGCTCATGCTGGATATTTTCCTCTATCTGAACTACAAACATTGAGGAAATTTGGAAGTAAATTGCAAGGGCATCCACATAGAGAGTTCCTCGATATTTTGGAAACATCTTCTGGACCACTCGGTTCTGGTATTTCTCAAGCTGTTGGTATGGCACTTGCTGAACGTATTGATTTTGCGGAGACCTCGGATAAACAATTTGTATGTTTAGTTGGCGATGGTGAACTTGATGAAGGACAAAACTGGGAGGCAATAATGCTTGCACAAAAAGAAAAATTAAAGCATTTAACTATTATCGTAGATAGAAATAATATTCAAATTGACGGATTTACTGAAAACATAATGCCACTTAATCCACTAGCTGATAAATTCAAGGCATTTAATTTCCATGTTCAGGAAATAAACGGACATAATTTTTCTGAAATAAATATGGCATATATAAATGCAAAAAATGAAACAAAAATGCCGTCAGTTATAATAGCAAATACAATACCAAGTAAGGGTATAAAAGAATTTGAAGGCAAGTACGAATGGCATGGCAAGCCACCAATGACAGATGAGGAAATAAATATTGCTCGTACATCTTTAAATATTAAATAATATGCTAAACCCAAATCAAAAACTAAATCCAAAAATATTTGATACTGATGTTGAACAATTTCCTATTAGAAAGGGATTTGGTGAGGGTTTAGTTATTGCGGGTGAAATGGACAAAAATGTTGTAGGACTCTGCGCTGATCTTTTGGAATCTACAAATATGCATTTATTTAAGGATAAATTTCCGAATAGATTTTTTGAAATGGGTGTGGCTGAGCAAAATATGGCCAGTGTCGCATCGGGTATGGCAGCAATGGGTAAAATACCTTTTATAACTTCTTATGCCATGTTTAGCCCAGGGAGAAATTGGGAACAGATTAGAACGACAATTTGCTATAACGATAGAGCTGTTAAAATAGCGGGTTCACATGCTGGCGTGTCTGTCGGTCCTGATGGTGGAACTCATCAAGCAATAGAGGATATTGCCATAACTAGAGTTATACCAAATATGGTAGTGATATCTCCATGTGATGCTATAGAGGCAAGAAAAGCAGTTATAGTATGTGCAAAAACAAAACATCCAACATATATTCGTCTCGCACGCGAAAAGACACCGATAATAACAACAAATGAAACTCCATTTGAAATAGGTAAGGCGCAGATTTTATTTAGTCCAAAAGACAATAAAGGAAATGATATTCGTCCTCAAGTGGGAATTATTGCAACTGGAGCACTTGTTCACAAGGCATTAAAAGTTGCAAATGATTTAAAAGATGAAATCAAAATTAAAGTGTTAAATCTTTCTACTATTAAACCACTAGATGAGGAATCAGTATGGAGATTAGCACATGAAGCAGGAGCAATAGTTACTGTAGAAGAGCATCAAATAGCAGGAGGAATGGGTTCCGCTGTATCTGAATGTTTAGCAAGACATTATCCAGTACCTATGGAATTTATTGGTGTAAAAGACAAATTCGGTCAATCAGGTAAACCACAAGAATTACTAGAACATTATGGAATGGGTGAAAAGCATATTAAAGAATCAATCAAAAAGGTTTTATTAAGAAAGGTCTCATAATGTAAATTACAATAGTTATACTATTTTAGTTATGATATAGTATTCACACTATGTCTATATTCAAATTATCAAAGGATATGAGTCCGGCAGGGGATCAACCAAAGGCAATAAAGGCTTTAACCACGGGACTAGAAAAGGGTTTCAAAAAACAAACCCTTTTTGGTGTTACCGGATCTGGAAAGACATTTACTATGGCAAATGTGATTGCAAATCATGGTAAACCCACTCTAGTTATTGCACATAACAAAACTCTCGCTGCACAGCTTGCTCAGGAGTATAGGGAATTTTTCAAGGAAAATGCCGTGCATTATTTTGTATCATATTATGACTACTATCAACCTGAGGCATATATGCCAGTGACTGATACATATATTGAAAAGGAGGCAATGATAAATGAAGAAATAGACAGATTACGTCATGCCTCAACTCAAGCATTACTAACAAGGAAAGATGTGATAATAGTTGCATCTGTTTCTTGTATTTATGGTCTTGGAAGTCCCGAGGAATATTTAAAGGTGAATTTGAAAATTGAAAAAGGAATGGAAATTCCAAGAAATGAAATGATTAGAAAACTTATAGATATTCATTTTGAAAGAACAAATGCAGATCTAAATGCCGGCCAATTCCGAGCTATAGGAAATATGGTTGAGATTATGCCAGTGAATGATAAAACTGTTTATCGTATTCAATATGATGGAAATATTATTTCAAATATTATAGAGCTTGATCCTGTCACAATGAATATTAAAGCAGATCATGAAAGTGTTTTTCTTTTTCCTGCAAAACATTTCATAAGTACAGAAGAACAATCAAAAAAAGCATTTGAAAGTATAAAAAAAGAATTAGAACAGAGATTAAAAGAATTAGAAAAGGAAGGGAAAAATCTGGAGGCAGAAAGATTAAAGAGAAGAGTGAAATATGATTTGGCATTAATACGTGAGGTTGGATATTGTAATGGAATCGAAAACTATTCAAGGCATTTTTCAGGTAAAAAAGCAGGTGAGGCGCCTGATTCACTTTTGTCATATTTTCCACATAAAGCAGATGGTACACCAGATTTTTTGACTGTTATTGATGAATCGCATGTTACAGTTCCTCAACTTGGCGGTATGTATGCAGGAGATGCATCGAGGAAAAAGACACTTATTGATTTTGGTTTTAGACTTCCATCAGCGAGGGATAATAGACCTATGAAATTTGAGGAATTTGAAAATGCGGTAAATCAAGTTATATACACTACAGCAACACCAGGTAAATTTGAAAAAGAAAATAGTGATCAGATAATTGAGCAAATAATACGCCCAACAGGACTTATTGATCCAGTTATAGATGTTCATCCAGTTGCAGAAGTTAAAGGTAAAAATAAAAGCCAGATTTTTGATTTTATTGAAGAAGCAGAAAAAGTAATTAAAAAAGGGGATAGAGTAATAGCTACAACATTAACCAAAAAGATGGCGGAAGATTTGAGTGAATTTTTGAAAGAAAAAGGAATTAAATCAGAATATTTGCATAGTGATATAAAGACAATAGATAGAATAACAATACTCACTGATTTTAGAAAAGGTAAATTCGATGTGCTTGTTGGAGTTAATCTCCTGCGCGAAGGACTAGATTTACCAGAAGTATCCCTAATTGGAATACTGGATGCAGATAAAGCAGGATTTTTGCGTTCTGAAACATCACTTATACAAATAATAGGTCGTGCAGCAAGAAATATAAATGGTAGAGTAATACTTTATGCAGATAAAATGAATGAGACATTAGAATATGCAATAAGAGAAACAGAAAGAAGAAGAAATATACAAATAGAATATAATAAAAAGAATGGAATTACTCCAAAGACAATTATAAAGAAAATACAGGATATAACAGATGAACTGCGTAGCGATCATGATAAAGCCGTAAATGAATTGGTAAGGATAGATGAGGAGTTAGCAAAAAACAATTCAGAAAAGTTTATAAAAGAAAAAGAAAAGGCGATGGAAGAGGCGGTAAAGGAATTAGACTTTGAAACCGCAGCCCTCATAAGAGATGAGATACTTGCAATTAAAAAGAAATTCACAATTAATAAATAATATTGTATTATCATTACACATGAATAATTATGATCATAAAAAAATAGAGGATAAATGGCAGAAGATATGGGAAGAAACAAAGCCAAATAAAGCAACTGAGGATAAAAATAAAAAAAAGTTCTATTCACTAATAGAATTCCCATATCCATCAGGAAATGGTTTGCATGTTGGACATATAAGGAGCAATACTGCAATGGATATAATATCTCGCAAGCGCAGAGCCGAGGGTTACAATGTGTTATATCCAATAGGTTGGGATGCTTTCGGATTGCCAACCGAAAACTATGCAATTAAGACTGGTATTTCACCAAAGATAGTGACAAAACAAAATACAGATACATTTAGAAGGCAATTAAAGTCTTTAGGTTTTTCATTTGATTGGGATAGAGAAATTAATACAACAGATCCGAAATATTATAAATGGACACAATGGATATTTTTGAAAATGTTAGAAGCAGGTCTTGCATACAAGAAAAAGATGACAATAAATTGGTGTCCAAAAGACTTAATAGGTCTTGCAAATGAAGAAGTCGTAAATGGATGTTGTGAAAGATGTGGTACAAAAGTAGAAAAAAGGGAAAAGGAACAGTGGATGTTGGCAATTACAAAATACGCAGAAAGATTGGATAAAGATTTAGATGATACTGAATTTTTAGAAAAAATAAAAATACAACAAAGAAATTGGATAGGAAAGAGTGAGGGGGCGGAGATTTCTTTCAATATCTTAAATAGCGATAAAAATATAAAAGTTTTTACAACAAGACCAGATACAATATTCGGTGTAACCTATTTGGTATTGTCTCCAGAAAATAAAATATTAAATGAATTTGGCGATAAAATCAAAAATTTAGATGAAGTTAAAAAATACATACAAGAAGTTAAAAGTAAAACTGAAATAGAAAGAACAGATTCAAAATCAGAAAAGACCGGAATTGAATTGAAGGGTATAAAGGCAATTAATCCAGCAAATAATAAAGAAATCCCTATTTGGATTGCTGATTATGTATTATCTGAATATGGTACTGGAGCAGTAATGGCAGTGCCAGCACATGATGAAAGAGATTGGGATTTTGCAAAAAAATACAGTCTAGAGATTATAAATGTGGTTGCACCACACTATATTGATATAAGTGATGAATGCAAGATTAGAGATAATGCAAAGACTGTAGATAGGAAGGTTGCAATATCAATAGTAAAACATTGGTCAGAAGATAAATATATTTGTTTGGATTGGAAAGTAAATAAATGGAAGACTTTTGTAACAGGTGGTATAGAAGAGGGTGAATCACCTGAGATGGGTGGGATAAGAGAAATACAAGAAGAGACGGGTTACAAAAATATTAAATTTATAAAGCAATTAGGTGAAAAATACTTTTCAAGTTTTTATGCTCCACATAAGGACAGAAATCAGAATATTGAAGGTTATGGACTATATTATGAGTTACAAAATGGTGATAAGGATGAAATAAATGCCGATGAAAACTCTAAGCACGAAATAAAATGGATTCCTAAAGAAGAAGTTTTAAATTTTATAAAATCCGCCCCACTAAACGGTGGTGATCAAAGATATTTATATTTATTTTGGAACAGGTTAATTACTGGTAACTATTGTTATTTCGGTGAGGGTAAAATAATTAACTCAGATAAATTTGATGGTAAAAATTCAGAAGAAATAAAAAAGGAAATTACAAGTTTTGTGAATGGTAAATGGGTCACAAACTTCAAACTCCGTGATTGGATATTTTCTCGTCAAAGATATTGGGGAGAGCCTATACCTGTAGTTCACTGTGACAGATGTGGAATTGTCCCAATTCCAGAAAAGGAATTACCATTAGAGTTACCTGAAGTTCCTAACTACAAGCCAACTGATAATGGTGAATCTCCATTATCTAGTATTCCAGATTGGGTAAATACTAAGTGTCCAAAATGCGGAGGAGATGCAAAAAGGGAAACAGATACAATGCCAAATTGGGCAGGATCTAGCTGGTATTATTTGAGATATATGGACGCGCATAATGATGAAAGAATTTTCAGTGAAGAAAGTATAAAATACTGGAATCAAGTTGATTGGTATAACGGTGGAATGGAGCATACAACTCTACACCTCTTGTACTCAAGATTTTGGCATAAATTCCTTTATGATATTAAGCTTGTTCCAACAAGTGAACCATACAAAAAACGCACCTCACATGGGCTTATATTGGCAGGTAGTGGTGAAAAGATGTCTAAGTCAAAAGGAAATGTCGTTAATCCAGACGAAATAATTGAAAAGGTGGGTGCGGATACATTAAGAGTTCATGAAATGTTTATGGGTCCATTTGATCAACCAATTGCTTGGGATTCAAATGCTATAGCGGGGTCTAGAAGATTTTTGGAAAGAGTTTGGAAATTAAAAGAAAAAATAAATTCAGATTCTGAAAATTCATTTAATGAGCTATTAAATAAAACAATTAAAAAGGTTGGCGATGATATTGAGGAAATGAAATTCAATACAGCGATAAGTAGTTTGATGATAATGTTAAATGAATTTGAAAAACAAAAAAATATTTCAAAAGAAAATTATGAGATATTTATAAAACTTCTTTCACCTTTTGCGCCACATATAACAGAAGAATTATGGGAAGTGTTAGGTAATACAAATAGCATACATGAGATTAAGTGGCCCGATTTTAGTGAAAATGTCAATAAAACAGATAAGGTAAAGATGGTGATACAGATAAATGGAAAGGTCAGAGGCACTATGGAAACTGTGCCCGATCTAAATGATAAGGAAGTCGAAAATATGGCTATCAATAAGCCTGAAATACAAAAATGGATTAGTGGACAAGAGATTAAAAAAGTGATAGTAATAAAGAATAAAGTTATAAATATTGTATTGTAAAAGATGGTGGGTTTGACATTATAACAATGATAATGTAGTATGATTAAACATTAATAAACAATTTGCATGGCAACATATCAATTTAAACCAAAACAAACAACAAAAAGACTACTTGCTACATTACCAGATCGCGCTCGCGAGGTATTGGTTAAAAGATATGGTCTAGGTAAAGATACCGAAAAAATGACACTAGATGCTATAGGTAAACTATATGGTATTACTCGTGAGAGAGTTCGCCAAATCGAAAACTACGCATTAACAAATATAAGAAAGTCAGATGCTTATAAAGCTGAAAAGGCAGTATTTACTGAAATTGAGGGATTACTACATAGTCTAGGAGGAATAGTCGTTGAAGAAGATTTCCTAGGTCATATGGCAAAGGATCAGTCATTACAAAACCATATACACTTTGTTTTGGTTATTGGAGATGTATTTAAAAAGAGAAAGGAGGATGACGAATTCAAGCACAGATGGCATGTAAATGAAGATCTTGCAAAGCAAGTCGAAGATTCGCTACGCAAACTATACGGAGGTCTTTCTGATGATGATTTGTTAGTTGAATCAGAAATAGTAAGTAAATTCCTAGGACATCTTGAGAATGTTTCAGAAAAATATAAAAATCAAGAAATTGTTAAAAGATGGTTATCACTTTCTAAAAATTTAGGTAAAAATGCAATAGGAGAGTGGGGAGTTGCACATTCACCAAATATAAAGACTAAGGGTATGAGAGATTACGCCTTTCTAGTAATAAGAAAGCATGGTTCACCAATACACTTTAAAGAAGTTGCAAAACAAATAACTCAAGTATTTAAGAAAAAGGCACATATCGCTACAACACATAATGAACTTATCAAAGACAAGAGATTTGTACTTGTTGGACGTGGATTATATGCACTTCGTGAATGGGGTTATATGTCTGGAGTTGTTAAAGATGTTATCAAAAATATTCTAGAAAAGTATGGACCTCTTACAAAAGAAGAAATAATCGATAAGGTTATGAAGGAAAGATATGTAAAGGAAAATACTATTATGGTTAATCTCCAAAACCAAAAGCATTTTAAGAAAAATAAAGACGGTAAATACGAACTAATCGAAGTCAAGGTTGAGGCATAATACATAACTCATGTTATAATAATTTATAACATGATGAGTTTAAGTGATATCTATATCGAAATAGTCAAAATCGCAACCGGTGATGTTAGTAATAATGTCGTACAAATCATAATAGCTGCTTCTCCTGTAATATTATGTTTTATTTTACTACTTATATTTTGGCCATTATGGGTCAATTATGTTAGGTCTAGTTTTTTCTTAAGTCAAAAGACTTCACTTATTGAAATTAAAATTCCAAAAGATCATTTTAGATCGCCTCATGCTATGGAATTGTTTTTAACTTCACTTCATCAAACTGGTGGTGAGGGTACTTGGTATGATAAATACTGGTTGGGTAAGACTAGACCATGGTTTTCACTTGAAATGGTTTCAATTAATGGTCAGGTTAAGTTTTTTATTTGGACTAGAGATTCACAACGAAGCTTTATCGAAACAAGTATGTATGCTCAGTTTCCAGGAATAGAAATAACCGTAGTTCCAGACTATACAAAAGATGTTCATTTTGATCCAAAAGAAAATAATATTTTTGCTGTACAAATGATGTTAACTAAGCCAGATCCATATCCAATTAAAACTTATGTTGACTATGGGCTTGATAAAGATCCAAAAGAGGAATTTAAGGTAGATCCATTAACACCTTTAATTGAATATTTGGGAAGTGTTGGTAATAATCAGCAAACTTGGATACAAATAATAATAAGAGCACATAAAAAGGAGCAAATAAAAGCAGGACATTTATGGAAGACAACTGATAAATGGATTGATGAAGCAAAGGAGGAAATAGATAAGATATTGATGCGTGATCCAAAAACAAAAGTCTCAGGAATGAAGGATGAAGAAACTGGATTTAGTAAATTACCAACAATTTCAAAGGGAGAACAAAGTATTGTTGAGGCACTTGAAAGGAGTATTACAAAGTTACCCTTTGATGTGGGTATACGTGCATTGTATATAGCCAAAAAAGATGTATTTGATGGTTCAAATGCTGGAAAGATTTTGGGAAGTTTCAAACAATTTGGATCAGAAAATCTAAACGGCTTTAAACCAAACGGTGATAAATACAGTCCTTCATTTAGTTATCCATGGCAGGACTTTAAGGATTATAGACAAAACAAAATGCGTGGTGAGGCACTAAATGCATATAAGCGTAGAATGTATTTTTATGAACCAGTAGAAGAAACTCCATTTGTATTAAATTCAGAGGAGCTTGCTACAATATTCCATTTCCCAGGTGCTGTAGCTGGAACTCCAAACTTAGACAGAGTAGCATCAAAAAAGAGTCAGGCTCCTGCAAATTTACCTATTTAATACTGAAATACAGATATGAATTTTTTCAAAAAATATTTTGCCTTAAGTCTAATATTGTTTTTTTCACTGACATTTTTCTTTATGTTGGTTGTTGCTAATACTCCGCCAAAACAATTCCCTAAGGGAGTATTTAATATTCATGTTGAAAGGGGTGATGGTGTATCTAAGATAGCGGATAAAATGTATAAGAAAAATGTAATTTCTTCAGCATTCACATTTAAACTTCTGGCTGTCTTTTTATCTGGTAAAAATGGCATACATGCAGGAGATTATAGATTTACCGATAAACAAGGACTAATACATATTTTGTATAGAATGATTAAGGGATATCAAGATCAACCAAAAGTCAGAATAACTATTCCCCCAGGCACAAATACATTTGATATGGCATATATTTTATTAAGAGTCCTGCCTGATTTTAATGCTCCCAGATTTCTTTCTTTAGCAAAGAGACATGAGGGATATTTATATCCTGATACGTATGATTTTTATGCAAATGTAAAATCTGAAGAAATTATAAATACAATGCTAGATAATTTTGATAATAAAATAGATAAATTAAAAGAGGAAATAAATAAAAGTAATAAATCATTAGATGAAATTATTACTATGGCATCTATAATAGAAAAAGAAACAAATGACTATAACGAAAGAAGAATGGTATCGGGCATATTATGGAAAAGACTGAATGAAAAAATGAAATTACAAGTCGATGCACCTTTTTACTATATTACAGGTAGGGCAACTAATTTTACGTTTAAGGATTTAAAAATTGACTCTCCATACAATACATATTTATATGATGGATTACCCAAGGGACCGATAAGTAATCCTAGTATTGATTCAATTGACGCTGCATTAAAACCAGTAAAATCAAGCTACTATTTTTACCTATCAGGTACAGATGGAGTAATGAGATACGCAAATACATACTCAAAGCATTTAGAAAATAAAAATAAATATATTGATAAATTGAAATAAAAAAGGCCCCGCGACTTTTGGTTGCGGGGTTTGTTTTTTTTGAAATTAAGCTCACTTCTTGGTGAGTAAGTTTTCGGCGGAGAGGATTTCCCTCATATGGCCTTTGCCGATTACCCGTATTTTAGATGGGGGGACTCCACCTTTTTCAATTTGTGAGTACGTTGCAGAGTCTAGGCTCAGCAATGTGTTTGTTCCGCCCACTTCAATTGTGTATAAATGTTCCATGAAGGCCTTTTCGACCCTTTGGACACTAAATACACCGTTTGGTACAGTGTGAAAGTCCAACGATTGGACTTTTCTGTCATTGTTGAGCGTGATAAATGTGATTGTAAAGATCAACCACACCGAAAGGTGAGCGAAGAAGTATGGTTTCCTTCTTTGCTCCCTTGAAGTGCTGTAATATGGCGCCATAAAGGCGACCAAAAGCACTACTGCGATTATCGCGTTTGTCATAACATGAATGTGCTACTGTTATATTTATACACCATATGACCCTGTATGTCAAATATCTTTTTATTGATATTTTGAAATAGTATTGCCCAAATGTCATTTTGGTTATATATTGAAATACAACAATAGTCAAATACTTATGTTAAATAATAAAGGCAAAAAGGTATATGTGGGTATGTCGGGTGGTGTTGATAGCTCCACATCTGCATTACTGCTTAAAAATCAGGGATATTATGTTACTGGTGTGTTTATAAAGGTTTGGCAACCTGATTGGATTAACTGTACATGGAAGGAAGATAGGCTTGATGCTATGAGAGCAGCGGCAAAACTTGATATACCTTTTATAACCCTTGATTTAGAAGATACATATAAAAAAGAAGTTGTGGATTATATGATATCAGAATATAAAAATGGAAAGACGCCAAATCCCGACGTTATGTGTAATAGATATGTTAAATTTGGCGGATTTTTTGATTGGGCAATTAAAAATGGTGCTGACTATGTAGCGACAGGGCATTATGCATCAATCAATAAAATAAATGATAAATACCATTTGATAGCTGGTTCAGATCAAAACAAAGATCAATCATATTTCCTATGGACATTAACTCAGGAACAATTAAGTAAAACACTTTTCCCTGTGGGTAATATTGAAAAGCCAGAAGTTAGGAAAATTGCAAAAAAATATAATTTACCAAATGCAGATAAAAAGGATAGTCAGGGATTATGTTTTATCGGTAAAATAGATATTAAGGATTTTCTTTCTAAATATATTGAATCAAAAAAGGGAGATGTATTAAATGATAAGAATGAAATAATAGGGGAACATGATGGTGCATTTTTCTATACCATAGGTGAAAGACATGGATTTAATATTTTTAACAAAACTCCTAATGATTTACCATATTATGTAATCTCAAAGAATATAAATAAAAATACAATAACAGTTGCAAATAAAAATACAGATGGAGTATTGCCAAATGGAAATAGTAAAATAAAACTCAAAAATATAAATTGGAATACAGGACAAGAAATAATAAATAAAAAATTAATGGCAAGATCAAGATATAGGGAAAAATTACAAGAAATAACTTTTATTGATTCAAATACGGTAGTATTTTCTGAACCACAATACACTATTTCAAGCGGTCAATCTCTCGTCTTTTACGATGGGCAAATATGTTTAGGTGGAGCTGTTATAGAGTGATAATATCTTATGATATAATCTTTTCATGAATCATTTAATTACAGTTATTAAAGCCGATGGTACAAAGGAATTATTTGAAGAAAGCAAATTAATAGAATCACTCAAAAATGCAGGAGGTACTGATGAAGTTATTGATGAAATAGTTTTACATATCGGCAAAGAGCTACATGATGGAATGAAAACAGGGGAAATATATTCAAGGGCATTTAAGCTCTTGAGGGCGCACTCAATGTCTAGTGCTATAAAGTATTCACTTAGAAGGGCACTTTCAGAACTCGGTCCTGGAGGTTTCCCATTCGAAAAATACATAGCTAAAATATTTAATGCATGGGGTTATGAGACACTTACTGATCAAACCGTTTTAGGTGTGTGCGTATCACATGAAGTTGATGTTGTTGCTTGGAATGATCAAAAGCTACTTATGATAGAAGCAAAGTTCCATAATGAGCTTGCAATGAAGTCTGATTTAAAAGTCGCACTATATATCAAGGCTCGCTTTGAGGATTTGAGTAAAAGTCTTTTTGAATACGGAGGCAAAAAAAGAAAGTTAGATGAAGGATGGCTTATTACAAATACAAAATTCACAGATCAAGCAATCAAATACGGTGAATGTAATGATTTAAAAATGCTAGGATGGAATTATCCATCAAGAGGTAATTTGCATGATGTCATTGAACAATTAAGATTACATCCATTTACTTGTCTTTCAACATTAACAGATCAAAATAAAAAGGATTTATTAGGTAGGGGAGTGATTTTGTGTAGAGATATTTTAGACAATAAGGCTATCTTGAATGAAGTTGGAATAAATGGTATAGAATATGATGAAATAATAAAGGAAGCAGAAATGATAGTTACAAGCAATACAGTAAAAACTAATTAAACACTATGGCTATACAGAAAAATACCAAAAAGAAAAATGAATGGAATTTGTCTTTGTTGTACTCATCAATAAATGATGAAAAGTTCGAAAAGGATATTATTGATTATGAGGAAACCTGTACAGAGTTTGGAAGGAAATATAATAATTCAAACAATTCATTTGTTGAAAATGATAGTACATTATTGCAGTCACTTATTGATTATGAATCTTTCTTAGTTAAAACTCCAGCAAAACCAGTAGTTTATTTATGGTATATGCTTGATTTAAATGTAAATGATAATAAGACGAGAGCAATTCTTAATTTGGTTATGGATAAAATAGTGAAAGCTGATAATAAAACTGTTTTTTATAAAATTGTTTTAGGGCAAATGAGTAAGCAAAGACAAGATTCAGTTATGGGCAATTCTGATTTTTCAAAATATCATTATTTCCTATCTCAAATATTTAATAGTGCAAAACATAATTTAACCGATAAAGAGGAAAAGATAATTAATTTAAAATCAGCTCCAGCAAATAATATGTGGGTTGATTCTCATTTAAAAGCTCTATCAAGTATTACTATCAAGTGGAAAGGTAAAAATCTTCCACTAGCAGAAGCAAATAATATAATACAAGCATTAAATAATAAGCAAAGAAGGGAATTGTCAAAGTTGATTTCCATTGAATTAAAGAAAATCTCATTTTTCACTGAAGCAGAATTAAATGCAGTATATACAGATAAAAAAATAGAGGATAATCTACGCGGTTTTACAAAACCTTATGATGCCACAATTTTAAATTATGAGAATGATAGTAAAACTGTTTTAAATTTAGTAAAAGTAGTTACAGATAATTTTGGAATTTCAAATAAATTCTTTAAATTAAAAGCAAAATTATTAGGATTAAAAACTTTAAATTATTGTGATAGAAATGCAGTATACGGAAAAATAAAGGGAGACTATACTTTTGATTATTCTAAAAAGATATTTAGTGAAGTATTAAATGAATTTGATTCAAAATATTTAGAAATATTTAATAAATATTTAGAAAATGGTCAAATAGATGTATATCCAAGAAAAGGTAAAGTTGGAGGCGCATATTGTTCTAGTTCATATTCATTACCTACTTTTGTGCTTTTGAATCATTCAAATGAATTTAGGTCATATTCAACTTTAGCTCATGAAATGGGGCATGCATTTCATTCTGAATTATCAAGAAAGCAAATGCCAATATATTCATCATACTCAATGTCTTTGGCTGAAACTGCAAGTACATTTTTTGAAGCATTAGCTTTCGAAAAGATTTTGGGAACATTAACTGATAAGCAGAGGATAATAGCATTGCATAATAAAATTAATGATGAAATTTCAACTGTATTTAGACAAATCGCATGTTTTAATTTTGAAAATGATTTACATAATAAAATAAGGGAGACAGGATATCTATCAAAAGAAGAAATAGCAGAACTTCATAATAAAAATATGAAGGCATATTTGGGTCCAGTATTTAAAATCGATATTGATGATGGATATTTCTATGTTCAATGGAGTCATATTAGAAGATATTTTTATGTATATTCATATGCTTATGGACTTTTAGTTAGCAAAGCCATGTTAAAGAAATACAGAGAGGATGCAAAATTCAAAGATAAAATAGAAAAATTCCTAAGTGCGGGAAGTATAGATACTCCAGAAAATATTTTAAGAGATATTGGAATAGAGATTGATAATGGAAAGGTGTTTAAGGATGGATTGGATGAAATAAAAAGAGATATAGATACATTAGAAAAGTTGATGAAATAGTACTAGTTTTGTGATAAACTCATATTTATGAATATGGACAGTAATGAAATACGCAGGAGATTCCTAGACTTTTTTGCAAAAAGAGGTCATGCTATTTTACCTTCATCACCACTTGTTCCAGAAAATGATCCGACAGTACTTTTTAATACTGCTGGTATGCAACCACTCGTGCCTTATCTTATGGGCAAGCCACATCCACAAGGAGATAAGCTCGCAAATATTCAAAAATGTGTAAGAACAACTGATATTGAGGATATTGGTGACAATACTCATCTAACATTTTTTGAAATGATGGGAAATTGGTCACTTGGAAGTTATTTCAAGAAAGATGCAATAAAGTGGAGTTATGAATTGCTAACATCAAAAGAATTCGGATTTGGTCTGGATGTAAATAGACTATATGTAACTGTATTTAAAGGAGATCAAAATGCCGAGGCAGATATGGAAGCAAAAAAGATATGGATGGATGCGGGTGTAAAGGAAAATAGAATATATTTTAAAGACGCAAGTGCAAACTGGTGGCCAGCAGTAAAGGGTAATGATACATGGACTGGCCCTACAGGCCCTTGTAGTGAAATGTTTTATGATTTAACCGAAAACGGTCTCGGAGACATGACACTTGAAGAATACAATAAAGCAGATGATGAACAAAAAGTTGTTGAGATTTGGAATGATGTATTTATGGAATTTGAAAAAAAGGATGGAAAAATAATTTCAAAACTTCAAAAGAAAAATGTAGACACAGGAGCAGGACTTGAGAGGGTTACAGCAATACTACAAGGCAAGAAAAATGTATTTGAAACTGATCTTTTTGCTGGGATTATGAATATTGCTCACGAAATTTCAAATAATATAAAATCACAAAGAATTATTTCAGATCATATGAGATCTGCGGTTTTCCTAATAAGTGATGGAGTGACTCCAAGTAATACAGATCAAGGATATGTATTAAGAAGACTAATTAGAAGAGCAATATTTAATACAAAGGATAGAAGTCTATCAAGGGAAATAATAACAAGATTTGTAAATGAAATAGTAAGTAAATACGGAAATACATATACAAATATAAAAGATAATTCAAATAAAATAATAGATGAAATTGTTATTGAGTCAGAGAAGTTTGGTAAGACAATAGATAATGGTTTAAAGGAATTGGAACAATCTGAGATTAGTCCAGAAAAAGTTTTTGAATTAATCACTTCACATGGTTTATCTAAAGATATTATAGATGACTATTTAAAGAAAAATAATAAAACTGTTTCTTGGGGTGACGTTGATGTATTAATGAAAAAGCATCAAGAACTTTCTCGTTCTGGTTCTGAAAAGAAATTCAAAGGAGGTCTCGGTGATACTAGTGAAATGTCAGTTAGATATCATACAGCTACACACCTTCTGCATCAGGCCTTGCATGATGTATTAGGTGATCATGTATCTCAAAAGGGTTCAAATATAACTCCTGAAAGATTACGTTTCGATTTTTCTCATAATGCAAAAATGACAGATGAAGAAAAAAAGAAAGTGGAGGATATTGTAAATTCAAAAATTAAAGAAGCATTGCCCGTAAATATGATAGTAATGAAAAAGGAGGACGCAGAAAAGACAGGCGCAAGACACTTTTTTGGTGAAAAATATGGTGATGAAGTTTCAATTTACTATGTGGGTAAAGATTTGCATTCTGCATATTCAAAGGAATTTTGTGGTGGTCCTCATGTCAAAAACACAAGTGAATTAGGAATATTTAAAATTCAAAAAGAAGAAGCAAGTTCACAAGGAGTAAGGAGAATAAAGGCAATACTACAATAATAATAGCAATTATTTTTGACATTTAGATATCGTGCTATAATTATTTTATGTTTGAGTTTTTTTCCAATAAAAATTCTAGTAAAAGTATAATACTCGATATTCAAAGTGATTTGGTTAGGGGTGCTTTGATTGAGTACATAGATGGTGTAAATGACAAAATCATTTTAACTTATTCAAAGTCTATTTCCGAAAATCTAATTCCTAAAAACAGTCAAAGAATTAAGAAAAAAATTCTTAAAAATGTCCATGATGTTGTCCATCATATAATAAAATACGCAGGACATAATGGTATAAAACATATTCACTATATCCTATCAACTCCTTGGGTTTTTTCTGAATTAAAAACATTAAAAGTGGATTTCGAAAAGGATATTAGTATTTCAGATGATATTGTAAATCAAATTGTGAGTAAGGATATAGATAAGGAACCTAGTAAATTCGATGCATATGTATTTGAAAAAAAGATTTACGATATAAAGTTAAATGGATATTCTGTTAATTTATATAATAATAGACAAGCAAATAAAATAGAGATTTCGTATTCTGTGTCTCTTAGTGAAAAGGCTTTTATTGACGAATTAAAACATAATGTAAATAAGATAATTCATATTAAAAATCATTCATTCCACTCTGCATTATTGACTCAGTATTTGGCAATTCCAAATAAAATTGCAAATAACAGCGAATACATCTATATGCATGTACATGGTGAATTAACCGATATAATTATCGTTAAAAACAGACAATGCAAGTATATATCTTCATTTCCTTTCGGTATTAAAACCTTATTAAGGAAGATCGGAGAAGTAACAAATCATAGTATTGAAGCATCTGATTCTGTATTAACATTGTATTATGCAGATAAATTAAGTGAGAGCGAAAAGAAAAAAATAAAATCTCTCATTGATGGTTTTTCAGCTGAATTTAGTAAGGTATGTACGGATTTATTTTCTAAAGCATTTAATATTTTACAATTACCCAAAACTCTATACCTTTCTACTCATAGCCATTTCGATTTCTTTAAAAATTCATTAATATCTCAAAATGAAATTCCATTTGAAATCCTATCATTTAAAGATTTTGTGGATAAAGATAATGAAGACTTGTTAAATATGTATACACATGTTTTAAGTGACATGTTATAATTATTGAAATATCAAAATGGCTAAAAAAATTGTTCAAGACATAGTAATTCCAAATAAGAGACGTTCGATAAAGAATGTTGATATTGAACATGATGAAGATATGGAAATTGAGGATGAAAGACCTGTTCGAAGGACTAAAAGGACTAGTACAAAAACTGATTTGGAAGATGACGATAGTTCCGATGTTGTATTTATAAAAAAAGAAATACCAAAGAAAAAGAAAAAGTTTTCACCAAAGCATTTGATGTCTTTTATTATAATACTCCTTTCAATTATAGTTATTGCTATCGCATTTTCACTTTCTTATTCAAAAGCAGTTGTGACCATTACACCTAAGGTAGTTAATTTAAATATTAATGGTACTTATACAGCCAAAAAAGACGCTAATTCTGATTTAAAATACGAAGTAGTTACATCATCAGTTGAAGCTACTACAACAATACCGGCAACAAAAGGCGCTGTTATACAAACAAAGGCAAAAGGTATAGTAACAATTTACAATAAGAGTAATACCGCTCAGGTATTGGTTGCGGGTACAAGAATATCAAGTTCAGGCGGTTTAATATATAGAACTTCAAAGACAGTTACTGTTCCGGCTGCAAAGACAAATCCAGGAAGCATAGATGTTACTGTTATAGCAGACAAGGTTGGTTTGGAATACAATTTAAAATATGTTGATAATAAATACGACTTCAAATTACCGGGTTATATGGGTACAGCAAAGTACGATAAGTTTTACGCTAGATTAAAGTCTGATTTAACAGGAGGATATTCTGGAAGCAAAATCACTATCTCACAAGAATCCAAAAATTCCGCAATAAAGTTATTAGAAGATAATATTAAAGCCGATTTACTCGAAAAGATAAAGTCAATTGTTCCAAAAGATTATACATATTATGACAATTCATACACTATAAGATTAGAGTCTCTAGAACCAGTGATGAAGGATTCAACAAAAGCCGAAATGACAGTAAAAGGAACAATATACGTAGCGATATTCAAAACAGATTTACTTATCAAGAGTTTGGCAGGAACTGAAGCAAGGAAATTCCCATCAGATACATTTACAATTAAGGGTGACAAAGATTTACAATTTAAATTATCTAATTCAAAAGACTTTTCAGCCGAAAAGGGTACACCAATGATATTTACATTAAAAGGCGATATATCAATAGTCGGTTCAATAGATGAAAATAAATTAAAAGCTGAATTAAAGGGTATTAAATTAGAAAATAGCAATACGGTATTTAATAAGTATGGAGCAATAGGAAGTGCGTATTCATTAATAACTCCATTCTGGCTAAGGTCCTTCCCAGATTCAATAGAAAAGATTAAAATAGAGTATAAGTAATACACAAAAGTTCATGCCTATTATATAGGCTATTGACTTTTATATAGTAGTTCTGTTAGTATGGATAAACGCGAAATTTAATGGATTCCAATAATATCAATAGCTCAAATAACAAGGATAATGGACAAAAGCAAAAAGCTACTACCACAGCAAGTGGTATAGTAACTGAAGCATTGCCAGATACTCTGTTTAGAGTTAAGCTTGATGGAAAGGATGACATAGTATTAGCATATTTAGCGGGAAAGATGAGAATGCACCGAATACGTGTACTTATCGGCGATAAAGTAGAGCTAGAGTTAGATCCATATGGAGGTAGGGCTAGAATTACTAAAAGATTTTAAGATTAGCTAAATTAATTTTTAATAAAATGAAGGTTAAGGCATCAGTAAAGAAAATTTGTCCAAAATGTAAAACAGTCCGCAGAAAGGGCTATGTTTACGTTATATGTGCAGCTAATCCTAGACATAAGCAAAGACAAGGCTAATTAATACAAATATGAGAATACTCGGTATAACAATTCCAGATACAAAAAGATTAGATATAGCACTTACAGTGTTATATGGTGTTGGTAGATCAAGGGCTTTAAATATTTTGAGCAAAGCAAAAGTTGATCACAATATAAAGGCAAAGGATTTAACAGTTGAACAAGAAAATGAAATAAGAAAAATAATCGAATCATACCGAATTGAGGGAGATCTAAAGAGAGAGGTAGCAGCAAATATAAAAAGACATAAAGATATAAAGACATACAGAGGTATGCGTCACGCTAGACATTTGCCAGTAAGAGGACAAAGAACAAAGACAAATTCTAGAACAGTAAGAGGAAATATAAGAAAGACTATGGGTTCAGGAAGAAAGAAAGAAGAAAAGAAATAATCAATATTCAATAAATACATTATGGCAAAAAAGCAAAGTACAACTACAGCAAATACAGAAACAAAGGAGAAAGCTCCAAAGGTTGTTTCCGCTTCATCAAAAAAGAGATTGGACTCAGGTGTTTTATATGTTCAATCAACATATAACAATACAAAGGTTTTGCTAACAGATACAAAGGGTAATGCCGTTATGTGGTCATCATGTGGATCACTTGGATTTAAGGGTGCAAAAAAGGGTACTCCATTTGCAGCTGCAAAGGTTGGTGAGACATTATCATTAAAGGCAGAAACACTAGGACTAAAGGATATCAAGGTAGTTGTTAATGGTGTTGGATCAGGTCGCGAATCAGCAATTCGTGGCTTTATTTCAAGAGGAGTAAATATTTCATCTATAGTAGATGAAACTCCAGTACCACACAATGGACCACAGCCCAAAAAGCCAAGAAGAGTATAATAATTTATTTAATATATATGAAAATTGGACCAAAATACAAAATAGCAAGAAGACTCGGAGTATCTGTTTTTGAAAAGACACAGACACAAAAATTTGCTGTGCGCTCAGAACAAAGAGGTCAAACAGGAAGACCAAAGGCAAAGAGTGATTATGGTCTTGGTATGATGGAAAAGCAAAAGGCTAGATACAGTTATGGTATAACAAGCAAGCAATTCACAAACTATATTAAAAAGGCAACTGAAATGAAGGGTAATTCAGGAGATCATCTAGTATCATTACTTGAAAGTAGATTTGACAATGTAGCACTACGCGCAGGATTTGCAGTAACACGACAAGCAGCTCGCCAAATGACTTCTCATGGACATTTAACAATAAACGGTAAAATAGTCACAATACCATCATATCAAGTTAAAGTAGGTGATGTAATAGGTATTCGTGAGGGAAGTAAGAAAAAGGCAATTTTTAATACATTGGATGAAAGATTAAAGACAGTCAAAATACCATCATGGTTGAAGCTCAATTTTGACAAAAAGGAAGTTACAGTAGATGGTATACCGATGGCAGCAAGGACTGAGCTTATGTTTAATGTCGGTTCAGTTTTGGAATTTTATAGTCGTTAAAATTAGTAAATAATTTTTAATTAAAAAAAAATATGTCAAATCATTCAATAATAGTTCCATCAAAGCCAAAAATAATCCGTGAGGATGGTTTTAGTGGTATATACGAAATTGACGGTCTATATCCAGGATATGGTCATACACTTGGAAATTCCCTAAGAAGAATCATTCTTTCATCTATACCAGGTTCAGCTGTAACAAGAGTAAAGATAAAGGGAGCAGAACATGAATTTTCAACAATAGAGGGAGTAAAGGAGGATGTTATAGCGCTTCTACTTAATTTAAAGAAATTAAGAATCAATCTAATTACAGATGAAAGCCAAACATTAAAACTAAAAGTTAAGGGTGTTAAGGTTGTAACTGCAAAAGACATAGAAGTTCCAGGACAAGTAGAAATACTTAATCCAGAATTAGTAATAGCAAATCTAACTGATAAGTCATCTGATCTAGATATGGAAATTACAGTTGAAAAGGGATTAGGATATGTTTCAAAGGAAATCCTAACAAAGGATAGAGTTGATATTGGTACAATATCAGTTGATGCAACATTTACTCCAATCAAAAAGGCAAATTATGAAGTCGAAAATATGCGTGTTGGAGACAGAACAGATTTCAATCGTTTAAGAATCTCAATCGAAACAGATGGTACACTAACACCAAAGCAAGCTCTTGAAAATTCAATTACTTTGATGATTACACAATTGAAAGCAATTGTAGGTTTTAAGGAAGAGGAAATAATTGAAGAACCAAAAAAGGAAGAAATGATTGATTCAGCAGATGCTGATTCAAAACAAGAAATGGATGTTGAATTCCTAAAGACAAGAATAGATGCAATAGGTCTATCACCTCGCACAACAAAGGCACTTACAGGAGCAAATATAAGAACAGTAGGTGGACTTGCAAGAAAAAAGGAAGTTGATATTCTAGATATCGAAGGTCTAGGAAGTAAGGGAGTTCAAGAAATCAAAAAAGTGTTATCACAATACGGTATAACATTAAAGTAATTAATTAAGTAAATTTTATGAGACACCATTCAAACAAAAGAAAATTCGGATTAGAAAAAGATCAAAGAAATGCTTTGATGCGTTCTCTAGCACGTAACTTAATTAATGAAACAAGAATTACTACAACTTTACCAAAAGCAAAGGAACTTCGTCCTTATGTTGAAAAGCTAGTTACAAAGGCAAAGACAGGTACACTTGCTTCAAGAAGATTAATAATTTCAAAGATAGGTGGTGAAAAGGAGGTTGAGGTATTATTTACAACTCTTGCTCCAAAGTACAAAGACAGAAAGGGCGGATACACAAGAATAATAAAGCTTGCAAGTCGAAAGCTTGACGCGGCACCTATGGCTATGATTGAATTCGTATAATATTATGACAAACACAATGATTACAATTGATGCATCAGGAAAGAAAATGGGAAGAGTTGCAAGTGAAGCAGCAAGCTTTTTGAGTGGAAAGAGAAATGTAAACTACGTAAGGAATAAAGTTTGCGGAGTACCAGTAAAGATAATAAATACAAGTAAGGCTTCTTTTGATATCAAAAAATTAAATGGAAAGGAATACGTAACTTTCACAGGATTTAGAGGAGGACTATATACAGAAACTCTAGCTCATCTTATCGAAAGAAAGGGCGCAAAGGAGGCTTTTGAAAGAGCAGTATACAGAATGCTTCCTTCAAATACATTAAGAAAGCAAATGATGAAAAATTTAACAATTACAGATTAATTTTATTAATATGACAGCAATCAAAACAACAGATAAATACATTGAAGCTATAGGACGTAGAAAGACTTCTACAGCTCGTGTTCGTATAACTCCAAGCGCAAAGATGTCATATGATATAAATGGCAAAACTGTTGAAGATTATTTTCTTGTTAAAGAATTAATCGAAACAGTATATGAAGCATATACAAAATCTAATTTAACAGAGACAAAATTTAAAATAACAGTTGTTGTAAAGGGTGGTGGTATAAACGGTCAAGCAGAATCAGTAAGACATGGTATAGCACGTGCACTTATAGACTGGGATAAAGAGCTAAGAGGAAAACTAAAAAAGGCAGGATTCCTAAAGAGAGATCCAAGAGCAAAGGAAAGACGTAAGTTCGGATTGAAGAAGGCTCGTAAGTCACCTCAGTGGTCTAAGAGATAATAGTAAAATCTGGTTCGCCGACTTGCGTTCGTAAGCACTTTTATTTGTGAGCAAGCTCAAAATAAAAGTCTTCCTCACCGTGTCGAACCTAGATTTTACACAATATAAGTTTATATAATATAATCTATATATGAACGAAGATAATGATATTAAAATTGAAAAGGATGAAAATATTGATGATTCTGTAATTGTAGAAGAAAATTCACAGGATGCAATAAAAAATCTTAAAGAAAAATTAAAGCAAGCAATTGCAGAAAAACAAGAATATCTGAATTCTTGGCAGAAAGATAAAGCAGAATTTATAAATGCACGTAAACGTGATCAAGAAGCACAAAAGGATTTTGCGCGTTTTTCAAATGAAAATCTAATTAGTGAATTAATACCAGTTCTTGATAGTTTCAATATGGCAATGGGGAATAAAGAGGTATGGGAAAAGGTAGATAAAAACTGGAGAGTAGGTATAGAGTATATTTCAAATCAATTATTGAAGGTTTTAAATGATTTCGGTTTAAAGGAAATAGATCCAATAGGAAAAGCATTTGATCCAATGAGAGATGAGGCGATAGAAGATGGTAAGGAAAGTAATCTAGTTACTACAGTTGTTCAGAAGGGTTATGAATTGAATGGAAAAGTGTTAAAGGCACCGAAGGTTAAGGTGGGGGAGAAGAAATAATAAAACCCCGATAAAGGGGTTTTATTTCATCTAGTTGCTCTGTCCACCAGTCGATTAACGACATATTAATTATAATTCTAATTTGTTATATTTGTCAATTATTTAATGGACTCGATGGGAATTGAACCCATAATCAAATGTTGATGAAGCATTTAATCGAAACCATCCCGAGCCCATCGAAAGACTTTAATCTTTCGTAAATACATAATATAACTATTCGATAAAATCCAAATAAAATTTTGATAAAATAATAATGAAAATTTTATCAAGATTTCATTTCTGAATACTATAAAAGCTGGCATATATATCAATGGACAAAATCATAAAATACAATATAATACTAGTATGTTAACTATTCAGAACAAACAATTGAATAGTATCTTTGAGAGAATACTGCGCGATAAAAACGGTGTTTTGATGCGTGTGCGTTTTACTGTTGTTGAAATCAATGGTAAATTCCAACCACAAGTTATTTCTATTACTCCTATTGTCTCTGAAAATAAAGAGGCAGTTTGTTTACCTATTTTAAATACTGAAAAAGTTATCGTTGAAGACACTGTTCCAAATTTTATTAAAAAAATATCTCCATATTTTTCTTTAGAATTCTTAATGAGTCAACCAACAAGGGCACCGGCTATTGCTCTATAGTTTGCTGTGGGTTTTATTAAGTAAGTTTCTAGTTCATTAAAATTAACAAATTAGATAAAAGAAAAACCCGTATCGCTACGAGTTTTCGAGGTTCCATACAACACTCGAAAGTGACACTACCTTTTTCGCTGATAGATTTTCCAGCCCACCATTTGACCAATCACTTCCGGTTCCACGACACAGCAAGAAGCTGTAAACTGTAGACCATTTTGTGGGTGCTGATTAAGACGTATTTGTGCTTTCGTCTTACAATCCTCAATAAATATCTCATTGCAGTGATTCTTGAAGATTCGCACTTTTCCATCGTTAAAGAGTGTGGGAAATTGTTCAAAACTCATAATTGAATTGTGGTTTGAAAGGATACAAAGCGTGATTACCTTGCGATTCCTTACTCTCACAATCCAACTTTTCTTAATGATCTAATATGTTAATATTATATACCTTAATGACTAACTTGTCAAGCTTTAAAATTATTAAGAAATTAACAAAAAACACATGTCTAAAATAATAGGAATCGACTTGGGTACTACCAACTCTGCAGTTGCAGTGATGGAAGCAGGTACTCCAAAAATATTAGAAAATGCAGAAGGTGCGAGAACTACTCCATCTATTATCGCCCTATCAAAAACAGGGGAAAGAATGGTGGGTCTTCTTGCAAAGCGTCAGGGAGTTACAAATCCAAAAAATACAATTTATCAGATAAAGAGATTTATCGGTCACAATTTCGATGATCCAGCAGTACAAAAGGATAGATCATCAGTGCCTTTTGAAATGCAAAAATCAGCATCAGGAGGAATTGAAGTTAAAATGGGTGACAAATGGTATAGACCAGAAGAAATCTCTGCAATGATACTAGGAAAAATGAAAGCAGATGCAGAAGCACGTCTCGGTGAACCTGTTACTGAAGCAGTTATTACCGTTCCAGCATACTTTAACGATGCACAAAGACAAGCAACAAAGGATGCAGGTAAAATAGCAGGATTAGATGTAAAAAGAATAATAAATGAACCAACAGCAGCAGCACTTGCCTATGGATTCGATAAGAAAAAGGATGAAAAGATCGTAGTCTTTGACTTCGGTGGAGGAACATTTGATATTTCTGTACTCGAAGTTGGGGATGATGTTGTAGAAGTAAAATCAACAGACGGAGATGCACATCTTGGAGGTAAGGATATTGATCAGAAAATTATAAATTGGCTTGCAGAGGAATTCAAAAAGCAGGAGGGAATAGATGTGAGAAAAGATGCGCTCGCATTACAAAGACTTGATGAAGCAGCAGAAAAAGCAAAGATTGAACTTTCAACAGCAATGCAAACTGAAGTTAATATTCCATTCCTAACTTCAGGTGCTGATGGCCCAAAGCATTTACTTGTAACAATGACAAGAGCAAAGCTTGAGGAGCTAACAAGAGAATTCATTGATCGTGCAATGGAAATAACAAAGCGGGCTATGAATGCTTCTCCATTTAAAATTACTGATATAAATGAAGTGATATTAGTCGGAGGACAGACACGCATGCCAGCTATGCAAAAAGCTGTTAAGGATTTCTTCGGAAAGGAATTGCATCTAGGTGTAAATCCAGACGAAGTGGTTGCGGTGGGCGCTGCTATACAAGGTGGAATATTGGCGGGAGATGTTAAAGGAGTGCTACTTCTTGATGTTACCCCTCTTTCACTTTCTATTGAAACAATGGGAGGAGTTGCAACAAAATTAATAGAAAAGAACACAACAATACCTACCCAAAAGTCTCAAATATTCTCTACAGCAGCTGATAATCAAACCTCAGTAGAAATTCACATAACACAGGGTGAACGCGCAATGGCAAGTGATAATAAGTCATTGGGAAGGTTTATATTGGACGGTATTGCTCCAGCTCCACGTGGTATGCCACAAGTTGAGGTGACATTTGATCTAGATGCAAACGGAATACTTTCAGTTACAGCAAAAGATAAAGCAACAGGTAAGGCAAATAGTATCAAAATCACAGCAAGTTCAGGTCTTTCAAAAGAAGAAGTAGAAAAAATGAAAAGAGATGCAGAAATGAATGCTGCCGAAGATGCCAAGAAAAAGGAAATGGTAGAGGCAAAAAACATGGCGGAACAACTCATACATACTTCAGAAAAGTCTTTGAAGAATGCAGGAGACAAAGTTCCAGCAGATCTACGTAAATCAATTGAAGACAAGATTGTTGATGTAAAGACAGCAAAAGAAGGTACAGATTTGGCACAATTAAAAAAGGTTACAGAAGCACTCTCAAGTGAACTCTCAAAGATTGGTGAAATACTATCAAAAGCACAAGCCGAACAAGCAAGCCAAACTCCACCAACAGGAGGGGCGGGTGAGCAAAAGGGTACTGAAGGAGATGTAAAAGATGCGGAGTTTAAGGAGAAGAAATAGATAAAGAAAGTAAAAATAAAATATAAAAATCGAAGCCGGTGTCCTGCGAGAGGATACCGGCTTTCGTGTTACGTATGAAATTCTATTGCCTAGTAACATTCCATCCGCATGTAGCGAATACCATACACATCTGATCAATGTTTTTGCCCCCTTGATCGATTAATGTCATGTCGGCAACCGCAATGAAATTATCACTGGTGTTTTCACGATAGTACTGCACTTTTCTTGTTTTAAACTTTATACCAAGTTTACTGAATTCTAGGTACATACCCTTTCTTGGTATGTAGTCATTCGGAATTGACATTTGATAATTGGCGGTAAGACCTAATCTTTTAATGTTATATTGAAATATTACTCTCATAACAACTAAGGTTTATTGCCTGTGTTTGTCTTCATACTTTATATCATAAAAATATATAAAGTCAATATAAACAAACCCTTTCATTCTGCTATTATTTAATTCCAATGAAAGACTATTATAAAACACTAGGCGTTGATAAAAACGCTTCAAAAGACGATATAAAAAAAGCTTTTAGAAAGCTTGCTCATGAACATCATCCTGATAAAAATAACGGCAATGATGCTAAATTTAAGGAAATAAACGAGGCATACTCCACTTTGTCAGATGACAATAAACGCAAGCAATATGATACATTTGGTTCTGCTGGTCCTCAGGGATTTGGTGGTGGTCAAGGTGGTTTCGGTGCGGGAGGTTTTGATTTTTCTGGATTTGCAAGACAATATCAAGGACAAAATGGTCAATCATTTGAATTTGATTTGGGTGATATTTTTGGTGAATTTTTCGGTGGTGGAAGTAGGAGACCAAAAAGAGGTGCAAATATAACTATCGATGTACAGCTTACATTTAAGGAATCAGTTTTTGGAATTGAAAAAGAAATAACAGTAAATAGGGATAAATTAGTTATAACCATTCCGCCAGGTATTGAAAATGGTCAGGGATTAAGAGTTCAAGGAAAAGGTGAAGATGGTCCAGCAGGAAAGGGTGATCTCATTGTTAGAGTTTGGGTGGAAGATCATAAAATATTTAGAAAAGAAGGATTTAATCTCATAATGGAATTAGATTTAAAGTTAACAACTGCACTTTTGGGATCAACTATCGAAATTGAAACACTTGATGGAAAGATTGAATTAAAAATCCCAGCAGGAACTACTCATAATGAAATATTAAGAATAAAAGGAAAAGGAGTTCCAGATGGTAGGGGAAAGAGAGGTGATATTTTGATTGTTACAAAAGTAAATATGCCTAGGAAAGTATCAAAGTCTGCACAGAAATTAATTGAGGAGTTGAAGAAGGAGGGGTTATAAATAACAAAAGTATTAGCTTATGTAGGGGTATCGAGCGCGTCGGCGCGAGATCTTCAGGAAATTCAGAGCACTGAATTTCCGTACCCGTAATAAGCTAATACTTTTGTTGATAATTAATTAAAAAGATCGATAAATAATATAGAGTATAGGATTTAGTTATATTGACAAAACAAAGATGATTTATTAAGGTTATTTTAGGAGAAATAGTTATGATAAATAATTTAGTTATCTTGCTAGTCATCATTGGCTCCATTCTAATGCTTTTGGGTATTGTCTCGTTTATATACGGTGTTTTCACAAAAAATCCAGACGAGTCATTCACAATCTTTAGTGTTGCAGTAGTTCTTGTGGCTCTAGGAGGCCTACTCATTGGGTTAGGAGGTGCACTTAAAACCCCATCTTCGCAAAACGGAGGTGGGGTTTTGACTTTATAAAGACGGAGGTCTCATAGAGTTTAAGATTTAGGAAAAATTCTGCTACAATAAACCAATGCTAGTAGTCAAAACCAAGATAGGTCAAAGTAAAATTGAAGGTATTGGACTATTTGCAGATCAGTTTATTTCAAAAGGTACTGTGACTTGGAAATTTAATCCGAAGTTTGATATTTATTTTGAACCAAATGAGGTAGAAAAAATGTCAGATTTACAGAAGGATTTAATAATTCATTTTGCTTATCTTTCAAAAAAGAGTGGTATGTATGTGTATTCTATAGATAATACAAGGTTCACGAATCATTCAACTAGTCCAAATATTGCAGAAGATGAGAAATTATCTGACGGCGATGCAGAAATTTGTACTATTGCTACTAGGGATATTCAAATAGGAGAAGAAATAACTGTTGATTACCGGTCAATTGATGCTATGGATGAGACAAGTAATGATGGGTATTTGAAGATGTAGGTGTTAGGGTTTATTCTCATATAACAAAAAACCCACCATCCGAAGACAGAGGGTAATCTGTTTCATTGGTAGGCTATAATTACCTATTTTTTTCTCCAGGAAAATGTATAGTGAGAAGGAAAATAAGGCCTAGTAGGCAAAATGGATTTTTCGTTGCATAGATCGCAAATGCCACTGCTCCACAGACACCAAGTGCACCACACGCTGCAGGTATATATATCATAGAATGACCTTTTTGTGAAAATTTACCATCTAAAGAATAGCACGATAAAGAAATCATGTCAAATATTAATGGGTTATATTTAATTGTATTGAATAAATAAATGAACACCTATTTATTTGCCTCAATTTTATGTTAATATAGTAAACATGAAAAAGACATTATTTTCTGGTGTTAAACCAACCGGTACTGCTCATATCGGAAACTATTTTGGTGCTATGAAGCAATGGGTAGATTTGCAAAAGCAATTTAGTGATGCAAATATGTTTTTTATGATTGCTGATTATCATGCTTTGAATTTTATTCAAAACAGAGATGAAATGCAGCAAAATACTATTAATCTTGCTCTAGATTATTTAGCCATTGGTATTCACCCTGAAAAATCAGTGCTATTTAAACAAAGTGATGTTAGTGCACATACTGAGCTTGCTTGGATATTTGATACTATAACTACCATGCCATATCTTATGCGTGCACATGCATACAAAGATGCCGAAGCAAAAGACAAAGAGATTAGTGTAGGAACTTTTAATTATCCTATGCTCATGGCATCTGATATTTTACTTTACGATACTGATATAGTACCTGTGGGACAAGATCAAAAACAGCATGTTGAATATACTCGTGATACAGCACAGAAGTTCAATAATCTTTTCGGAGAAGTATTTAAATTACCTGAAGAGATGATAATAAAAGATGTTGCAATCGTTCCAGGTATTGATGGTCAAAAGATGTCAAAGAGTTACAAAAATACCATACCTCTTTTTGCTGATAGAGATGAAATACAAAAGGCGGTAATGAGTATTGTTACTGATTCAAGTGGAGATATACCATTAAATGTTTATAATATTCATAAACTAATAAAGTCAGAAGGTGAATTAAAAGATTTGTATGACAATAATAAGGGTAAATATAAAATACTAAAAGATGCATTAGTTGATGATTTGGATGCATTTATCAAACCAATGAGGGATAAAAGAGCACAACTAGCAAAGGATATGGATTATGTTAATGAAGTTTTGAAAAAAGGGGCAATTAAGGCAAATGAAATAGCAAATCAAAAGATGCAACAAGTCAAAAAAGCGATTGGGGTACTATAAGTGCAAATTTAATCAATAAATGATATAAAACAAGTATGGAACGAACATATATAAAGGACTTAAAATCAAAGTTAAATACCGAAGTAAGTATTTCTGGATCAGTTGATATTAGACGTGATCAAGGGAAACTTATATTTTTTGAATTCAGAGATATAACTGGAAAGATACAGGGTGTTATATTACCAAATGCAAAAGAAGCTCATGAAGTGGGTGTAAAGTTAAGACCTGAATGGGTAGTAAAGGTGCATGGTAAGGTAAATGCAAGACCAGAAAAAAATATTCAAAAAGATAAAGTTAATGGTGATATTGAACTTGAGATTTTGGGTATTGAAATATTAGGTAGTGCAAAAGAATTACCATTTGATCAAAATGCTGAATTAAACTTAGACACATATCTCAATAATCTTCCTCTAACATTAAGAAATGAAAAGGTAAGAGATATATTCCTTATGCAATCAACTATCTTGGATTCATATAGGAAATCACTTCAATCTCAAGGTTTCAAGGAATTCATGAGTCCAGTGCTAGTGGGTGGTGATGCGGAGGGTGGTGCTGCTGCCTTTTCGGTTAACTATTATTATGATCACAAGGCATTTCTTGCTACTAGTCCTCAGTTTTATAAACAAATAATGGTAGGTGTTTTTGAAAGAGCTTTTACCATTTCAAAAGTATTTAGAGGTGAAAAGTCAGCAACAACAAGACATTTGAGTGAAATAACTCAGATGGACTTTGAAATGGGATTTATTAAGGATCATACAGAACCAATGGCAGTACTTGAACAGGTATTAAAAGATGTAACAAAAACTGTTATTGAAAATCATTCTGAGGTATTTAAGAAATTTAATACTGATTTACCTTTGGTCCCAGCTAAATTTCCAGTACTTACCCTAAGAGAAGCACAAGATATACTAAAAGTAGCTCATGAACCAGATCTAGAACCAGAACATGAAAAAGCAATATGTGAATGGGCTAAAAAAGAGCATAATTCTGATTTTGTTTTTATAACACATTTCCCAACATCAAAAAGAGCATTTTATACATATGCAGATGAAAAGGATAAAGAATTTTCAAAGAGTTTTGACTTATTATTCCGTGGTTTAGAAATAAATAGTGGAAGTCAGAGAATACATAATTATGACGAATTAGTCGAAAAGATGAAAAGTCGTGGACTAGATCCAGAAAAGTTCGGTTTTTATCTTCAAGCCTTCAAATACGGTATGCCACCGCATGGAGGTTCATCAACAGGGCTCGAAAGACTCACAGCACGTATGCTTAATCTCCCAAATGTAAAAGAAGCAACATTATTCCCAAGAGATATGAACAGAATAGACAATTTATTATCACAATAATATTAAATTTTTCTAATTAAATATTTTTTACAAAGTTGTCCACATAAAGTGGGCAATTTTGTTTGCATTGTTAAGTGATGTGGGATAAAATGGTATGTAAGTGGGAAGAAGTAGGAAATAATTTCTTTTCACAAAAAAGTTATGCTAATCGGAGAACATCTGCACACGATAGACGACAAAAGCAGAGTTTCTCTTCCTTCTAAATTTAGAAAGGAAATGGGAAACACTGTAGTCATTGCTCCCGGGATAGATAGCTGTCTCTTCATTTTTACTTTAAAGGGATGGCAAGAATTCGCAGAGAGACTATCGAGACCAGATTCTTCATCAGTTTTGCAAGCTGATAATCGTAACTTTAACCGAATAATATTCGGTCGTGCTACAGAGGTTGAAGTAGACTCAATAGGTAGAATACTTATTCCAACTCATCTTTGTGAACATGCAGGTTTAAAAGAAAAAGTTGCAATAATAGGTGTTCTAAATAGAGTTGAAGTTTGGGATGAAAAAGTATGGTCGAGTTATCGTACAACTGTTGAAAAGAAAACTGATGCATTAGCCGAAAAGCTGGGATCAGTAGGAATAATATAACAGTATATGGATAATTTGATACATAAGACAGTTCTTTTAAAAGAATCAATTGATGGTCTAAATATCCAAGATGGCGATATTTATCTTGATGGAACATTGGGAAGTGCAGGTCACACTGATTATGTTTTAAGTAAATATAAAAACATAACAGCAATTGGTCTTGATAGAGATACAGAAGCTCTAAAAAGATCAAAAGAAAGACTTGCAAAATACAATGATGCAAAAATTCATTTAATTGAATCTAGTTATGGTGACATTTCATCAGTACTAGATAAATTAAATATAAAAAAGGTAAATAGGATTATGCTTGATTTAGGACTTTCATCAGATCAATTTGAAACATCTGGCAGAGGATTTACATTTAAAAATGATGAGCCACTACTTATGACCTTTAAAAAGGATTTTGTAGAAGGTGATTTAACAGCAAAAATAATTGTAAATACTTGGGAGGAAAACAATATTGCAGATGTTATATATGGTTATGGTGAAGAAAAGTATTCAAGAAGAATAGCTAGGGCAATAGCAAATTATAGACAAAAGAAATCAATTGAAACAACAAGCGAATTGGTTGAAATCATAACAAGTGCCGTACCTTCATTTTATAGACATGGAAGATTACATCCAGCAACAAAGACATTTCAAGCCTTGAGAATTGCAGTAAATGATGAGTTAAATACTTTAAAAAAGGGTCTAGTAAATGGATTTGAAAGATTGGAAAAGGGAGGCAGAATAGCAGTGATTTCATTCCACAGTTTGGAAGATAGAATTGTTAAAAATTTTAATAAAGAAAGAGCAGATGCGGGTGATGGTCTCATAATTACAAAAAGACCAATAACACCAAGTGAAGAAGAAATTTCAAATAATGCAAGATCAAGAAGTGCAAAATTAAGAATATTAGAAAAAATATAAACATGACACAAGTAATAGCAAATAATATTAATACAGTATTTAGTTATAGAGATAGGATTTTTCAAATTTTAATTGTTGGTATTATGTCTCTGTCATTTTTATATGTATATTTTTTGCAAAATGTTATTTCAAATGTAGTTGAAAGGGAAAAAATAGTTAAGGAAAATAGAGTTTTGGGTACAACAGTAAGTGAATTAGAGGCAAAATATTTTACAATCAAAAATTCAATTAATATTGAATTAGCAAATGCAAAGGGATTTAAGAGTACTGAAATAACATCATATATTTCAAAAGGTAAAATCACTGCTATGGCTAATCAAAATGGAATCTAATTTTGTATTTAGAACTAGAATAATTTTAGCTTGTATTTCTTTTTTTGTACTAGTTATAGTATTTAGACTTTACTATGTTCAGATTATAAAAGGCGATACATATATTTCAAAAGCAGAAAAGCAATATGTTAAACCTAATGTAAAAGGTTTTGATAGGGGAAGTATTTTTTTTACTTTAAAAAATGATGACAAAATAGCGGTTGCAACTATGAAGCAAAGCTATAATATTTCAATTAATCCAAAAAACATACAAAATGTTGATCAAGTTTATGATGCATTAACTCAATATATTGATATAGAAGAAGGTCAATTTAAGGAAAAGGCAAATGATAAAAGCAATCAGTATTTTGAATTAATTAAAAAGCTTGATACCGCAACTGGTCAGTCAATTTATTCTCTTCATATACCTGGCGTTGTTGCACAACAAGATAATTATCGCGTATATCCTGCAGACTCACTTTCATCACATACCATCGGACTTATTGGGCTTGATAGGACAAATGCATTGGCGGGACGATATGGTCTTGAGAGATTTTATGAAGATGTATTAACTAGGAAATCAACTCAGAGTAATATTAATTTTTTTGCTGAGGTTTTTTCTGATTTAAGAAAAACAGTGTTGAGCTCAGAAAATGTTGAAGGGGATATAATCTCATCTATTGAACCAACAGTTGCTTCATATCTTGAAAAGACACTTTTAGATACAAAAGAAAAATGGAATTCTGATTCTATTGGTGGAATAATTATGGATCCAAATACTGGCGAAATATATGCAATGTCAAAATTACCGAATTTTAATGCCAATGATTTATCAAATGTAAAAGATGCGAGAATATTTTCTAATCCACTTGTAGAGGACGCATATGAAATGGGTTCGATTATTAAACCTTTAACAATGGCTGTGGGTATTGATTCTGGAGCGATTAATGCAAGGTCAACATATAATGATGAAGGATCATTAAATCTTAATGGAAGGAAAATATCAAATTACGATGGAAAGGCAAGAGGTGTAATACCAATGCAAGAGGTATTAAGTCAATCATTAAACGTTGGTGCAGCAACAATTGCATTAAAAACAGGACCTGAAACTTTTTCAAAATATTTTTTGAATTTAGGTTTTGGTGAAAAGACAAATATCGATCAACCAAATGAGCAAACTGGAATAGTTAAAAATCTAATTTCTCATAGAGATATTGAAATCGCAACTGCATCATATGGACAGGGAATATCAATGACACCAATTCAAACAATTACTGCACTTGCTACTCTTGCAAATGGTGGCAATTTAGTTACTCCACATATAATTAAAAGAATAGAGTATACAAATGGTAATCAAAAGGATATAGAAATAAAAAGTAAGAGAATATTTGATGAAGAATCAGTAAAAGATGTTACAAATATGCTTATAAACGTCGTTGATAAATCATTAAAAAAAGGCGAGGTAAAAATGGAACATTATAGTATTGCAGCCAAGACAGGTACTGCTCAGATTGCAGATCCTGTAAATGGAGGGTATTATAAAGACAGGTATTTGCATTCATTTTTTGGATATTTCCCAGCTTATAATCCTAAATTTATTGTTTTCCTATACCATATATATCCAAAGGGTGCACAATACGCTTCCGAAACCCTTACAGATCCATTTATTCAGCTGACAAAGTTACTTATCAATTATTACGAAATACCACCAGATAGATAATTTCCATGAAATCATTTTTTAAAAAAGTTATTACAAATATTTTGATTTTTGAATCAAAATTAATTATCAAAAAGTACAATCCGTTTATTATTTCAATAACAGGAAGTGTTGGTAAAACATCTACTAAGGATGCTATTTTTACTGTTTTATCTGATACAACTTATGTTAGGAAAAGTGAAAAAAGTTTTAATAGCGAAATAGGTGTTCCATTAACTATTCTTGGTTGTCAAAATGGATGGAGCGATCCTATTGCATGGATTGAAAATATTTTGGTTGGACTTGAATTGATTTTATTTAAATCTGAATATCCAAAATGTTTAGTGCTTGAAGTTGGTGCTGATCATCCGGGGGATATTCAAAGTGTATCAAAGTGGCTAAAGTCTGATATTGTTGTGATTACTAAAATAGGGGAAGTACCTGTACATATTGAAGCATTCCCAACTGTCGCTGATTTGGTTAAGGAAAAATCATTTTTAATAAAAACTTTGAAATCTGATGGGGTTCTTGTCCTTTCTGCTGATGATAAGTTAGTGATTGAAATGTCAAAAGGCGTAAGTCAAAAATGTATATCATATGGTATGAAGCAGATCGCAACAGTAAATGCCTCTGATCCAGTAATCATTTATGACAATGAAAGCATACCAATGGGCATGTCATTTAAAATAAATACACAGGGCAATAGTGTGCCCATTAAAATTAAAGGAATTTTAGGATTGCAACAGATATATCCAGTAATTGCAGGTATTGCAGTTGGTATAACTAAAAATGTTCCTCTAGTTAAAATAATTAATTCACTTGATAAGCATGTATCGCCAAGAGGTAGAATGAATATTTTGAGAGGTATAAATGGCAGTACAATAATAGATGATAGCTATAATTCATCTCCTGATGCATTAAAAGAGGGATTAAATACTCTTGCGTCACTTCAAGTAAGTGGCAAGAGAATAGCAGTGATTGGAGATATGATGGAGCTTGGTAGCTTTTCGATTGAAGAACATAAAAAGGCTGGAATACAAGCCATGCAATCATGCGACATTTTGATTACTGTTGGTCAAAGATCAAAAGTGATGAGCAATAATGCTATTAAATTCAATAATTCAATTGAAGCTTCTGAATATTTAAAGGGCACTGTTGCAAGTGGTGATGTTGTTTTTGTTAAAGGCTCTCAATCAATGAGAATGGAAAGGATATGTAAAGTACTTTTGCGTGATGGTGAAAATGCCACTGATTTACTCGTAAGACAGGAGCCAGAATGGCTTGCTAAGAAGTAATTTTTGAGTTATTTTAGAAAGGGGTGAAATATATGTCTTTCAAGCCCTGCGTAACTCGCTTCGCTATCGCTACGCTCAGACAGTCCTCGGGCTTTCAAGACACATATTTCACCCCTTTAAGTAATAGTAATAAATAAAATACGGCCCTATCGTCTAACGGCTAGGACATCGCCTTCTCAAGGCGGTAATCAGGGTTCGATTCCCTGTAGGGTCACACTTGCCATGTCCTGCAACTTTTACCATATACCACAAAACACAAGTATGTGTTGATTGCTAGACTATATGACCTTTGTACAGCACTCTTGTAAATGTAGATAAGCGAGTCGTTGATTCAACAGAAAGAGGGCCTTTGACAGCCCTCTTGGAGATTCGCAATTAGATTATTAATCACTAGTGAAGGACAACGAATCCGTACGGTCAGATGCACGCACATATAATTGGTGTTCCGGGGAACTAGCCCGAACAAGGTCTAATAAGTCAGAAAGTTTGGCAATATTTGATTGATCATCCAGTGACATCTTTTGTCGTTCAATGTCAAATACTTCCAGAACTGTTGGGAATTCAGTATGCTTGAGTTGGGAAAGAAACTGATCAACTTCATTGGTTTCCATATGAGGTGCTCCTTTGTGTTACCCTAGTAACTGTTAGATGCGATACTATCAGATACCTGAACAGCACGTACATGCGATTGGTGTTCTGGTGATTTTGATCAAATCCTTCTTAAACGCCTATTGATCGAAGCAATTCTGTCTTACTCCGCTGATGGTAATGTCTTCCTCTCGGTTCACATTGATTTAGAACACCAGGACACTCCGTGTGCCCTACTCTTTCCAGGTATTTGTCTAGCTTTGAGTCACTCATAGTTTGTGAGGGTTACGTGAAGTATGTTACTAATCCACGTATATAGTATCGTAAGACTATGTAACGTACAAGTGATATTCACTATCTACGAGTCTCCCGCATACTTGGTCTTACAGGTACTCAATCAGTAAGATCTTACTTTTTAGTATCCGAAGAGTATTCGGTATTAGAGATTGTCAACAACTTAAGTACTTCTACAAAAGTTCGACGTATGTCCCGTTGTTGGTCACAATTCGCATAGTAAAAATTTTATAAATTTAATAAGTTGTTATAAAAACGTTTATAAATAACACTATTTCTCTAGTTCTGAAATAACTATAGACAATGTATTATTTATATGTTATGATACAAGTGTTGGTACGAATAGGCTTTTTACAACAAACCCAAACAAAAGGATAGCTCGTGAACAACATTCTGTTATTGATTGCGAGCATAATCCTGCTCGTAGTCCCTGTCCTGTATCTGGTGAAAACCGCACAGGGCAAAATCACTCCAAATCCTGTTACGTTTTTCGTGAGGTCGGTGGTCTCGGTGATGAACCTTGCCACCTACTTTCTGACGAACGGACACAACCCTTGGAAATCTAGCGTTACTCTCGCCTCAACCGTTGGTCTTCTCGCGATTTTCTTCTACGCATTCTATCGAGGGAAGTTCAGTAAAATCAACAGGTTCGACATCGTGGCGGGCGTGATTGCTATCGTGGTTGGTGTGATGTGGAAATTGAGCAAAGACCCTGTATTGGCAAACCTGCTACTACAGACAGCGATGCTCGTTTCATTCATACCCGCCATTCGTGGAGTTTTGGCAGGAGTTGCAAAGGAGCAAGTGCTTCCTTGGGCTCTCGCCACGACAACATACGTCTTGATGACAACAGCTCTTTTGCTGGACAAGACCACTACGTGGCAACAGTTCATTCACCCAGTGTGCGTAGGTTTACTGGGTAACGGAAGCTTGGCGTTAGTAATAGCGTTCAAGAACCGTCGTTAATCAAGTGCCCTATTCTCTTCGGAGGGTGTGGGCACTTTTTTATATCGTACAAAGTGAATGAGTGAATGTTGTGAGCTTATCGGACCATAAGCAAGGAAAGATTTTGAATACTACTTTTGATATAATCTCCCTGTTTAGTAAGTTCTGAAAGCCACGCAATGGGTTCATGCGTAAAAGAAGGTACCGGCCTGTCCGGTATTTTCTTTTACTTACATGATGCCTGGGAGGCAAATCGAACATCCAGACTGAGCTTTGTGAAATATTTTAAATAAAAAACAACCGAGCCCAAGGACTCGGTTGATGTTTTTTTCTGGTGTCAGAATGATTACTGAACACCCGTATCGGTTAGCAAACCAAGTATTTCATTCGCCTCATCAATTTTTTCTTTGATGACTGATTCAGGGAACATCTCTTGTCCCCATTCGCTATAGAATCTTAGATATCTTAAGAAAGGAGCTTGTATTTTGAGTATGTCTAGAGGCTCCCTATTCCACTCCGTAGCCAGACCAAATACTACTTGTTGAATCCATGCAGTGCTGAATACTTGGCCTAAGTCAGCGTCACGAATTACTTGCTGCATGAGACCAATCTCTCCAGATGGAGTCTTGTATGGGTATTCGGTGCATTTTATAAGTTCAATGATTTCCATGAAATAGGTTCGGTCTTCATTCAGTATAAATTGCATCAGACCCCTGGTTGCCAGCATAATGTTGATATCATCGTTGACTTGAGTACCTGTGTGATTGAAGTCATGAAAAAGGGCAGCGATCAGCAAATTCCTCTTCTCTCGCTTCGTCAACCTATCTCCGTAGAATATGCATGCTTGGTAGCATAGCCAAAGCACATGGAACATGTGCCTGAAATTATGGTACGGATTTCGAAGGTTGTTTGCGCTTCTGAACACAATTTTGAAATATTCTATAAGATTTCCCTCATAGACATCGCTGCTGTTACGAATGATTTCTGGGATACTTCCACTTGTTTTCATCTGACAAACTTTCGTTTAATTGTTAATGCTAGTTTTCTACCAGCAACATCACCGAAAATACAATACCATACTTGATAGATATGTCAATTATAAGGACGGCTTCAAAGTAGATAAAATGGAAATTCGTATTTGCTATGGTTTTAAATAATTAAATGATGAATGTGTGAATGTTGTTAATTCATGGTAAGATTAATTGTATGAAAATAATAACTAAAGTTTTATCTACTATTTTTCTCGTAGCACTTCCAATTGCAGTAATATTTTTTATGTTTGTAACTGCAGGTGCTTGCGGATTAGGTCCGAATGCATGCCCCAATATTCAACCTTTATTTTGGAGTGGGTTAGCAATCTTTATATTATCCTTACCCTCAGCCTTTTTTATAAGCTTGAAATCAAACAAATCGAACTCGGAGACAATCATAGCCTCTGTGCTATATGTTCTACCCTTACTTATAAGTGGAATACTTTTTCTAGTAATTATATAGTATTGAATTTAAGGATTGTATGCCTGTCTTTATACCATCACCTTGTATAATAGGTTCTGAAAGCCAAACATTTAGATCACAAAAGTTTCAGAAGTGTTATATAGGTTAGAGGTAAAAGGAAAACGCCACACAGGTTGGCGTTTTCTAATGACTACTAAAATATAAACGATTTGAATAGTAAGGTCAATACTACCTAATTGCCTATTTATACTCATATGTTACATTATTGATCAGAAAGCCTGATTAATATTATTCAGGTAGAAAGCAAAAATTATGAAAAAAATAATTGTTGTTCGTCATGGAGATTACAATGCTAGAGGATCCTTAACCACCACAGGTGAAAGACAAATCAGTGAGCTTGCTTGTAAAATCGCAGCAGTTACTAACCCAAATGAGACGGAATTGGTATCATCTGTTTCTACTCGAGCCACCGATAGTGCTGCTATTATTATGAGAACATTGGGTATTGGAAGGTATAGAACCGAAAATATCCTTTACTCGTCAGAACAATGCGCGCCAAAACACAACGAAGTAATCGATCAAATAATCATACCACGTAGGGATGCTGTGGGTACACTAATCATAGTCACCCACTTTGAGTATACGAGTTTTTTGCCTACTATTATAGGCTGCCGTATGTTTGATAAGGCGGTGTGTTTTCAAGAAATAGATATCGATAAAGGTCAAGCACGCGTAATCGATTTTGATCTGAAGCAAGCTTACGTATTGTGACTAATGAACACAATACAATTAATCATGCACCCGCACTACGTCGAAATCGTAGGCGGGTTTTGTTTTTTATAATATGAATTACATTTACATTACTTTTCTAAAAGTGTAATCTATTTGTAGGCGTTCTAACAAAAGGATTAATCATGAGTAATTTAGATCAAATACAAGCAGGATCGATTGTCGAGGTTTGTGGAGAGGTTAAGAATCTATTTTTTGGATATCAAGGATATGTCGTGTGTCCACACTCAGGGATCTCTGATAAAGGTGGATGCAAAGTCGCTGTGTTTTTTGGAAGTGAAGTCAAAGCAGGTCTATTCAATACACATAGACAGGTAGAATCGTGGGATGCGAAAAATAGGGATATGTTATTAAGTGTGGACTTCTCCACATTACTTGCTGATGATAAATGGCGTACTTGCCCTAGAGTGGTATATATTCACCCTTCTAATTTGAAAGTCTCAAAGGGTTGGAGTATTAAAACTCTTTCAAAAAGGTTTTTCGGGGATAATCCACATAGCATTTATAGCTTTTGTAAGGGGATTTCCGAGAATCCGTCACTATATCGCTGTTTTATTGAGAACTGTGATGCTCCAGCAACAAGAATGACTGTTTATAATGTATGGGGTAGCGTATTCCCAATACATTTATGTGATTCTTGTTGTAAAAAATATAGTGGGATCATGACTGATGGTCAATCACAAAAAGTAGTAATGAAACTGTTAGATGGAACTGAGGTGATATAATCGATGGTTAATCATTCACCAATTAACTCATAGCCCGCACTACGTCGAAATCGTAGGCGGGTTTTGTGTATAAAAACAAAACCACCCACCTCGTGCTTTCTAAACGGGTGGGTGAGTTCGATACTATCTGTTGAGCCTAACATCAATAAAATTATTTAGTGGTTGGGTGGTATCTCGACTTCTTAGTACCTGGTCTAGGACCGACGATTGGATCGTTGTTTAAATTTGAAGCATTGAATGATTTAGATATTTCACTTATATAACTCCGAAGCTTCATGCGCCATTCAGATGGTGGCTGTCGCAGGATTATTAGGGGTGCTGATTTGTCAGTAGTTTTTGACATATAAGAAACTCCAGTGTTATGTTAACATATATCAATTGAAGATCCAAAACTCTAAATAGGAAAATGCACCCTATACAAATGGGTGCATTTTGATGTGTTGTTTTTGTCACTTTTTGTGGAAAGGAAAGTTATAGCCTTTAATCGGGTGTCGATCCGCAAGTCGTGCTGTGTCTTGCAACTTTTGATTTAGAGCCTTGAGACGTTCAAGTTCCTCTACGGATTTCTTTGATGGATTAAACGGCCACCTTCATCAAATTTAAATTTGAAATAACCATCTTCTGATCTTGAATTTGTCCGGCCAAAACTTGGGTAAACCGCAACAGGTGATATGATCTCATCAAGCAGATTTAGAGCATCTGAAAAGCTCAATTTACCATTATGCTTGGGGTGGTTTTCAAATTGCGACAATATGTCTTTACCATACTCAGACAAGATATGTTCTTTGAATTGTTCATTTTCCATAACTAACTCTTTCTTTTGTGTGCGTGTTTGGTGAGTCTATTTATATTATAACATTAGTTGCTTACTTGTCTTCCTTAAATCTACGTAGACAAACAAATCCATCACTAGCTGCTATCATTACCTCACGATTTGTGCGTTCGACAACTGTACCTGGGATATAACTATGTTTTTCTGGCCAGACATTTCCATCCTGTACAAGCCAATTTTTGTTATCAAAAAAAGCATATGATTCAAAATTACCAAAAGCTCTTATGATGCGGTCAAGGTGGTCAACGTCTAAATTCCAATCTAACGTCCGTTCAACTTCTGTGGGCATTGCCCAGTATGTTCCAGATGATTGAGGTATTGCTTTCCTGAAAGTTTCCTTGGGATTTTGTAAAAACAACTTAATTATAGTAACTGCACAATTGCGCACCTTGAATGATAGTGATTCAAGATTTTCATTTTTTGAAAGTGGAAATTCACGAGTTAGAAGTATATCTCCTGTATCAAATTTATGAGCTAATTTATGTAATGTAACTCCACTTTCTATTTCTCTTTTTAAAATTATATGTGGAAGTGGCCATGGACCACGACCTTTCGGTAGTATTGTGGGGTGTATATTTATACCCATAATTCCAGCACTGTCTATGGCTTCAGCAGGGAGGCGATATGCAAATGCCGCAGAAATTATTATTTCACAATTCATCGTATGAAAAAAGTTTACGTCAACTTCTGTCATATTTCTTTCGTAAAAAGGAATTCCAAGTTCACTACAACGTGATTTAATTGTTGATGAAGAATTATATATACCATCCACTTTATGGCAAAATACTGCAAGAGGAATATAACCATTAGAAATAAAAGTTTCAAAAGTTGATATGAAGAAGTCAAATCCACAAAATACAAATTTCATATTATTAATATATATTACATTTTAATAATATATTACACAACATAACATCGAGTTTTGATTATAGGTGCAACTATAACTTCACAATGCATGATAAAATACACTAATGATTGAATCTAATAAAACCATTGGGATGAAAACTAATAACAGGATAATTAGTAAGGTGGCAGTTATTTTAATTATATTTTTCTGTCTTATCTATAATTATGGTCAATCATTAACGCTGGTTGTGCGTCAGTGGTTTATTAATGATTATATAAAATCGGTTTCAGTAGATGATGTAAAGCAAAAGACTTTTGATTATGGTCATTTGGTTCCCTCAAATGAATTAGATAATGTAGATGTGTCTTTGTTTGTAAATCGATTAATCAGCTTGAATGGGGGAAAACTCGATAACGCCATAAAAGCACTGATACTTAATACAAGCTTGAATAGAGCCAAAAAGATTGAATCACTTTGGAATACTTATCGTAGTAATCGCGCTGATGCAATCCTTATTCTAGATTGGCTAAGACTTCTCCAGCCCATAGAGCTTACGGATGAGCTGATTATTGAGTTCAATAATCAATCTGATCCTGAAGTCAGAAGGGCAATTCTTTCGTTGTTGGGATATACAACATATTACATTGATTCAGCTGCAAATAATTCATCGGAAAGTGACTTAGCATTCATTGGTCGTGAGACAGTTAAGATTCAGAATCTTTACAAAAAGACCACATTGAGTTCAGATAGTGAACTCAGTAGATATGCTTTAATTAGATTACCTTCATTACTACCAACAGGGGAATTGGGTCAAATCATGGATCTGATTAATGCTCAGTATACCGAGGGTAAAAGTGTGCTAGATCATGATGAAATAGTTGGTGTGTGGATAGAAGCTTCACTAGCAGACATTGAAGCTCAAAAGGTGTTACTTCCTAAATTGCTTGAACATTTAAATATTACTGAAAATGAGATTAGAGATGAGGCTATTAATGCTAAGTTTTATGAATTAATTAAGGTTGCGGTGATGGAGGATGTAACAAGAGATAATTTGAAGAAATATATTGCAGAACATGAACCCAAGACCTCATCTCCTGATCTTTTCTATGATTGGTTGGAGTTGTATACAAAGCTCTCTCATAGTAATGCAGATGTTATAGTACAAGAATACTTGTTAAATGGGGATGCTCGCCAACGTACAGGTATTGTCATTAATCGTCCCAATGGATACTTAGAACAATTTAGTGAAGAACAGTTGTTGCGTATTGTTGATACTATTGGGAATGGTGCTCGTCAGACTGGACTCGGAGAGAAGTCAATTGGTCAAATGAAAGAGGCCTTAGGGATACTTTCACAAAGTGATATATTATCTATAAGTAGAGTTGCAAAATTTCAATTAGAATCACTAAGATAAATTCAACCATGTTACATAAAATTAATTGATCTAGAATTATTCCTTCTTGTACGTTATTTATCTATTATGTATACTACTTTCAGACCGATAAAACAAAAAACTAAAATGAAAAATCCATCGTCAAATAAAAAAGGAAATGAAAGGCGATTAGCTCTTTTAACAATAAATCGCACACGTAATCTTACCGCTGAAGAAAGTCAGGAACTAGAATCACTAAATCAAGAACAAGATAAAATCGCAAATAAACTGTGTGTCACGAATCCTCAAATGTTGCGTGAACTCCGCTCGGCAAGAGGTGTCTAACGCCTTATAGAACTAATATTTATCTTGAGGTTAATTATGATTAAACAAATTGACCCACAGGAACAAGCAGGTTTTCCACAAAAAAAGAAATCTTTTGGAGCAGATGCCGACATTTTTCTACTAGAGACGTATAGGAGCTCAAATGCCGAGTCTGTATCACAAAAGATAACCCTACTGGAAAATCAGCTTGGTGAATCATTCAATTTCCATAAGGTAGGTGGGCTCGTTTTTGACGAGGAAAGGTTAGCGTGCCTAGAGTTCGAATTCCTTTTTAGGAAGGGATTGCTAATGGTTGAATTTCGTTAAATCAAAGAGGGTGTCCAGAATGGCACCCTCTTTAAATATATAAGATATTTATAGTAAAAAATTAAATAAAAATAACTTTTGTGATAATATGAAGTACAGCAGTTATTTTTTGTGAAAGTTGTCTCATATCGAAAGAGAACCAAAAAAGGACAAAAATGAAAAATGAAAAGTTCAGTGATGGTAGGACATATGATGTTCTACCAGGAGAGAAACCAATCAGTCTGAGAGGGCACAATACCATCAGACAAAGAAACAACACTGGAGGATCAAGAGTCAGAGCTTGTGTCGATGATGAACTTATCAGGAGGGAAGTTTCAAAACTAACACTGAAAGCATGTTATGCGAATCAACGGTAATGAATTGATGGCTGAGATCGGAAGATCCAGAGAAACTGCACAAGGTATTCTCAGTAATGGATTTTTCATCAGGAATGCTCATGAACGTGCTCATCAAACAGATTGTTGTGCCGTTCCTACCGTCGCTAGGGAAATCAGTGACACTTGTCAGATTGTTGACAGGTATTTATTTGGAAATCGAATACGATGGGTTATAAAAGTCTTAAGGGGAAAGTAACCAATTAAAAACCAGAACGGGCAGATGCATGCATCTGCCCGTTTGTGTGTTGCGGGGTTCAGTACTTCAATATTTTAATCAAAATTTGATGTGAGATTATTTGTGATATATAATTTGAATAGTAGCTGAACAATGGAGATAAATTATGGTAGACACAAAACAATACTCAAATTATTTCAAATACTTCACTCCAGCTGATTTTGAATTACGGTCAAGTGAAGTTGCACTACCTGACAATCAAGTGAGACCTGAATCATCCACACCAAGAAATTTGGATATTGATGAGTATGATCGGTCCGCAAAGAAAAGTTGGGCTACACCCCCGATTTCATTTGATGATTAGTATAAAAACAAAACCACCCACCTCGTGTTTTCTACACGGGTGGGTGAGTTCTTAGATTTTTGTGCGTAACCAAACTGTCACGCAACTGCTTGTGCTTTAGGTATGTCCTGTTCTGTCAATACAGTCGACTGAGCGAGGCTCCTAATTGTATCTATCACCAACTTGAAATTCATTGGCTTACTGAAGCTCAATGTGCAACCATACTCTCTCTGCTTTTGATGTATCTCAGGATCACTTGAAAATGCGATCATGAGACATTCAGGGAACTGTTCGCAAGCGATCTCGATAAGTGATCCCTCGTCCCCGATCTTATCTGTGGTAATGCCGTCAGTAATATGTCCATCCCAGATAATAGCATCGGGTGGAATCCTCAAATCAAGCACTTGTCTTGCCTCAGACATGCTCTTGTACTTGATCAAAAATATATCAAGATCACTTAGAAGCGTCTTGAATATTGCTTCGATGGCAAATCCTACACCATCATCGTTGTCGATTAAAACAACCATTATTGGCACTATTTCTTCCATTCAATTATTCAACCCCTTCATGGGATTGTCCTTTCCACGGAAAACCATAACATAAATAGAGGGAAAAAGCAATACCTACGATAAAGTATTGCTCAATAGCAAATTAAGCAGTTCTAACCTTTAACTTTGATTGCTTTTTCTTATCTAATTTAGGAAGTTTTAAAATAAGTAGACCATGCTTTTCAATTGCCTCTGCTTCATCCACATCTATCTCTTCTGGTAAACTAATAGATCTAGAAAATGATCCCCAATAAAGTTCTTTTACAAAATAATCGTCTTCTTTTGCTGTTCTTTCTTCTTCACGTTTACCATGTATAGTTACTATATCGCGAGTTATTGATATATCTAGGTCTTCTGGTCTCACACCCGCTATCATGGCTTTAATAATTATCATTTCTCCTGTCTGATAGACATCAACAGTTAGTTCACCATCTTTTTCATCTTCTTCAAAATCATCAATTGCATCAACTGTATCAGAAGATTCATCCAAGGCTTCTTCCTTGTCTTCACTCATCTTTATTGTTCCAGTCAATCTTTCAAAAAATGATTTTTTTTCTTTTGCCATGTTTATGATGTGCTATGTTTATTATTAATACCTTTAATTTCTTCAAAAAGAATGATTAGTATAACTACAGCAAGCCATACAAATCCAAAAACTTTTAGCGTATTCGTTACCGTTTCATTAATTATAGACAAATTAAATGAAGCATGCAATACGATAGCGAGGATAACTCCAAATATTCCTGAAATTGCTTTTAAATAATCCTTTTTGAAAAATGTAAGTCCAAGAGTAAAGCCAATAATCGCTGAACTTACAACATGTACTAGTGTTGCACCTATAAATCTCATATTTCCAGTTATTATGCCTTTTGCAATTTCACCATTTTGAATGGGGGATAGTATAAAGAGTGTATTTTCGAGTGCGGCAAATCCTAAGGCAACAGTAATACAATAAATCATAATATCAATTGGCTCATCTACATTTTTAGATTTTAATATTATAAGTAAAACTGCAAATACCTTACAAAGCTCCTCTACAGCAGCCCATGCTATGTATCTATATGATTCATCTCTAATCAAATTGCCAACAAATTGTTCTACAACTACAGCAAGTGGTACAACAGCAATACCTAGGATAAATGAAACAGCTATTACAGACTTCGGTTCAGGATGTAAATTATCTTCTCTAAGCCAAAACCATAACCATAGCAATGTTGGTAGTACTCCAGCCAAAAGAGCATAAATAAGATTCATGCATTTAATTATAACATCTAATATTTTTATTTTTATAAATAATATCAACAGTATGCTAAATACATATAAAACATTGACAAATATCGCAAAATAATATATTGTGTGATAAATAATATATGTATAATAATCATTCAAATAACGGCGCTAAACCTCATTTTAGAGGCAATAAGGCACATGCTAAGCCTTTTGGTAGATTCGGTAATAGACCAACTAGTAGATTTAGTAAAAACAACAGAACAAGAAACAGAGGCCCACAAGGAGAAAATATTTCTCATGCAAGATTTATAAATAAAGCAACTATAACAGAAGAAGTTGAGCATTTTATTCCTGAACATAAATTCACAGATTTCCAAATTGATGAAAAGTTAAAGGCAGGAATTGTGGCAAAGGGTTACATTTCACCTACTCCAATACAAGACAGATCAATTCCTCATATATTGAAGGGACAAGATATTGTTGGTATAGCAAATACAGGAACAGGTAAGACAGCAGCATTCCTTATTCCTCTTATAGATAAAGTTTTGAAAAATAGAAATAACAGAATATTAATCGTTGTACCAACACGTGAACTTGCAATACAAATTCAAGATGAATTAAAAGGGTTCACAAAAGACATGAAGATATATTCAGTTTGTTGTGTTGGAGGTGCTTATATTGGCAAGCAATTATCTGAATTAAGATATGTAAATGAATTTATAATAGGAACACCTGGACGTTTAAAGGATTTAATAGAAAGAAAAGCAATTTCACTAAAGCAATTTGGAACAATAGTACTCGATGAAGCAGATAGAATGCTTGATATGGGATTCGTGAATGATATGAGATTTTTGATGGCGGGAATGCCAAAACCAAGACATACACTATTTTTCTCAGCTACACTTTCACCAGAAATAGAAAAAATGATAGGAGAATTCCTAAATGAACCAGTGAGAATATCTGTAAAAACAAGAGATACATCAAAAAATGTAGAACAAGATATAGTTCGTGTTGCTCGTGGATTAAGTAAAATAGATGTTTTAGGCGAATTACTTGCAAAAGAAGATTTTAATAAAGTTATTATTTTCGGAAGAACAAAGCATGGTGTAGAAAAGCTTTCAAAGGCACTTATTGCAAAAGGATTTAAAGCAGAATCAATACATGGAGACAAAAATCATGGACAAAGACAAAGAGCATTAAAAGGCTTTAAGGAAAATACTGTTCAAATATTGGTGGCAACTGATGTTGCGGCTCGCGGACTTGATATACCTGATGTAAGTCATGTTATAAACTTTGACATACCAGCAACTTATGATGACTATGTTCATAGAATAGGAAGAACAGGTAGAGCAAATAAAAAGGGAAAAGCTTTGACTTTTGTTGATTAAACCCTCTCTCTATGCTTCAAAGCATTCTTAATGGTATCTGAATCTGAGTATTCGAGCTCTGTGCCCGTTGAAAGACCGCGTCCTAATGTAGATATTGTGTAATTTGATTCACTATATTTATTTTTAATTAAATCAGAAATATAATGTGATGTATAATCTCCCTCAGCATTTGCATTCAAAGATATTATTATTTCCTTAAAATTTCCTTTATTTAATCTTTCCATCAATTCATTAATTCTAACTTTTTTATTTGGTTCTTTTTCTAAGATCGGTATATTTCCTCCTAAGATAAAATAATAACCATCGTAAAATTTACTTTTTTCAATTGTTTCCAGATCAACATCTCTTGAAACTATCATCAATATATTTTGATTTCTTCCTTTATCATTGCATATACTACACAGCCCCTCATTCCCTTGATGAAATCTAAAACATAATGAGCATATTCTAATGCTTTTTTTAATTTCTAAAATTAGTTTTGAAATCTCATCCAAATATGCTGGATTTTTGGTAAGTAAAAAATATACAAATCTCTTTGCTTGTCTTGGGCCTATACCTGGGAATTCTCTGAAGTATTCAGTAAGTCTAGAAATTGAATCCATACAGGTATTTTACACTATTTATATTAACTAGAAAGTAGAGGATGAGCCAGAAGCATCAAAATCTCCAAAATCACTTTTATCAATACTCATGAACGTAGTCTTTTTATCATCAAAGTATAATTCAGCAACACCTGTTGGACCATTTCGATGTTTTTCAATCATTATCTTTGCTATATTTGGTCTCGCACTGTCTTTATTGTATTTATCTTCACGATGAATAAACATAACGACATCAGCATCCTGTTCAATAGATCCAGAGTCACGAAGGTCAGATAGTCTAGGCTCACCACCACGCTGTTCAACTGCACGAGATAGCTGTGATAGGGCAAGTACTGGCACTTCAAGCTCACGGGCTAATTGTTTTAGTGATCGTGATATTTCGGTTACTTGTTGAACGACATTGTCTGAATTTCTATTTTGGGTTGGTACCATAAGCTGTAGGTAATCAACGATTATAAGTCCTAGACCCTTTTCGCTTTTTAGACGTCTTGCTACTGCACGCATTTTTAATATATTGTTTGCTGGTTGATCATCTATATAAATAGGTGCACGAGATAATCTGTCCATTGCATCACGTATTGCTTGGAAATCAGTTTCGACATTCAGATTTTGTCCTGTGCGTAATTTCCATGAATCAACTTGTGACTCCGCTGCAAGCATACGATCAACTAGTTGCTGTGAACTCATTTCAAGTGAAAATATACCAACAGGAACATTGTGATTTATTGCAGTCATACGAGCAATATCAAGCGCTAGGGAAGTCTTACCCATAGATGGACGAGCAGCTAGAATGATTAGATCTGACTTTTGTAATCCTGCCAGTTTGCTATCAAGAGCATGGAAGCCTGTAGGAATACCACGTAACTCATCTTTTGTTGCATGTAATTTATCTATTCTTTCCCATGCATCGGTTAATGTGTCTTTAAGTGCAATGAATTTATGTGTACCAGTATAGTTTGTAACTTCAAAAATCTTTTTTTCTGCCTTATCTAATGTTTCTTCAATATCCATTTCCTCATCAAAGCCTAGATTGCCAACATATTCAGATGCATTTATGAGATCACGCATTATATGCTTTTTTTGAACAATTTCAGCATAATGTTTTGCATTTGTTGAAGACGGTACACCATGAACTAATTCAGTAAGATATGTCATCCCTCCAACTTGTTCAAGTATTTCTTTTTCACGAAGACGAGTAGAAAGAGACAAGAGGTCAATTGGTGTACCTTTACTATGTAGCTCAACCATAATAGACCATATGGTCTTATGACGATCAGAATAAAAAGAACGTTCAGCAACAACATCCATAATTTCATGCATAACTTCAGGACGTATCATAACTGAACCCAAAAGAGCTTTTTCAGCCTCTAAACTCTGTGGGGGAATACGCAAATCCTTTGTTTTAAAATATGGCGATGAAGTGGGATTCATAAAATTTAATGTACATACATTGTATCATGCAGGAAAAAGCACAAAATAAATATTATGTGAAAACAGTTGATAAGGTGGGGATACAATTATATCTAATTTGATAAATGTTAAGATTTAGTATTTAATATACCCATTAGTTCTTTATCATAAAAAATGTATGGTCATAGCCAAAAGATGCTTAAAACTAGGCATTTCCTGGCTATGACCACTACGGCCCATAGTGCCTCCTCGGCGTAGAGGAAAACGAAACAAGAAAGGAACAGCTCATCATGAGTACAGCCTTAACTGAAGTCCCGGGATGGTATATCGAATTCCAAGCTGCGCTTTTGCGCCAAGCTCCCCGCCCAGGTGAGATTGATCAGATGACAGCCGAAAGATGGACCAGCAACCAGAAGGGTTTGAAAGAGAACCTAGCCGGATGCCTCCTTCCTTCGACAACTGTCACTCCAGAACCGCCGAAAACCACACCCTCGATCCTCGAGCTCGTCTCGACTGTCGTGGTCTCGGCAACCACCAGCAAGTTCGTCGCCAAAGAGAAGTTCGTGGTCAACACCAAGCGCAACGCTCCGGTAAAGATCTCGACAGTCTGGGACAACTT
>CAYWKB010000001.1:261378-523044 GCA_964459225.1 uncultured Candidatus Saccharibacteria bacterium | reverse complement strand
CTTCGGCTCCGGCGCAAGCCTGATCCTTTGTTCCTTGGATTCTTTGACCCTCAGTTTGCTTCGGCAGACCGGGGGTTAATTTTATTCTATCTCATACCCATCACCCACATCTCTCACCTCATAACCTCTACTTTCAATCTCTTTTCGTAGTGCATCTGCTTTATCCCATTCTTTATTTTTTCTTGCTTCTTGTCGTGCTTCTGCTAATACTGTTATTTCATCTGGTATTTTTTCTTTTTGCATTTCCCCACTCTTTCTCATTTCTGAAACTGCATTAAGACCAAGACCCAAAACTTTATCAAAATCCAAAAGCATTGCTATCTTGTCTTTTGATTCTATTGAATGATCTTTTATCATTTCCCATACTATAGCAATTGCTCCAGCTGTATTCATATCATCATTAATACTTTTATGGAATTCATTTTTATAATCTCTATTTTCCAAAACTGCATGTATATGCTCATGTTCTACTTCATGTAATCTCATAAAAGTTTCTACAAGTTTAATATATGCTGTTTGTGCTCCTTTAACTGCTTCGATTGATAGGTTAATCTTTGATCTATAATGTGATGTTAAAAGCCAATATCTGTATGCAATAGGGGAAATACCTTGATCAATTAGGTCAGCTAATTTAAGAAAATTATTCTTAGATTTTGCCATTTTTTGATCATTAATATTTACATGCTCATTATGTATCCAGTAATTTACAAATTTTTTACCTGTATAGGCTTCTGACTGAGCGATTTCATTTGTATGATGTGGAAAGACAAGATCAATACCACCTGTATGAATATCTATGCTTTCGCCAAGCGCTTTTATTGCCATTGCAGAACATTCTATACTCCAGCCGGGTCTGCCTCTGCCAAATGGTGCATTATAAAACACTTCACCATCATCTTCAGTATAAAATTTCCATAAAGCAAAATCTCTTGGATTTTCTTTTTCATATTCATCATTATTTATTCTTTCTTTAAGTGTTGTTATATCAGTCGCGTCTATTTTTAACTTTGCTAAATCTCCATATCTAGTAAATTTTGCAATACTGAAATAAACTCCGTCTTTTGAAACATAGGCAATATCTAAATCAATTAATTTTGAAGTCATTTGTATCATTTCATTAATATGTTCAGTTGCTCTCAAAAGTTTATGAGGAGTTTGAATATTTAATGCATGAATATCATCAATAAATACCTTTTCAAAATGTCTTGTTAATTCTAGAAGGGAAATACCTCTTTCTTTACTAACTCTTATTGTCTTATCATCAATATCTGTAAGATTCATCACTTGAGTAACATTATAATCATTATATTCAAATATTCTCCTTAGTATGTCAGCCATAACAAAAGCACGTAAATTACCTACATGTACAGAGTCATATATCGTAGGACCACAATTGTATATGCTAACTTTATTGGCTGTATTTGGCACGAATTTTTCCTTTTCTCCGCTTGCTGTATTATGTAGATATATATCCATATGTTGTAGTATAGCTTTCATATTGTCTGAAATCAAATACTTTGAGATAATATAGTGGATAAAATAAAATGTATAAAGATAAAAACTCAAAAATAGTAGCGGGTGTGGTTTTATTAATTGTAATTATTTTTACCTATTCATTAGGAAATTATTTCGGTAAAAAGTCAGGTAAAAATGAAGCCTTATTATCCATTGTTCCAGCAGGGGTTGAAATAACAAATGAACAATTAGCCCCATTTTGGAAAGTTTGGAGTGTATTAAGTGACAAATACGTAGCAGCCTCAACCACAGATAGTCAAAAGAGAGTTTATGGAGCAATACAAGGTTTGGCAAGCTCATTTGGTGATCCGTACACAGTATTTTTCCCACCAGAGGAAAATAAAGCATTCAAAAGTGATATTTCAGGTAAATTTGAAGGAGTTGGAATGGAATTAGCCATCAAGGACTCAATATTAACCGTCGTTGCACCACTAAAGGATAGTCCAGCATATAATGCAGGCATCAAATCAGGAGATAAATTAATTAAGATAGATGATAAAAGCGCAATCGATTTGACTGTTGAAGCTGCAGTTAAGTTAATTAGAGGAAAGGCAGGTACTACAGTAAAACTTACATTTATGAGGGAAGGTGTTGCGGATCCACTAGAAAAAGTTTTGACTAGAGCAGTTATAGATATTCCAACAATTGAAATAGAAAGGAAATCAACTACAAATAAATCACCAAAGTTAGATGAAAAGTTAGCGGACGCAAATTCTGATGTTTATGTAATCAAATTGTTTAGCTTCACATCTGATTCACCAGAGTTATTTAGAAAGGCGTTAAAAGGCTTTATTGATTCAGGTAAGAGGAAATTAATAATAGATTTGAGAGGTAATCCAGGTGGATATTTGGATGCGGCTTGGGACATTTCATCATGGTTCCTTCCAACAGGGGAGACAATAGTTACAGAGGACTTTGGAGGTAGAGGGGAAAATAAAGTATATAGAAGTAAGGGTTATGATGTTCTAAATAAACTTTATGGAAAAGACTACAAAGTAGCAATCTTGGTTAATAATGGTTCAGCATCAGCATCGGAGATAGTTGCTGGCGCATTACAAGAACACGGTGTAGCAAAGCTAGTGGGTATAAAGACTTTCGGTAAGGGTTCAGTTCAAGAATTAATACCAATAACAGATGACACATCACTTAAGGTCACAATAGCTCGTTGGATGACACCAAAGGGCCATAATCTATCACATGATGGTTTAACACCTGATTATGAAGTAAAGATAACAGCAAAAGATATTGAAAATAAAAAGGACCCACAAATGGACAAGGCAGTTGAAATTCTTAAGAATTAAAAGTAATATACAGATATAATAATTAATAAAAACAGAATGAAAATAATACTATTGAAAGATATTGCAAAAGTAGGTAAAAAGTATGAGACAAAGGAAATAAGCGATGGATATGCATTAAATATGCTAATACCAAAAGGCCTTGCCGTTGCCGCAACACCAGATATGATTAAAAAGATTAGTATCGAGAAGGCAAAGCATGAAGGTGAAAAAAAGATGAATGATGAATTGTTAATCAAAAATCTCGGCGAATTAGAAGGGAAGACAGTAACAATAAACGAAAAGGCAAATGAAAAAGGACATTTATTTGCTGGAGTACATATTCCTGAAATATTAAAAGCGATAAATGATTCATTAAGATTACAAATACCATCAGATTCAATACAGGTATCAAAGCCAATTAAAGAGGTAGGTAATCATGAAATAGTAGTTAAAACCGAACACAAGACAATTAAATTTAATTTAGATATTAAGTCTAAATAATCAATCGGTTTACAAACAAAAAGTCCGGACTATCCGGACTTTTTGTTATATTACATGTACTATCTTTTTTCTTTTAATTGTATTATCGAAATGTGTCTTTCTTTTTGTGCCGAATTCAACTTTACCGTCTTTTAATGCGTATAGAGTATGATCTTTACCCATACCGATATTTTTACCTGGTAATACTTCAGTACCACGTTGACGAACTATAATAGATCCAACAGTGATTGATTCACCGTGATTGACCTTAACACCTAAATATTTAGGATTAGAATCTCTGCCGTTTTTGGTTGTACCTGCTGATTTTTTGGTTGCCATAGTGAAAACAGTATATACTATATGCTTATTTTAGGCAAGTACTTGTATGGCTTGATATCGATATAGGGTATTTAACTACGCCCATAAAGATACCTTTTACATTGTGATTTTTGTATTGTCTAAAAACCCTTGTAAAATAAGGGTATTTTAGCTTTTTTATCAATATAACACTTGACATAAGATGTCAAATATGCTAGTATTATGTTATTAACGAGGTGTATGTAGTTCATTCTATATATGTCTCGTTTTAAATTATATGATTGAAATTACAACAGGTATAGCGTTTCTATTGTCATCAATGTACGGAGCAGGAACAGACTCTGCCAATATTGTAACTAATCAAGCATTAGATACTAATTCAGAAGACAATACACCAGTTATTACAACTCAAGATAGAGAAGTACTAGAAAAATATTTAAAAGAAAACTTTGCCGATACACCCATACTAGTCGAAATTGCTAGATGTGAATCAGAAATGAGACACTTTAACAAAAACGGAACAGTGGTTAGAGGTAGAGTGGATAGTAGAGATGTCGGTGTTATGCAAATCAATGAAGGATATCACCTAGAGGATGCAATGAAATTAGGTTTCGATATTCATACAGTTGAAGGTAACGTAGCTTATGCCAAGTATCTTTATAAGAAATTTGGATCAAAGCCATGGAGTGCATCATCACCATGTTGGAGTAAGACTTCAGTAGCAAAAGCTGAAATATTAGCAAAAAAGTAAAATACTAATAAACAAAAAAGCCAGATCAAAAGTCTGGCTTTTTTGTTGCTCAATATAGGTAATGTGATAATATCTAAAAAGCTATGAGCACAATAACTAAGGGTTACTATAGAAGTTACGACTACAATCCTCTACTTCAAGACTCTAGTAAACATTATGAGGTCTTATGCACAAGCGAGAATACCGAGACAGGAAAGGTGTCAGTAGTATACAGACCTCTATGGATAGACGAGCATTTTAGCCGTGAGTCATATTCATGGACAATTGAAGAATTCACGGAAAGAGTCGTTGTGGCGCAAATCGAAATGAATCGATTTGAATTAATCACAGATACGGAGACAATCGAAAAGTTGAACCGTGTCAGGGAAGAGATGTACGGAAAACAGTAAACAAAATGCATCTAAAATTTAAAACAGCGAAGCTAAAAAAGCCCGCTGTTTTTTGTAGGGAAGTATCCGACTGCTTTAATATTAAATGTATTATTAGGAACACTTTAATTTAGATACCATGTCGCACAATATATCTTTTACGCAAACAATATAGTTAAAATGTTAAGTAATATAATAAAAAGCACTCCCCCATTAATAATTAAAAAAAGTTAAGAGAGACAATTTTGAATAGTATTTATCAAATAAATTTTACAGATAAAAATAAAAAAGAAATATTTTTTTATTTCTTTATATTCTCTGCTATTGGTTCTAGTATGTAATTAACTATAACTTTATCGAATACAAATATTACCGGACCTTTGGCGTACTTGTTCCAAACATATGAAATTGCCTTCCCTGCATACTCTATATTGCTTTGAGTAGCTGGCGCCTCTACAGCCTTTCTAATATCAAATCCTATGTATCCAAGACCAATTAGAACGAATAAAGTTATTATAATCCATTTAATCATGTGTAAATTATATCATATTGGGGAAGTCCGAGACTTTAAAATCGCTTATAGGAAATTCCAACGACTTTTATAGATAAGATAATGGGTTAAGATATGCTCTAAGATCAGCATATGGAATGGTTACATTACTACAGTATCTACTACCTCTATTTTTAGTTATATTAACTCCTTCAGTTGCATATACTCCAAAGTGTAAATGTGGACCAGTAGAAATTCCAGTATTTCCTGTATAGCCTATTATTTCTCCAGTTGAGACTTCTTGTCCTTCAGCAACTGAAATGAGAGATAAATGAGCATATAATGTAGAAAGTCCATTTGCATGCTTTATCATTATCCATTTACCATATGACTTACATTTATTTATATCTGTATTTCCTGCACCGACTATAGTTCCACTAAGTGATGCATGAATTGGTGTACCTATTGAAGCAGCAAAGTCCATTCCATTATGGCCACCTGAGCTATATATCTGTGGGTTTTTGGTTGAAAAAGAAGTATTACCAAAGTACTGCGTAATCCTTATTTTATCAAGAGGGTATTTTAATATTCCTGTTCCTGTACTTGGGATATTGTTTGGATCAATAGCTATTTTGAGTGCTGATTCGAATTCTTGCACTTCCCTTTCATAAGCATCTTTTTGAGCCTGTCTTTCTGCTAATATTCTTTTGTAATTTGATTCGGTGTTTTTAGTCTCTGCTAAAATAGCATTCTTTTCTTTTGTTGTATCAGCAATGATCTTTGTTTGATTTTTTAAATCATTTGTAAGTGATATTAATTCCGCTTTCTTTTTTTCTGTTTGCTTTTTATTGTTTTCTAAATCAGTTCTGAGATTTGATAATTCTTTTATTCTTTCTTGCATTCCAGCTTGTAGTGAAGTTAATTCATCAGCAGAATTCCATATTTCAGAAAATGAACTCTTATCAAGTAATGTCTCAATTAGTGACTTAGAATTAATTTGATAAATATTATAAAGTGATTGTGAAATCACTCTTTTTCCGTCTATAATTCTTTGATCTTTATCACCTATTTGTAGTGATAATTCTTTTATCTCTAGATTTTTGGCTGCTATTTTATTTTCAGTAATCTTTGTGTCTGCTTGTAATTTCTTTTTTGAAATGTCGAGAGATTTGATTGTATTACTTAATGAATCCTTTTCCTTACCTAAGGCATCGATATCGTTTTGATATTGTTTTATTTCTTCTTCAAGTCTTTTAATTGATTCATTTCTATCATTTATTTTATTTTTTAATTCAGTAGCGGTTTCACTATACACTGTTAGTGTAGATGAAAATAATATTGAAATTAAAAGAGTAAAAAATAAATATTTATATTTTGTCATAGGCTATTTTGAGTCGCCTAATCGCCTCATCCTTCCCTAGTAATTCACTTAATACAAATGGATCTGGAGATTTATCCATTCCCGATAGGGCATAGCGCATAGGCCAAAGCACATTCCCCTTCCCTACTCTTTCTGCCATTGGCCACATTGCTTCCTTTACTGATTCTTTTGAAAAATCATTTAATTTAGAAATGATTTCAATAATTTCATTTAAATATTGCTTAGTATTTTGTATATCTTTTTCTTGTTTCCACATCAATGACTCTTTACTGTATTCATTGATTGAATTTATAAATGATAATTCACCATCTAGTAATGTTTTGATATCAGCAAATTTATTTATCTTTTCCTTTAATAATGGTATTAATTTGTTGTCAGTATTTGCAGGAATAAAATCCTTTGCCTTTGCAATAAACTCTTCAATAGATAATTTGTTTATGTATTGCCTGTTTAGCCAATTTAATTTTTCTTCATTAAAAATAGCTCCTGACTTTTGTATTTGTTCTATTTTAAACATTGATATCAATTCAGAAATAGAAATTATCTCTTGTTCTGTTCCTGGATTCCAGCCGAGCAATGATAGATAATTAATTAATGCCTCACTCAAATATCCCATATCTCTATATGCGGTAACTGATAATGCGCCCTTTCTTTTTGATAATTTTGACCTATCTGGTGAAAGTAATAATGGTAAATGTGCGTAAACGGGTACCTTTGCACCTATGGCCTCTTGTATAAGTATATGTCTTGGAGTATTTGAAATATGATCCTCACCACGTATCACATGTGTCACACCCATTTCGAAGTCGTCAACCACAACGACCAAGTGAAATACCGGTTCATTAATACTTTTGGCAATTATAAAATCACCTAATTCGGTAGTATCAAATTGTACTTCACCACGGATAAGGTCATTGAATTTAATTTTTTTATTTGGGTTTTTAAAGCGTATTACCTCAGCTCTATCGCCTTCCTCTTTTGGTGTTTCTTTTGAGATATATGCATGGCCACCGTCAATAAGTTTTTGAATATATGATGCATGTATTTGTTGCCTATCTGATTGTCTATAAAATTCATCGTAATCTAGACCCAACCATTTTAGACTTTCGATTATATTATCTTCGTATTCTTTTTTTGATCTTGCCTTGTCTGTGTCTTCTATTCTTAAAATAAATTTACCATTGTTTTGTCTTGCAAATAAATAAGCAAAAAGAGCAGTTCTGTAATTTCCTGTATGCAATAGTCCTGTTGGTGATGGGGCAAATCTTGTTACGACTTTATCATTCATAGCCTATATGTTATCAGAAAATGGCCCAAATATAAAGTAAAAGTACAAAACAAAAAAGCATCTCTCGATGCCTTTTTGCTACTTAAAATCTTGTATGAATTATCCCTTAACTTCTTGTATTGATGATGTAGCTCTGAATAGCTTCATTATTATATTTCCCTTTGAGTCCTTTAATGGTAAGTCCTTTGCCATATCAAATTTCTTATCACCATCATCTGAGTGTAGCATAGCGTAGTATACGCCACCTTCAACTGTAGACTTTGTAAGAGTTACCTTTCCTGGATAAATACCCTTGTCAAAGTATTGGTATCCAATAACATCTCCTGGCTTGCCATCCTTGTCTGCGTGTATAACTACAAAGCCTGGATTTGCAAATTGTACTGATGATACATAAACGATATTACCTGGGAATTGATCTGTAACATTAACTCTATTTGTCTCCTTTGATGTGTCTACCATTGTGCTTCCATCTGTATTTACTGCCGGAACAACAGCTTCATCACTCTTGAACATATAGTAACCCAAAACAATTAGAACAATGATAACAAGTACTGTTATCACCCACTGCCATGTTTTTACACCATTTTCTTCTTGCATATATTTATAATAAAATTATTAAACTTAATAGAACTGTATTATATCACCTATACTACTCATGTTTCAAGCCAATATTTAAAATTACCTCTGCAATTTTGTTGGCCGCGTCAATATGGCTCCATTGCTTGGCACTTTGACGCATTCTGTCCTTAATATGTTGATTATTTAGTATTCTGTCAATCTCTGAAACTAAAATATGAGAACTTAAATTGTACTCTTCCATTACAGTACATGCGCCAGAATGTGCATAAGAAAAAGCATTTTTAATTTGATCATGACTTATTTCCTTTGGCAAAGGTATTATAATTGATGGTAATCCCCAAGCAGAAATCTCAAATATTGATGATCCGGCTCTTGAAATCACAAGATCAGAAACACCAGCTGACATACGAATTGCTAAATCATTTAAATAATCAAAAGGATGATATCTATATGAATTTGCATTGTCTTTTAAAACAATTTTTGCAGTTTCGCTAACTGATTGAAAATTTTTCCTTCCTGTTTGATGAAGTATTTGATATTTTCCTACTAATTCATTTAGACTATCTATGATAACTTCATTGATAGCTTGAGAGCCTTGTGATCCTCCCATAATAAGTATAATTGGTGTTCCCTCTTCAAGATTTAGGAATTCTCTCGCACCATTGGTAAGTGGTTCAATTATCTCTTTTCTAATTGGATTTCCTGTAAATGCTATTTTTTCTTTTAATTTTCCTGTTTTATCTTTATTAATAAATTCATTAAATGAATCTGGATATGAAACTGCTATTTTTTGTGCAAATTTTGATGCCCATGTATTAACTCTACCTGGACCACTATCTGATTCATGTATTACTACTGGAATATTAAGTAATCTTGCAGCAAATAATGCTGGGAAACTTGCATATCCACCCTTACCAAATATTACATCTGGGTAAAGATTATAAACTTTGATTATGGCAATTATCGCTCCGTAAATAGTTTTAAAAATATCTGATATGTTTAAAAGTGAAAAATATCTTCTAATCTTACCTGATGGAACTTGTATGAATTCTATTTCATTATCAAAAAGTGCTCTAGGATTATATTTGCTTGGCGCCATATAATAAAGACTTGGCTGTAAAATCTTTTTGTCTCTTACCTTTGCATTAATTGCTTCAGCAATTGCAATTATGGGATAAAAATGTCCACCTGTACCACCGCCTGTAAATAGTATTTTCATTTTATTTAATTAACTTGTGTTTTATATTTTGAAATATTTGCAATAATCCCTGTTGCACCTAAAATTATGATTAATGCTGTGCCTCCATGACTTACAAAAAGTAATGGCATACCCGATAAAGGTATTATTCCAAGCATTGATGAAATATTCATAAACGACTCTACAACGATAAGTATAGCAATTCCTATTACAGTAAGTCCACTAAAGATATCCGGTGATCTAAAAGCGATTTTGATTGATCTAATTAAGAAAAATACAAATAAACCTATAAGAGTAATACTTCCTATAAAGCCGAATTCCTCTGCACTAACTGCAAAGATGGAATCTCCTATAGGTTCAGGCAAATAACTAAACTTTTGAATACTTTGACCAAATCCCCTTCCACTTAATTGTCCAGAACCAATAGCAATTAAGGATTGTTGTATTTGATATCCCGCTCCCTGAGTGTCACTTCCTTGATTTAAGAAAGTAGATACTCTCTGTAATGCATATCCATGCGTAAAAATATAAATTGATAATAATGAAACAAGACAAATACCAATAATTCCCAAATGTCTGATTTTTGAACCAGATATAAAAAGCATAATAGCTCCAGTCAATGCAATAACAAAAAATGTATCAGTATCTCTTTGAAATACCAATAATGCACCCAATAGTCCAATGATAATTAGATATGCCAATGGACCATTTTTAAATTCCCTAACTCTGTCTTTTTGTCCCGATAGCCATGCAGCAAAATAAATTATAAAAGAAATTTTAAGAAATTCTGAGGGTTGAAAGGTTATAAAACCTAAATCAATCCATCTCGATGCTCCACCATGATTAAGTGCGAGTCCTGGTACAAATATTAAAAGATTAATGAAAATTCCAGTAATCATTATATAAAAAGCGTATTTCCTAAGGTTTTTGTAATGTACTTTTGACATTATTACAAAAGCAATAAATCCTATAATCAAATTAATCATCTGCTTTAATGCAACGGATTGAAATACTGCACCGTCACGTGCCAATAGTCCAAGTGATGCGGAAGCAAAAATAAAAAATCCACCAATAGCAAGTAAGGCGACAGAAATTAAAAAATATTTATCAATTTTGTTTTGATTGTTCATCTTTTGAATTTTTAAAGGCCTCTATATCATTTTTAACACTTTCATAATCTGGTAATTCACTAAAGTTTGAAATACCTAAATGTGACATAAGATTAATGGTTGCTCTATATAGGAAACTTCTTTGGTCTTTTGGATTGTCGACCTTTTCAATCAATCCTCTTATAAGTAAATTTCTAATAACAAATTGTGAATTCACCCCACGTATATAATCAATTTCCGCTCTAGATATTGGGCCTTGATAAAGTATAATCGAAATTGTTTCAAGTCCGGCTTTCCCTAAATCCTTTATCAATTCATCCTTTGTTAATTTTTCAATAAGAGATGAAATGAGTTTTGAAGTACCCAAAGTCACCTCATCATTGTTTTCAATAATGGTTAATCCACGACCATTTAATGATTGTTTTAAATCAATAATTGCTTTTTCTATTTCACTTTTACTACATGAAAGTATTTCAGAAAGTTTAGAAATAGTAACAGGTTCAGCCTTAAAGAAAAGTATTGCTTCGATTTTTGATTCTAATTTTAATTCATCACTCATAAAAATATTATATCAATTATATTTAGGAACACCTATAGAAGTTGTTTCCATATCTATTTCATCAAAATTATCTTTTTGTGTTGCATTTATCACACCCTGCTTTACTAATTCAAGCATTGCAAGGAAACTCACTATTACATTTATCTTTTCTTCTTTATGTCCGCTACTAAATTCACTAAATTTCATTTTTAAACCTTTTGAAATTCTACTTGAAAGATTATCAATCATTTCTTCAAGACTTATCACCTTACGGACCATTGCTTTGGGCATGATTTCCTTTTTGGGTAGTAATTTGATTACTTCTTTTATTGCATTTACTAAATTAATTAAATTCATACTTTCATCAGGTGAAAAAACAATAACTTGCGGTCTTTGTTTACTAGGTTCGAAAATAATATCTTTTCCAAAAATATTTTTGATATTCACACTTGCATTTTTGATTCTCTCTAAGATTTTTAGTCTAATTTCTAAATCATGTATATCACTTTTCTCCTCTTCAGTCAGTGTTAATGCTGGTAATAGCGATTTTGATTTGATGAGTAATAGTGTTGAAGCAATTAAAATAAAATGCGCAGATTCCTCCATTGGCATTACTCCATTATTTTGAATATGAGAAATAAAATCATCAGTAACCTGAGATAATGAAATATCGTTTATGAAAAGCTTCCTTTTTTCAACGAGTGAAAGCAATAGATCAAGTGGACCCTCAAAGACTGGAGTTTTAATATTAAATACATCACCCATAATAAGTATTATATCAGTATAATTACTTTTTTGGACGCATTAATGGAAATGTTTGTAATTCACGAAGCGGCTTATCAGCAAGGAAGGCAAAAAGTCTTTCGCCAAATCCAAAGCCACAAGTAGGTGGCATACCGTGTTCAAGCATTTCAATAAAATCATGATCAGCCATCATTGCTTCACTGTCACCTCCATCAACTAACTTTTGTTGTGCATCAAATCTACTCTTTTGATCTATCGGATCATTTAATTCTGAATATCCTTTGCCTAGCTCACTACCTGCAAGTATTGGTTGGAATATTTGTGCATTTCCAGTATTGTCTAATGGTTTTGCAAGCGGTGAAACGATAAGTGGATGATTAATCAAAAAGGCAGGACCAGAAATATTTTTCCTACAATATTTCCACAATGAATCCGTTAGTCTTTCTTTATTATCACCTTCGTATTTTACATTTAGCTCTGATAGCTTGTCCTTAATATCATCTTCGGTTGCTGTCTTTATATCAATACCAGTTTGTCTTAAAACTTCTTCAGTATAATCAATATTTTTCCATTCATCAGCAAGATCAAATGTATGACCACGAGTGGTAAACTTTGTAGTTCCAAATACTTCTAATGCAATTTTCCTATATAACTCTTTCACTAATTCCATTCCATCTTTGTAATCAGCAAATGACCAGTAAAATTCTAGATTTGTAAATTCTTGTGCATGTTCAGGGCTTGTTCCCTCATTTCTATATGCACGACCGATTTCGAATGTTTTTGGAAACCCTGCTGACATAAGTCTCTTTTGCCATAATTCACCAACAGAAATTCTTAAAAATACATCCAAATCATAATCATTGTGATGTGTTTTAAATGGTGTGGCTTCTGCGCCTCCTGTTGTAACTTCGAGAGTTGGAGTTTCAACTTCCAAAAAGCCGTTTTCCTTCATAAAATTTCTTGCAACATCCCAGAATTTTGATTTTTTGATTAATAAATCTCTTAGCTCTTCATTCATTAAAATATCCAAATATCTCTTTCTGTATCTTTCATCTTCGTCTTTAATACCATGCCACTTTTCAGGTAATGGTAATAATGTCTTTGTGGCAATTGTCCATGATTTAACTAAAATACTTTGTTCTCCTCTTTGAGTAGTGAAAAATTTACCAGTAACAGAGATTATGTCTCCAATATCAATTGCATCAACAAAAAGATTAAATAGCTTTTCATCTATTTCATCCTTTTTAAAAACTGCTTGGAATTTACCTTTTCCATCATATAAAACTGCAAAAAGAATAGCCCCTTGTCCTCTAATTGCCATTATTCTTCCTGCTAGAGAAACTTCTTTATCTTCTTTAATATAATCATCAAAATTATTTCTAGCATCAGCAAGGCAAAAAGTTCTAGGGACCTTTGCTGAAAAGGGATTCATCCCATATTGCTTTAATAGATTGAGTTTTTGTAATCTAATCGCTCTGATTTCTTCTAATGAATTCATATTTTATTATATTGATAATAATGTATATGATACTACACCTTTAGGAGTTGATACTGATACTTTATCCCCCTTTCTCTTACCTAATAATGCTGAGCCAAGTGGTGATACATTTGAAATCTTGCCAGAAGTCATATCTGCTTCCTCTGATCCCACTATTTTGTACTCTTTAGTCTCTTTATCACCATCTTTTTGTATCTTAACTGTTGATCCAATTGAAACGATATCTCCTTGTTTTCCATCAACAATAACTGCTGTTTTAAGTAGATTTTCAAGATGATTTATACGATCTTCAACTTCACCCTGTTGCTGTCTTGCTTCATGGTATTCTGCATTTTCTGACAAATCTCCAAGCTTTTTTGCATATTCTAGACTTTCTGCAACTTGCTTTCTTTTTTCAGTTTTTAAAAAATTTAATTCTTTTTTAAATTCTGCCATTTTTTCACTTGTAAGATATTGTTTTGCTTCGCTCATATTACTAGTTATTAAAATTATAAGAACTATATAATAGCCTATTTTAGAGGTATTGTAAATGGCTAGACTAATATATTATTTAAAATACTCAGGTGTATTAATACTCATCCAATCAAGAGTTTCCCTCATTGCAGCACCAGCGCCTATTAGATTATGTACTGATCCTTTTTCCATGAGTACAGCAAAAGCATATCTCGGATTTTTGTATGGGAAAAATCCAGTCATCCATGAATTTACATTACTCTTTGTTGCGCCAAGTTCGGCTGTACCTGACTTTGAAGCGATTTCAACATAAGGAACATTTAGAGATACTCCAGTACCCTGCTTTACACCCATTCTCATTCCCTCTTTTATAACATCAAAGTCAGTTGATTTAATATCTATATTTCTAACCACATCACCCGATACACCTTTTATAATACTTGGATTGCGTAATAATCCGTCATTGACTATTGCTCCCAAGGCTCTAACCATTTGTATGGGCGATACCTGAAAGCCATACTGGCCAATTGATGTGTGATATGTATTTCCAAGATTCCATGCCTCGCCGTCAAAGTTTTTCTTTTTCCATTCTGGATTTGGTATCACTCCCGCAGCACCAGAAAAAAATGAATTTTCCACCTTTTCACCCAAACCAAAAAGCTTCATGTATTTTTCAATTTTTTCTATTCCTAAACCTTTCTGATCTTTATATCCACCACCTATGGTGTAGAAATACACATCCGAGGAAACTGCAATTGCCTTTCGCATATTTACATATCCATGAGCTTTCCAATCTTTAAAGACGGTCTGTTGTTCTTTATTGTATTGATTTTGAATTGATATCGAGCCAGTACTTAATATTTCCTTAAGTGGAGATATAATACCCTCATTGAGTGCTGCAATGGCCATATAAGGCTTTACAATCGATCCTGGGGTGTATAAACCGTCAATTGCTCTATCTAGGAAAGGTTTGTTTTTATCACTCAAATAACCCTTTATCGCCTTTGCATCACTTCTTTCTGACATAATGTAGGAATTGAATTCTGGATAACTTGTCATAGCGATAATCTCTCCTGTTGTTGTGTCCATCATTACTCCAGCACCACCCGCAAATCCTACCCTCTCCGCAATATCTTTGATTGCTGTATACATTTCGGATTGTACTCTTGAATCAATTGATAAAGTCACACTACCACCTTCCTTTGGAGGCTCTACAGTATTTTGACTTTGTATTTTACCCCTTGCATCAACCTCAATTATTTTTAATCCATTAACTCCTTTTAAATCATTATTAAAATATTTTTCAACTCCATCTACACCTTCAAAATCTTCTCTATAGTAAAATCCAGCACTATCTTTTGATGGATATTGAACATAACCCAAAACATGTGCAAGTCCAGGTATTTCCTTGTACTTTCGTATTGCAACATTTTCATCGTCACTAGGTGAATTCCATGCTAATTCAACTCCATTCCTATCAAATATAACTCCACGTGAAGCAAAAACAGGAGTATGTCTTAAGCGATTATTTTCACTTCTATCTGCGTATTTTTGTCCATCTTGTATTTGTAAATTCCAAACTTTTGAAATAAAAGTAAAAGTAATAAGAATAAAAATAATTAAAATTATAGAAATACTCAATCTACTAATCGGTCTTTCTATTTTTCCTTCAAATTGTTGTCTATCAAATCTCGGTAAATTACTTGAATCAATAAAAATCTCATCTGGCTCAATTTCCTTACTTATTTTTCTTTTTCCTTTAAATTTAATCATAGATAATTAATCTTTTGCGTAGGTAAAATGATATCAGAAAAATAGTAATTGAAAAAATGGTAAAAATGTATTTAATATTATAAAACATAGGAAGCTTTGCTCCATAAAGTGCATCATAGACTATTCCCCATGCAATTATTTCATAATAATTTGGTATATAAAATAACAAAATAATAGCCAGAAGCCATGTTATCCACCAATATCCATAAACAATTGATAAAAAAACAATAATTCCAGAAATAGTTCTAAATATCATTTTGATTTTTCAATTAAAATAATTTTTTGCTCGTAAATATTTACAGGTTGTGAAAATAAAATAGTATAAAATGTTTTTGCTGGATCAATAATTATTCTTTTTACAATTCCAAAAACGGAAACATGAATATCCGGTGCCTTAACAATATCTCCCTCATTTACTCTTGTATCTCTTGGTAATATAACTTCAAAAGTTCCACCACCCTTTCCATTTGCAGTTGCTTGAATATTATCTTTACCAATTTGTACTTCAAATTTTTCACCGTATGATGAATATAATTTAGCTTTTGATGTATTGCTATTTACCTCTACTATTTCACCCAATAAAACATTACCAATTGAAAATGCTTTATCACCTATTTTAATATTATTATCTTTACCTATATCTAAAATGTATGAGTCATATGCAGTGTATGGCGGTTTTTTGAGTACATATGCCAATACTGTACTTGATGCAGTACTACGTCCTAATGCCCTTTTTAATTCTGTATTTTCTTCTTGTAATTCATTTATGAGAGCATCTTTTAATTCAACTGAAATACCTTGTCTTGTATTATTACCCCAAAATGGTCTTATGATTTTAGTAAATAATGATGTTAAAAATTCAGGAAAAAGAATATTAATTATAAAAAGAAAAACACAAGAAATAATAATTACTTTGACAGGTGTGCTTATTTTATTTTTATTTATATTACTTTTGTGCTCGTAACTCATCTTCGTTTTGTATTAATACATCCTTATACTTATCAATGTCTTCAAGTATTATTCCGGTTCCTCTCGCTATTGCAGTCAATGGGTCCTCTGCGATATATACTGGTAATTTGAGATAATTTGCTAGTAATGTATTTAGTCCTTTGATAAGTGCACCACCACCTACTAGGTGTACTCCTCTATTCATAACATCGGATAATATTTCGGGTGGTGTAGTCTCCAAAACTTCTTTTGCGGATTCAGTTAATATATCAATTGATGATGACATGGCTTCGCGCACATCAGAATCAGTGATTATAACTTCACGAGGTAATCCAGTTATAAGATCACGTCCCCTTACTGTTGTTTCCATTGCTTCACCTGGCATAACATTTCCAATACTTGTCTTTATATATTCTGCGGTTTTTTCACCTATCAATATTTTAAATTCATTTCTTATATATGACATTATGTCATTGTTTAATTTGTCACCCGCTACTCTTAAGTTTTTTGATCTAACTATTCCACCAAGTGAAATAATCGCAATATCAGTAGTTCCACCACCAATATCAATCACCATACTTCCAACAGGTTCATGTATTGGTAAACGAATTCCAATTGCTCCCGCCATTGGCTCTTCGACAATATAAACATCTCTAGCGCCTGCATTTCTAGTTGCATCTCTAACTGCGCGTATTTCAACATTTGTAACTCCTGATGGTACACCTACAACTACTCTCGGGCCAATTAGCTTTTTTGAATATAATTCTGCTTTTTTAATTAAATAAGAAATCATTTCCTCAGTTATTTCAAAATCAGAAATAACTCCATCAACAAGTGGTCTTATAGCTACAATATGTGCAGGTGTTCGTCCTAGCATATTTTTGGCTTCAGTACCTACCGCCACAACTTGCCCAGTCTTTTGATTAACTGCAACAACTGATGGTTCATTGACCACTATTCCATGACCTCTCAAATACACCAAAGTATTTGCAGTACCAAGATCAATACCAATATCATTAGATAGATATTTATATAATTTTTCTTTAAATTCCTTCATGTACTCATACATTACCATAAAATAAAATATTTATGTTTAAAAACAATTATATGTCTAAAATACAAGATTATGTCTAGAGTGAATCTATAGTTTTGATTTCAATTTGACCTGTTTTTCTATCCTTTATTTCAACAGACTGCTTTTCTAGAGTCTTTTCACTGATTATTATTCTCTTTGGAATACCAATAAGATCACTATCTGCAAACTTTTCACCTGCACGTATATCTCTATCATCCCAAAGTACTTCTATTCCCTTTGAAATTAATGAATTATAAAGTTTTAATGCTTGTTCACGAACCTTACCTTCTTTATCATCTATTGAAATAAGATGATATTGAAAAGGAGAAATAGATACAGGCCATACGAGACCATTTTCATCAGATAAGATTTCTGAAACAGTTCCCATAAGTCGAGTAAGTCCTATACCGTAACTTCCCATAATCACAGGTTTTTCTTCACCTGACTCTGTTTTATAATTTAGCCCAAAAGGTACTGAGTAAAAAGTACCAAGTTTGTATATATTTCCTACTTCAATTGATTTCTCTTCTACAAGCTCATCTTTAGAAATTCCTAAATCTTTGAGAGTTTCATCATTAAATACCTCTTTATTGATAGCTATAGATTTTTCTTTATGAATATAAATTATATCTTCGCCAACAGAAGTTACAGTCTGAAATTCATGAGAAAACTTTACACCAAAATTTCCTCCACTTGCTAGAGTTATATAGGTTCTATCCCCAATTCCCAATCTATTAAATATATTTTTATAGGCAACAATTGCTTCCTCATAAAAAATGTCCAATTCCTCCTGAGTCTTATTAAATGAATATAAATCTTTCATCAGAAATTCACGACCTCGGAAAATACCACTTTTTGCTCTAAGTTCGTTTCTAAATTTAACCTGGAATTGATATGCATACGTCGGTAAATCCCTATATGAAGAAATATAATCATTCATAATATTTGTAATGGACTCCTCATGAGTAAAAGCAAGACCAACTTGTCCACCAGCTTTCAGTTCTGTCTTAAACCAATTATCGACTTTCCCATCATCCCATCTATCTGTAGTCTTCCAGACATCCGAACTCTGCAATGCGGTCATTACTATCTCCTGTCCACCTATCGCATTCATTTCTTCGCGTATTATTTGTTCAATTTTTTTTAGAACCCTAAGTCCTAGTGGCAAAAATGAATACACCCCAGCCATTTCCTTGTGGATAAATCCTGCACGTATAAGTAATTGTGCATTTTTTGATACTTCATCCTTTGGCGCATCCTTCCTTGTTTTTGTAAAAAGTTTTGATTGACGCATAAATATGTGTAAATAATACAGTAATATATCTTTTTCTGCAAAACATTACAACACAAACAGTATGAAATTTTGATAAAATTTTTATAGTAGTTATCCTCAGATATTTCTTGCATAATAATTATGAATTGAGAAAATGTAAAACATAGATTTTATGGATTATATAAATGATTTAATAAAACCAGATATTTTGTCAGAGATCAGTAGGGATATTGGTCAGGTATTTTTTGCTGGGGCGGTAGTAGAGCCAATTATCAATCGTGACGCCAGTCTTATTGGATTTACAATTGGATTACTATTATCAATGTTCTGTTGGTTTATAAGTGTTAAAATTACAACAAAATGATCAATCTATACTATAATACTTACATGGTACATGTTTATATAGCCGGAGCAATTATTGTTATTATACTTGCAAGTCTAAGTATTTTATCTATCAAGAAAAATAATAAAAAAATAATATGATAGTACAATGGACTATTTTGATAGTGTTATTGATAATTGCCACGATTCTAGTTGTAATCTTATTTAGTATGAAGCAAAAATAGATTTTACTTAACAAATAATCTCGCTATATCTTTGTAGGTAACTATAACTATAAGAAGCATAAGTAGTGAAAAACCAATAGCATTTAATGTATTTGCCACACTTGGCTTTATCGGTTTTCTGATTATAAATTCAATAATTACAAAAAGTATTCTACCTCCATCAAGCGCTGGGAAAGGTATTAGATTTAAAGCGCCAAGATTAATTGAAATCAATGCTGTAAACATTATTAGATTTATAAATCCAATCTTTGCCGCATCACCTATAAGCCCTGCAATACCAACGGGTCCCATTACGGTACCCAATTGTGATTGTCCTTTAAACATTCCAGCTATCAAATTGTATATACCATAAAATGTTTCTGAGATTTTATCTATAGTAAACTTAAAACTCTCAATAAATGCCAAATGCACTGGAAGTTTAAGTGTAGCAACTTCATCCATTGCTATTCCTATTGCTGGTCTATATGCAATTACATTATCTTCGGGTATTACCTTTACGGATCCAATTTGATTTCCCCTTTTGTAATTAATTGTTATTTCCTTGCCTAAACTATTATTAACTGTATCTTGAAGAGATTGAATACTATCAATAATTAATGTGTCACCTGTTCTTAATCCTGCTTTATATGCTGGAGTATTATCGTTAATTGTTGTGATTAGTATATGCTTATCAGAAAGCATATTATTATATTTTTCATTATTTGCTACACTTGCAGGTACTCCAAATGAATAAGCAAAAAAAGCCAAAATCCAAGCAAAAATAAAGTTAAATAAAATACCCGCAAAAAGTATAGCAATTTGTCTCACCTTGTTTTGATGAACAAAACTTCTAGCTTTATCGGCACCATTAATACTTTCATCATCTGGGCTTTCACCAAATATCTTAACGTAACCACCAAAAGGTATAAGATTTAATGAATAAGTCACTTCACCGATAGTCTTTTTGAATATATTTGGACCAAAACCAATTGCAAATGCATCAATTCTTACTCCACACCATTTTGCAAATATAAAATGGCCTAATTCATGTACAAATATAAGTATTGCAAGAATCAATAAAAAAATAATTGTTGTCATTATGCTAATATTTCTTTTTCTTTCTTTGAATAAATTTCGTCTAACTTTTTATTTTGTTCGTCCACTGATTTCTGAATTTCTTTTTCATGTCTAAAATATTCATCTTCACCCATTCCTCCTGCCTTTTCCTTTGCTTTTAAATCTTTCATAGCTTCGTCACGATGAATACGTATTTGCTTTCTTGCTTCCTCAAGCTTTTCCTTTACTGTTTTAACTATTTGAACTCTTCTTTCTGCTGTTAATTCAGGGAAATTAACTCTAAGTCCCTTATCATCAATTGATGCTGATAATCCGAGATTTGATTGTATTATTGCTTTTTCGATTTCCTTTACTCCTGACATATCCCATGGTGCAATACGAAGAGTTCTTGCACCTTCGGCCATGATACTCGCTATTTGAGAGATTGGTACCATAGCGCCGTATGAATCAACCTTAATACTATCAAGCAAAGTTGGACTTGCTTGCCCTGTCCTTATTGCGCTGAATTCCTTTTTTAACCATTCCTCAGTACCTAATAATGTTTTCTTAAATTTATTGATATCGTATGACATATGAACTCTAGTATATCACTTTAATCCATATTTAACACTACATATTCAAGTAATTGTTTAATCGAAGATGACTTATCTTTAATATAATCTTTTGCTTTAATAATTTTATTTAAAAGATTTGAATTTTCCTGCACCCCCTTTTTGTACATAAATGCCTCTAATTTATTTAAAAATTCAATTGCATCCTTTTTACTTAAATTATCATCAGAAATTTCCTTTGCCATATTGTCCACAAAATCAATTTTTTCTTTTTTTGATAATTTTATAAATTTATTTATATCAGAAAAATCGAAATCACTTTCAACTTTGCCTAAAATATTTAATCTAGAACGAAGAGTTGGTAATATGCTTTCGATTTGAGGCAAAATAATAAAAAAATGAACATCAGTATGTGGTTCCTCAAATATCTTAAGCAATGAATTTTGAGCCTCATTTGTTATACTATCGGCTTCAATAATGTATATTTTCTTTTTACCTTCTTCAAAACTCTTAGAATTATGACTTTCCTTTATCAGTCTACTTTCATCAATGCCAATTAATTCATATTTATTATGAATAAAATCTGGATTTTGATTGTGGTCTATATTAAATTTATCTTTTAAATATTCTTTTAATTTGATTGCTGCATTTTCGAATGAATGAATAAAATAAGCGTGATGATTTAGATTTTTAATTAAATATTCAAATGGATTCATTACCTTTTTGAAATTATGCTCTTTTTGTATACATCAAGATGTTCAAGTGCTATTCCTGTTCCTTTTACAACACAAAACAATGCATCATCTGCAAGTTTTGCTTTAACACCTGTTCTTCTGAATACTAATTCAGGGAAATTCCTAAGCATTGATGTACCACCAGTCATGATTATTCCTTGATCTATAATATCCGCCGCAAGCTCGGGTGGAGTTTCCTGTAATACATCTTTAATAGCTTTAATCATATCTTTTAACTCCTTACTGATAGCTTTAACTATTTCATTTGTTTTGATTTCAGTTGATCTTGGAAGTCCAGAAACAAAATCTCTACCTTTAATCTGCATTGAAAGTTCTTCATCAAGTGGTATTGCTGAACCGATTTTGATTTTAATATCTTCTGCCATTTTGTCACCGATTGAAAGATTGAATGTTTTTTTAATATAATCTGCAATCGCTAGGTCTACCCTGTTACCTGCGCATTTAACCGATGTTGATGCAACAATTCCACCAAGTGAAATCACAGCAACATCAGTTGTACCACCTCCAATGTCTACTATCATATGTCCAAGTGCTTCTTGTATTGGTATACCAGCGCCAATTGCTGCGAGTATTGGCTCTTTAACTACATATGCATTTTTAGCTCCTGCTCTTATTGTCGCCTCAATTACCGCACGACGTTCAGTCGAAGTTATACCTGCAGGAACAGATACCATAACTTCAGGTCTAAATATATTCCATTTACCTAATGCCTTGTCTATAAAATATCGAAGCATTGCTTCAGTAACTCTATAGTCAGCTATAACTCCATCACGCATTGGTCTATATGCAATGATATTGTCTGGTGTTCGACCTATCATTTCTTTTGCTTCAAAACCTACAGCCAAAACCTTTTTGTCCTGCTCTGATACTGCGACAACTGAGGGTTCATTAAGTACAACTCCCTTTCCAGGCATAAAAACAAGAGTATTAGCAGTTCCTAAATCTATTCCAAGTTTTTGAGAAAAAAAGTTCATGTATATGAATAATAAGCTTTCTAATATAATTTGCAAACAAATTAATTTTTCAATCTTTGAATATTTGCTCCTAATCTATTTAGATTTTCAACAATATTCCCATAACCACGATCAATATAATAAACATTATTAATTATTGATTCACCCTCAGCTAAAAGAGATGCAATAATAGTTGCAAAGCCAGCACGAATATCAAATGCATCTAGATTTTCGGAATTAGGATTTTTAAGACTAACTCCGCCATGTATTAATATTTCCCTTGAATTCATATTTGTGATTTTTGCTCCGAGTTTAATGAGGTTTTGTGTAAATCTAAATCTATCTTCATATATTGATTCAAAAACTGTACTTTCACCTTTTATTTGAGTTAAATATGTAACAATTGGTGATTGTAAATCAGTTGGAAAACCAGGATATTCATGTGTGCGTACATTAAAAGGCTTTAAATCTGAAATTTTTATCTTTGAATTGTTTTTTATTTCAATTGAATTATTATTTACAGTCATTTTAATTCCTGAATCAGTGAGTAATGAAACAATTGATTCTAAATGCTTTGGATTGCAATTATTTATATTTAAATTATCTGCACATAGGGCGCCTAAAATAAGATAACTTCCTGCCTCTATACGATCTGGCAAAGTAATATATGGTTTGTTATTTGAATTAAGACTTGATACACCTTCAATTGTTATTGTGGTTGTACCGGCTCCACTAATCTTTGCTCCACATGAATTTAGATACTCTGCAACCGATACAATCTCTGGCTCCATTGCACAGTTTTTGAGTATTGTTGTACCCTGTGCAAGTACTGCCGCCATCATAAGTGTCTCTGTCCCTCCAACAGTTTGAAAGTTAAAAAATATTTCTGCTCCATGCAATTTGCCATCCTTCGCTGTCATTATATATGTATCATCCTTTTCGACTATTTCTGCACCCATTTTTTTATAACCTTCAATAAACAAATCAATTGGTCTACTACCTATAACACAACCGCCAGGCACTGAAAAGCTAACCTTACCATATTTGGCAAGTATTGGTCCGGTTAATACAACAGAAGCGCGCATGCTTTGAGTTAATTCTTTATTTAAATTTGTATCTTTGAAATTTGTATTATCTATTGTGATAAATTTGCCGTCATTAAGGTGAGTTGTATCTACTTTCGACCCTGACTTTTCGAGTAATTGAATTATTTTTTTTATATCTTCGGTATATGGAACATTTTGAAGAGTAACTGTGTCATCAAATAAAATAGAAGAAGCAATAGCTTTCAAAACAGCATTTTTTGCACCAGAAATTTCAATACTGCCATTTAGTACCTTTGCTCCAGATAAACCAGTTACTTTAAACGATTCATTTTTCATGAATTTATATTGTACATATTATATTTCCCTTTTACAATTTTATATTTAAATATTAAATAATCAGTAATTGATATTAAAAAATGTCAAACCCTATTTCTGATATACTTTATATATGAATATCATAGAAGTAATACCCATAAGTCGAGCAATATCTATAGATACTTTAAGTTACTTTACATCAAAGGATATACCTATCGGTGCCATAGTCGATATTCCACTAAGGAAAAAGATAGTTCAAGGAATAGTTATTTCAATTAGAAGTGCAAATGATATAAAAGCAGAAATCAAAAGTGCTGAATATGCATTAAAAAAAATAGATAAAATCAAATCAAATCACTTTTTCGGCGTTGGCTTTATAAACACGGCTCATGAAATATCAAGATACTATGCCACAAGTATAGGTGCAGTCCTAGACGCAATGGTGCCAGACAGTATATTAAAAAATACATTAAAATTAAAAAATAATCTGGAACAAGCAAATGTCGAAAAAAAGGATAAGACAATATCTGAAAAATATGTGGTACAAGGTGATGATGAAGAGAGATTTTCAACATGGAAAAGTCTTATTAGACAAGAATTTGCAAGGAAAAAATCATTAATTTTTGTTTTGCCAACTATTGAGGATTCCGAAAGATTTTTTGAATTATTAGAAAAAGGTGTTCCAGGATATGCATTTGCATTGCACGGCAAAATGACAGATAAAGCAATAATTGAAACTTGGAATAAAATAAATACCGAAACACATTCAGTTGTAATAGTTATGACCGGTGGTTTCCTTTCCATTAGACGCAATGATATTGAAACAATAGTTATAGAACGCGAGAGTAGCAGAGCATACAAATTACCCCGCAGACCTTATATAGACATAAGACAATTTGTAATTGAATTTGCAGCACAAAATAATTTAAAGTTGTTTTGTGCCGATAATTTACTTCGTATTGAAACACTTTTCAAAAAAGATGAGGGTGAATACATTGAGGCATCTCCTTTTAAATTTAGATCACTTAGCTCAGCAAATGATTATCTTATAGATATGAAAAAGGATAAGGATTTTAAAGTTATATCAAATGAATTATTTCAATTAATTTCAAAAAGTAAAAATGAAAGTGAAAGCATGATAATACTAGCGACAAGGCGCGGACTTGCACCAAGTACAATTTGTGGAGATTGTCAGTATATGGTGCTATGTAATACTTGTAGCTCTCCTGTTGTGCTACATAAAAATGGCGATAAAAGTTTTTTTATGTGTCATAGATGTGGTGAAAGAAGATCATCTGCTGAATATTGCAAAATATGTAATAGTTGGAAATTAGTGCCATTAGGTATTGGTATTGATTTGGTAATCGAAAAGATTAGAGAAGAATTCAGTGATATGGAAATATTTAAAATAGATTTTGATAGTTCAAGAGGAATAAGAAATAATGCAAAAAACACAGTAGCAAAATTTAGATCAAAGCCTGGAAGTATTTTGATAGGCACCGAAATGATGCTTCAGTATTTACATGATAAAATCGAAAACAGCGCGGTGATATCACTTGATTCCCTTCTTGCCTTGCCTGATTTTAGAATTCAAGAAAAGATTTTATATAATTTAATTAGAATACGCGCATTAACTACTCAAAACTTTTTGGTACAAACAAGAAAAACTGATGAAAAAGTATTTGAATATGGATTAAAAGGAAATATGAGTGATTTTTATAAAAATTCTTTGGAAGAAAGAAGAAAATTTAATTATCCTCCATACACAACTTTAATTAAAATAACTTTAGAGGGGAAAAAGGATGCAATAGTAAAGGAAATGGAAAAGGTACAAGCCATAATTGACCCATATGAAATAGATGTATTCCCTGCTTTTACAAATACAGTTAAAGGAAATTTTGTGCTTCATGGCGTTATAAAGATTTCAAATGAAAAATGGCCACATGATGATTTGGTAGATAAAATAAGGCAATTGCCACCGAATGTAATAGTTAAGGTAGACCCAGAAACGCTTTTATAGTACAGTTTATATATGAATGAAATAGTGCAAGATGGCCATAAAGTACTTAGGGAAATTGCAAAAACTGTTGACTCTAAAGATATTTTATCTGCTCAAATTCAAGATATTATAAAAAGAATGAAAATAGCTCTTGATTCACAAGAGGATGGAGTTGCTATTGCTGCACCACAAATAGGTGTATCGCTTAGGATTTTTATTGTATCTGATAAAGTTATGAAATTGGCAGATGAAAACTATAAAAGTATTGGTAGGGATTTGGTTTTTATTAATCCAGAAATAACAAAACTTTCAAGAGATAAACAAGAAGTCGAAGAAGGATGTCTTTCAGTAAGATGGAAATACGGTAAGGTTAAAAGATCAATGAAAGCCGTGGTTAAAGGATACAATGAATTAGGTGAATACATTGAGAGAGGTGCTAGTGGGCTTTTGGCACAAATATTTCAACATGAAACCGATCATTTAGATGGAGTACTGTTTATAGATAAAGCATATGATGTGGCTGATATACCACCCGAAAATCTCGAATCAAATAATAATAAATAAATGGATAATAACAAAATCAAAATAGGATTTTTTGGTACACCTGAGTTGTCACTTATAACTCTTAATGAATTAAAAAGTGCAGGATATACAATATCATTTGTTGTAACAGTTCCAGATAGACCACAAGGCAGGAAAATGATAATGACAGCATCACCTGTTAAGCAATGGGCAATACAAAATGGTATTGAAGTTTTACAACCAGACAAATTAAAATCAGAAGATTTTGTTAATAAATTAAGAGCATTTAATGCAGATGTCTATGTAGTAATGGCATATGGAAAAATAATACCAGATGAAATATTAAATATTCCAAAATACAAAAGTTTAAATATTCATCCTTCCCTATTACCCAAATACCGTGGTTCATGCCCTATCGAAACTGCAATATTAAATGATGATAAAAATACTGGAGTTACAATAATAAAGATGGATAAAGAAATGGACCATGGACCAATATTAGCTATTAAGGAAGTAGCACTTGATGAATGGCCAATAAATGCAGATATATTAGGTAAAACTCTTGTAATGGCAGGTTCAAAAATATTAGTAAATATATTACCGAAATGGATTGCGGGTGAAATAGAGGAAATCGAGCAAGAGCATGACAAAGCAACATATACTAAAAAGATCACAAAGGAAGATGGATTAATCAATCTTAATGATAATCCATATAATAATTATTTAAAAATAAATGCATATCACGGTTGGCCTTCCGCATACTTTTTTATAGATAAAGATGGAAAAAAGATAAGAGTTAAAATAACAAAAGCTAGTTTTGAAAATGGCAATTTAATAATAGAAAAAGTAATACCTGAGGGAAAGGGTGAAATAGATTATAAAAATCTATAATTCTTCAATAACTTTATTATAATCAGTTATTTGACTACCAATGGCCTGAGCTTTGTTTGTCATATAGTAAAGTACAGTCCAAAAAGCCATAAGTGCAATTAATGCTATACATAACCACTGATTAACTTGTTGCTTTAAAAATGCTGGCATTTTATTTTCCCATTCTTAATAGATTTTTAATTTTAGCACCACCTCTGCGTATTAGAGAACGAATCTTTTCATTAGAATTTTTAACTTCTCTAAGTATCTCATCTCTAACATCATCAATAGCAGCATACAAATCATCCTTTTCTGAACTTGCATAAATGTTTTTGTCTTTGCCTGTAATGTGTATTTCAGCTTTAAAGACATCACCATTTTTATGATGATTGGTTGTCCTTGCTAATTCCAAATCAAATACTACAGTTGAGTCATTTTCCAAAAACTTATCTAATGCAGAAAAACGCTTATCAACATAATCAGATATCGCAGGAGTAAGTGAAATTGTTGTTGTCTTGATATTTATTTTCATATTTAATTTAATTAGCTGATAATACTAATATTATATATTTAATTATCTTTATTCTCAATACTTAATATTTTATTGGGATGATGATGGCCGGAAATAATTCGAATAATTGAATTAGGAAATTCATTATGCATAATTTCAAGTATTCTTTTGTTTGCATTATTATTCTCTGCTTTTTGCTTAACAGAAATATCAAAATGATCTTCTGAAGTTTGCTCAACAACTTCCCTTTTGGCTCCTGTTATTACTTTTATTTTGACATACATAGAGATAAGTATATACTAGAAAATACGTAACTGCTGTGCTGTAAGGCTTTGACATTATGCTCCGAGTGGAGTTGCGCGATCAAGCCCCAATGTGGGGACAGTAGTTACGTCTTTGTTCTTTTTAGAATTGTAAATAATATGGAAACTAGTCTTTCAGATGTCTCTTGGGAAGAGATATGTGAGACACTAGATATTTCACTTTCTCCCCCAAACGCCATTCGTCGTAAAAACGGTGTAATCTACCTCCTCTGTCCTTTCCACGTAGAAAAGACTCCCTCACTTAAATTCTGGGAAAAAACAAATACATTTCTATGCTTCGGTTGTCATTACCGAGGAAATAAGGAAGATTTCATTAGTCTGTACACGAACACTACTTTCTACATAGGAGACAATATCGATTTGGAGAAAATAAAGGAGATTGCACGATCAAGGAGATTTGATCCGGATCAACAGCACTTCCCATTCTGGGATGAAATGATAAACAAATAACTCGCTCTAGACAAATAGGCGAGTTTTATTTTTTTCGGTTTTGTTGTAATATCAGATTGACTACTACTGTGCAGCAAGGTAATTGAATGTTTGTGGTGTGTAGGGGTCTATACATAAGAGTTCAACCATAAGCATAAGATTACTTCCTCCCTGTCAGGAGGACAGTAGTAGTCGCCTTCCCATCACAATTAGTTGGTGGGTTTTATTTTTTTTATAATGTGTTATATTAGTTATGTTCAATATTAGGCCTAATATTGAACAGATATTCCGGTTAGCTGTTTTGGTAGGCTTAAGCTAAGTTATGGAGTTTACGTTTCGTAAGTGTGAGTAATGATATTCCGCGATAGCTCAGTTGGTAGAGCAATCCGCTGTTAACGGATTGGTCCCTGGTTCGAGTCCAGGTCGCGGAGCAAAAAATGTAGTGTTAAATTCATTATTAATCAAGCTTGTAATATTACAGTGATACATTAAAAATTTAATACCAAATGAAAGAAACTGAAAAAGAAAACATACCACATTACTTTATTTGTTTACCATATCTTAATTTGGGAGATGTTGAGCAAATAGATTTAGGTTTTGCTAAAATATGGAACTTTAATCTTAAGGCTGGTGACTATATAACTGACCCTGCGCTCAAAGATCAAGTTGTCCTAACGCTAAACAGCTATCGTACTCCTAATCCCTTTTCAAAAGACGATAAGACTGTCTATTCTCCAATAAAAGGAATGGGGATTATTTCTACTGAAAAAGAAAGTGAGAAACAACTTGATAAAATTGATAGAGAGAAAGTTAACGACGCTAGACTAATATTGTTTATAAGTTTTTTGGCAAGAAATAATACCGTTACACCTAATGCAAATTATGGTCACTCAATGGCAAGCTCTGAGAATTTTGCACCAGTTCATTTTTCAGTTGTAGTAGGAAGTCAGTATATTACTGAACACGCAGGATTTGCTGTGCGTTCTTGGCACGGTGGCATAGATATAAACAAAAATATGTTTATCAGACCAAGACATGTACCAACGCCAAGGTTTAATATAGAAGCCGACCTTATCAATGCGCTTACGACTTTAAGGTTAAGGAAAAAGAAAGATTTTAGGAAGATAATATCAGCAATTGAAGTCTTCTATGAGAGCTTTTATAACTCTCCCGAGGTAAGTCATAACGCTAGAATTTTATTACAGGCTAGTGCTTTTGAGATTTTGTTAAATACAAAGAATGGTAAAGGTAGAAAAGAGGTTAAAGCATATTTGAAAAGAGTTGCAAATTATCCCGACGACAAAATTATTTCCTTTAAGTCCGAGAGAGACGGAAAGTTTGTAACTGAAAAAGGTACTGTTCGAGAAAAATGGGCAGATAGTTTTTTTACACTAAGAAATCATATTATTCACGGTAATCTTCCAAAAGACGCTGAATATATGTTTGGAAAATGGCAAAGGCATTTTGATATTGCTTTATACTTCTTTATTTTCTGTATTAAAAGAAAAATCGAAGAGAGTTTGAAAAAAGATATTTTCGGAGACGATGTTTCTTGGAAGACGTGGACTGATGATTTGCAAGTTCCACCTCAAACATACACAGGTTTTGAGTATGACCATTACGGACGGAGGGGTTGGGAAAGAATTATGCAAAAAGCAGCAAGAGCAAACAAAGTAAGTGGTTTACCGAAATAATAAAATGAATGCCCACGACAAAGAAAAAATAGAACAATACATTTCAATCGTAGAGAAAGTAAAAAATTCTAGGTTTGTAAAAAAGACAAAGAATATCAGCTATCAATTGAACTTCGAGCAAGGACAGCCGCTACAGCAGACGGTTGGCGGTTTCGACGAATAAGACTTACGCTCAATGCTTCTGGACTTGAGGAAATTTACTTTGAAGAAGGACGATGTTTTTATTCTTGATATCTGTGACCTACTTATTGCGAATACTACAGACCAAGCTACTGTAGCTAACCTTGAGAAGTGTAAAAGTAACTACGGTATTTTGATTGAGCAGCCAGCTATCAAAATGGTTATTGATAACGAAATCGAGACTGGTTGGGGTGTTATAAGTAAATGGCTTTACGGTGAGTATTTTCACGAGAAGCAAGAAAAGCACAATCTACAGAAGCCAGGAGTGGCAGAACAGATACATAAATTCAGCTTCGTTGCTGCCATTACTGATTTCATTGGTTTATGTGCTGTGGTCGCCAATAATGCTAAAATTGTACTAACGAAATAAATGAATGGAAAACCAGAGCAAGTAACTGAAGACCAGCACTATGTACCCCAATTTTATCTCAAGCAATGGCTAGACGAAACGGGAGGTTTTTACCCTGTGAAAATTGAGCAGAAAATACCCCCAAAGCTAAAGATTTTTGATAAGAAATCAGACCAAAGTAGATTTTGTTACGAGAACTTTTTTTACGCACAACATACAGGGGTTGAGGACGAAGTAAGCCAAGTAATTGAAAAGAAATTTGCAGAGATTGAAGCAATCTTTTCTAATGAACTGCCAGTATTAGAAAAGAAAATACTGAACAATGAGCAAATAACCGAGAATGAAAAGTATCACCTTGCCGAGTGTATGATATTTCTTCATTTCAGAGGAAAGAAGTATCTCGACCAATCAAAGAAAATGACTGACGAGGTTACGAAGCAAATGATGAAGCACTGGGTACATTATATCGACAAAGACCCTAAATCAAAGGCGAAAATGGAAGAACTCGGTCTCACAAAAGAGCAAATGGTTGAATATGTAAACAAGGGTGAATTTACGGTTGATTACGGTAACGTACACCACCTGCGAATTATGGACGATATGAGAGGTTTCTGTAATATCCTTTCAGCAAAGTATTGGAAGGTTTATATCTCACGTAAAGGTGAATTTATCACCACAGACGCACCTTACCTCGATATGCCCACAAGTACCCATTTCTACGGCAATGACTTTCTTTCAAGAGAACAAAGCTTTGTATTAAGTCCGAGGGTTATAATTTTGGCTATATATCCTAAAAATGAACACGGTAAAAAGTTCGCAAGGAAGGATATCACAGGAGACCGCGCCCGTATCCAACAAATAAACATTCACAATCTAATGAACGCTATTAGGTTTGGTTTTCACAAAGATAGGAGCTTGCTTGTTGAGCTTGAAAAGTTTGTGGGGCTTATTTATGAAATGAAGCAAAGGGAAAAGGTAAAAAACTAGGCATTGTTTGGCTGGTTTTCCTGTATTATTGCCAATCGAACATCGTCCCAAGTGCGGAGCCCTAATAAATAAACCCCCACAACATAGATCAAGTTTATTTAACTTAACTTAAGTGTTAAAATTATCGACATGATTAAAAAATACATCGCCTATATAAAGGATAACCCTGAAAATCACTGGTTTAAGGCAAAGCTCTATGGTTGGGGTTGGGTGCCTGTGAAGTGGCAGGGTTGGTTAGTTATATTTGTTTACATTGCACTTATTTCGGCCATTGTATCTGTACGTGAAGACTATATTCCAGGCAATCCTGATTCTGGAAGCAATTTTCTCACATTTGCTTTACCAATTATTATACTTACTACCCTTCTCATCACTATCTGCTATAAAAAAGGAGAAAAGCCACGCTGGCAATGGGGGTCACCAAAAAAGGATTGGTCTGATTATTACAAAGTAACACAATCAAGACCTCCTCGACCTTTACTCATCAAAGCTCTTGAATTTATAAAAAATAAAGGAAAGGCAATAGATATGGGTGGAGGTGCGCTTAGCGATACAAAGTATCTTCTTGATCAGGGCTTCGAAGTGACTGTAATCGACAAAAGTCCACTAATGGAAAAAGAGGCTAAAAATATACCGAGTAATAAGTTAAAAGCAATAACTACTTCTTTTGAAGAATATATTTTTCCAAAAGAAGAATACGATATCGCTTCGGCAATGTTTGCACTTCCATTTACCGCCCCTGAACACTTCATCCAGGTGTTTAAAAACATAAAGAATTCGCTCAAGGAAGACGGAATATTTTGCGGTCAATTTTTTGGTGAGCGAGACGAATGGAAAACTAGTCCAAACATGACATTTCATACGCGAGAGCAAGTCGAGGAACTTTTTAGTGACTTTGAAATTGTTTATTTCAAGGAAGATGAAAAGGATGACAAAACTGCTACAGGTGGTATTAAGCATTGGCACATCTATCATGTAATAGCTAAAAAATAATTATGAATTACATAATCGTGTAGTGTCTTTGTATTTCACTTTTGTAATTATATAAGTATAATTATTTTACCTATTGACTTTGCTAAATAAGTGTATTATTATATTTAGTAGACTTTTAAACATGAGACGTGAGTCTCGCAACTGGAGGTACAATTGAAAAAGAAAATCAGAAACAAAAGATCAATGGTAGAGCAACGTAAAGTAGCTCTTACATTTATCATCACTCTGTCCATAATAGGATTTTTGGCACTTATTTTTTTATGGCCTTATGTCGATAGAAAGTCACAAAAGAAAATAGCTGAAGTTGATATGGAAGAGTATGTTTCTTCCATGGTTACGACAAATGAAGTTTCTCCTGGCTATGAGCCTGTAATAATCTATTATCAAAACGATGGTGATGTAAATAGATATTGTTGTGTTGGAACCGTGTTCATTAATAAGGACAAGGAGCTGAACATAATAACAGCTGAACACATCTTCCGGAACACTATCAAAAACAAATCAATCTTCAGTATAAAACTTCTAAGGGGTGCGACTGATCCCGTAAAAAGATACTTAATGGAGATAGTAAAAACAGGTAGTGACTTTAACGGAGAAGAGAGAGATGCTGTGATTTTAAAAATGGGGTCACAGCCAACACAGTTCACACCGTACTCTAGATTCAATGATGGAGAGGAGAGCCAGAATTTCTGGGGAGAGGTTACCATACAAAATCAGCGAGTTAGGAAAGTGAAATCACTAATTTCTGGAAAATCATTTGAGGCTGTCGGCTACTCTAAGGTTGATAAAATAAATGGTGCCGTTTTTATCCTAATAGATAAGAAATCACTGATCGGAGAGAGTGGTACAGGATTCTTTGATGATCATGGTGGACTTTGGATACTTCACGGAGCACCAGAAAATTCTGATATTGAGTCACTCATAAAAGATGAGTATAAGAAATTAACTGGCAGGATGATACAGAATGGTCTCACATCACTTAGTGGTCCATTCGGTGGTAAGTATGATTGAGTTAAGAGGCACATGACCCGCACGACGTCCTAATCGTCGGCGGGTTTTTCTTTTGCTAAATTTGCCAGTTTCACTCAAATTAAATTTTATGATAGTATTTAACCATCGCTCCCTTGGATAAGGATAAAAGCGATGTGCGGTATAATCCACTCCACCTGTGATTCTTATTCGTTAATGTAGTAATTGCGGATCAGCTACGCCGCAGTGAATAATCAAACGATGTAATGCTCTGCAGGGCATAATAGGAATCTATTCCAAAAGGAAACAGGTGGTTTTCTTTTGCATAACTAGATCTTGATTTAAAAAAACAAAAAATCCCTTTCGGGGATTTTTTAATTTTCATTATCATCAATTACTTAAAACTCACCTTATCATCCACATCTAAATAATCAAAAAGCGTTGTCTTCATAGGATCAAGATTTAGTCTTGTGCACTCTCCTATAAACCAATCCTTTTTGTTTGAATCTGTTGAATAAGAAAAATCATTTTTGAAGGCATTTGACCATGCATTTATTTCTTCTTCAGTTTTTGACATACCATGATTTTTAACCCATAAACCTATTTCTTCATCTGTATGACCTTCCGCTACATAGGCTTTAAATTCTTCTGAGTTTATTCCCTTAAATATAAACAAAGCATTGTCTACCGGACAATCAAAATTATATTCGCCATTTGTACCCGCTATTGTTGCTGCACATTTGTCTATGGCACGAGCAAGTATTGCAAAACCTGCTATTCTTTCATACGCACTTCTTGGAGGCATTTTTGTTAAATCTTTTGAATTCATTTTTTTATTATGATTATTTGCTATTAGCATTTAATTATACATGAAAAGTTGTAGAATAGCTTTTTAAATTACAAAATTATACTTTTATTTATAATACTTTTGACTACATATACAAAATAATGTAATTTTAGAAAGGGTTTAGAAGTAAATTTAACCAATATATTGTATGAATATAACAACTATTCATTGTGATTGTCACGGAAATAGCCATTGCGAAAAATGCGGTGGCACTGGATTAACTTCAAGACATATAGTTATTCATCCAAAATGTGGACATAATGGTTGTAAGGGCATTATGCACCCAAAGGACCACAGACCAGGTTCTGTATTGAAATGCAATATTTGCAATAGAGAGTTTGAGTCGAATCTCTAGTTAGGCAATCGACACACAAACCCGTCCAGTTCACTGGCGGGTTTCTGCTTTTATGTAAATATTACTTGTACTTTTTTAAAGAACATGCTATATTTATATCGGATCGGGATCATTGAAATGAGGCCCAAAATGGTCGAATGACCAAGGATACTGCATATCCTAAACTCGCGTGCCTATAATGCAAATTCACCTTGTGTGACGCGATATGGCCCATTTTATTAAGTGATGAATCCGTTTCATCACTTGCACAAACTATGTTTGTGTTCCCTGTTCTTTTGTTCTTTATTTCAACTTTTCCTTCCTTCCCTTTTTCCCACTTCGCCTGAGCTACCATTTCCGGTAGCTCTTTTGTTTATGTATTTTATTAATGATAAAAATCTGTTATCTTTATACTATGACAACAATAAATCCTTGGATAAATTTTAATGGTAATGCAGAAGAAGCTTTTTCTTTTTATAAATCAATATTCGGTGGTGAATTTACAAAAATTATTAGATTCAAAGATATAGCAAGTTCCGATTTTCCAGTTTCTAAAGAGGAGGAAAATAAGATTATGTATATAGCATTACCTATAGGTACAAATAATATTTTGATTGGAAATGATATACCAGGATTTATGGGAAAGGTTAATGAAAAAGAAAATAGAAGTAAGATTTCAATAATGGTGGAGAGTAAGGAAGAAGCGGATAAAATATTTAGCGAACTTTCATCGGGAGGAGAAATAGAAATGCCTATGGATAAAAGCCCTTGGGGCACTTATTTTGGAATGTTTAGGGATAGATATGGGATTGAGTGGGTTATTGACTATGTAATATAGAAGTGGTATAAAAAATATGGACATAACCCCCTCAAAAGCGTAGTGCTCTGAGGAATTAAAGAGAAAGGAGACCCATGAAGTGGCCTCTAAGTTTGACAATAATACGTCACGCGCAATCAACATACAATGTCTTGCGTGACAGGAAAAAGAATGACCCGGAGTATCGTAAGTTCGTTGTGGACTTTGATAATCGTGTTAATCCTAAGAAATTAAAGAAAACGGCACTTGTTCTTCAGGAAAAATTTGCTCAAAAAGTAAGTGATTACAAAACTGACATTACAACTGATGGACGGAAACAGGCTGTTGCACTAGGCAAAAAGATTATTTCGCTTGTACATATGCCTGATGTGGTTTTCGTGTCTCCTTATCTACGCACCATGTTAACATGGGAAATGATTACAGTTGGTGCTAATTCAAACGAACTCAACAAGGTAACAGTTATTCCCGAAGATCGAGTACGCGAACAAGAGCACGGCCTTGCGCTTCTATACAGTGACTGGAGAATTTTTCAAACAATTCATCCAGAACAGCGTGCTCTATACGAAATGCAGGGCAAGTACTGGTACCAGTATCCACAGGGTGAATCAGTCTCAGAAGTACGCGAGAGGATTCGCTCATTCAAAACTACTCTTGTACGTGAATACGCTGGCGCACATGTTTGGGTAGTATCACATCATCTGACTAAACTTGCGTTTCGAGCCAACTTAGAAAGGCTTACACCGGAACAGTTTATCTATCTGGATGAACATGAAAAACCGATTAATTGTGGGGTAACTCATTATGCAGGTGATCCGGCAAAAGGAAAAAATGGAAGACTAGAACTGAGTTTCTACAATCGCCGAGTTCACTGAATTTTACGCACATAGCTATTGTCTGTTTGCGGCACAACACCACGCTTTCGAGCGTGGTGTTTTTTGTTTGATTATATATTTTCCAATGGGTAAATATCAAAAGCGACCTCTTCATATGGATGAACCTTTTTCATTGCTTTAATTACTGCATCTATACTTTCTCTCGTACAGACTGTTTCAATTCTTTCTTCCTCAACTTCCTCAAATTTACCGACTTCCCCTATATGTGGATTTGCACCTTGTTCTGGTCTAAACCTGCCGATTCCCTTTGATGAAAAAGAACAATAGGTGTAATTACCTATTTTACCGGCACCTGCTTTGCCCATAGCCTCACGGACCACATTTGCATGGGTCTCTGGTACGAATATGACAATTTTTACATTTTTACTTACAACAGGATTCATTATGTGTACAATTCTAACATTTTTATAGCAAAAATAAAGATAGAATTCTTGTACATATTTAATTAAAAACATACCTGTGGATAAGCTTGATTTATATTTTATTTTGTGTAATAATATAACCAAGCAAGTAATTCCCCGAGCGTGTGGCTCCGTATGGTTCCACTATATAGCGTTCGGGGCTTTGCTTTTTATAGGAACTATCCAAATAATGGATTCTCCTCAACTATTTCATGTTTAATTAAATTATAGTAGGTTTCATCTCCATGCTCATATTTTCTAAATATCGCCCAAGATATCATATCTGCAATTTGCAAACTTTTTTCTTGGGATGGAGATAATATCACTATTTCAATATCTAACTTATGATTATTCTTTGCTCGGTCTTTTATATATGAAGAAAAGTTATTATTTAAGTATTTATTTGTCTCTCTTCTTGAGGCTATAACAGTGATTTTCTTATCGATTGGGATTATTTTTTTAGTACAAACACGATCAAGTAATATATTTGTGACATAATTATATAAAACATGCTTTTCATCATGAAGTTTTGTATAAACCTTTTTCTTATTTAAATAAATAGTAATTATATCAGCATCTTTTTTCTCATGGAACATATTAAGTAATTTTTGCCTTGTTTTCGGTGATTCTTTATATGCATGCAAAACTCCATCATGGTTCTTTATCTCATTTTTAGTAAAACTTTTAAATATCTTTTTAACAATCTTCTCCAATGATCTTTTGTCTCTTGTAAAAATAAAAGTTACTATAAAGTACTGAGAAGTTTTCTTCTTTTTGAAATTAAAACCTAGATCACCAGATTCATCCATAAAAATATATGCCATTAGAATGTATTATATTACTTTCCATTTTAAAAACTAGTATTTAGATTTCATTTACAAAACCAGCAATCACGACATGTCTGTAAGTTAGTTTACTGTATCGCAAAATCCAACTGCTCTTCTGGGATACCCAACGCCACACCATGATCAAAAGCATCCTTCCATGTTTCTTTTTTATCGTGTTTAAATTCAAAGATTTTGTCTTTAAATACAACAATCACATCATTTCCATTCCAAAAATGCATATACCATTTACCATATTTAATATATTGAGAAATCTTTCGTATCTCTTCCCTGGTAACTATTACTGTATATAAATGCCAACGATCAGCAGGGTTCTCGTCTTTTGAAATCCTAAAATCAATAATGTTTAAATCATTAAGGATTCTATTATCCTCTAAACTCTCTTCCACGATTGTACCTTTGTATTCTATGTTCATGTTATTTTATAAGAGATTAAGGCAGTAATCGATAGCGTCATCTGCTTCCTCAAAAATGGGATAACCATATTTCGATGCCTCTTCCTTGTAATGTGGTCTTTCAATATTAAAAAAAGTATTTGCTTCTAACTCTTGCAATTCTGGAGTATCACCCCAACGTGGATCTTTTTTATTTCTATTCAATGTCTCCTCGAGAGAAGATCCAATTAAAACAATACCATTAAAACCTAAATCTCTTTTTACTAAATGTGGAAGCATATTCACACATTCGAAAATAACTGGTTTTGATTCATCTTTAAACTTCGATATTTCTTTTAGAAGAGCTGGCCAGAGTCCTTCTGATTGAGTCACTAGGTTTTCCCATTGCTTTTCTTCGCTTGTCGTAGATAGGTATGTTTTTTCATCCTGATCTAGATAAAAATTTGTCCATTTTTTATATTGATTATCAAATGAAAGTTCTTCACGAAAATCATCAAGAATTACAGCTATACCACCAACTTTTTCAGCTAGTATTTTTGCCAAGTACGATTTTCCAGAGGTTGGGATACCTGTTATAAATAGTCTTTTCCCTGCATGATTCATATTTTGTATTTTACCACCCCTCATTAAAAAGTACTAAACTCTCGCCCCCCACAAGACCATTAAACTTTTGACAAATAACTAAAAGGTATTAACATAGCAATTGGCATTCTTTTTGCTATTCACAAATCACAACCAATACCTGAACATGTACAAGTTAAGAAATCGAGATGGTAAGCAACCGCATATCGGTTTAGATCTGGGTGATACTGTTTTTAACCGTAGATTACCTAGAATACAAATTGAAAAGGCAGATGCAATGCAACTTTGCGATGGAGCAATGTTAGTTCTAATTAGTCTCCTTCAAAAGGGATGCAAACTTTCAGTTATCAGCAAAATAGACAAAGGAAATGAGGCAAGAGTTTCATACAGTCTATTTCACTCAGGTCTAGTACCCAACCTAATTGACCCGAGAGATGTCGCATTTTGCTACACCAGAAAAGGCAAGGGTCCTATAGCGCGAGAAAAGCGAATCAGTATCCATATAGATGACAGAATTGAGGTTCTAAACTCAATGCATAAATCTGGTGTGGAGCATAAGATCTTATTCACCGGCATAAGAGATGACCGTGATGAGAAAGATTGTCACAAATTTGTTTATAATGAAGTGCACATCGCTTCGACATGGATCGAGATACAGGAGATAATTGAAGGATTCTGCATAGAGGAATTATAGGGCAATGTATTTCCCCATCAAACAAGCCACACCCACTCAAATGAGTCGGTGTGGTTTTCTTTTTATTCTAAAATCGAATAACGAAAGTATCGACTCCAGAAACTGAATGGGCTTTTAGGAACTTTATGAGTTCCTTCGGTCTATAAATGCTCACTCCTCGGTAATTTAGTGGTCAGTGTAAAAACTGGCCACTTTTTTAATAAAAAGCACTCACGAAATTTCTTTCGTGAGTGCTAAATTGAGTCAACGACACCTTAAATGTTAATGGCCGCCTTCCACCCTCCTTACGATCTCTTCAGATGCTTTTATAAGGATTGCTTCATGCGACTCACCGATCTCATTTTTGAGTCTTTCAAGCTCAGAAATTTCATCAAGTGAGACTTGCTCACCTGTAGCTTCTTGTCGCTTGTGCTTTAATGCAAGCACAGAATATTGAAGGATTTTGTCTATCATAAATTTCCCTCCTGAAGTACGGCCTCGAATGCGATCAAAATCGCAAACTTAGTATGTGCTGGACGACCACCTGTAGTCAGCTTTGTTATCCAACCACACTCGACACCTGATCTTTTAAGATTTCGGGCGAGAGAATTGATCGATGCAATTGTTGCATCATGAACAGTGGATCGAATCCCTTCGATCTCCTTACGTTCACCGTTTTCATTGCTTTGCTGTCCACGCAAAACAATCTGCTCAAATCGGCACACCGTTTCAGTATACCGAAGTGACATGATTACCATCTCCTTAAGCAATTCCTCAAGGACTTCATTCCCACCGCACTGAGTGGTGAGAACCGACAGGGATACGAAAGGATTTTTCGTATCCCCTCTCTTCTCAACTGCCACAGGAACATCTGGTGCGATGACCTGAATTTCATCAATTGTTATCATAATTTATTTTCAAAGTGCTTATACTATCATAGCACTATTATTAGATTATGTCAATAATATATTATTATGCACATATATGATTATTTCAGAAAACAAGCTGTGGCCTGATAGTTACTATACGTATCAATATCCTTGACTACCAGCAATCCCATGATAAATTGAGGGAAACAGCCAGAGAGTCATTGACTCTCCCTTAACATTAAACATAGGAGGAGAAGTGATTAAGTTTAAAATAATCAAGAATTCTGTGGAGAGAAGAAGTATTTATCCATATAAGAGAATAATACTTCCAATAGTTACTCCAGAACAGTGGAGACTACTTGGATATCGAAAAATTCCCAAGTGGTTCACTGATTATCAAGTTTTCATGGATCATAAGGAAAGAGCAAAGAAAATAGTAACTGAACTTGGTGATACCCTCAATGCTCTAAACTATGAAGGCGCAAAAAAACTCATAAAAAGACTAAGAAGACTTCGAGTTAAACCTTATATGAGTCTTTCTCCAATTGAGGTATGGAGAAGGGATGCATTTCAAATAGTAAATTATGCTGTATACTCAGAGGTTTTCAATACTATCGTTCATCAACTGGAAGGACTGCATGGTAAAATACTAGAAGCAATGTGTGGAAGTGTCACATATCTCAATCATGATTCTGGCAGAGAAGTAACAATGCTAGATTACTGCAAACAATCACTTGAAAGACTGCCTTGTGGAAATAGGAAAAGGATACAGTGTGATTTGAATCAGGTTTCGAAAACAAATCCTCTACCTTTTTTCGGCAATGACGAATTGGATGCGGTATCCATTTGTTTTGGCTACAAATACATAGAAGGGATCAATCCACTTCTAAACGAATTTTGGAGAATCCTAAAACCTGGTGGTAAGCTATCATTCATTGAGCATTTGACTGCGGGATATGGTCAATTCTTCAAAAGACAATTTGTTCCCCATCAAGTTGTTAAATTGCTCATTAAGGTCGGTTTCAGCTCTGTTACAGTTGAAAGGCTGAAGATTGAAAAATGGGGTAACGATCGTGGAAGATACTACTTCCAGATCTTAGCCGTCAAATAGACCACACCCACTCAAATGAGTCGGTGTGGTTTTCCTTTTTCTTAAATCCTAAATTCCCCCACCTCCCTTTTTCTGATACTATATTTAGATGAGTAAAAAGCTATTTAATATAATCATCATTTCCTCTGTACTTATTTTACTAACTATCACATTTGTATATTCAAAGTACAACAATACATACAATCGAGACGTTAATACTATTAAGGGTAATATTTTTGATGCCAAAAATTCCACTTTTAAAATAGATAATGAAATAATCACATTAAAAAATGGCATATCAAATAAATCATCTAGTGTAGTCAGATACTTTGGTAATGACGCTGTTGGGGATATAAACGGAGACGGATTGGACGATATTGTCTTTATTATCACACAAGATAATGGCGGTAGTGGGATTTTTTATTATGCTATTGTTGCTATTAATAATATAAATAACTATATATTAACAAATCCTTTTTTTATTGGAGACAGAATATCACCTCAATCAACCGAAATTCACTCTGATTCTAAGGAAATACATGTAAATTTTGCAAAAAGAAATGACGGTGAGGCAATGACAACACAACCATCAGTAGGTGCAGTGCTTTTACTAAAAGTTACAGACAATAATGTGCTACAAGGTTTAATGAAATAGTTTATTTAAAATCTTCGATTACTATCTTTTTCATTTTTAACATCTTTTCCATTCCACCTTCCTGACCTAGATATTCTCCTAGATTATCTGGTATTATCTGCCACCTTAAACCATATTTATCAATACACCAACCACATTGTTGTTCACTTCCCTCTTTGATTATTTTATCCCAATACAAATCAATTTCTGTTTGATCCTTACATTTGATTTCAAATGATATTGAATCATTAAATGAATGATGTTTACCTGCTGACATAATCCTCATTGTTAAACCAAAAATTTTAATTGTAACAACACTAACATTACCAGATGGTGTATTGTCTAGTTCACTTTCATCTACAATCTCAACATTATCCTTAAAAATTTCTTTATAATATTTTGCAACTGCAAGTGCATCACCATTTTCATACCAAAGAAATGGGGTTATTTTTTGTGTGTTTATGTTCATATGTATATATTATCAGTTAGCTTATTTGATGTATATGGTGTTATTTGAATATTGCGACATGTATTTTATGATATATTATTATAATGATAAAAGTTAATAAATCTCGAAATTCAATACATAAAATTCCAAATGATATGGAGTTTGTTTTAAAATCAAATAAATCCGTATTTGATAATTGGCAAAGTCTAACTCCACTGGCAAAAAATGAATGGATATGTTGGGTGATATCTGTAGCAAAGATAGAAACAAGAAAAAAGCATTTGAAAAGATTTAATGAGGAAATGATTAAGGGAAAAAGAAGACCATGTTGTTGGCAGGGGTGTTCACATAGATAATATTAGAAAGTATTTTATCTATAGACAGTATCTACTTTTAGTGATATATTAATTTAGGACAAACCTTAAAAATCACAGTCATGAAAGACCTAGCAATAATCATAGCTTTTGTTTCAATTGTATTATTTATCATGTTTATGTTCAGTAGGCATGATAATACGCAGGAACCGCCGGCTATAAGTATTTTTTTGTCTGGCTTGTTCTTTTTGTCAGCTGTTGTGTCTGGTGTTATAGCAACCTTCCAAAAGTAAGGGTTATCCCCTTGCATAATCGTCAATTAAGTTGTATATTGTTTAAAGGTAGCTCTTTCACTTTCGTGTTTACTGATCTGTGATCAGTAGAGGTGTTTGAGCAAAACTGAAAGAAACGGATATGAAAAGTATAAATCTCATCCGAGCAAATGAAGTCAGTTTTAAAAATATCACTAAAGTAGCGGCTCTGGAAATCATCAGAAATAAGTGCCTTTTTAGGCCATGTGATGCTCTGCCAGAAGGAACTACTATTGGTATTGTCATCGAATCATCAGATGAGGCATTACAAGTGATATCAAAACTACGTGAAATCGCCGACCACGTAGTTGTCGCAGCTTAGTGAACATACACCTAGTGGAAAAGGAAAGCGCCCACCAAATTTGGTAAGGGCGCTCTTTCGTTTATATTACCAGCTCTTTTTTAAGTTTTTCGATAAAATTGATTATGCTGTACTCACCAGTAAAGTCAAAGCCATCAATGCAATCGAAATCTTCGTAGCCTGTGCTTCCAATTATCTCATGGAATAGGATATAATTTTGGCATTTAAAATGGCCTCCATTATTTTCCCGCACAAAAATTGCAAATTCCAAGAGTTTTTCGTAAATGACCCACCTAGGAACTGGTTCATATTTTTCGTAAAGATATCTCTTGAAGGCATGAACCATCTCCAAATCAGCTTTCTGCTGATCAGTTAATGAAAGAGCCATACACTTACATAATACCACATTTTTATGATAAAAGCAATATACAAAGTTTTACTTATATAAAGCAAAAAGCCACCAGATCGCTAGTGACTTTTTACCCCATTCACATTCACTATTAGTTTGTTGTTTGAAATGTTCCTGGCCAAGTAACACTTACATTACCATTTACGTCAGTAGTGTATATCATGTAGTAGTACACAGTATTGGCGTTAAGGTTAGGTATAGTAATACTTTGATTTGTTCTGAAACTTGCATCGGTCATTATTGCGCTTGCACCATATACATCAACTGAATTCATTTGTTCGGTCAATATAAGTGGTCTACTACTGTAATATATTGCCCCTTTTGCTGATTCATTTGTATACCATGCAATTGTTGTGTTATTCCTTCCAGCATTTACAGTTACATTTGTTATCTCAGGTGCTTGCATACCTGAATTATTGTAATTAACGTTCAATGACCCTTGTGATATTTGATAATTAAGTACTGGAAGTGTTGCTGGTCCTACTCTACCAACACTTGATATACCATTCCTAGTCTGGAAATTTGATACCGCTGCTTTTGTTAGGTATCCGAAATATCCTGTTACTAGACCTTGTGGGTATATTGTTGCATCTTTTGCTAAAAATGTTTGAAGAGCAGAAACATCAGAACCTGTCATAGTCATTTCCAATTGTCTATTTAATACTTCCGCATTAGTTATACTTGGAAGCATAACCAAACCAAAAACCACCAATACACTTATTTTAAGAAGATTTTTTGTTTTCATTTTGTTATATATTAATTAATAAAGTTATTGCTATAAACAATCGACCATATTTATTCAATCCTACAAAATAGTCGCATTAAGCGTGCACTCATTACAGAGCAAAAAGATATTACAGTCATAAAATGCTATAATATATAGTAAACAGGCTAAATTTTGTAGACACCTTAACTAATCTTGTAATGGAATATCATTACAAACGGCTATATTGTAATGAATAAAACTAATGACAATGAGACAAGGGTAGTAAAAGAAGAAATCTTAAATGATGCACATAGTCGTTTTGAATGTGGCTTAAATAAGCATGCTAATTATAAAATCAATGACACAATGTTATGTACCGTTCTTGTTCAGGAAACTTTTATTCGCACATGGATATATATGGTAAAAGGAGGAAAAATCATCACAATGAAAGCTTTTTTATATAGAATACTAAATAATCTGATAATCGATGAATATAGGAAAAATAAATCAACATCACTCGATGTACTAATAGAAAGAGGTTTTGAACCAAGTACTGATGAGTCTATCAGACTATTTGATATTTTGGATGGTAAAATGATTATGATTTTAATTAAAAAGTTACCAGGAATATACAGAGAAGTAATCAGAATGCGATATTTGCAGGAGCTATCTATAACAGAAATTGCAACAATAACAGGACAGTCCAGAAATACAGTTGCAGTACAATCATATAGAGGTCTAGAAAAACTTAAATTACTATACGAGGCTAGAATAATTTAATTGTTAATAACATTTGTATATTTTATATTTTTATATTGTTATAATGTACTTATGAATAAATATAAAGTACTAATTATTGACGATGAGCAAACAGTAGTTAATCCACTAGCTGCGCATTTATTGAAGGAAGGATTTATCGTTACTTCAGCAATTGATGGTGTTAAAGGTCTTTCAAATGCCATGACAGATAAACCTGATTTAATTATCTTAGATATATCTATGCCAAATATGGACGGTATTACAATGATGAAAAAGTTAAGAGATGATGGTGATTATGGCAAAAATGTTAAAATTATCCTTCTCACTGCCCTTTCTGCTGATGATACAATAATTAAGGCTATTGTTGAGGGTACACCTTCATTTTTCCTAGACAAAAATAATTCAACTATTCAGATGATAGTAGATAAGACAAAGGAGGCATTAGGTATATAATATGTTTTCAATTTTACAAAAAAATAAGCAGTTTTCATTTAGATTAATTATATTATTAGTCATTGTTATCCTTTTTGGAATATGTATTTCAATATTAGGAATTATACAAGCAAATAAAGTCTCTACAAATTCCCTTCTAGAAAAAACAAAAATAATTTCTGCAACAATTGATATTAATAAATTAAAATCTCTTTCGGGAACTATAAGCGATATCGATAGTAACAATTATCAAGAAATCAAAAATATATTAACATCAATTGCCAAGATTAATCCCGACATTCGCTTTGTATATTTAACTGGAATAAATAATGGGCAAGTATTTTTTTATGCTGATTCTGAACCCGAAAGTTCATCTGATTCATCACCTGCTGGACAGATATATGATGAGGCTAGTGATGTATTTAAAAGCGTATTTACTGATAAAATAAGCAAAATAGAGGGTCCAATAAGTGATCGCTGGGGAAATTGGATTAGTGCTCTGTCACCTATTGTAGATAAAGATAATAATGTTATTGCACTTATTGGTTTTGATATTAGCTCAAAGGAATACTATAAAACCTTAACATTATATGCTTCAATTCCGCTTCTTATTTCAATTATTTTAGCGACATTTATTTATTTTATTTATATAACAAAAAAGGAAGAGGAGTCCATACTAGCAATGAAGTCCGAACTTGTTTCAATTGCTGCCCATGATTTACGAACACCGCTTGTGGGAATTGGTTGGTCTGTTGATACTATTTTAGATGATACAAGTAGCAATATATCAATTAATGAGAAAAATATTTTAAATGATATTAGAAATGTAAGTAGAAAGATATTAAGAACAGCAAATGAAATACTTGAATCGGCCAAATTAGAAAAGCAAAATAAAAATGCCTTGGATATTAAGGATTCAAATATCTCGGAATTGATTTTTGATTTAATTTCAGTATTTAATATATCAGCAAAAGAAAAAAATCTTCAAATCAATTTAAGTACTGATTTTCCAAAAGATTTACATATAAACTGTGATCAATTAAAGATAAAGAGAGCGATTTCTAATCTTATTTCAAATGCAATAAAGTATTCTAAAGACGGCACATCTATTGCTTTAAATTACAAAAACGAGGTTAATTATCATGTATTTAGTGTTAAAGACAGTGGTATAGGAATACCTGCAAATGATCAGAAGGATATATTTAAGGAGTATTTTAGATCTAAGAGTTCAGAAAACACAATATACGGCACAGGATTGGGATTATATTATGTCAAAAAGGTAATTGAATTACACAATGGTAAGGTATGGTTTGAGTCAAAGGAAAATGCAGGTACTACATTTTACATCTCTCTACCAAAGACGATTAATTAATATTAAATTGTTATACCTAATATATTAAGTATAAAAGGCGCAATAGGATCTGCTGTAACGCCATAAACAATTACGCCACCCAGAAGTCCAGTAACTGATATTGCGATAATACCCACAAATGCTAATAATTTTGATAGATATTTATTGGTCAATGTCACTTCAATTATACTAAGTAGTCTTTTGACTGGAACTATATGGAACTTTTTATTTATTATTGGATTAACAATATATAAAAATTCACCGAGTAATAATAATGCATAAATAAAAATTGAAATAGATGCAAAAGTAGAATGAGATTCAACTAATGCTCTAGTTGGCCTTACAAGATGCTCAGCAATTTCCCCTGTTTGATCTGCTGCGATTGCACCAAGCACACCTAGTGAAAGCAGTAAATTTTGTATTTGTCTCCATGAAATATTTGGAAGCCATGAATTAAAAGGCAAAATTTTAATAATTGAGTAAATTATTAATAATGCAATCGGGAAATGCACAAAAATTGGATGAATATTATATATCATGTATTTATTGTACCTCAAAATATGTTAATATAATAGTAATATGAAAGAAACCATAGCAATAATAGCGGCAATATTAGCTATTGTCGGTAATATTCCTTATTTGATTGATATAATTAAAAAAAGAGTACAACCACATCCATACACTTGGTTTATTTGGACTATAGTATCTGCAATTACATTTTTCGGGCAATTATCAAAGGGTGCAGGAATTGGTGCATTACCAACTGGAGCATCTGAGATATTTACATTAATTATTTTTCTTTTTTCTTTGCAATATGGTTTCAAAAATATAGTTAAAACAGATACTTATTTACTTATTATTGCTTTACTTGGACTTATACCGTGGATAATTACAAAAGACGCAACAATATCTGTGATTATTGCGGTATGTATTGATTTAATAGCTTTTATACCAACACTTAGGAAAACATGGAGAAATCCACAAACAGAAACTCCAGTACTATTTAGTATGAATGCTTTAAGACATATACTTACTCTTTTTTCATTGCAATCCTATAATATTGCGACAACATTACACTCAATAGCTATGATTATCACAAATTCTCTCATGACTCTAATTATTAAATTTAAGAAAAATTAATAAATGAAAATAAAAGCGCTTATATTACTAACGGTATTTATTGATGTCATAGGGATAGGTATTGTCATACCGGTATTACCTTTTTATGTGCAAAGCTTTAGTGACTCTGCATTACTTGTTACATCATTGACTGCAATTTATTCACTATGTGCATTTTTTAGTGCGCCAGTTGTTGGTGCTTTATCAGATAAAATAGGTCGCAGACCAGTACTTATAATGAGTATTTTTAGTACTGCGATTGGATACTTTGTTTTTGCAAGCGCAAATAGTATTTTATTTTTGTTTATTGGAAGAATAATAGACGGTTTAATGGCGGGAAATTTCCCTATTGCTCAAAGTTATTTATCTGATATTTCAAAAGATGATAAAGAAAGAACTGCTAATCTAGGTTTAATCGGAGCAATATTTGGTATTGGTTTTATACTCGGACCATTCCTTGGAGGATTACTTGGTCATTTTGGACATACTGTACCCTTTTGGTTTGTTGGCTTTTTATCATTATTTAACGGTATTATGGCTATTTTTACTCTTCCTGAAACACATACTAATCTTAGTCAAAAAGCTTTTAGTATTAATCCATTTAAACCATTACATAAAGCAATTAAAACAGTTAAATTGAGAAGTAATTATACTGCCTGGTTATTATTTAGCGTTGCTGTTGCAGCATATCATTCTGTTTTTTCTATTTATTTGAGAGATGTATTTGGATTTGATGAACTTGTCGGAGGTATAATATTTGGAGTAATTGGTGTAATAATTGCCATTAATCAAGGATTGGCTATGAAGCATTTTTGGCTTAAATATTTTAAGGAGCCAAAGCTTGAGTTAAATATGATAATTGTATTTATTTTTGGATTTATTTTACTTTGCTTTAATTCATTTTATGTATTTTGTATAGCACTTATACTGACAACATTTGGGCAATCTGTACTTAGAGTGATTATGAATAGCCAAATAGTTAGTCAATCTGATAAATCAGAGAGAGGTGAGGTAATGGGAGTTATTGCTTCAATCACATCAATAGGAATGACTGTTGGGCCACTAATCTCCGGATCATTATATGAAGTAAGCAAAATATTACCGTTTGTCCTGGGTATAATATGTATGATTATTGCTTACATTGTTTTGTATAGAAAAAGAAATGAATTAAATAAAATAGATTTGGATGATAAAAGCCCAATTGAGTCCATGGTATAATTATTGAATGAATAATTCAAATATAACTTATGAATGGTATAGTACATTAATAAAGCCTGATTGGGCGCCTCCATCATATCTCTTTGGACCAGTTTGGAGTGTTTTGTATTTATTAATTGCAATTTCTTTTTTTAAGGTATTTTACGGAGTATATACAAAGACTATACCAAAAATAGTCGCTTTACCTTTTGCTTTAAATTTATTGTTCAATGTAATCTTTTCACCTATACAGTTTGGACTACAAAACAACTTATTAGCGGCAATTGATATTTCACTTGTCCTAATTACTATAATTTGGATGATGAAATCAGTATATAAATACGAGAGATGGATTACTTATATTCAAATTCCTTATTTAGCTTGGGTATCATTTGCTACCACATTACAATTTACTATCACCTATATTAATTGGTAAAGATATTTTATATCTTATTTTTATTTATCATTAGATAAAATACCATACATAGAAGTACTATAATTATTAGTATTGCTACAAAGCCCCAAGGAATATTTCCTAGTGAAAATATTGCATTATTTGTATCTGTTTTTGTAGTTGTTATATCTGTACTTGCTTTAGTTGTCTCAACTGACTTTATAACCGCCTTTGTTGCGGCTTTTGTACCAATGTTTTTGGTTATATATACGCCATTACCGCATACTTGTGTAGCTCTTTGACCATTTGGAGCAATGACAGTAACATTTGCAGTCTTTGTTCCTGGATTGTCATATACTATAAGTGCATTAGTCTGACTTCCACCTAGATTATCTGTTCCATACCATAGATATGATAATGAATTATTAGCAACGCCATTTGGTGCTATAGCTTCAACTCCCCATGTAACTGGTGTTCCTACCTTTGCTGTTGTTTTGTCTGGATAACATGCTATTTGGAAACCATTATTTAAAACATAATTTACATTATAATTATTACTTGCATAAGCATAACCATTGTAATATGAAGGTGTTCCAACAGTGACTGTATTTGAACAGATTTGTGATATTGTTTGACCTCCTGATGATACTGTTACAAGAGCATTTTTAACTCCTAGATTATTGTATGTTGTATTTATATATTGACTATAACCATAGAGATTATCTGTTCCTGTCCAGTTGTATGAGTAAAGTCCACTACCACCAGTTGCACTTGCTTGCCATGTTACATTTGCCCCAATAGGTGAAAATGTGACATTAGCACTACATGAGACATATAGTGGAGAATTACTATAATAATTTGAATTATAATAACCATTTGTATAGTAATAATCTCTAGTATATGTAGGAATGTATGTAGGTTGATAATATGTATTATTTCTAGCATAGTCATAAATCTCAACTGAATTACAGTTTTTTGAAACTGTCTGTGATCCTGATGTTACTGTTATTGAGGCATTTTTTGTACCATATGAATTATATTGCTTTGTAATTGAATTACCATTTCCATATAGTCCTTCACTACCTGACCATGTCATATAATATGAGCTGTTTCCACCAGACACATAGGCTTTCCAGTATATTGAATCACCAATCATTCCTGATGTTGGATTTGATGAACATGATACTGATAATGGAGTATTGTATGAACTGTCGTTATAGTTATATGTAGGAGTATTGTTTATAGGTACAAATACTGTTCCTGCAGTCGTACCGGGATTATTATTACTATTTACATTTGTAATACTTGCACCAGGAGAATTAACATTGCTATTAACATTTGTAGTTGAGTTATTTGTTACATTTTGTGGTTCATTATCACAAGCAAAAAGACATAGTGGATCTATAAGTCTTTCCAATTGAAATGCATAAGTAGTATTTGGTACTGAAATATATGTAACTAATGCTATTAAAAGTATAAATATTCTTTTCATTTTATTTATTATATTATAATGTTAATATATAGCATATTTGACTATATGTCAATAGTTGCCTTCTTTGCATTTGATTGAATGAACATCTTCCTACTTGGAACATCTGTACCCATAAGCATATCAAATACCTTATCTGCCTCTTGCACATCACCTATATTTACCTGCTTCAATATACGGCGTTCAGGATCCATGGTTGTTTCCCATAGTTCATCAGCATTCATTTCACCGAGACCCTTATATCTTTGTATTGAAATCTTTGTCTTTCTTCCCTTTCCATCATCTATTTCGACTTCTTCTGCATCAGGTTCTGCTTCTGCTCTTTCAAGTAGCTCTGCTCGTGATTCTGCATTATTATTTTCAATAAGATTATTCATCTCATCTATTTCCTTTCCTAATACTTTATTTTTTTCCTCTTCAGAATAGAAATAAAGAATCTCTTTTCCCCTCTTAACTTTATAAAGTGGTGGTTGAGCAATGTATACATATCCTCCCTCAACTAATGGTTTAAAATATCTATATAGCAAAGTCAAAATAAGAGTTCTAATATGTGCACCGTCAACATCGGCATCTGTAGCCAAAATGATTTTATGATATCTTAATTTAGAAATATCAAATGTATCACCAATTGCAGTTCCAAAAGCCAAAACTAGGTTTTTAATCTGCTCTGATCCTAGCATTCTATCAAGTCTTGCTCTTTCGATATTTAAAATCTTTCCTCTTAGCGGAAGTATGGCTTGAGTCCTTCTGTCTCTTCCTGTTTTTGCTGTACCACCCGCTGAATCTCCCTCTACGATAAATAGTTCTGATTCTGATGCATCATTTGATTGACAATCAGCAAGTTTTCCAGGCAATGTCATGCCTTCTAATGCACCCTTTCGAAGCACACTGTCCTTTGCAGCTTTTGCTGCCTTACGAGCTTTCATAGCAAGCACAACCTTTGTAATCATTGCTCTTGCATCATCTGGATTTTCCTCTAGAAATGCTGAAAATGATTCACCAAATACAGTTGCCACAGCTCCTTGTGCTTCAACTGATCCAAGCTTTGCCTTTGTTTGTCCTTCAAATTGTATTTCACGAAGCTTTACAGAAATAACTGCAGTCAATCCTTCAAGAACATCGTCACCAGTGAAGCTATCTTCGCCATCTTTAATTAAATTATTTTTCTTTGCATATGTATTTAAGCTTCTTGTAAGTGCAGTTTTAAAACCAGTGACATGTGTTCCACCTTCTGGGTTATAAATATTGTTTGCAAAAGGTAATATTCTAGCTGAAATATCGTCTGCATATTGAAGTGCTATTTCGACTGACTCTACTCCTTCTACCTTTTTTTCAACATAAAAAATGTTTTTATGTATTGGTTTTAATATTTGATTGTTAAATTTAACAAGTGAAGTAAGTCCATTTTCAAAGAAAAATGTTTGTGAAGGTGATTCGATATTTAAATTACTTAAATAAGTTATTTCATCAGGAATTTCTAGAATTCCATCTTTATTTAGCTTTAACGTATCATCACCTTTATAATCTCTTGCGTCTATAACAGTTATTCTAAGTGCTTTAACAAGATAGGCTTGCTGTCTTAGTGAATTAACTACTCTATTGTAATCAAATTTAACTTCTTTAAAGATAATTACATCAGGCTCAAATGATACGATAGTTCCATGCTCCTTTGTGCTTGCTATCTTTTTGACTGCTGCCTTTTTCTTACCTTGTGAATACTCTTGTGAATAAACTCCACCATCTTTATGTACCCAGACTTGAGTATAAACTGAAAGCGCATTAACAACAGATGCTCCCACACCGTGTAGACCTCCAGAAACTTTGTATCCACTTTCATCACCGCCGAATTTACCTCCAGCATGTAGTACTGTCATGATTGTTTCAAGAGCTGAAACTTTTGTAGTCTTATGTACATCAACTGGTATACCGCGACCGTTATCTACTACTCTAATACGATTATGTGGCAATAATGCAACCTCAATATGGTTTGCATGTCCACCCATAGCCTCATCTCTTGAGTTATCAAAAATTTCAGTTATAAGATGATGCAAACCATCAGGACCAGTAGTACCGATATACATTCCGGGACGCTTACGTACAGGCTCAAGTCCTTCGAGAACTTGTATGGAATCGGCACCGTATGACTCTTTCTTTTCTTTTGACATTGGATTATTAAATAAGATTTATTTGAATATTTTGCACAATAATTATATCAAATTTTGCACAATTATACCCTATTGACTTGTTAAATATTTAATTGCATTATCATAATACTTTACATTTATTATCTTTTTAACTAAACTAATATTATGAATGAATCAAATAATAAAATTAACCTAAATGACCTTAAGAGAGTCGACTACAATATCGCAAGAGATGATGAAAAGCGCCTATTAGCTGAGTTTGAAAAAAGAACTGATATCGAAGCCAAAAGAATTAAAAGATATTTAGCTATGCCTGACCTTTCTAGAACTCCTGGTAGCCCATTAAATGAAATTATGACTAGAGTTACTAGTCTGCCAGTATTAAAGGAATTTGATCATATAAATATCCCTGAAGTAATACCGACAAGTATTCTTTTTGATCTTTTTAATTTCGCAGACAATCATCCAGCGAGAAGTAAGTCTGACACATACTATATTGATGATAAAAATGTACTTAGAACACATGACACTGTTATGTGGTATTACTATTTAAATCTTCCAGAAATAAAGCAGAAAATTGCAGAAAAAAAGGCAGTGGGAGTAATGTGTTATGGAAAAGTATATAGAAAGGATGAGATAGACAGACATCATATGAACATTTTCCATCAAATGGGAGGTTTTTATTTGGTTCCAAATGATAAAAATATTCTTGTACTAGATGACTTGAAGGCAGTATTAAGTGAAATTGTTTATGGCGTCTTCGGAAAAGATACTAAGCTACGTTTCAATGTTGATACTTTCCCTTATACAGATCCATCTCTTGAAGTTGAAGTTGAGGTAAATGGTAAATGGATTGAAATACTTGGCGGTGGTATGCCTAGAGCGACTGTGTTAAAGGACTTTGGTGTTGAAGGATACAATGGTTGGGCCTTTGGTTTTGGTCTTGAAAGACTTGCAATAATAAGCATGCAATTACCTGATATTAGACTGCTTTGGTCAGACGATAAGAGAGTTACAAAACAATTAATACTTGGGAATAAATTTGTTGAGGTTAGTAAATACCCTGCTGTTGTACGTGATATATCTTTTATAGTTAAAAAGGATTTCGTGCCAAATGATTATTTTGATTTAGTAAGAGAAACAGCGCCTGATATTGTTGAAGAAGTTGAATTACTTGATAAATATGAAAATGAACAGAAATTCGGTGCAGATAAGATTAGTTATGCATATCGCATTACATATAGATCACTCGACAAAACTTTAACTAGTGAAGAAGTAGACGCAATACACAAAAAAATAGAATCAGAAACAATAAGTAAATTTGGAGGAGTTATCAGATAATTGGAGCCACCTCCCAGACTTGAACTGGGGACCTTCGCTTTACAAAAGCGTTGCTCTACCAACTGAGCTAAGGTGGCATGTATTTTATTTTACCTCTTCTTGATCCTTTATCTTACTCTCATCGCTTGATATCATCTTTAGGTATATTGATGAGCCTTTATTTTTATCTATTTCACCCTTACCTCTCACCATGTCTAATACCTTTTTTGATGGAGGATGCATATGGGCCAATCTTCTTAATTTAATGTACATTTCCCTCACCCATGACAATATATGATACGCAATCCATTGAATAAGTGCAAGTGCTGTCTTTCTGTTGAAATATGATATAAACTTTTTTGTATTTACAAATATATTATGAGAAATATGATTTGTTTTACTCGATATCTTTGTTATAAATGACTGCTTACCTGACTTTAATTCATAATACTTAAATACAAACATAGCTATAATAGCCAAAAATGACAAATAAAACAATATGAAGGAGATATCAAATAATTGACTCATATTTATTTTTCAAGCACTGCAATACGAGAAAATCTACCGATAGCGATTTTTTCACCAAATTTTTGTCCTGCAGCAAGTATGAGTGCCTCTATAGTTAAATCAGGATTTTTGATAAATGATTGATTCATAAGTACCATTTCACCAAAATATGTTGATAGTTTACCTTCAAGGATCTTATCTTGCATTTCCTTTGGCTTACCCTCAACTTCTTTCATAAATACTTCTTTTGCTGTGTTTTTTGCTTCCTCTGTTATTTCATCTTTATTTAAAAATTTTGGATTTGTAGCGGTAATATGCATAGCTATATCTCTTGCTAATGCTTTAAATTCCTCATTACCTGATACGAAATCTGTTTCGCATAGTAACTCTACTGTAGCAGAAACTCGACCAGTTGAATGAACATACGCTTGTACTATTCCAGCACCAAATGTTCTATCACTTTTTTTAGCGGCTATTTCACCACTCTTTTTGCGTAGTATAACAAGAGCCTTTGCAGTATCACCACCTGCTTCCTCAAGGGCCTTTTTGCATTGCATAACTGAAATGCCTGTTTGATCTCTTAATTCTTTTACTTGTTCTGTAGTTATCATATTAGTAATTGTTAGTTAAATAATAATTATTAAACAATCCCCATCTGAATTCATATTATTATATCAGAATAATACAAAAACCTTAAGCCTTTTTAGCGTTTGAATATGCCTTAGTTATTTCTTGAACGAAATATGAAATACTTGCTTGTGAGGCATCATTTCCTATTATTGGGAAATCAACATCTTTTAGATTGCAATCTGAACCTAATAAAGCAATAACTGGTATTCCCATATCTCTTGCTTCCTTAACTGCATTCTTTTCTTTTTTAGGATCTATTACAAATAATGCCTTTGGTAAATCCTTCATTGAAACAATACCAGAGAAAAATCTTTCTAGATTTGCAATTTCCTTATCAATCAATAGTCTTTCCTTTTTTGTATACTTTGCTAATTCGCCTTTTTCCTTTTCAGAAACTAGTCTTTCCATCTTTTCAACTCTCTTTCTTATTTGAACAAAGTTTGTAAGTGTTCCACCAATCCATCTACCATCAACATAAGGCATATTTAGTGACATTGCGCCTATTTTGATTGAATTTCTTGCTTCACTCTTTCCTCCAACAAAAAGTATTGATTTACCTTCCTTTGCAAGTGATTGTACATATGATATTGCATCTGCCAATATCTGACTTGTTTTTTCTAAATCGAATATTTCGACTTTATTTTTAACTCCGAAAATAAATGGGGAAACTGATGGATGTCTACGGGTCTTAGAGAATGCAAAATGTGCACCCGCCTTGAACATTTCTTGTATCATTGTGTTATTTGATGTCATAATTAATGTAAGGCTCAGTTTAGCAAATAGAGCTTAGTTTTGCAACTGTTCTCCTGCTTTTTTGTATTCTTGTAGCTTTTCGATAATGGGTTCAATATCTCCAGACAAAATCTTGGATATATTACTCCATGACTCTTTAATTCTATGATCGGTTATTCTGTCTTGTGGGAAATTGTATGTTCTGATCTTTTCTGATCTATCTCCTGTACCTATTTGACCCTTTCTATCTGCACTAAACTTTTTTGCCTCTTCCTCCTCCTTTAATGCCTCTAATTTGGCCATAAGTATAGACATTGCCATTTCACGATTTGCTGCCTGACTACGTTCGGCTGTAGCTCTAACATCAATACCTGTCGGTATATGAAGTATTCTTACCGCTGTTTCAACTTTATTAACATTTTGACCCCCCTTACCTCCTGCACGTGAAAATTCCATATGTAAATCTGCTGGATTGACCTCAAACTTTACTTTTTTCCTTATAGGTAATATTGCAACTGATGCAGTTGATGTATGAACTCTACCCATCTTTTCGGTTGCGGGAATTCTCTGTACTCTGTGTACTCCCGTTTCGTATCTCAATAATTCATAAACATTTTTGCCTTTAATTTCAAGAGTTAAATCATCTAATTGTCTAATATTCCATCCGCGTGATTCAGAATACTTTGCATACATTTCGAGTAATTCACGAGCAAAAATATTTGCCTCATCGCCCCCCGCCCCTGCTCTGACTTCAAGGATTAATTCGGTTGGATATTCTATTTCCTCTTTTTCTGATTCAATTATTGCCTTTATTTGATCCTCTGTATTCTTTTTTTGTAATTGAATATTTTGTAAATCAATATCTGCCATCTCCTTTATACTTGAATCATTTTTGACCATTTCGATAATATCTGCCTCCTCCTTTTGAAGCTTTTCGTATATTTCTGCTAAATAAGCAGTTTTATGATTTCTTTTATATTCTTCGATATTATTCATTTTTATATATTATATCAGACAAAACAAAAGGAGCTTAGGTATAAGCGACCTTGCAAGCTCCTCTTGTAGTTATTTTTTTGTTGTCTTTGTAACTGCTTTTGACTGACGATTTTTGAATTTTTCAACACGTCCTGCACTATCCAATGTCTTTTCTTGATTTGTATAAAATGGATGTGATGAACTTGAAATTTCAACATGATAAACTGGATATTCCTTTCCGTCTGTCCACTTATCTGTTTCCTTTGTCTTGATTGTTGAAGAAATTAGAAATTTAACTCCATTTGAATTATCAACGAAGATTACTGGTCTATATTCCTTTGGGTGAATGTCTTTTTTCATAAGTAAGTAATACTCTAACAAATATCTGATAATTTTGCAATTAAATGACTATATTCCTTGCAATGGGTTAATCATTGTCCTTTGTATAGTGTCCGCTTTAGACATAACCTGGCGTCCATAGGTACAATTTGACCCTCCGCTACCATAATACTTACATGCTGCCCTTATTTCGCCTGTATAGCTACCATTTGCTGCACCTAAGTCAGTTAAATAAAATGAAGAAGCAACAAAGGCATGCTCTGGATTCCATGGATTTGGAGTGTTTACTCCTATTGCTTTTGCTACTCTATCTTTAAACAACATCCATGTAGATGCGATAAATTGCGCTGGACCCATTGCCCCTCCCCATCCTCCAGCTCCTGCGATAGGACATGATACTAATGTTTTTGTATAATCTAGACCTAATGATTTTGTAATTTCAATAAATGGAGGTATATCACGTGATGGCTTCATTACATTTGGAAATGTTGTACCTGACTTTATGCTTGCACCCGATCCAGTATTTGTATCAGTTAAATAACATGAGCCGACATTTTTACCTAGAGCGGATTCTTGTGTGAGTATTGCAAGCAAGAATGCTGGTCTTATGCCTGTTGATGACTGTGCTTCATTTGCATATTTAAGTGCCAACTCAAAAGGTATTGCATCAGCATCACGCAATGTAAACAATGCCGCTCTTATTTCTGCGGCTTTTGCCTTTTTTGATGCTAATTCCCTTGCATAGGCTTTTTCGCTTCCTTTACTTATAGTTAGTAAATTCTTTTTTTCTTTTTCATTTAATTCTATATTTTTCTTTTCAGCTTCAATAACGATTTTTGCATCAACTTCTTGATCTTTCCTTTTACTTAATGTTAGTTTTTCACTTTCTGTTTGAGTTTTATCGTCTCGTATTTTTTCGAATGTAGTTTTAAGTGATTCCTGAACAGATTGAAATTCATCAATATCTTTAAAGGTTTTAGTTAAATCATTTCCAGACATAATAAACTCAACAAAACTTATTGAGTCGATTTCATCTGTTTTCCTCATTATTTGAGCCAGAGTTTCAACACCTCTTGCTATATGATCTTCAAGATCATTAATTTTTGCTTGTTTTTTATTGATATCTTTACCTAGAGTTTCAATTAGTAGATTTTTGGCTTTAATATTTAGCTGCGCAGCCTTAATTTTGGTATTTAATATTAAAATATCGCGTTCAAGTGATGCACTTTGATTTTGTGCATTTAATAGTGTTTTTTCAGTTTCGGCTTGTTCTCTTTCAACTTGTGCTAATTCGGCACGAAGTCTTGCTTCCTTTTCTGATTGTGATTCAGTTGATTGACCGTATACAAGATTATTTTGTATAAAGAAAAAAGAAAAAAGAAATACAAGGAAAATAAGCTTCAGTTTTATACTCATAAATATATTGTATCATAAATCAAAAAAAGGCTCTTGGCCTTTCTTTTTTAGTTTATTTTTTTTCTTCTGAATCAGCTGGGATTTCGGCTTCACCTTCCTTTGCTTCCTTACCTTTCTTTTCAACTTCAATTGCTGACATATCAATTGGCTTTACTTCATCAACTTCTTCTTTTGCTTCAGAAACTGATGCAACTATTTCATCTGCACCTGAGACTAGTGTAACTCCAGCTGGTAATGTTATGTCTTTAGCTGTAACTGTACTTGAAAATTCAACTAATGACGAAATATCTACTGAAAGTTCATGTGGAAGATCCTTTGGTGATGCCTCGATTTCGATATCACGAGCAACCTTAACCAAAATAGCACCCTTGTCCTTAACAGCAGGAGAAACTCCGATAAATACTAGAGGTACATTAACCTTTACCTTTTTACCTTTTTCAATAACATAAAAGTCAGCATGTCTTGGTGCTCCTGTAACAGGATGAACATCAATATCTTGTATCAAGACTTCATGCTCTTCATTTCCTTCCTTGAGAATTATAACTGATGATTCACCAGCCTTTTTGTATGTTTTAATAAATTCAATAGTAGATACTGTAATTGGTGTAGACTTTTCCTTTGGACCATAAAATACAGCAGGCATACGGCCTTCTTCTCTAAGATTTTCTAATTTAGTTTTAATATCTCGCTTTTCAGCAGTTAATGTAATCATAGGGGCTATTATATACAGATTAAATAAAAAATCAAGCCTTTATGGCAATATTATTCCTTGGGACTCGACCTTCGAACAAATCTATTATGTTATTTACAGCTATAATTGCCATTTCCTCCCTTGCTTGTCTTGTTGCTGATGCTATATGCGGTGTAAGTACTACATTGTCCAAATCAGTAAGTCCTGCCACAATTTGTGGTTCAAATTCAAAAACATCAAGTCCTGCTCCTCCTATTTTGCCTTCTTTTAATGCGTTGTATAAGGCTTTTTCATCAATAACTGGACCTCTTGATGTATTTATTATTATCGCATCCTTTTTTATTAATTTTAGACTTTGTTCATTTATAAGGTGATGAGTGGACTCAAGCAATGGAACATGTAATGAAATAATATCAGATATTTTGAGTACTTCATTTACATCTGGGCAAAATTTCGCATTGTATTTATTTTCTATTTCTTCATTTCTCTTAACATCATAATAAACAATATTCATATCAAATGCTAAATGACCTTTTTTAACTACTTCGGCACCTATTTTACCTGTACCTATTATTCCTAATGTTTTACCTCTAAGTGATATACCGTGTAGTAGCATTGGGTCCCAGCCATTGTATTTTTTGTCTTTAATATATTGATTGCCTTCAACTATTCTACATGATAATGCCAGTATCAATGCCCATGTATGTTCAGAGACTCTATCGGCTCCGCCTCCTGGAGTATTTGTCATATACACATTTTTTGAAATTGCAGTATTAACATCAAAATTATTATAACCTATTGCATAGTTTGCAAATAATTTAACTGATTTTGCAATATCTAATATTTCTGAATTGATATTATCTGTAAGTAAAGTAAGTACAGCATCATAATTCCCTGATGATAATTCTGATTTTAATTCAGTATCACTGAGCGGTCTATCGAGTTGATTTACCTTTACTTCAATACCCTTATCTATAAGCATTTTAATTCCAATATCTGGAATCTGTCTGGTTACAAAAACTTTCATATTATTTTATATTATTAAATAGCTTTAATTTTTCTAGTACAACATTTTTCATAGCAATTTTTGCGCCCTTAAGATATTTGTACGGTGAAATTTCATCTGGATTATCTGAAAGTGATTTGATTAAGCCTGATCTATATGCAAGTCTTAATTCTGTATTTATATGAATAATTGAAATACCAGCCTTTATTGAATCAGTGATATCTTGATTAGAATTTCCTGAAGCACCGTGTAAAACTAATGGTATTTGTACTGCTTCTTTTATTTCTTTTATTCTTTGAATATTTAAAGCAGGCTCACCAGACTTTATCATTCCGTGAATATTGCCAACTGCCGGAGCTAACATATCTACTTTAGTTTGTCCAACAAAGTCCTTTGCATCATTTATATCAGTTAATTTCCCTGCACCCTCTGGTATTTCATCTAATAACTTTGATGACTTACCTATAAAGCCCAATTCAGCTTCAATCAAAATATCTGCATTTTTTGATTTTGCATATTGTATAGTTTCCTTTGTTATATTGATATTTTGTTCTGGTGCTAATTCGGTTCCATCAAAGATAATTGAATCAAAACCCGCATCAACTGCTTCTTTTACCCTTTCAAGAGTGTAGGTATGATCTGCATTAAGGAAAACTAATTGTCCAGTATGCTCTCTATATGATTTAACTAATGCACTTATTTCATGTACACCAATATAATCTCTTTCACCCTCTGACACTCCGATAATAACAGGCACATTAAGTTCGTGTGCGGCCTCAACAACAGCTGAAAATCCATCACTATTTGAAATATTAAAATGTCCGATGGCAACACCCTTTGCTTCTGCGTCTTTTATACACTCTCTAAGTGATTTTATATTATTCATGATATAATTCTATCATAAATCTTTTCAATATGTTTGATAAAAATATAAATTTTTTAGCAATAGGTGATATTACAACTGATGCCTTTATAAGATTAAAGGAGGCAAATGTACATTGTAAGGTTGATACTGAAAATTGTGAATTGTGCATGAAATTCGGTGATAAAGTTCCATTTGAATATGTAAAAGTAATTAAAGCTGTTGGTAATTCGGCAAATGCAGCTGTTGCGATTTCAAGACTGGGTATTAGTTCAGGACTTATTTCCCAACTTGGAGATGATATAAATGGCAAAGACTGCCTATCGCTACTTAAAGACGAAAAAGTAGACAATAGATATATAAAAGTTCATAAAAACAAATTATCTAATTATCATTTTGTGCTTTGGTATGATGTTGATAGAACTATTTTAATTAATCATATTGAATACGATTATAAATTCCCAGAAATCAAAAAGATTCCAAAATGGATTTATCTTTCTTCCCTTGCATCAAATACTAAAAGATATCATGAGGAAATTTCTTATTTCCTCAATACACATAAAGAGGTTAAATTGGCCTTTCAACCAGGTACATTTCAAATTAAATTAGGTATTGATACATTGAAAGACATATATAAACGCACCGAAGTCTTTATATGCAATGTTGAGGAAGCACAAAGAATATTAAATAATAATTCAAAGGATATTAAAATATTATTGTCTGAAATACATGCATATGGGCCTAAAATAGTGATAATTACTGATGGTCCAAAAGGTGCATATATGCTTGATGGTGATCATTTTTACTTTATGCCTATTTATCCTGATCCAAAACCACCTGTTGAAAGGACAGGTTGTGGTGATGCATTTTCTGCAACTTTTGTCGGGGCATTAATGTTGGGCAAAACACCCCTTGAAGCTTTGACTTGGGCGCCAGTTAATCCAATGTCAGTAATACAATATATAGGGGCACAAGAAGGATTACTTAATCACGAAAATATAGAATGGTGGTTAAAGAGAGCTCCCGCTGATTATAGACCGAAGGAGATTTAAAGATTTTTATAATATCCTTTTATAAATTTTTCTTTAAATTCATCGAAATTTTCATTTAATATTGATTCGCGAATTTGCTTAACTAAATTTACTATAAAGTAGAGATTATGTATTGATGCAAGTGTTGCTCCCAACATTTCTTTTGATCTAAATAAATGTGAAAGATATGCCTTTGTAAAATTATTACAAGTATAGCATTTACAATCTGCGTCTATTTTAGAAAAATCATTTTTAAATTTTGCATTTAATATATTAATCTTGCCATCATAGGTATATAGATTTCCATTTCTTGCTATTCTTGTTGGTGTAACGCAATCAAAGGTGTCTATGCCATTTTCAACACCACCAAATAGGTCAATTGGTTCACCAATTCCTAAAAGATGTTTTGGTTTATTTGCTGGAAGAATATCATTTACCCAACCAACTGCTGTATATATGTCTTCTTTATCAAATGAACCACCAATTCCAAAACCATCAAAATCCATTTGACCTATAATTTCTGCACTTTTTTTTCTTAAATCTTGATACCTTCCACCCTGAACAATACCAAATAATGCTTGATCATTTTTATTATTTTTACTGTGATATTCTAATGATCTTTTGGCCCATCTGTGTGTCCTGTCCATTGCTTCAATTTGATAATCGTAACTTGCATGCGGAGATGTGCATTCGTCAAAAGCAAAAATTATATCAGCACCAATATTATGTTGAATCTCAATTGATCTTTCGGGTGTAAATATATGTTCACTGCCATCTATTATTGATTTAAATATAACGCCATCTTCGGTGACTTTTGCAAATTTATTTTTTTCTAGATCTTTATTTTCATTATCATTTTTTTGTATTTCTTCTATTTCAACCCTATCTGCTATTTTAGACGCTTTATTATTGAAGGCAGCGCCAAGTGAAAATGCCTGAAAACCACCTGAGTCAGTAAAACTAGGTTTATTTATATTCATAAATTTATTTAAACCACCAGATTGTTTTATGAGTGTGTCACCAGGCTCCAAATACAAATGGTATGTATTAGCAAGTACAGCTTCAGCCCCTAATTCATTTACCTGTTCAGGTGTTAGAGATTTGACTGTTGCTTTTGTTCCAACAACCACAAAAGCAGGAGTATTGATTATCCCATGTTTGGTCTCTATTTGACCCGCTCTGCCCCTTTTACCCTTTATTTCCTTTACTATATTATATTTCATCTGTTTAATATTTAATGATAATACCATATTGTTTGATTATGATATAATCTTTATATGTTTAAAGAAAATGAATTAAGTGCAGACAAAATTAATCAGAAAATTGATGAGCATGTAAAAGATATTAGTAAAGAATTCAAAATGGGATTTGAATTCATCAAAAAGTATCCAAAATCAGTAACATTTTTTGGATCATCTAGACTTACACCCGATAGCTCACATTATCATGAGGCATATAGACTTTCTAAAAGAATAGCAACAGAGCTTGGCTACAGTATTATTACTGGAGGTGGACCTGGTATTATGGAAGCAGCAAATAAAGGCGCATTTGATGCTGGGAATAAATCTGTTGGATTAAATATCAATATTCCACATGAGCAACATACAAATGACTATATGAATGATAGTATTGAGTTTAATTATTTTTTTGCTAGAAAATCAGTTTTAAACTTTGCAGCTGAAGCATATGTCTTTTTCCCTGGTGGATATGGAACATTAGATGAGTTATTTGGGGTTTTAACATTAATACAAACCAGGAAAATTCCTAGAATCCCAGTAATACTTTTTGGTAGTGATTTTTGGTCACCAATTGTTAAGGTTTTGAATGATGATTTATTAAATAAGCATCATACTATTGAAGGTGAGGATATTGAATTATTTAAAATGACTAATTCTGAGGATTTGGTAATTAAAATAATTAAGGAGGCACCTATATCTGAATGGTGGAAAATGATTGATTAAAAATTATATAAGTTATAAAACAAAAATACCGCACTAGGCGGTATTTTTGTTTGTGTATAGTAAGACGAGTTAGGTATTACCAGTTTCCACGACCTTCTCCACCACGATTGAAATCCTTACGTGGAGCACGAGGTTCCATTGGGCGAGCTTCGTTGACTGTTAGATTTCTACCGTCAAGTGGCTTACCATTGAACATGTTGATAGCATTATCTGCTTCAGCATCTGTTGTCATTTGAACGAATCCAAATCCCTTTGAGCGACCCGTCATCTTGTCCATAATGATACTTGCTGATTCAACTGCTCCAGCTTGAGCGAAGTGTGCCTTTAGAGCATCTTCACTTGTACTGTATGAAATACCTCCTACATATAACTTCTTTGCCATTTTCTTTTACTTTAACCCGTCTTTAATTAAATAAGCTGTAAGCGACTAGGAAAACTTACAAATATATGGTACTTGAATATAGACAATAAGTCAATGATTATTGTGAACTCTGTGTTTCGCTAGTGCTACTACTTGATGATTCTGATGCTGGAGTATCACTACTTGAACTAGGTGCAGGTGAATCAGTTGGCGTTGAAGGTGTTGTCTCAGCTGGAGATTCAGTAGGTGTAGGACTTACAGTATCACTTGGTGTAGGTGTCGGAGTCTCTGTAACGGTAGGAGTTGGAGTAGGAGATGGTGGTGGTGTTGAAGTTATTGTCTCAGTAGGTGTTGGACTTGGTGTTGGTGTGACTGTAACTGTCACTGTAGGAGTAGGAGTAGGAGTTGAAACAACTGATTGTATATTTGAATTATTTATTGTATCTGTACTTGATGCATGCATATTAACAATTAATGCATTTAATTGATCCTTAGTTAGACATACTTCTTCAATACATAATTGTTTTGTATTAACCTTATCAGCAAATATTTCTGTAAAATATCCTTTTACAACTGTTATTTTATCTCCTACCCATTCTTTAATTGTCGAAAAGAAAGTAACAATTGATGAAGCAACGCTTGAATTAATTGTATCTACTGTACTTGAAGCTAATAAATCAACTCTCAAATTTAAATCATCTATTTTCTTTGTAGCTAATTCTATTGGACTCATATCAACAGTATTTCTTAAATTTACAAATACTTCTATTGTTCCACTTCCCTTTGATCCATCAAAAGCTTCAAGAGCAATTGCTACAGTTTCGCCTGAAAGTGGTGCTTTCATACCAACTCCAGGAATACTTGAGAGAGCAATTCTGTCTCCGATTGCTATTGAACCATTTTGATTATTTACTTTAAGAGGAACACGTCCTGATAGGGCTACTGGTTTAGTAATATTTGGAAGACTTCGTCCTAGTAGTAATCCGGGAGCGGTTGAAATAATTCCCATTATTGTGCCACCTGCTGTTCTGTCTGCTCTCTTTATGAATGCTACTTCACTTGTATTATTATCAAACATTACTATTTCACCAGCAGAAAGTGTAGAGTCAGATGTTGGATAATTTTCAGCTAAGTCGATATCTGTCACAGCAGCCGTTGTTGCATATATTGTTCCATCAGTTGTACCACATGATCCAGTTGAACGGACACAAAGTGAACCTTGAACAGAAAGAGTTGAAACTGGTGTTGATGTACCGATACCAACTTTACCAGTATTTGCAATTACAACTCTACTTGCCGCAGCATTAGTACCGTCTGATGTACTAAATGTAATATCTGTTGGAACACCATTTAATCCAGCAGCACCATTTTGACTAGCACTAATTGTTGCACCTCTAGCAACTTGTGAATTACTTCCAACTCCGAAAAATTCCACCCTGCCCAAATTCATATTATTTGCAGTTGGAGTAAGTGCATATGTATCACCACCATTTCTTTGTAATTGTAGGTAGTTAGCACCATTACCTATCACATCAGTTGAATTCGTCCATAACTTTAATTGTGCAGAGTTTTCAGCATAACCATTTTTTACTATTTCTAGACCTGAAGTCAGAGGTGATGAAGTACCAATACCCACGTATCCATTTCTAGATAAATACAATTGATTTTTAGTAGTATTATCTGTAGCATCAAAGTAGAAATCAATAGGATCCACGGTTCCTTTTTCAAAGCCAAATAAACCTGTTGCTCCAGCGTCAGGTGAATATAGTCTTGAATACACATCATGCAAAGCATTACGATAATGTATTCTTGACTCACCTTGACCAGCGGTCATGTTTCTCTCAATTTCAAGAGTTGATGTTCCAGCAGTAGATCCGTAAAGATGCAGCATACTGCTTGGAGTTGTTGTACCAATACCCACATTACCAGAATAATCAATTGTCATTGCTGTATTTGTGATTCCACTTGAAAACAAATTACTTGTACCGAATTGTAAGTAACTTCCTGATGATGTTAATTTAGCACCAATTTGAGCAACATTTTTTCCGGTATAACCAGAATCAGAAGTTCTAAAACCAAGCAAACTATAATTTCCTGAAGCACTCACTGCGCCTCCATTAATAGCTAATCCTTGATTTTGAACGCCTGTGAATGTTGAAACATTTGTTGAATCCAGAACTTGTAATTTTGCATTCGGTGAAGTCGTACCTATTCCAACATTTCCAGCAAAATAACTTGTTCCTCCATTTGAATATATTGAGTAGTTATTACTTGTACCCTTTACTGTATTACCAATATACAAACCATAATTATTTGTAACTGTGCCAGCACCAGTCATATCATCGATTTTAACCCCATAAACATTAGTAATATTTCCTGAACCACTAGTTGTTGGGAATGAATGGAAACCGACAAATCTGTCAGTTAAATTAGCACTACCATTATATATGTTACGTGCCTGATATGCGACCATATGGTTTTGGTCTTGTGAATTTGTCATTGTTGACTTTGCATCAAAAGACGAATAACCAAGATTTGTATCTGTTGTATTTAAAAGTGACCAATCCTCAAATGCATGCCTGTCTATAGTGTAGCGTAAGGCATTTACAGAAAAATTACCGTATGTAGTAGAACTTCCAACTGAAATATCGCCCGCAGAATTAACTCTTAATCTCTCAAGTGATTGTGTACCGAAGACAATTGGTGTCGACCCAGTTGAATATAGCTCAAGTGAATTAGACTGAGTTGAATTCTGAATAATTTGTGTTGGGAATGTTGCTCCACTAATTCCCTTATCTGTTTTATGTCTAATTACCAGAGACTGATTATCTGCAATTCTACCTGAACCAAATGAACCGCCTGTAGTTGTATTATTTGCATTATTACTACCGTCAGAAACGATATCGAGTTTATAACTTGGATTAGTTGTACCAATTCCTACATTACCACTAGAACCTTGTATAATCATCTGTACTGTTGGTGTTGTACTTCCAACAAAAACGATATCTCTACTTGCTCCCAAAGCTCTTGATTGCAGTATTAGATTACCACTAGTTAAGAATGGGTAACTAGATCCTGAGTTTTGACTAGCATATATTGACGGGAATTGATTTGACGTAACAAGAGATGATGTAGAATTTTGTAATGTAAATATACCGGTAGTAATATTCATGTCACCGAGAATATCTAATTTATATTGTGGAGTACCTGTACCAATACCAACATAACCACTTGTACCAGCAACTGTTAATGCATCTATATTACTTCCATTATTTACCCTGAGTATTAAATCGCTATTTGCGATATTATTCCATAAATAAAATTTACCATCATCATTTAAATGTACATTTGCTGTACCATCACCATTTCTTAATGATAACTGGGCATCATTTGTAGCTGAACTTGATTCAATTATTGCACCGACATCACCACTACCATAAACATGCAATTTGGCTGATGGGTTCGCTGTACCAACACCAACATTTCCTCCATTTGTCACTATAAAATTTGTTGCTGTTGATGAACCAATTACAAATGATGGACCTGTAATACCATTTGGATTAACTGAGAGTTTAGCCCATGGTGTTGATGTACCAACTCCAATATTACCAGTTGCACGCCAAGCATTTGTGCCATCTGTAGTCCAGTTACCAGCAGAAGCACCTGCAATAAGATTTCCTGACCAATATAAACTTGAAGAATTAGCATAAAGTTTACCTGACGTATCTGATGGTGTTGAATCCTCAAATTGAATAGCACTATTTATAAACATATCACCATTTACTGACAACTTGCTTGATGGGCTTGATGTTCCAATACCAACATAACCGGTATTTGCATTAACAAACAGACTTGAGTCAGCAACATTAAATGATCCATTAAATGTACTCGTTGCCTCAGCCGATGAGGCCTCAAAATAAGTTCCAGTAATTGAGCCAGCGCCTATAATATTTGAATTGGCATGTAAATCACCCAGCACACTTAAATCTTCGCTAAATTCAAAATTATTAGCAGAAATTGCATCCAAGCTATTTGAAATAGAATTATAAACAGTTTCAACCTGACCATCAAAGCTTTCCTTTTGAACTAGAGTATTTGTATTAATTGTCTCTCTAACAATTGTTTGTGGATATGAATTATAAATATTTTGAACAACTGTTTGAGGTTTTGCACCAACAATATTACTTGGTGTTACAACCGGTGATTCATTAACAATAGAGTTGTTAACATTATTAGATGAAGTATTCTGTTCGATAGTATCATTTTTTGAATATGTTTTATTTACATTTGGAATATCAAGAGCTGGTGATGAATTTAAATTTGATTCTGTTGTGTCATCAGTAATTTTTACGGGTATTGTTTCATCTTTATTGAATCCAAAAAAACTTTTAATTGAATCTAGTATTGATGCAGTATTTTGATCTGACCCACTTGAGCTTTCAAAACCAAATATACCATCTCCAAAACTTTCAACAGATGCAAGTACATCAGATCCAAAATTTCCTATGCTTTCAAATGCAGATGAAATTGAATTAGAAATTGGTTTTAAACTAAATGGATCACCAATAGAAATTTTATCAAATGGTATTACTGATGCAGAGATAAAAATGAAACCAGTAACATACATAGAATAAAGAAAAAACTTATTAGTAGTTAAAAAACCACTAACACTTTTAAGGAATGAAAAATTTTTAACATCCTTGGGCATAAAGTTATTCCATATAATTATACTTCATACTCGTATTAAAAATTATTTTTTAATGTGGATAAGTACTGATATTTTGCTTAATTTTGCTTGCTAAATTATTTGATTGAGTTATAATTATCTTATTACTTACACACTCCATTTTAGAGGAAATTTATTCCTCTCTTTTTATTTTGTAAATTCTAAGTGGCTTCTAATTATGTGCATTAGATAAGGATAAAGAAATCTAAATCTTTAAATTACATTGACAAAAATTTTAAAAATACAAAAAATTTAGTAAATAAAGTTCAATTTTAAATACAATAATATTTATTTGTAAACTATATTAAAGCTTAATATAAATGTTATAATATATATTAATAAATATAAGGGTTTATTAATGTATGGAAAAAAAGTATATAACAATCAAAAAAGCATCAGAGATGATTGGGGTTACAGAATTAACTCTTAGAAATTGGGACAATACTGGTAAGTTTCCTGCTGGTAGACACCCCATAAGTAACTATCGAGTATATGATATTGATGATGTAAATAAACTAATTGAGGAAATGGGTAGAAGTATAATTGTAAGTAGGAATAGAGATAAAAAGAAAAAGCTCAGCGTAAAGCATTTGAATGATTAGTGAAAGTCTACAAGATATAGGTAAGTGACTATACCGAGACTATTTTGAAAGTAATTCAATAAAAATATTTTTAAGTATTTCTGGATTTGCAGAACCTTTAGTTGCTTTCATTCCCTGTCCTATCATAAACTGTAGCACTGCTGTTTTACCTGATTTATATTCTTCAACTGTCTTTGAATTATTTAATATTATTTCTGAAACTATTTTTCTAATTTCACCTTCATCACTTTTCTGAATCAAATTATTTTCCTCTGCAATTTTTAATGCGTCTGTATTTGAATTGCCAGAAATACCATCCTTAAACATAATAGCCAAAGTGTCTTTTGCTCCGCGAGATGATAATGTTCCGTTACCGATAAGTGATATTAATTGAGCAAATGATTTTGTGCTTATTGTATTAATACTATTATCTCCTTTATTAACGAGTGATAGATAATCTGAAAGAATATAGTTAATGGTCAATTTAACCATCTTACTATTATCTTTATATGATTCAATTGTATCTTCAAAATATTTTGCAATTTCTGGTGAATCAATAAAAATAGATACTTCTTTGTCAGTCATACCAAATGACTTCAGGAATCTTTCCCTCTTATTCCATGGTAATTCACCGATATCTTTAAGTAGTGATTCCCTATCAAATTCCTTAATATTAGAAATCTTTAATTTTGGTATATCAGGATCTGGGAAATATCTGTAGTCATGTGAACTTTCCTTTAATCTTTGTGAATATGTAGTTTGTGAATTTTCATCCCAACCTCTTGTTTCCTGTACAACTTTACCTCCTTCATTTAAAAGCTTTATTTGTCTAGCAATTTCAAATTGAATTGCTTTTTCAACAGATTTAAATGAATTCAAATTTTTAACTTCTGTCTTTGTACCAAATTTCTTTGCATCTGTATCTTCCTTACTTGCAACAGATATATTTGCTTCTACCCTCATTTCACCTTTTTCTAAATTAGCATTTCCAGCTTTAACATATCTAAGTAGTAATTGTAATTCCTTAGCAAATCTAACTGCTGTCTCTGCATCATGTATAACAGGTTCGGTAACTAATTCCATAAGTGGAACACTTGATCTATTGAAATTTACTAGACTTTTTTCATGAATATCATGAGTTGACTGGGCTGTATCTTCTTCAAGATGAATTCTTGTGATTGAAACGCCCGCTAATACTCCACCTGAGACAAGCGGATACTTGTACTGACTAATCTGATATCCTTTTGGAATATCTGGATAAAAATAGTTTTTCCTATCCCATTCTGTAAAATCTGCAATATTTCCATTAACAGAGTGACCTATTTTTAGTACATGTCTAATTGCCTCCTTATTTAATACTGGTATTGTTCCAGGATGACCCATGCATACTGGGCAAATGTTTTTATTTGGACTTTCTTCATCGGGATCATTTTTACAAGCACAAAACATTTTTGAATTTGTCCTTAATTCTGCATGAATTTCTAGTCCTATTGTAGCAATGTAATCCTTCATATGTGGAAATTATATCACATCCTCTCTAAGTCTTTTTACTATTTCATCTGATAATTCCTTTACTGATTTATCGTCCAAAACCGTTACAGTTAAAATATCTTTATTGTATTTCTGAATTTTTTTGATTGCTGACTCTATACCTTTTTCGTCAGTTACATCTGTCTTTGTTAGTATTATAGTTTCCTTTTTATCAATTAATCCTTGACCGTATTTTTCTAATTCTTCTCTTATCGTTTTGTATGTATCAATTAATGCAGTATTTTCAAGAGAAATGATATGCAAAATTCTATTTGTTCTTTTGATATGCCTTAAAAATTTATGTCCAAGCCCCTTACCCTCTGATGCACCTTCAATAAGTCCTGGGATATCAGCAAGAATAAATCCACCTTTTAATGCTCCGAGATTTGGCTCAAGTGTTGTGAATTGATAATTACCGACTTTTGCATCAGCATTTGTTAGAGCATTTAATAAACTTGATTTACCAGCATTCGGTAACCCAACAAGTCCTGCATCAGCTACGAGTTCGAGTTCAATATGGAAATCTGCTTCTTCACCCTCTCTTCCTGGTGTTGATTCGGTTGGTGTGACATTTGTAGAAGCCTTGAAGTGCTCATTACCCAATCCTCCACGACCACCTTTTAATATCATTATTTTTTCACCTTCATGCAATAGATTGTATTGTCTCTTTGTCCTTTCATCTGTAATAAGCGAACCGATAGGTAGGTCAATATACAAGTCATCACCATTTTTACCGTGCATGCTATTTCTCATTCCATCCTCTCCTTTTTGAGATTCTAATTCTTTAACATTTCTATATTTTTCAAGTATTCCAAGATCACGTATGGCATGTACATATACATCTCCACCTTTACCACCATTTCCTCCTGCGGCTCCGGCCATTTCCCTGCCTCTTTCATGACGCCATCGCACCACACCAGCACCGCCATTGCCAGCCTTAATATGTATTGTTAAATCATCAATAAATGCCATAAATAGTTATTATAATGTCACTCTATCACTATCTGTTGTACTTGTAAATTTCAAGTAAAGCGAAAAGTAATGCAACTACAAGTGGTCCAGCAATAAAGCCTATTGGACCAAAAAATGCTAATCCACCGATAACTGAAAGTAGTATTAGGAATGGATGAATATTAACCCCTCTGTTTACAAGCATTGGTCCAACATAATTATCTATAAGTCCGACAGCAAGAACTCCCCATACCAATAAACCAATTGCGTGTAGATTTGTAGCGGTAAAAAATAGATAAAGTATTCCAGGAATCAAAACAAGTGAGGTACCAATACCTGGAATAAGTGCTGCAACTACCGCAAAGCTTCCCCATAATGCTGGATTTGGAACCCCAAAAATATAAAATCCTATTCCGGTCAATATACCCTGTATAACACTAACAATTAGTGATCCAGAAACAACTGATCTTATTGCCTGCTTTAGTTTTGAAAAAATCCTCTCATCATAATTATCGTTCAACGGACTAAGAGAAATAATTCCTTGTTTTAACTTTACGCCATCTCTAAGTAGATAGAACAATGCAAAAAGCATTATAAATATCTGTATAGCAAATTTCGAAAAGCTTGAAAATATCGTATCTAGATTTGCAAATGACCATTCAAGGAAATTTTGTACATAAGTAGTTATATTTATTGAATCAAAATTATATGCCGGAAAAACGTTAAATAAATGTGATGATAATGAATCTGAAAGATTATTTAATGTAACAATAAGATCAGACCTTGTACTTTCATCAGTTAAACTGTAATAGAGGTTTTCACTTTCAACATATATTTGCTTTGCTAGGAAGATTAGTGGTGTAATGACAAGCACCGCAACTATCATAAGTGTAATAAATGTAGAAACTGTACTTTGTTGATTTTTATTTGAAAATATTCTTGAAACCCATCTATGTAATGGTCTAAATATTACAGAACAAACTACAGCTAATAGTAAAGATGTTAAATAGGGATAAAAGATAAATAGAGTCAGTACAAAGACTGCAACAAGTATACATATGAAAAAATAATACTGTGTTCTACTTTCCATTTTGTTTATAAATAAATTATACCATTACTATTAAACCATATACAAGTCTTGCCATTCACCAACTCCAACATATTGCGCTTCTCCATTTATAACCTTAAGTAGCGGTCTACATGCAAAGCATCCTTCATCACCATTTTTGCATACAAACTCACCTTTTTCTCTTATTTCTTTAACTTGTTTACCTATACTTAAAACCTTTTCATAAGATTCAGCTATATCTGGTAATGATTTTTGTCTTGGTGTATCGTCTTTGTCTAAATACCAATAACTTGCTCCTGTAACCTTTCTTTTTTGTAATTTATCTAATAATAATTGATAAATTGGTAATTGTAATGAATCATCATTTTCTTCATTTTTGCCTGTTTTGAAATCTAAAATATGTATACTGTCGTCCTCTGGTTTCCATATTAACCAATCTATTTTCCCGCATAAAATAATATTATCGCTTTCAGATAAATAGAAATTAGGTGGCATACCATTTGCACTTTCTTTGAGCTTAACTGTTTTATTAAGTAATGGAGATATATTATCCTTAACTCTTTTAATCATTTCTAAACCTCTTTGCTTTACAGCTTCCTCTTCAGCTTTATCTTTAAATCCACCTTTTAATCCTTCGAACTTTTTCCATACATTTTCGAATTGATCAATTATTGGGACATTTGATCTTTCTTCTGCTTTATAATTTGCCAACCCTTCAACAACTTCATGAACAGATGAACCAAGTGAAAGTGCAGGATTAACAATACCTATTTTTCTTCCAGTCTTAGGATTTTTATATATATTTTTAAGATAATATGCCTTATGACATTTCAAAAAATCCCCAATAGATGAGTGCGATATCCAAACTGAATTGTATTTGCTATTTTTCTGAGACACTAACGTTTTTCATTATTACCGCTTCAATAGGCTTATCACTTGCATCAACTTTTGATTCAGCAATTGCATCAACAACTTCCATACCTGAAACAACACGACCAAAAATAGAATATGCATTTGGTAATGGTGTATCTTTATGCATTATGAAAAATTGACTTCCATTTGTATTAGGTCCTGCATTTGCCATTGCCACAACACCTCTCTTGTATCCGATTTTATATGATTCGGTATTTGGATTTAGTTCATCCTCAAACTTATACCCTGGGCCACCTGTTCCTGTACCTGTTGGATCACCGCCTTGAATCATAAAGTTTTTAATTACTCTATGGAAAATTATTCCATTATAATAACCCTTTTTAGCTAAAGTTATAAAATTGTCCACAGTCTTTGGCGCATCATTATCATATGTTTCAAAAACTATTGTACCCTTATTTGTCTCAATTGAGATTGTATGCATGAAATTTTTATTTAAATTATTATTAATTGCTTTATTATCCTCCTCCTTAACAATATCCTCTGTACTTGTCGCTACTACATCTGTACTGTAATTATTAACAGTAATATTAATCTTATTATTTGGTCTAACTATATAAATCAATTCCAAAACTATTAATGCTGCGACAATTATATATACTGTTTTATTCATAATTATAGATTATATATTTCTTTTACTTTTTGTACCACTATATCTTGTGCTTTTTGTGTGTCCATCATAAGTATGGCACCAGAAGCTGCAATATGACCGCCACCACCTAACGAGACTGCTATTTTTGAGACATCGTATTTTGAAGCATCTTTTGTTCTAAAACTTAATTTACATACACCAATCTCTTCTTCAACAATTGTTGCAGAAATCATTGTGGTTTTAATTGATTTTAATTTTGATGAAATATAAGAAGTACTTATATCTTTTGTCTTAATATTGTTTTTAATAAGTTCGTCATTACTTACAATAGATATAACAAGGATATCATTATAAAATGATTTTGCATTTGAAATCGCAATTCCTTCAAATATTAACGTCTCTTTGTCTTTACTATTTTCCATTATCGAAATGGTTTTTGAATATTCAGGTACTATCTCAACTAATTTACCTGCTATCTTAAATGAATCTGAATTTGTATTTTCATATCTAAAACCACCAGTATCAGTATACATTCCCATAAATAAGTTTAATGCAATATTTTTATCAATTTCGATTTTTAATTCAGTAAAAATATCATATAAAAGCTGTGCGGTTGATGGATATTGTGGTTTTACGATATTCATTTTTCCATATCCAGTATTACTCCTATGATGATCGATGACAATAGTATTTAAATGTTCAGGGAAAATAACTTCAACTTTTCTTGTAATCATTTCCTTTGATCCACTATCAAGGATTACAAATGTATCAAAATTATTTAAATCAATTTCATGAAAAGTTTTTTTAATAATTGTCTGAACTCCTGGAAAAACAAATTCTTCTGGAATATCACTGTCTCCTGATATAGCAGTGACATTTTTACCCATTTTTTCTAATGCAAATTTAGTTGCCAAAACCGAACCAACACTATCAGGATCTGGACTAGGGTGGCAATGTAATAAAATGTTTTTGGAATTATTTAAAGCGCCTAAAATTTCGTCTGTGATTATCATATTTATATATATTAGCATAAAAAAGACCCCCGTCCTTACACTCGCGTCTGCTAATGTTTTGGAGGGGGTCAATACTGATTTGGTCGTGCCGCCTAAATTCCCTTAGGTGACTGTGACCGGGCCATTGATGATCGTGGTAGGCTGATGTCCGAGCGCTCCTTGCTGCTTCGCGGGAGATCCATGCTGAGAATGCGTTGCCAGTGGATCCGTTTTATGCTGAATCGCGCTGATTGCCGAGCGGGTTGCACCATGGTTGATGCCCATCTGACCTGTGTTTGTCTTCATTGGAGTGTTTTGTTAACTGCATTACCAACGACAGCAAAGATGATTTGTTCACACGAACTCATCGAAGAACTTTGCTGTCAAAATATTACACCCGCATGAAAAAATGTGCAAGTGTTTTCATCCTAGTTATCCACAGTTTTGATATGTTATAAAATTATTTAAAAATAATTGGAATCTCAATACTTTCATCAAACTTTTTATCATTACTTGGATTATCTTTTTTCAAAATCAACACACCCTTTGAACCTTTTATAAAATTATTAAATTGTAGTGTTCCGATAAATGGAACAAAATCCTCAGTCATCCACTCTCCCTGTGCTGTCACATTTCCTGAAGCAATTGTATTTCCATATGAATCATTCAAAATCACCGGGAAACTCCCCTCAAAAAACCACTTCCCGCGCGCCCTACCAACTATCCTTAGTGGTGATGATATCTGGGAATCCTTAATAGGTGATGTTACAGCGATAACATTTCCCATATCATTTGGTTTAACATTTATTTTATTATTAGTAAAAAAGTAATAACCCGCATAGATAACAGCGAGCAAAATAATAACAGAAATAATTGCATAAACCTTTTTCTTCATATATTGATTATATATGTTTTATCTATTGTAAATCAAGACAAACCGAATTCATGCAATATCTTTTACCTGTTTCAGTTGGACCATCATCAAATACATGCCCCAAATGTGAATCACATTTTGCACAAACAACTTCAGTCCTTTTCATACCATATGCATTATCTTCAATGAGTTTTACAGAGCCAGCAATTGCCCTATCAAAACTCGGCCAACCAGTACCAGAGTCAAATTTGGCTGTTGATTCAAATAGTTTATTTCCACAAACCACACAACTATATGTACCATCCTTATTTTCATGAACGTATTTACCAGAAAAAGGCGCCTCTGTTCCCTTTTGTCTTAAAACTTTATATTGCTCATCTGTTAACTTTTTCTTTAATTCTTCTTCATTCATATTTTTATTTATTATTTAATAATTCTGCAAAATCTTTTTGTATCTTTTCTAATTTTGGATTAATAATTACCTGACAATATGGAGCGTTTTTATTTCTTTCAAAATAGTTTTTATGATAATCTTCTGCTTCATAAAACTTATCAAATGGTTTTAATTCTGTCACAACGGGATCACCATCTTTATTTGAATTATTTATTTCATTTATAATATTTTGCGCTTCATTTTTTTGATTTTCATTTGTATAAAATATAATGGATCTATACTGAGTACCCACATCATTACCTTGTCTATTTAATGTTGTTGAATCATGGGAAGCAAAAAAGACCGTCAAAAGAGTTTTGTATTTTATTTTTAATGGATCAAATTCAATATATATAACTTCTGCATGTCCTGTATTACCGGAACATACTTGTTCATATGTAGGATTGGCAATATTGCCACCACTATATCCTGGAAGCACAATATTGACGCCATTTAACATTTTAAAGACTGCTTCTGTACACCAAAAGCATCCACCACCAAAGACTGCAATTTCTTTATTCATACATACATTATATGCTATATTTAAACAATGTTAATAACAATTAGTATATTAGCCTTTTTATTTACCATACTTGGTGGTCTTTTTGCATTGAAATTTAAAGATAAGTTGCATTTAATATTAGGATTCAGTGCTGGAGCAGTCATTGGTGTGGCATTTTTTGATTTAATTCCAGAAGCAATTGAATTAGGCTCAGCTAAATATGATGTATCAACAATACTATTTACAGTCGCATTGGGCTTTATTATTTATATGATTATAGACAGATTTATTGTCTTACATTCTCATAGTCATGATGATACAACAGAGCACAATCATAATAGAGGCAAACTTGGTGCTGGAAGTTTATCGATTCACAGTTTTTTAGATGGTATTGCTATTGGTCTTTCATTTCAAGTATCAAATGCGGTTGGAATAATAGTGACACTTGCTGTTTTGGCTCATGACTTTTCGGATGGTATTAATACAGTAAATATGATTTTAAAAAATGGAGGAAATAAAAAAACCGCAATGAAATGGTTGAGTATGGATGCTGTAGCTCCAGTAATTGGTATAATTTCGACTTCATTTTTTTCATTAAATGAATATTATCTTGGATTATTGCTCGCTATTTTTGCTGGATTCTTTTTGTATATTGGTGCTAGTGATCTATTACCAGAAAGTCATCATAATCATCCAACAATTTGGACTACTGTTGTAACTATTTTGGGTATAATCTTTATATATTTTGCTATTAATCTTGCACATATTTAAATGGAAAATAATAAGACAATTTACGATGTAGCTGTTATAGGCGGAGGCCCTGCTGGGCTTATGTCGGCAGGTCGTGCAGCTGAGAAAGGCGCTAAGGTAATTTTACTTGAAAAAAATGACTCCCTCGGTGTTAAACTTTTGATAACTGGTGGAGGAAGATGTAATGTTACAAATGCACAATTTGATATTAGACAATTTCTTTCAAAATACAAAGATAGTGATAAATTTCTTTTTTCAGCTTTTTCACAATGGTCAGTAAAAGATACTATAGAATTTTTTAATAAAAGAGGAATGGAAACAAAAGTGGAAGCTGAGAACAGAGTTTTCCCTAAAAGTGACAGCTCACAATCTGTTTGGAATGTGTTATACGAATATATTAAGGAAAATAATGTAGAAATAAAATACAATGCAAACGTTGTAGGTTTTGATTTTAAAGAAAAAAAGATAAATGCTATTAAATTGAAAAATGGTGAACTTATTTATGCAAATAAAATAATACTTGCAACAGGTGGAACATCAAGGCCAGAAACTGGTTCAACTGGAGATGGATTTAAATGGTTAAAAGAATTAGGACATAATGTAATAGATAGTAATGATGCATTAGTTCCAATAGCAATAAAGGATAAGTGGGTAAAGGATTTAAGCGGTGTAACACTTCAAGATATCAAAATTACAACATTTCAAAACAATACAAAACAAGAAAGTAATAAAGGTAAATTACTTTTCACACATTTTGGCATTAGTGGCCCTACAATATTAAATATGAGTAAAGAAATCGGTGAGCTTTTGAAATATGGTGAGGTTATAATCAAAATTGATTTACTTCCCTCTCTAGATCATGGAATGTTAAATAGTAAATTGCAGGAATTATTTAAAATAGATGATAAGAAAAAAACTAAAAATTCTTTAGGTTCGATAATACCTAGCTCACTTGTAGATATAGTATTAGGAAAATCTTCCATAGACCCAGATAAAAATAATAATAGTGTAACAAGAGAAGAGAGAATGAAATTGATTGAAATAATAAAAGGATTAGATATGCAGGTTGGTGGATTATTGGGTAGTGATAAAGCAATAGTCTCATCCGGTGGTGTTGATCTTGAGGAAGTAGATTTTAAAACAATGAAATCAAAGATTATAGAAAATCTATATTTAGTAGGTGATGTTTTAAATATTGATAGACCATCTGGAGGATATAGTCTTCAATTATGTTGGACTACAGGTTTTGTTGCGGGGGATAATATTTAAAATATATTTATTTAACTATCAATACAAGTTTCTCGTCCCTTTTCATCCTCTTTATCTCCCATTCTCTCTTTAATGCCTTACTTTTTGTCCTAAACTTCTCAGAATATATCATCTCCAAAGGTCGCCTACCTCTAGTATATTTTGCGCCAGCCTTTCCAGTATTATGAGTATGCAATCTCTTTTCTAAATCATTTGTTGAGCCTGTGTATAGAGTGCCATCGGAGCATTTGAGAATATAAATGTAATACATTAAAATAATTAAATCTTAATTAGCATTTGCCATCTCCTCAATTCTCTTAAAATGTTTTTCTTCTACTGGCATAACTGAAAGTCTAGTCCCGCGCTTTGATACTGAAATACCAATAAGCTCTTTATCTTCCTTAATTTCTTCGAGTGAAATTGGGCAAGAAAATTTCTTTACAAATTCCATATCGACACAAACCCATAGTGGCTCCTTTCCCTCTTTTTCATATTTCACCGCCTTAGGATCATAATGTTCGTCTTTCTTGTCTAATGCACTTTCATCTATATGAGGAAGACTTGCAACACGAGCAATACCATATACACCAGTAGGGTCAGACATAGAATGGTAAAAGAGAACAAGGTCACCTACACTCATACCATCTTTCATATAATTACGAGCCTGGAAATTACGAATACCAGTCCAAGGAGTTTTCCTATCTTTCTTTAAATCATCTATAGAATAACAACTACCTTCTGATTTTATGAGCCAGTACTTCATATTTATATATGCTATCATAAAAAATCCCCTTTCGGGGCTTTTTTAATTATTTTATTTCCTCAATCTTTACCTGGAAATATGGTTGCTTATGACCGTTTTTCTTGAAATATTTACTCTTTTGCTTGTATTGTATAACGTTTACCTTTGCCAATCTTCCCACTTTAGTGATTTTAGCAGTAACATTTGCCTTTTCGATAAATGGTGTGCCGATAGTTGTATCCTTTTCATTATCCACTAATAAAACTTTATCGAAAACGATTTTATCGCCTTCCTTGTAATCGCCTAGGATCTTTTCAATCTTGATTTCATCCCCGACTTTTACCTTATATTGCTTTCCGCCTGTTTGTATTACTGCAAATTCCATAGTAGATGTATATTACACTATCTCTTCTGGATGGTCAATAACCTGCGCTTCTATACCAACATTTGTGCCAGTAATACGTAAAACGTCCTTATCTACCTTTCTTAATTCTTTATTTGAATTATTATAATGATTTACAACAGTACCAAGTGATACACCAAGCTTTGCATGATATTCTTCATACTTTTTTATATGACTTCCAAGCTCATCTACTCTTTTAATTATATCTTTTGCTGTTTCTTCTATTTGTAATGCCTTTAATCCCTGCAAAACTGTTTGTAAATAAGCAAGGAAAGATGTAGGAGAAACAATTATAACTTTATATTTATTTGCAGCACGCTGAATGAGATTGTCTGTTTCCTCAGTAACTGCACCAATTTTATTAACAAGCAAATCATAATAAATTGCTTCGTGAGGAATGAACATAAAAGCAAATTCCATAGTCCATTCACTTGGTCTTATGTATTTTGATGTTTCTTGTATTCTTAATTTCAAATCATTTACGAAAACCTTTTCTAATTTTTCTTTTTCTACCGCATCTGTTTCGCTTGCTAATCTATTGTAATTTTCTAGTGAAAACTTTGAATCAATTGGTATGATTTTATCTTTTACAAAAACGACAGCATCTACAATTTCCCCATTTTCAAATGCATATTGCATTTTATATTGTGATGGAGCTAATACATTTTTCAAAAGTGTCTCTAAATAATATTCACCAAGTATTCCTCTATGTTTTGGATTTTTCAAAATATCTTGCAGGGATTGCAGTTGATCAGCAAATGAAATCACTTGCTTGTTTGTCTCATCAAGCTTTGTAAGTCCCTCGGTAACATCCTTTATCATCTTTGCGGATTCAGAAAGTTGAAATTGCATTGATTCACGAAGATTTCTGCCGTTTTCACTTATCTTTTTATCAACTGTCCTGTTTAACTCATTTATTTGTTCTAAAATAAGTTTTAGTCCTATATCTTCATTTTTATCTTCTTTTTTACCTGATTTATTTAAAATATAAAAAATAAAAACGATAGCAATCACGAGTAAAACAACAAGGGCAATGATAATTGAGTTCATATATGCTATTATATCAATAATATGAATAAAATACATGAAGATATAAAAAAACAAATAGTAGATGCAATGCGTGCTAAGGATGCATTGAAGTTAGAGACATTGCGTGGTTTAACTGCATCATTTTCAAATGAATTAATAGCAAAAGGTAATCCAAATCCATTTATTGATGATGATAGTGCATTGGCGATAATTAGAAAAAGTGTAAAACAACACAAAGACTCAATAGATCAATTTCAAAAAGGAAATCGTATGGATTTGGTTGAAAAAGAGAAAGCAGAACTTGTGATTTTAGAAGCATTTTTACCCCAAATGATGAGTAAAGATGAAATAACAAAAATTGTTAATGAAAAAATCAGTTCAGGAGGAATGCCAGACAAAGCAAAGCTCGGACAATTTATAGGAATGTTGATGAAGGAATTAAAAGGAAAGGCAGACGGAGCAGATGTAAAGGCGGTTGTAGAGGAGATTGTTAAGTAGTTTTAGGCTATTTGACATAACTTATTTCTTCATATATACTGTAGTTCAGTCAGTTCAACCCCCTAACCCATTATTATATGAGAAACAAAAACAAGTTTCCAAAGGAACTGTTTCAGCAAATGCACAGGGCTGCGGATGGGATGCACAAAGGGACAACAAGAGAGGTGAGTACTCGTCGCCAGGACCCAGATACTATCTGGAGCAGGACAGTCGAGAAAATCACTCTTGGCCAGCAATGCTTACCGGTCGGAGATCGGATTTAGCATAATTTACAGGATCCCCGACAGCACGAGAACGTGCGGTCGGGGTATCTCTTTTTATATTTTCTATAACCCTACTTTACAGGCCAAGCTTCTACTATAAGCAACTTTTTATCATCAATTGGCATATCACTCCAAATCTCTTCTGTGACAAAAGGTGTAAAAGGATGTAACACTATCAATATTTCACTCAAAACTTTTAGCAATAATTGCTTTCTAGATTTCTTTTCTTCTTCACTTCCCTCTTTTAATACTTTTTTACTATCTTCAAGGATAATATCTGCAAATGTATGCCATGCATAATGATAAATCTTTTCAGCTGACATATAAAATCTATAATTTTCCATATCAGATGTAATATCTTTGACCACTGAGTCAAATTCAGAAATTATTTTTGAATCACTCTCTGACCAAGACTTGAAATCTTTATCCAATCTTTCACCTTCAACTGAAGTTAGGACAAATCTTGTGATATTCCAAAGTTTATTTGCAAAGTTTTTGTAGGCTCTGATCTTGTCTTCTGATAATGAAAGAGATGTACCTGGAGTATTTCCCACTACAAGACCCATACGGAATGCATCTGTACCGTATTTATCAGTTAATTCAAGAGGATTTATAACATTACCTTTACTCTTACTCATTTTTCTTCCCTTTGCATCTAGTACAAGACCGTGCAAATATACTGTTTTAAATGGAATTTCACCAGTTACATACAATCCAAGCATAATCATTCTACTTACCCAGAAAAATATTATTTCTCCAGCAGTTTCCATAACGTCAGTAGGGTAAAAATTTTTAAAATCTTTACTATCTGGATATCCAAGAGATGCATATGGCCATTGTCCAGAAGAAAACCATGTATCAAATGTATCATTATCTTTTCGCATTTCACCACCACATTTATCACATTTATTTATCTTATTTTCCAAATCGACAATACCGTGATTGCACTTATCGCAGAGTTTAGCTGGAATTGAAATTCCCCATACTATTTGTCTCGAAATATTCCAATCATTAATATTATTAAGCCAATGTGTTGTGATCTTTTCGTATTGATCTGGAATGTATTTTATTTCACCAGATTTAATCTTTTCGAGTGCCTTTTCGGCTAGTGGCTTCATTTTAACAAACCATTGTGACTTGATTTGTGGTTCAATTATAGTTCCACACTTATAACAAGTTTTTACATTATGCTTATAGTTTTCATCAATTTTTTCAACTAAATTTTTTGATTTTAATTTATCAATAATTAGTGGGCGTGCCTTTGATATGCTCATACCAGCAAATTCACCGGCGATAGGTAAAAGTTTGCCTCTATCATCTATAACTTGCTCTTTATCTAAATTATATTTTTCTGCAATATTAAAATCCACCGCATCATGCCATGGAGTGATTGTCATAACGCCAGTACCGAATTCCATATCTATAGAATCATCCTTTATTATCGTTGCTTTTATTTTTCCATTTATCCATTCAGCTTCAAATGTATCTCCATGCTTATAATCTACATACCTCTTATCATCTGGATGCATAACAACATATTTATCTCCAAATTTAGTCTCTGGTCTTGATGTTGCAATTGTAAATGGTCCGTATTTTAAATAATAAAATGGCTCTACTTTTTCTTCATCTTTTATTTCCAAATCAGAAAAAGAGGTTTGATGTTTTGTACACCAACTGACTATTCTATTCCCTCTGTACAATAGTCCATCATCTGAAAGCTTTTTGAATGTACTATATACAGTTTTAATGACATCTTCGTCTAATGTAAATTTAGTTCTTGACCAATCACATGAAGCTCCCATGCTTCTTATTTGTGACTTTATATTTTGAGAATTTTCAAGGGTAAATGCCATTATATCTTGATACAATTGTTTTGCTTCAAAATCAAAACGACTTTTACCTTCTTTTTCTAACTTTTTTTCATATACAACTTGTGTTTCAAAGCCTGCATGATCAAGCCCTGGTAACCATAGAGTTTTATAGCCTCTCAATCTCTTATAACGGATCATAATATCCTCAATTGTCATAACTAGACCGTGACCTGCATGCAAAGATCCATTTGCATTTGTTGGCGGCATTATAATAGTAAAAGGAGTTGCATCTATACCTGCAAAATTATCTGGATTAAAATATCCACCCTCTTCCCATTTTTGGTATATTTTAGATTCTGTTGCCTTGGCATCATAAGGCTTTAAAAACTTTTCATTCATATGTTGATATTAACAAAAAAACCATATTTTACAACTTGCCTTTTTGTTTTAATAAATCATTTATCTTATCCACCACTTCTTTTAATGTGAAATTAACTTTAACAAGAAAATCGTCTGCTCCAGCATTTTTAGCTTCTTCGACTTCATGTTCTTGTCCGAGATTAGAAAATATTATTATAATTACATCATTATTGTCCTTATTTGAGCGTATTTTTTTTAATACTTCAATACCATTCATTTCTGGCATTATAATATCAAGTAATACTAAATCTGGTTTATTTTCATTAAAAATCTTTAGTACTTGATTGCCGTCTGTGGCACTTAATATTCTAAATCCTTCCTTTGTAAGTCTTTGAGCAACGAGAGATGATAAGAATTTATCATCTTCTGCTAAAAGAATTTTAATATTTTTTGAAACTATATCTTCCTTTATTACTCCTGGAGCCTTTTCAGTGTATTCAAGGTTTAAATACTTTCTAACCTTTTGCATAACTTCATCAGGACTAAATTGTGCCTTAATAATATAATCCTTAACACCCAGCATTACGACTTTTTCTATTTCACTTTGTTGACCAGAATTTGAAATAACTATTATTGGTATATTTTTAAGTATTGGATCTGCCTTTAATTCAGCTAGGACTTCTTCACCATTTTTCTTTGGCATTACTAGATCTAATAATATCAAGTCTGGCATTATTTCATGAGCTTTTTGTATTCCTGTCTCCCCATCAGTTGCTAGAGTTGCATTGTAACCTTCACTCATTAACTTTTTAATTATGATTTCACCTAGGATTAATTCATCCTCCATCATTAAAATCTTTTTTGTTTTATTGAGTTCATTATTCATTTCGATAATTATATAATATAAATCTTAACTGGTCTATTTATTATTTTACTGCAGGAATTTTAAAGAAAAAAGTTGTGCCAACACCTTCCATACTTTCAAATCCTATTTCTCCACCATGCTTTTCAATTATGCTTTTAGAAACAAAGAGTCCAAGTCCTGAACCATCAGTGCGTACTTTTAATGCGTTTTCTGCTCTAAAAAATTTATTAAATATTCCTGATTTTTGTTTTTCTGGAATTCCTATTCCATTGTCTTTAACTGAAACTTTTATATTTCCATCTATTAATTCTGCTTTTATTTCTATTTTACCCCCATCTTTTGTATAAAATAATGCATTTTCGATAAGATTTTGTAGTACCGCTCTAACCTTTTCTGGATCTATATTTATATATGGTAATTTATTGCTATTTTCAATAAAATCCAATTTTATCCTTCTTGCTCTTGCTTGACCTTCAAAATCTTGCATACAACTATCTATCAAATCTTCAATATGAATATACGAAAAATTATATGACATTTTTCCTGATTCTATTCTTGTAACCACAAGCATTTCATTTATGAGCTTTATTATTCTTTCATTACTTTCATAACCCTTTAGTAGCAGAGTCTTTTGTTCTACCGTGAGATTATCGTTTGATTCCTCAATAAGTGAAGACAATGTCCACTTTACTGCTGAAAGCGGTGTTCGTAATTGATGTGCTGCAACAGAGATGAATTCTGTTTTAATTTTATCCAATTCAGTTAATCTTTTATTTGCCTCTATTAACTCTTGTGTTCGTTGTATGACCTTTTTTTCTACACTTTCTTTTTCAATTTCCAAATCTTTCAAAAGTTTTAACACCTTTGCATTTAATTCACCGAACTCTTTTGAACTAACTGCAAATGAATGTTCTAGTAATTTCCTATCTGTATCATTGTTTTCATAAGTTGTACTTATAATATTTAATAAATCTTCAATTTCTTTTGAATTGTTTGTTTTATCCTTAAAAACCTTTTTATATTGTCTTTCAAGTAAATGATGCATGTTTATTCTTCACGAAATGTGGTAATAGTCATTGTTTGATTATGTAATTGGCACTGTCTTTCTGTTGGTGCTGTTGGGCATATTTCACCATATGAATAAAAGCCAACTATTGATACATTATCACCTATTTTTTCCCTTACAGCTTCAACCTCTTCTTCCACTCTATCCTTAAGCACTAACTTTCTTCCTATACAACTTACAAGTATTGCAAGTTCTGCTTTATTATTTTGAAGTGCCTCAATACTCATATTAGCCGCACCTGATGCACCATCTATTATTCTATCAAAATTTGCTTTCATAAATCTTGCAACAACTCCTTCAGGCATATCACCTGCAAATGTCATTGATTGATCATTTTCATCAACAGCAAGTATTGTTCTGGCAACTTCAACTTCTTTTCCTGAATCAGTTTTAATATTTAAATTTAAAGGAAAAAGAAGTCCACTTGCTGGTAGATCTTTTGCTAAATCTCCTAAATATTCTTTGTATATTGATAGAGCTGGCACACCGTCTAATTCGTAAAGTACATTTCCTTTTGATTTTGTAATTGTTCTTGATATTCCAAAAGCATCCCAACCACCGAGTGAACCGTATCCTATTTTTATATTATTTCCATAAAATCCTATACAAACAAGCTTTTTACTTTTTGCAATATCATTAAAACCAATTAAAGTTTCCTTAAATCTCGGACCATCACCGGCAAGACCCCCTGTAACTGAAACATTGTATGGCAAGCCCTTAAGCAGACCTCGTACTAGTGGAGTACCGTTTACATATAATCCATCCGAAAATATCATTACATGATTTAAACCATTTTGATCTAAACCTTGTGCCAGCTTAATACCTATTTGTTCGCTTTGATCAGCATTGTCAATCTCAGCTTCAACAAATGAAAGCTTTGTCTTTTCAAATTTAATAGCAGTCAAAACAAGACCATCATCAGAAACTTCAGTACCAACGATTTCACCGGCTGTACTTGAACTTACAATATTTGCATTTGGATACCATGATTTGATTTCATCAAATTTATTTTTATCCTTTAATGCATTGTTACCTCCAAATATTAAAACCAAATCTGCATTATTTAATGAATCAGTTGAATTACCTATAACTTTCCAACCATCATTTAATGTCCACTTTTTTTGTTGAATTTTCATATAGCAAAATAATTATTGCTATATTATAACTTGATAAAAGTTATTACTCAATGTATTTGTGCCAAGGACCAGGATCGAACTGGTGACCCTTCCCTCTTCAGGGGAATGCTCTACCAACTGAGCTACCTTGGCGTTGGTATACTTACACTTAATTTTATTATTCCTACCACATATTGTTCTGGGCCTACCAAGACAGCTACCTTGGCGTTGGTACGTAATCTAAACTGATATTTAATTTAAAAAACATTTATTTCAACAAATCTTGCAGTAAATTTATTGATTGTGTATTAACTGCATCTGTTGTCTTTCCACCGCCATTTAATGCACCAAAAAGGAAATCAATATACGGCTGAATAAAATACAAAGCCCCGACAGAAAGACCGATTATTACTATCCAGTACAAAGCCCTCACCGCCATACTAATCCTATTACTACGACGAATAGACTTGAGAATGATATTATTCTCCTCAGCTAATTTGAGTGTTCTTTCTAATAAAGATCTATCTTCAGGACTCATAAAAAAGAGTATACCAGAATATGAGATAAATTAAAAGATTGAATTGTGCCCTCACCAGGAATCGAACCTGGATCTATTCCTTAGGACGGAACTGTTCTATCCATTGAACTACAAGGGCGCAATATGAATATAACACAAAAGACAGGATATTGTCCTGTCTTTTGGTATAACTTTATATACCTAATGCCTTTTTGAAACTTCCCTCTTCAAATCCAACCATAATCTTGCCATCGATATCTATTACCGGCACACCTAGTTGACCACTTTTATCTACCATGATTTTCCTTTGTTCCAAATCTGTTGCTACATTGTGTTCATTGTATGAGATATTGTTTTCCTTCATAAACTTTTTTGCTTCATTGCAATAGTGGCATGTTGGGGTTGAGTATATTGTGATATTTTTCATGAATTTTAATTAAACTATTAATTAATGCTATTTTAACATAAAAAGATTATTCCAAAAACCTTTTTTAATTGTGCTAGTAGATACTGTTACTGTATTAACATTATTATCATCAACTATGACTGATATTTGTTCACCTTCCCTCACAGCTCGGAATTTGACGCGTATTTCATTTTCTATTCCTTGTTCTGTTTTTAAATATTCTATAGATGTATTTAGCTTTTTTTCTCTTTGTGAAAGTTTATCATTTTCTATTTTTTCTTGATTAAGATTTTTGATACTTAATTTTTGTTTATCGTATACATTCCAAACTGATTTAAAAAGTAAAATAAATACAATAAATAAAATAATAAGAGAAATGGGTGAGTATAATATTTTCCTAATTCTTTTTTTCTTTTGAAAATCAATCATTGAATTTATATATACATATAGTATACTATGCAACACATATGTTATTCCACCACAATACAAAAAAGTTTTTGCGTGTTGCAATGATAATAATAGGAGTACTTATAATAGTAAGTATGATACTTTGGTCACTTCCAAACCTATTTTAATCGTTTCTCATCATCTTTATAAACACATCCTGAGGAATATTTACATTACCTCTTCCTAATTCTTTCATTTTCTTTTTACCTTCCTTTTGCTTTTCCCATAATTTCATTTTTCTAGTTCTATCGCCACCGTACATATGTTGTGTTACATTTTTCTGCATTCCTAAAAGTGTTTCTGATGCGATTATTCTTCCCTGTGCTTTTCCTTGGATTTTTAATGTAAACATTTGTCTTGGTAATACCTTATGTAGCTTTTCTACTGCTAGTTTTGCTTCTTCTTCTAATCTTCTCCTTGATACAACTCTTGTAAATGCAATAACTGGTTCATCTGCAACCAAAATGTCTAGTCTTACAACATCTGCTTCTCTCATTTCACCTAGTTCATAAGAAATAGATGCAAAACCTGAGGAAACACTTTTAATTTCATCAAAAAAATTCCTCATTAATTCACGAAGTGGCATAACAAGTGAAATTGATGTTCTGTTTTCACCGAAATTTTCAGTTATTGAAACCTCGCCTTCATGATTAAAAACTGATTGCATTATTGTACCCAAATAATCAGGCGGTGTGATTATCTTCATTTTAACCAATGGTTCATAGACTTTTTTGACTTCATGATCATCAGGGAAAAGCGCAGGAGAATATATTGTTATTGTTTTACCATTTTTCAATTCAACATTATAAGTAATACTTGGAGTTGTAACTACCAAATCTAAATTAAACTCCCTTCTGAGTCTTTCAGTGATTATTTCGAGATGTAACATTCCAAGGAAACCGCATCTAAAACCTCTTCCCAATGTTCCTGAAGCCTCCTCTTCATGTGTAAATGAGGAATCAGATAATCTAAGCCTGCCCAATGCCATTCTTAAGGCATTAAAATCGTCTTGGCTTTCCGTATACACTGATGCCCAAACAACTGGACTGGGTGACATATATCCGTGCAATGCCTCTGTATTGTCTTTAATAGACGCTACAGTGTCTCCAACAGATGCAATACCAGGTTGTTTGATACCGGTTACAATATATCCTATTTCACCCACTCCCAAGCTTTCGGTTGGAGTATCGTCCGGTGCAAATATTCCTACTTCTAATGCTTGAAACTTTTCATCAGAAATTTTAAATAGCAATTGATCATGTCTTTTAACTGATCCATTCATAACCCTCACGTAGACGATAACTCCTTTATGATTTGAATACTGAAAATCAAAAACAAGAGATCTGAATTCATTTGTATTATTGTTATCCGGTGACTTTGGTGCGGGTATTCTATTTATTACTTCATTTAATAAGTGTATTACACCCTCTCCGGTCTTACCTGAAACCTTTAATACTTCGCTTTCCTTACAATCAAGCAAAGTACAGACTTCATGTACGACATCATTTATTCTTGCAAGCGGTGAATCTATCTTTGAAATAACTGGTATTATCTTTAACCCAGATTCACGGGCCATATTTAATGTAGTTAATGTCTGAGCCTGAACACCTTGAGTAGCATCAACAAGCAAAATTGATCCCTCAACAGCTTTGAGCGCTCTTGAAACTTCATATGAAAAATCAATATGTCCTGGAGTATCTATGAGATTTAGTATGTATTCTTCACCAATATTATCTCCCTCTGTTTTTTTAAATTTCATTCTAACCGGTTGCATTTTGATAGTTATTCCCCTCTCACGTTCAAGTTCCATACTATCTAGTACTTGTTCTTGCATTTTTCTTTTTTCAATAGTATTAGTAAGCTCCAGCATTCGGTCAGCCAAAGTTGATTTGCCGTGATCTATATGGGCAATTATTGAAAAATTTCTTATTAACTGTGTATTCATTTGTAAAACTTATACTAGCAGAAATATACCGAAAATCATAGACTTTCCTGATCTGGCACAACAACACGTGTTTTCCAAAACTTATGATGTAGAGTTTGCCACACCTCTTTTATTTCCCTATTTTTCAATATAATTAAGACAATAATAAGGGCAATAATACCGACTATTCCCGCACATAAACCTTGCAGAAACACATTTAATGCTTTTGTTAGAGGTAAAAACTGATTAAAAAATCTAAGTGATAAAAAGGTAATATAACCCATTATTACAGACGCAGAAAAGCTTTGAAATAATGTTTCGACAACTGGCTTGGTAAAACCTTTATAATCTTTTTCAAACATATACCAGTGCAGAACTGAATTGATTAATACACCAATTGTATATGCAAGTGGCAATACCAAAATACTTGTACCTACCTGATCCGTAACCTTAAATAAATCTTCTAGGAAATAAGCAAACATAGGAAATGCAAAAAATAATTTTGTAAGCAGATACCCTAGCACGACTATAATGCCCGCAGATATTATATTTATTGAAAGTGGCTTTATAGTCTTTCCTTCAGCATAATATGCTCTAACAAAAAGCAATATCAGACTTTGTCCTATTGCAGAGACGATAAATATAGCAAGTGCGGCAGCGGTGAGTCTTGTATCTGGCCAATCAAATTTACCAGCTCCATATATTGTCCTTACAATTTGTGCTCGCAAAACAATAAACAAGACAGTAATCGGAATTGACCAAAAGACAATATGTCTTGCCGAATCAATCATTTGTTTTAGGAAATCCTTTTTATTATTTTCAACAAAAAACTTTGACAATGTTGGGAATATGGCAGAAGAATAACTCACACCAATAATAGTCATAGGAACTGATTGAAGATTGAATGCAAGGTTAAATATAGAAATTGATCCGCCACTCATAAGTGAAGCAAGTGATACAAGGAAAAATGAAGCTAATTGATTTGAAGATAGTGTAATTGTTCTTGGGAATGATACTAGTACTACTTTTTTAATATCATTAAAATGGATTTTGAGTTTTAAACTTGGAATGATATCACTTGAAAGTATAAAAGGAATTTGTATCGCCATATGCATAAATGCACCAATAACAACGCCCCATATTAGTCCCATTAATCCGTATATTGGATACAAGAAAATAATTCCAAAAATAATTCCAATATTATATATAACCGGACTTAATGCATATACCAAAAATCTTTTGCGCATTTGTGTAATACTAGAAAAGAAATTCGAAAGCCCTAAAAATATAGGTGAGAGTAGAAGTATCCTTGTTGCATCTATTAATTCACCTAGATATGGATCATTTGTAAAGCCCGGTAATAGTAATTTCACTAAATCAGGAATAAAAATATAGGTGAGAGCACTAACAAAAATTATAATTAGAAAAAATGCAGAAAATACACTATCTATAAATCTCTTACCCTTGTCATTATCATTATGAAATCTATCTATAAAAAACGGCACAAGTACAGACGCTGAAACCACAGATGCAATAGATACAAAGATCAAATCAGGTATTCTAAATGCAGAATAATATATATCCAATATATGCCCAGCACCAAAATGATATGCTAGTAATTTATCCCTTACTAAAGCTAGTATTTGTGAAAGTAGAGCAAAGAATGCTAGTAGATAAGCTGCTTCGTGCAAACCACTTATTTCCTTACCCATAATCTTAAAAAATCTTTTAACCATTTTAGTCTATTTTCTATCTTGTTAGATTTGTCTTTTTAACTGTACTCTTTTTTTCAGTTAATGGAAGAGTTGTCCTTTTTTCTGGCTTACTATCTATTGTAGGTGTTGCATCTGCAAATATTGATTTACCAATTCTAAGATTTTTCAAAATCAATTTAACTTCTTCACTTTCTGGATTTGTTTTTTCTAATACTTCAAAATTAATTATTGCATCTTTAATATTTTGAACTCTTGCATACGACAATCCTAGGAAGTACTGTGCATTTGCATATGAATTATTCAATTTGATTGCTTGATTAAGAGCATTGATTGCCTCGTAATAATTTTTATCATTATAGTAAAGTATACCTAATTGGAAAAATAATGTTGGATCATTTGGATTTATTTGTGTAGCAAATTTAACTGAATCTATAGCATCTTTTGTCTTACCTTGTTTCACCTGAACTTGTGCAAGCAAAAATACTGCATCAAGATAATTTTGCTTCAACTGAAGTGCAGCTCCAATATATGGCAGAGAATTTTCGATTTTATCATTTGAAAATTCAAATCTCGCTATAGCTAAATATGTATAAGGATTTCTTGGGCTTATTTTGATTGCATTAATATAAGCGTTTATAGTATTTTCATAAGCATTTTTGACCTTTAAACCACTAGCAACTTCAGAAATTCTAGCCTCAGAAATATAATTATAATAATTTGTATTATCTATTTCTATTGCCTTTCTTGAATACTGTAATGCTTCTTCAACTAATTTACTGATTTCTTTTGTGATTTCATCAGACTTAGCTCTATCCGCTCCATTTGAAATCTTTTGTAATTCAGATACCAATAGACTGATCTGTATAATATTATTTTCAGTTAATGCTTGATAATATATATCAGCCTCATCAAAACTTAATGCCTTTTTAAATTTATCTTTTGCTTCTTTTACACCTGCATTATTTGGTAAATTTATATTTTTGATACCCTGATTAAAATAACTTAATGCAATTCCCTTTTTAACTAGAAATCCAAACCATGAGACTAGAACAACAATTGCAATTAATAAAATTATCTTTAAATATTTTTTATCTAATACATAATCTTTTGTCGTTATTGTACTCACATATATACCAACAAAAATTGCAGTTAAAAACATTATCACATGGAATGGCGTATAAATTATATTGAATATTATCAGAATTAGAGAAATACAAAAAACAGATATTTTTGTAAAATATGCGAAATCTCTTGATGAATCCTTTTTAATAATATTTTTGTATCCAGAATTTAGGAAAACGCATAAAAATATTATCCATGCAATTGCACCTAGCAATCCTTGAGTAACTAATATGCTTGGGATATTTCCAAAACCATTGTTAAAATCAACATTATAAAACTGTGTTGAATTGATTTCCTGTGGTTTGTATTTTAAATACTGGCTAGTAAATTTGTTTGGACCAGCTCCCAAAATCGGTGATGATTTAATGGTATCTGCGCCAATATCCAATGTATATTGCCATGGTAAATATAATTCAGAATTTGAAATATCTAATTTACCAACAACCTTACTTAAAATGATGTCTCCTTTAAATAAAAATAATGAAAATAAAATCAGAAGAATAACCGGCACAACAGATATTTTGTAAAAAGATTTTACAATATTTTTGCTACTTGAATAAGATTTATAAAATTCATCAATAATAATCAAGATCAAAACCATAATTACTGAAGTAAATACTAGAGGAAAATTAACAAACAATAGGACAATTGAAGATAGAGCTATAAGTATAAGAGAAATAATCTTATTAGATTTTGATAAATTTAATATTTTATATGCAAAAAATGAAATAAGCAGAATGATTGATGAAAATATACCCAAATCACTAAATTTACCTATTGGTGTACTTGATAATGTCTTAAATATTCCAAATGACATAAAATCAGGTCCAGTTACCATTCTAATTAATTGGAATAAGACAAGACAGATAAATGAAATCAAAATACCCGAATATATATGCAATACTCTTTCGGAAGAGTTTTTAATAAAGTTATAACAAAGTAAAGATGAAATGATCAGTATTAAAATAAATGTTGTAGTTGAACTTTCAAATCCCTGACCGATAAATGATTTGCCAATGTTTGAACTAAATAATGTGGATAGGATTGTAGAAACGACAATTAGCAGAGTAGATGAAATAAAATTATTTTTAGGAATGCTTATAGTCTTATCCTTAAATACTGATATTAAATATATTATTACTGATACAAGTATCCCATATGTTATGAGGTCATATTTAATTAAATCAATTGGTGAAAAACTCTTAGAAAAAAATACAATAGGAGAAATGGATATTATAAATAAAAATATATAGTATGCGATATTTTCGATTTTATTTTTACTAGCTACTGTTTCATTAACATTTTTAACACTATCAAAATTATCCATAATATAATTATTAATTAATAAAACCAAAATCTATTGTACGAATTATAGCAAACAAAAAACCTCCTGTTAAGGAAGTTTTTTGATGTGACATATCGATAAGCCGAGTTCTGTATCTACAATACAAATATTGTAGACGACAATCATTTATCTGGGAGATGAGTTACCTCATCCCTCAAGCGGCACTCTCATATTGCTATGAGCACGGCCTTGCACTGAAGTAAGGATTTTGCCGTTGCAATCATATAGTTACCTATATGACTTATCCATATAAATATGGATACCCTGTTCTTTCGAACTATTATAAAATTGCTTTTACAATGGGCGTCTCTGTTCGCACCTCGCATCTTGCGATGGACGGGCGTTACCCGCTACCCTGCTAACTATATTTTATTATAGCCAGTGCTCGGACTTTCCTCTATTTAGATTACTCTAAACAGCGATTGTCTGATATGTACATATAACTATACCACAAACTACATAACTTCGCAAACACCCGCAACACATGCTAATTCCTTTTTGACATCTAGATCATTTTGCTTTTCGTATGAAATGATTTTTGAATAATCGACATGCTCTAATCTCTTTGCTAACTCTTTGTATTTCTTTTCATCTATTGTCTCATATGGAGCAAGTTGATATACGTGATCTTCTCTAGGTAAGAATGATAGTCCTCCTACTATATCCCAGTTTTGATAAACCCAGTTTGCAACCTCTATCCACTCTGAATTACCTACTGATATTGTAATTGATGGATTGTGTTCTGTGTAATTTACCTTTACCATTTTCCAATATTCAAGTTGTTCAATTGCTGATAGATCATCTCTAAATATTGATCCGCTTGGTGCTTTTACAGGGAATTCAAGTACATAGGTTGTAGCATTTTCTGCACTTTGTCCTACCTCTGGGAAATATGGAACACCTTGATCCTTTAGCATCTTAAATAGTGCATCTGTTGCTGATATTCTTATTCTTCTTATGTAATATTTTGAATGTCTTGGATGCATACCAGATGAACAATCAACTGTTTGAGATAGGGTACCTGAAGGCTTAACTGCAGTTATACAAGATGATTCACTAATACCAAATCTCTTTGCGTATTCTTTATTTATTTTGATTGCCTCATTTCTTAACTTTCTCATCACCTCTGGCTTCCTTACTGCAGGTGAATCCCATTGTCCTGTTATAGATACTCCTAGTAATCTCTCTTTTTCGCAATTTTCCCTCCATGTCTTTGATAAATAAGGGAAATTTGTAAGTGATGATTGATATGTACCAAGTATTGAAGCTATTCTCATCTTTCTTATAAGTGTTGCTTCAGTATCATCTGCTCTAGCTACGATTTCTGAAAGATTACAGAATTGCTTTGATTGAAGAATAATTTCACCACATGGATTTGTACCAATTGTACCAACTACTGTATTACCACTAGCATCAAAATATCCCTTATATTCTTTTAATAACTTTATTCTTCTTTCTGGTAATGTCTTTGCAAGTGATCCTCTATTAAATATTCCTCTTTCTCCTGATCTACTTTCAACGAGAGCCATCCATTCTTTTAGGAATTCTTCATTTGAAGGTTTATTGATATAGATAGCTGAGTTATTTGCGAGTGCACGATGTGGATGAGTCATATAAAATGCTCCCTTTTTTGCATCTCTTATTTCACTATCGTCTAAATCTGAAAGTGATATAAGTGCACTACGTCTTACTCCTCCAGACACAACGCAGTCACCTATCATACATGCGATATCATGTACATCAATATTTCTAAGTCTTCTACCTTGTCTTGCAAACATTATTTCTCTTGTGAATGAGAGTAATCTCTGCAGTGGTGCTGGCCCTGATGATTTACCCCCCATAGTCTTTAGTCTGGCACCTGCTGGGCGTAATTGTGAAAAATCAAAATCAATATCCTTTCCTGACGCCCATGTCTTCATACCTAGAGCTAGTGAATCAGCCCAACCTTCCTTGCTATCACCTACTACATGCGTAGGTAACTTTTCACCTGTCTGTATTTGTATTTGTGGGAACTTTTGTACTGCATTACTTTCGGCTGAAAATCCTACCCCCGCTCCACACATAGATACATACATGATTTCAGCTAAATCCTGGAATGATTCAGGAGCTATAAATGAACAGTTATATGCACATACATTTGTAGCACGTGCAGCAGGACCAGCAAATTGAAGTAGACGCATAGATGGCATTGCCTCTTGTTTCAAAATCGCTTCTCTTACTTCCGCATACTCTTTTTCATTTAATTTATTTCCTATATTTTCCTTCATGAAAGACATATACCTATCGACAGTTTCAATCCATGTCTCTCTCCTACCTTGATCATCTATCCACTTTGAATATGTCCTGTAATATACGAATTCCCCAAGTGAATTTTTAAAATATTTTTTGCTGTCTGTTGCTAACTTTTTAACCTCTTCTGGAACTTCTAATCCTTTTGAACGCATACGAGCTCTTTCCTCACGATACAAAACATAGTGTTTTGCAGTCTTAATATAATCTGAACGCATAAGCTCAGCCTCAACAACATCCTGAACACCCTCAACTGTAGGGATGAAATTTTTGAATTTCTTTGCTATGCGTACAAGTTCACCATAAACCTTATTTGCAATAAGTGCTGACTCCTCTTGCGACCCTTCACTAGATGATGTCATGCCTTTGTATATTGCTCCAGCTATTTTTTCAATATCAAAAGGAACAATTCTTCCATCTCTCTTTACAATAGATTTAACGAATTCTTCTTTTTTACCTCCCTTTCCAGAACTCTTTTTAACTTTTGCCATCATCATATGCGTGTAATCAAAATTATCTTAAAAATTATTAATGATTGTATTGTACCTTAATTTTTTAATAGAAAAAATATTTTTCAACAGGAAATACATATCAAGAAACAAAAAACATGCAGTGTAAAATCAGTTATTGCTATTGTCACATTATGATTGCCTTATTTTAAGATAATTGTTAACTTGTCACCTTCTTTAATATGGTATTTTGAAATAGTATTTTCATTAAATTCTATTACATATTTACTTTTTTCATTAGATCTAAATATACTTGGATAAGTATTTGGTGAAATGCCTTGTTCAATATGATTAATAATATAATTATCATCAAGCCAAACTATATCAAGCGGGAAATTCATATCTTTCATCCATATTCCATAATCACCCAACTCCTCAAAGACAAATAACATGGCAGTATCTTCATTCATTTTCTTAACTCCTGAAAGACCTTTAACCCTTGTATTCAAATTATCACTAATTATCAAATTGATTTTATTTTCACCTACAAAAAGAGTTCCATAATCATGCTTAAAATTTATATATACAGTAAAAATACATGATAGTAAAAAGCATACAAGAATTAAAATGACCTTTTTATTCATAATTATCTCTTACTCATCTCTCTCATCGGATGTAAATGCGCTGCTATACCTATGGCAGTTGCGATAATTACTAGATTTTTAATTATATATTGTCCTTCGAGAGTTGGAGTTAGAAAACCTTGCCATGTAATATCAGTTAATAGAAATAGTGGCAAAATAGTCATGATCATATGAGGAATTAATAATGCAATTGAAAGCCTTTCAAGTCTTGGTATTAAAAATGAAATTCCTATAATCATTTCATAAATAGAAAATAAAATGATAAATGTCTCCCATGTCATAAATGGTAAGGTTTTATTTAACAAATCAGCAACTAATGGATTTGCTGGACTAGTACCAATAATCTTTAATATACCAAACCAAAAAAAGACTATAAATATAGATAATCTAGCAAAAGGGATACTTATTCTCCTCAATAAATATATAAACCAATTATCAAATTTTTCTAAATATTTTTTCATATAAAAATTATATCATGATAATATTACATTACTTTTATGAATGTTAATAAGATTACAATTACAGATAGCTGGAAAGATGCCTTAATTGAAGAATTCGACAAAAAATACTTTAAGGAGCTTTTAAATCATATTGAAAATGAATACAAGATTAAAAAAATATATCCAAATATAGAAAATATATTTAAAACATTTGAATTATGCCCTTTCGATCAAATTAAAGTGGTAATACTTGGTCAAGATCCATATCATGGTGAAGGACAAGCAAATGGTTTGGCATTTTCAGTAAATAATGGTGTAAAGATTCCGCCATCACTTAAAAATATTTTCAAGGAAATACATAATGATCTCAAAATCGAAATAGATAGCAATGATGGTGATTTAACCAGATGGGTGAAACAAGGTGTATTATTATTGAATTCAACATTAACAGTTGAAGATGGTAAACCAGGTTCTCATCAAAAAAGAGGGTGGGAATATTTTACTAATGCCGTGATTGAAAAACTTTCAAACAATAGAAGTAAATTAGTCTTTATATTATGGGGAAATTATGCAAAAGAAAAAGGAAAGATAATCGATAAAAATAAACATTTGGTTTTGGAATCGGCACATCCCTCACCCTTTTCAGCTTATAATGGATTTTTCGGAAATAAGCATTTTAGTAGAACAAATGAATACTTAAGGAATAATGGTATTAAAGAAATAGATTGGAAATAGTTATTTAATCTTATTTTTTAGAATCTTATTTACCATTTTGATTTCATCAGCTATTCCCTCAATCAAATCAAATTTTTTGACATCTTTAACATTTACCCAAGCATAATCAACCGTATCTTCATCTAATTTAATTTTGCCAGATAAATATGGGGCATAGTAACTTAATACGAGAACCGGTATGCCATCGGGACGTATAAAAGTTAAATCTAGCAGATACTTGGCCTCACCGATTTTAATATTAACCTCTTCTAATAATTCTCTTTTAAGGGTATTTATAACAGAATTATACCATTGACCCTTATATGTCTCTTTAGTATTTATATAATCATCAGTAACCATACCACCACCTGGAACAACCCACTTATTTGGATGAACCTTTTTATGGCCTGCTCTTTTTGTAATTAAAAATTCGCCTTTTTTATTATAAACAATACAAGTTGTAGCAATTCTGTGTAATTCTTTATTTTCTGGCATTTTATTTTTTTATATTATTTAATTTACCAACTTCCACTTGACCCGCCTCCGCCTGAGCTTCCCCCACCAAATCCACCAAATCCTCCTCCACCACCTCCAAATCCCCCGCCACCTATCCACCATGGTGGATTAGTACCATTTGATTTACTTCTAAAGTAACTTTGTGATATCAAATAATCAAATATAAGTCCAAGAACTACAAGTAATACAGTCATAATAATTCCTGTTATTAAAGTAGTCCAAATTATACTTATTATAATACCCACAATACCCCCGACCACTCCACCAAGCCACCATGATTTTGATCTTCCCATTATTCCGATCAAATACATAAATGGTAAAGCTATAAAATAAAATAGAAGTTCAAAATTTAATTTTATACCACTTGTATAACCAGAGTCTGGATATTGTGTAGTAAAATCAGTTTCAGATTTAACAACAGATATTATTGAATCAACTCCCATTATAATTCCAGATTCGATATTTCCTGCTTTAAATTGTGGTAATACTATTTTTTGAATAATAATATTTGATTGTGCATCAGTGAGTGAGCCCTCTAGTCCATATCCTACTTCTATTCTAACTTTTTTATCATTTGGAGCTATGATAAATAGTACACCATTATCTTTACCCTTTTCGCCTATTTTCCAATCTTCAAATAGTTTTACTGCATATGTTTCTATTGTCTCATCGTTAAGCGTTGGTATTGTCACTACGACAATTTGTGCTATTCCTGTATTACTTAATTCCTTAAGTTTACTCTCTAATATGCTTTTTGAATTAGTAGACAAAACATTTGCATAATCATTTACAAAACCCTGAGGTTTCCCAGGGCTTGTAAATGCATATGCATTATATGCAGATGATACTGATATTATTATTGCGAGAAATAGTACTCGCTTCATAGTATTAGAATTTTACTTCTGGAGCATTTTCTGCGCCACTCTTGGCTTCAAAATATGTTCTCTCATTAAATCCGAATAATGATGCAAATATTGAACTAGGCAATCTCATCACCTTGAGATTGTATTGTTTTACTGTTTGATTATATCTATCTCTTGCTACACTTATGCGGTTTTCTGTACCCTCAAGCTGAGACATTAATGTTGACATTATGTCTATTGATTTTAATTGAGGATAGTTTTCACTTATAACCAAAAGTCTACTTAGAGCTGATTCGACTTGTACTGCTGCCTTTGCTCTATCTTCTGGACTTTGTGCACCACTGTATTTAGTTCTTGCATCTGCTATTGCAGTAAAGACATCCTTTTCCTGAGCCATTGTACCCTTAACTGATGCAACAAGATTAGGTATCAAATCAAATCTTCTTTGATAATTCACCTCAACTTGCTTCCATTGAGTATCAGACTCAACTGAAAGTGTAACTAGACTATTGTATGTAGAATAACCGTATATAACTATGAGTACAAGCGCAATTACTATACCTATTATGGTTTTCTTCATTTTTATTTATTTTGTTTAAAAACTAATAATTATTTTTTAGGAGCGATTTTTGTTTCATCTTGTCCTTCTGGTCCTGTTACAAATTTGAATGACTTTATCATATCCTTAAATTGTGTATCAGCTGTGTCTACCAATGTTTTGTTTACTGAACCTATCTTTTGTATATCTGTTGCTGAATATCCCTTTCCAGTTGGACTTGATGTTACTGATGTTAGAGTAAATACATAACAAATTGAATTATTTTGTAATGTATATATTCTGTTGAAGTAATTTGTACCCTGAACTGTGTTTGCAATAGAAATCATATTGAATGACAAATCACCAACCTTAACAGTATCTCTCTCCTTAACTGTTGTTACAGCTGGGAATGAACACTTTCCTGAAAGAACATTGATATCTGTCTTAAGATTTCTAACTGTGTTCTTTTCTACTTCCTTATCTGTTGGAACGAAAAATGATACTCCACTTACTGACTCCTCAACACTCCATGCTGTTGGGTATTTAACTGCAAAGCCTAATTCGTTGTTTTTGTATTCAGATATCTTATCTGATACCTTAACTGTTTCCTTTGAAGGAACTGAAACTGTTACTTCCTCTTGATTATTTGTTGTGTTTGTAGCTGTATCAGAAGATGAATTATATCTCCAGACAATTGCTAATATAATTACTAATAATACTACTAAAATTGATATTTTTTTCATGATTTATGCATTATATCAGAATTCAAAATTATAGGCAAAATTAATAATCCATACTATTTGAAGGTAATGAATTGGTTTTTTCTGATTTTGTATCATCAGCAATAGCAGCCTCAGTAGTTAAAAGTATGGCAGAAGCTGAGCAAGCGTTCTGAACACCTAATCTTGTAACTTTTACTGGATCCACTATGCCGACTGATATCATATCCTCCACCATTTCATCCTTTAATGCATCGTAACCGGCATTTCCTTTTCCATTTTTTACTTTTTCAACTATTACTGAACCATCATCCTTACCTGCATTAATTGAAATTTGTTTTAGCGGCGCTTCCATAGCTTTAAGCACTATTGAATAGCCTAATTCGAATTCCTTTGATGAATATTTCTTATTTTGCATACTATCTCTTACTTTTTGTGATGCTTTTATAAGTGCAACACCTCCTCCCGAGACTATTCCTTCCTCAATTGCTGCTTTGGTTGCATTTACTGCGTCTTCTATTTTTAATTTCAAATATTTCATCTCAGTTTCAGTTGCTGCTCCTACCCTTATTACAGCTATTCCTCCTGAAAGTTTAGCTATTCTTTCGTCTAGTCTTTCCTTATCATATTTTGATTCAATTGTTTCTTTTTGTGATTTTAATTGATTTATCTTGTCTTCTATATCTGACTTTTTGCCTTTTCCACCTACAATTATTGTATTATCTTTGGTTGAAACTATCCTTCTTGCTTTTCCAAGCATTGATATTTCAGCATTTTCAAATTTAATACCTATATCTTCTGAAATTATTGTTGCACCTACTGTTACAGCTATATCTTCTAATATTTCTTTCTTTTTATCTCCAAATCCTGGTGCCTTAATAGCAAGCACATTAAATGTACCTCTTAATTTATTGACTATAAATGTAGACAGAGCTTCGCCGTCTATATCTTCGGCTATTATTACCAAATCCTTTTTGCCTGATTGTGCTAACTTTTCAAGAAGTGGTAAAACTTCTTTTATTGATGAAACCTTTTTGTCTGTTATAAGTATTGATGGATCGGTGTATTCTGCTTCCATCCTTTCTGAATTGGTTATTAGATATGGTGATATGTAACCTTTATCAAAATCAATTCCCTCTGTAACTTCTGATTCTAATCCTATTGCTTGTGACTCTTCGACTGTTACCACACCGTCCTTTCCGACTTTTTTGATTGTATCAGCTATTATTGTACCTAATTCTAATGATTCAGCAGAAATATTTGCAACTTGTCTTATCTCTTCATCTGTTTTAATGGGTTTTGCAATTGACTTTAATGCTTGAATTACATCTTTTGCTGCAGCTTCTATTCCAAATTTGATACCCATAGCATTTACACCCATAGTCGTATGCTTCATACCCTCATTAACAATTGCTTGAGTGAGTACTACTGAAGTTGTTGTACCATCTCCTGCTATATTATTTGTATTTGTTGCTACTTCTTTTATTATTTCTGCACCCATATTTTCAAACTTATCACTTAATGTGATTTCTTTTGCAATAGAAACACCGTCATTTGTAATTGTTGGAGTTCCATAGCCTTTATCTAAAACTACATTTCTACCTCTTGGACCTAAAGTGATTTTAACTGCATCAGCAACTGCATCCAATCCTTTTTTTAATGACTTTCTTGCATCTTCATTGTATATAATCTTTTTTGACATATCAGTAAATTAATTAATTATTGCTAAAATCTCACTTTCTTTAACTATATAATACTCTTCTTCATCAATGATTATTTTATCTCCCCATTGAAATACTACCTTATCTCCCTTTTTGACCTTTATTGGTATATCTTTTCCATCACTACCGACATTACCTGAACCAACATTTATTACTGTAGCTATTTTATTTGTTTTATCATCGCTTACTGTTACTGGAATGATTATTCCTGATTCTGTCTTTTTTTCTTTTTCTGATTTAACTTCCTTAACCAATACCCTATCTCTAAGCGGAATTATTTCTCTCTTTATTTCTTTTGAATTTTCTTTTTTTGGCATATTAGTATATTGAATTAATAATAATTAGTAACGATATTATATATAAACGCAGAGTAGTTACAAGTTGACAAATAAATATTGTCTTGCATTCACAAATACCCTATGATATAGTACTCGGCAATGAAGACTATAGTCTCAATACTACCTTATATACAGATCGTACTTGCAGTTATTCTAATGACCGCAATACTTCTTCAGCGTACTGGAGCTCAAATCGGTGGAGCTTTTGGTGGTAGTGATAACTTTAGTTCAGCTTTTCACACTAGACGTGGATTCGAAAAGACACTCTTCATTATAACAATAATCATTGCAATTCTTTTTGCTATTTCAGCACTTGTTGGGCTAATTTAATTTATTATTTAATAACGCTAGTTTTAAAGAGCGTATAATATTGTGAACACAGACAACGAATTTAAAGGTGAGTTAAGAATAAAAGGTAGTGAAAAATTACTATCAATAATCAAATCTTTTGACGCAACAGAAAAGGTTTTATTTGCATTACTTTGTATTGTACTTATACTTTCCTCACTAAATTTACTGTATAAAGCAAGTAAAATATTTATGATTGAAACACCTTCACATGGTGGGTCATTTAGTGAAGGTGTTATTGGATTACCAAGGACTATTAACCCTGTCTTGGCCTTTACTGATGCTGATAGAGACCTTACAACACTTTTATATTCTGGATTATTGAAGTATGAAAATGGAAATTTAGTTAATGATATAGCAAAATCATATACAATTTCTGAAGATGGTTTAGTTTATGACTTTATACTTAAAGACAATATGAGATTTCATGACGGCGTTGATTTAACTACCGAAGATATAGAATTTACAATTCAAAAAATCCAGGATAGTACAATCAAAAGTCCAAAAAAGACTGATTGGGCTGGCGTAACAATCAAAAAGGTAAGTGAAAAAGAAATTCAGTTTATACTTAAGCAACCATATACCCCTTTCTTATCAAACAATACAATAGGAATACTACCTAAGCATATTTGGAAAAATCTTGATACAGATCAATTTGTATTTAGTAAGTACAATCTTGAACCAATTGGATCAGGACCATACAAAATCAAAAGTATTGAAAAAGATAAAAGTGGCATACCTTCACAATATCTTTTGACTGCTTTTAAAAAATATTATAACGGTGAACCTTTTATTTCAAATGTAAATATAAAATTTTATTCAAATGAAAAATTAACTCTTGATGCATATAATTCAAGTGAAATTGATAATTTTGCAGGTGTTTCACCTAAGGAAGCGTCATCAATAGCTTCAACTTCAAAAGATGTAAATATTTTACACAGTCCATTACCTAGAATATTTGGAGTATTTTTTAATCAAAACAATTCACCTGTTCTTGCAAACAAAGAAGTTAGACTTGCACTAAATCTCGTAATTGATAGAGATGAAATAATAAATAAAGTGCTTTATGGATACGGAATAAGTATTGATGGACCATTGCCACCTGATTCTAATTCACCAAAATACAAATCTAGTGATTCAGATATTGAAGTTGCCAAAGAACTATTAAGAAAGGCGGGTTGGGCAATAAATAAGGATGGGATCTTAGAAAAAAAGAGTGACAAAAAGAATGTTGCAAATCAAGTACTGGATTTTTCAATTTCTACAACAGATGCAGAGGATTTAAAACAAATTGCTGAAATCATAAAGTCACGTTGGGAAATGTTGGGCGCAAAAGTAAATATAAAGGTATTTGAATACGGTGATTTGTCACAAAATATTATAAAAACAAGAAAGTATGATGCATTACTATTCGGTGAGGCAATAGGTAAAAATCTTGACCTCTATGCATTTTGGCATTCATCACAGAAAAATTATCCCGGATTAAATATTCCAATGTATGTAAATAGTAAAGTAGACAAAATACTTGAGGAAGCAAGAACAAATATTGATGAGAAAAAGAGGACAGCATTATATGACACATTTGAAAAAATCATAAAAGAAGACATGCCCGCAGTATTTATTTACTCACCAGAATATATGTATTTAGCAACAAACAGAGTAAACGGAATCAGTATAAACAATATAACAAATACATCGGACAGATTTTATGGAATCAGTAAATGGTATATAGAGACAAGTAATATATGGAAAATATTTAAAAAATAATTAATAAAAAAAATGAACACAGAAAAAAAATTAGAAGGAGCAATTGAAAGAGCACAAGGGACAGTTACGACGGCCACACCCACAACAGGAAGGCCAGCACAAAGACATACTCAAAGAGATATGAGGAGAACTGGGGGAGGTAGATCACATGGAATGAGACCGTCACGACCACCAGAGGCTACACAGGTACATAAAAAAGTTGAGGATACTGTTCCAGCTCTACAGGAAAATTCAATAAGAATTATTCCATTAGGAGGTGTGGAGGAAATCGGTAAAAACATGACTATGATTGAATACGGTAACGATATAATCGTTATTGATATTGGTTTTCAGTTTAAAGATGAAAATACACCAGGAATAGACTATATACTTCCAAATACAAAATACCTTGAAGAAAGAAAAGATAAAATAAGAGCAGTTATAATAACTCACGGTCACCTTGATCACATAGGAGGAATACCTTATGTTATGCCAAGAATAGGCAATCCCCCACTTTATACTAGAATGCTAACTGCCGTTATGATCAAAAAGCGCCAGGAAGAATTTTCACATGTTCCGCCTCTTGATATTAAAATTGTTGAAAAGGATGAATCAATCACACTTGGAAATTTAAAGGTAAAGTTTTTTGCAGTTACACATACTATACCTGATGCTATGGGAATAGTTATACAAACTCCGCATGGCTCAATAGTACATACAGGAGACCTTAAGCTTGATCATGAAAACGGCATACCAACAGATGATGAAGAAGCAGAATACGATAGAGTATTTAAAAATGAAAAGGTTTTACTACTTATGGCTGATTCAACAAATGTTGAAAACCCAGGCTTTTCAATTCCAGAAAAAACAGTTCATAAAAATATTGAAGAAATAATCAAGAACACAAAAGGTAGATTGATTATTGCAACTTTTGCTTCCCTACTTGAAAGAATGCTTAAAATAATTGATTACTCTGAAAAATACGGCAAAAAAGTCGTAGTTGAGGGTAGAAGCATGAAAACAAATATAGAAATTTGTAGAAATCTTGGTCTATTGAAACCTAAAAAAGACACAATAATTTCAGTTGAGGAAATCGATAATTACGCACCAGATAAAATAGTTGTGCTTGCAACGGGAGCGCAGGGTGACGAATTTGCCGCAATGATGCGTATGTCTAATAAGACACATAAATACATAAAGATTAATAAGAGAGATACAATATTACTTTCATCATCTATTGTTCCTGGAAATGAAAGAGCGGTACAAAAGCTAAAAGATAATCTTTCAAGACAAGGTGCAAATATTATTCACTATCGTATTGCCGATGTTCACTCATCTGGTCACGCAAATAGAGATGAAACTGCTTGGATACATAAAAAGATTAAGCCTAAGTTCTTTATGCCTGTTCACGGATATCATTATATGCTTAGAGTTCACGGAGATATTGCCCACGAAGCAAATGGTTTAACCGAAGATCAGATAATAATTCCAGACAATGGATCAATCGTTGAAATACAAAATGGAGGAGAAAAAATAGTAAAAATAAAAGAAAAAGCACCATCAGGTATAGTTATGGTTGATGGATTTTCAGTTGGAGATATACAGGATGTAGTTATAAGAGATAGACAAATGCTTGCACAAGACGGAATATTTATTGTTTTTGCAATAATTAATTCACAGACAGGAAAGCTTAAGAAATCTCCAGATATTATATCTCGTGGTTTCGTTTATCTAAGAGAATCGCAAGAACTATTACACAATGCAAGAATAATAATTAAAAATACAATTGAAGATTCAACAAGAGGAATGAATCCTATCAATGTAGATTTTATTAAGAGTAATATTTCAGATAATATTAGTAAATTCCTATTACAAAAAACAGCAAAGCGCCCAATAGTTATTCCAGTATTACTCACAATATAATTTAGGTAATTTTTCATATGCTATAATAATTAGCGTATGAGACATAGTGAAGGAATTAAAAAATCAGCAGCTCTTTATTCTCTTGCCATAATTGGCTTTCTTTCTGCACTACATATTGCACTACCTGCCTATTATAATTCTAGCTTTTTATCTCAATATATAGATGAAAAGTCTATAGGACTAATTTATTTTATTATTTCTATAGTTACAATCTTGGGCTTTTTAAGTATAAATGTATTATTAAAAAAGATAGGAAATCTAAGAACCTCTTTAATTTTTATAATACTACAAATAGTTATATTTTTTGGAATAATCAATTCAGATTCAGATAAAACCCTAATACCACTTTTTATCTTAGGATTATCTATGATAAATATGATTATATTTACTTTTGATATATTCCTTCAGAAAAACACTGAAATAGGACATACAGGAACAATTAGAGGGGTGTATATGACCGCTATAAATGCTGCTTGGATATTTGGTCCTATGCTTGGAGGATTCCTACTCGTCGGTGAAAATTACAAAAATATATACATTGCATCATTTGCTCTATTATTCCCTTTACTATATTTGGTCTATAAAAATTTCAATAAATTCCATGATTCAAAATACGAAAAGATTTCAATTGGAGAAACATTAATTAGAATCATTAAAAATAAAGACATTTCAAAAATTTTTATTGTTAATATAGTACTGCAGACATTTTACGCTTGGATGACAGTATATGCTCCACTATATCTACACAATCATATTGGTTTTAACTGGCAAGAAATAAGCATAATTTTAACAATAATGCTTATCCCTTTTGTAATTATCGAATTACCACTTGGTAAATTAGCAGACAAAAAGTGGGGCGAAAAGGAAATGATGATACTTGGTTTTTTAATTATGGGTATTTCAACAATATCTTTAGTTTTATTTACAGATAAAAATATTTTTATCTGGGCAATACTATTATTTATTACACGTATTGGTGCAGCAGCTGCTGAAATGATGATTGAAACTTATTTTTTCAAAAAAATAGACGGCAGGGATCCAGAAATGCTAAGTATGTTTAGAACAACGAGACCCGCTTCGTATTTTGTTGCACCACTTATAACAACTGTGGGTTTAGTATATGTTGATGAAAAGTATTTATTTGCAATACTTGGGATAATAGTCTTATTAACTATTTATCCAATATTTATGATTAGAGATACAAAATAACTATCTCCAACTAGAGATCCAAATCCTATTTTGTAATTGTGTATCATTTAGAGCAAGTCCATATGTAAGTGGACTGAAGTATATATAGGACATAGTAACAATTATTAATAGTAATGTTGCTGTTATTTTTCTCTCATTTTCACCTTTTATTTTATTTATTAAAATAATAATTGCTAAAATACCAAAGACTAGTGCACATGCATAATGGTATAAAAACATAACTCTTCCGATAAATATAAAAGGTAAGAAATTTATAAAATATCCAAATAAAATCAAATTTGTAGAATAATTTTTCTGAATTTCTTTATATTTAATCAGTGAAATAATTATTAAAACAATAATACTTAATGCCCCAAACCAATACAGGAAAGGATTACCAATAAAATATATATGAGACTTTTCCCCTACCATATTTATAATACTTTTATCATCTCCAGAATTCCAATAATAAATTGGTCTTTTCATAATTGGCCATGTATACCAAAGGCTTGAATAGTCGTGTTTTTGCGTAAGTCTATTATTTGCACTTATCATTTCAGCATTTAATTCGGCAAATTTACTTATAAATTTATCCTTAGGAATTATCGCACTGTTATTTTCATTTTTATTACCTATTAATGTCTTTTGAAATGCTTCGGACATATATGGATCCCCATCGCCAGTTTTAGGCAAAACTTTAAAGTGTATTGCAAATATAGACATGTAAACAGACATAAATATTATAAATGAAATCATCGAAAACTTAAGCGAATCAATAGTAAATCTCTTAAATCCAAATTTGATATAGGAAATTATTTCAAAGAAAAATATTGTCCCAATAAAAGAAAGTCCAATCCACTTAATACTAAATGTTAAACTCGCGAAGAAAATTGATGAGTACAATATTATCCAATTATTTTTACTATTAAGATTATCTCTATAAATCAAATAAATATAAATTGAAATAAAGCCAAAAAACAAAATAAAACTATCAGTGAGTATAAATCTAGATTGAACTATAAGTGAATTTTCAAAACAAATAAATATTGCTCCTATAAATGACAATACCTTATCAATTTTTAATCTATTTGAAATCCCATAACAGACAAGTGGGAGTGCAATACCAAATAATGTTGGTATTAATCTGAGCATAATTATCCAATGTGGTAATGTATTACCTATTTTATTGAAATCAACATTGAAATTACCATCATTAAAAATATAAGCGAAAAAAGCAAAAATAAGTCTACCGAGTGGCGGATGTACATCAAAAAAGTAGCTACCTTGTAAATGCCACATTATGTATTTCCCTATATGCACTTCATCAAATACAACAGAACTAGGATAACCAAAGAAAATAAAATGAGTGATTAGACTAACTGCTATTATAGTCAGTATTGGAAGGTATTTATTTTCAAAAAACTTTTTAATCATGTGATTATTTTGCATAAATATTATACCATTTTTTAAAATTTATTTTTTTGTATTTTATAATAAAAAGCTGTAAAATATAGTTCTATGAAAAAAGATATAAAGAATATAAAGGGTTCAAAGATTAGCAAGGTAATAGCTCGGGAAATACTTGATTCACGTGGTAATCCAACTGTAGAAGTTGATATTATGTTAAAAGACGGCTCATTTGGACGTGCAGCAGTACCAAGTGGTGCATCAACTGGTAGTCATGAAGCAGTTGAATTACGTGATGGTGACAAGAGATATAATGGAAAAGGTGTATTAAAAGCAGTTAAAAACGTTAATACTATTATTTCTAAGTCAATTTCAAATAAAGTATTTGATCAAAGGTCACTAGATAAGGCTATGATCGAAATCGATGGCACAAACAATAAAAGCAGACTTGGAGCAAATGCAATATTAGGCGTATCTCTAGCATTTGCAAAAGCTCAAGCACAAAGTCAAAAGACTTCTTTATATAAATATTTTTCAAAAATCTCAAAGACCGGAAATACTATTCAATTACCTGTTCCTATGATGAACATACTAAACGGTGGTAAACACGCAGACAAATCAACTGATTTTCAAGAATTCATGATAATGCCAGCAGGAGCAAAATCATTTAGTGAGGCATTGAGATATGGTACTGAAATATTTCACTCATTAAAAAAGATACTTCATAGTAGAGGTTTAACAACAACAGTTGGTGATGAAGGTGGATTTGCTCCTTCTCTTTCATCAAATGAAGAAGCAATCAAAATTATCTTGGAAGCGATAAATAATGCCGGATATACTGCAGGTAAAGATGTATTTATAGCATTAGATGTTGCAGCTACAGAGCTATACAAAGATGGTAAATACCATTTAGCTTGTGAAAATAAATCATTAACTAGTGAGGAAATGGTGGCATTTTATGAGGACTGGTGTAATAAATATCCTATTATTTCAATCGAGGATGGATTGGCGGAAGATGATTGGGATGGGTATAAGTTAATGACAGATAAATTAGGCAAAAAAATACAAATTGTCGGTGATGATTTATTTGTAACCAATATTGATAGATTAAAAATGGGAATTGAAAAATCCATAGCAAATTCAATATTAATTAAACTAAATCAAATTGGCACAGTATCTGAAACAATAGACGCAGTTAATATGGCAAAAAAGGCAGGATATACATCTATAATTTCACATAGATCAGGTGAGACTGAGGATACAACAATTGCTGATTTTGTTGTTGGTACTGGTACAGGACAGATAAAAACAGGTTCACTATCAAGAACAGACAGAGTAGCAAAATACAATCAGCTATTGAGACTTGAGCAAGAGCTAGGTAAAAAGTCTATTTTCAGAGGTAATAAAGTTTTTAAAACAGAATAATATATAATATGAGTATGTCTTCACAAAAACCAGTAATGTTAATAGTCTTGGACGGCTGGGGATATAGGGAAAGCAAAAAAGATAATGCTATTTTGGCTTCAAAAACACCTGTGTTTAACTCTCTATGGAGTAAATTTCCACATTCATTATTAAAAGCTTCAGGTAATGCTGTAGGGCTACCAGAAGGACAAATGGGAAATAGTGAAGTAGGACATACAACAATTGGTTCAGGTAAACCTGCAGACACTGATCTAGTAAGAATAGACAAAGCAATATCAAATGGTGAATACGGAGTAAATCCTGCTTTTACTTCCCTATTTGAACATGTAAAGAAAAATAATTCCGTACTACATGTTCAAGGATTAGTAAGTAATGGTGGTGTTCACAGTCATCAAAATCACCTTTTTGCTTTTCTTAAAGAGGCAAAAAAACAAAATATAAGTAAGGTAGCAATTCATGTTTTTACTGATGGTAGAGATACTGCACCACAAAGTGCAAGTGAGTTTATAAAAAGCCTCGAAATACTGATTGATGAATTAAATAGTACTGGTAATTCAAAGTTTTTCATTGCAACAATATCAGGTAGATATTATGCCATGGATAGAGATAATAATTGGGACAGATTAGCGAGAGTTGAAAAGGCAATGTTTGAGTGTAAAGGTAATATCTGCGACATTAAACCATCACTTTATCTTGAAAATCAATACAAAAATGGAGTTAATGATGAATTGTTAGAACCAACAGTTTGCGCAAACACCGAAGGAATAGGTTGTGCACTAAATAAAAATGACGGGGTGTTTTTCTTTAATTTTAGAGCAGATCGCGCAAGAATGTTAACTCAAAAATTAATTGAAAAACAAAAAGCAGATAATATATATGTTGTTACACTTACTGAGTATTGTGTAGATTATATTTGTCATGTTGCATTCCCTCCTACAAACATCACAAAAACATTAGGTAGTGAAATTTCAAGAGTAGGTTATAAACAGTCACATATAGCAGAAACGGAGAAATTTGCCCATGCAACATATTTCCTAAATGGCGGAAGAGAAAAGCCTTATGAAGGTGAGGTAGATATCATGCTACCAAGCAGAAAGGATGTTAAAACACATGATGAGGCTCCAGAAATGAAGGCTCATGATATTGCGGACAAAGCTATTCTCGAAATTAAAAAAGGTGTTGATTTTATATTTATAAATTTTGCAAATCCAGATATGGTAGGTCATACAGCAAATGTACCAGCGATAATAAAAGCTATTGAAACTGTTGATACCGAACTTGGAAGAGTTATGGATGAATTGGAAGCAGTTGGTGGTATAGCATTTATAACAGCTGATCATGGTAATGCAGAAGTAAACATAGATGAAAATACTGGAACAAAACATACTTCACATACCATAAATCCTGTACCAGCAATACTTACATCAAATAAATATAAGCTAAATGATGGTGGTTTATCAGATATCGCTCCTACTATTTTAAAGTTAATGAATATAGATAAACCAAATGAAATGACTGGCAAGCCATTAATCTAGTTTTTATTGCTTTTAAATATCCTAGAAACAATCATTCCTATATATCTAACTGATAGTATAGTAAATGTTGTCCAAAACAATCCAAATGAAATACCTGCAATAATATCGGTTAGCCAATGAACTCCAAGATATAATCTACTAAATGAAATAGTCAAAATAATTAATACAGAAAGTAGTATCAGGGACTCTCTATATAGTATGTTTTTAACATTGCCGATGAAAAAGTAAATTAATAGAGTAAAAAACACAGTCACAGCCATAGCATGCCCACTTGGGAAACTATAGCCTGTTTCAAGTATTACACTGTTTATTGGTCTATCTCTCATTATTAATTCCTTTAAAAACCCGTTTAATATCGGTCCGAGACCGATTGAAATTATTGTAATAAATGTGTATCTCCATTTTTTCTTAAAAATAAGATATGTTGTGCATATTAATGTACAGATAATTAATGTATTAATATTGAAGAAATTATCTACCAAATTCATAAAATACAATCCCCATGTCGTCGTTCTTTCATTGATAAACACATTAAACCATATATCTAATTCTGACATATAAGAACTATTGCTTGTTGCATCTTGCAGGGTCTTAAAAAAGATATAGAGGCTTGAAATATTTAAACCTAATGTGATTAATTCATACTTTGCAAAAAGGTGGAATTCTTTATTTATAAACTTATATGCCCAAATTAATATAATAGATATAATAATTGCGACTACAATAAATTTACCGAATATTCCTGCAACAATATGATAACTTGCCCCAAACATATATCCGATACCTATAGAGGTGGCGGACCATATCAAAACGCCAAGTAAGTCATATATCCAAAATGATTTAATATGTATATCACTTGCACCTACTATATATGGAGTTAATTGTCTTGTGATAGGACTAAATCTACCCAAAATAATAGTCTTACCCACATGATCTTTAATTAATTTTTTTGCTTTTTCAATATGTGCTTCAGTAATAAAAAAATACTTTCCATATTTATTTAAAAATACAAATCCAAACTTTTTACCTATTAAATATCCTATTATATCCCCTATCATTGCACCCAAGACAACAAGAGGTAAAACTATTTTAATATTTAACACTGAAATTTTGGTAAGGAATCCGGAAAATATAACTATAGTATGTCCGGGTATAAATTGCCCGATAATTGGGAATCCTTCAAGTAATGAGACCATAAATAGCACAGTATAACCACCATGCCTCAATATTGATTCCAAATGTATAAGAATACTTGCGAAAAAGCTTGGATTTATATCTGCCATTTTATTGATAAATCATTATACCATATTTATGATAAAATCCTGATAAAATTATTATGCATGATTTCCACAAAAATAAATGATTAATATGTTTGAATCACATATAATCAGTGTATGAAAATATTATTAATAGAGGATGATAAGGAAGTTTCGTATAATATTAGATTGGGGCTTACTGAAGACTCATTTAATGTAGAGGTATCGCACGATGGTCAGGCTGGATTGTTTATGGCAAAGACAAATAATTATGATGTTATTATCATGGATAATTCGCTACCAAGCAAAAATGGTATGGAAATATGTGACGAAATACGTAAAACCGGTGATTCTACGCCAATTATTTTCCTTTCAATTCATAATGAATTAAGAAAAAAGGTAAATGCATTAAATATCGGTGCAGATGACTATATAACAAAACCTTTTTCACTCGAAGAGCTGAAAGCACGAATAAGAGCAGTAGGTCGTAGACCAAAAACAATGGAGGAAAGTATATTAAGGGTCGATGATATGGTAATTGATACAATTAAAAAGACAGTTAGGAGAGATGGCAGACAAATATATTTAACCCGCAAAACATACAATCTCCTAGAATACCTAGTCAGAAACAGAGGAATCATATTATCTAGAGGTATGATAATGGAATATGTTTGGAATTCAGAAAGTGATCCTTTTTCAAATACCGTTGAAGCTCACATATTAAATCTCAGGAAAAAGATCAATACAAACGGAAAGAGAGATATTTTAAGGAATATTCCCGGTAGAGGATATATTATCGATTAAATTTTCCTTCTTGAATTTGTTTAATTATTGAATCTATTTGAGTCTTTATAATTGGAAACTTAACCGCAGCGTCTTTAAGAGTTTGAATGGCCATGTAATCTTGTTTATCCATAAGATATGCTGAGGCTAGAGCAGAATATACATTTTGATCATCCGGATTAGACTTTAATATTTCTTTATATAAATCAATCGCTTTAGCGTATTGTTTATTTGCAAGATATGCATTTATAACTCTTGGATCTTTAAATATCTCTTTATCATCTTTAAACTCTGTTTTTGCAATTGATTCTTGATTATTTGATATAAGTGAAATTATATATGCAACCTTAGCTGAATCATTTTCCTTAGCTAATTCATAAGTACTCTTTGTTAATTCAACTGCTTCTTTTCTTTTTCCAGTATTTATATAATTTAACGCTAATTCAAAAGCTATTGTTTGTTTACTTGGAGATAATTGACGTGCTTTTTCGAGTAATGGTAGAGCTTTATTATAATCCCCTATTGTATTATAGAAGCTTCCAGCAATAATATATATTCTTGCATCATTTGGTGTTGTTGCTATTTGCTTTTCTATTTCTTTATTTGCTAATACATAAAATTCTGCCTTTCTTTGTTGTGAATCTCCTCCATTAATTATTCCAGATATACATGACATAAGTTGCTCTCTAGCCTCTTGATTTGCAACAGTTTGATCCATTTTAAATACTATTTCAAGATTTTTAACTGTAAGATTTTTGCCACCCCCATTACATAATATTAGATTGTTAACTATTGCTTTGTTAGCCTGTAAAGCGCGTACATTTATAAAATACTGCGCAGCAATAAATACTATTACAACAACTGGAATACAGACATAATCTCTAACGGTAATATAATCTTCAGTCAAACCTTTATCTTTATTTAGGAATACTTTATTGATTTTGCCTTTTCTAAACGAATGTACATAAGCAAGAAGAGAAAAGAACATGATATAACTTGTTTGATTATCGAATACGAATATATTATGTATTCCATATCCCGTAATAAGTCCTATCAAAACTGACTTTTGTCCAATAGTTAAATCGCTTTTTAATATGTATACAAGTGATAATACATAGAGTGACAAATATGCAATAAGTCCCAATACACCTCCAGCAACTAACCAGTCCAAAAACACACTGTGTGCTCTATCAAACCATTGTTCATGCTTCCACATTAGTGGATTGTAATTTTTGTTGAAAATATAATTGAAATTTTCTTGTCCTACACCCAATATTATTGTCTTTGGGCTTTCCATAACTCCCTTTACTGCCATTGGCCAAATAAATCCTCTTGCTTGAGTCTTTGTATCTGAAATAGATATAGTTGCCAAACGTGCTAGAACTGAATTATTTTTGATAAATTGTGAATCTCTATTAAAGTAGAATGCAATACCTGAGATGATTACAATTACTATTACTGAACCTGAGATAACTCTTGATACATTTGATTGACCCTTAGACTTTCTTCCAAATACTGAATAAATTGCACAAATTACCAAAACTGAGGCAATCCAACCTAGTATTGTACCTCTTGTTGCTGTTTGAAATAGTAAAAATGAATACAAAGAAAATAGTACTGAATATAATGCTATCAGAGACTTATTTTTAAATGATACTATTGCCAGGTATAGTGCGATAAATGCATTTATAAGCATATAAACCGCCATGTATGCAGAGTTACCGAGAGACGCGTCTATTCTTGATGAACCTTGATGAATATCTGCCTTACCAAAATATTGGAATAATCCATAAATTGCTGTAAAGAATCCTGCAGTCAATATGATATTCAAAAATACTTTCCAGTTTTTCTTTGCGTATTCACCTTCACCAAACATACTAGTAGCAACAATATAATACAACCATAAATGAGATATAGTTATAAATCCTTCCATTCTTTCATAATTTGACCAAATACTTCTTATGAAGTTTAAGCCAAACATATCGGCGATAAAGATAACTAGAGTAAATACAGTAACAGTAACTGTGAGTGAATTTATTCTTGGAGCAACACTCCTGTCTGTACCAGCTGTACTTGTACCCCTTTCTCTTAGCAAAAGTATAAGCCACAATGCAAATACAATTTCAACTATTACCCTAAACATAAATGCCTTACCAGCAATGAACGGGAAAAATAAAGTGTTAGCTATATAAAGCGGAGTAAAAGGTATAATAAAAAGCCCAATAATAACCGCATACTTCAAAACTGTATTTATATTGTTATTCATGAATATGAGTTTATCATAAACATGTAAGTAATTGCTACTTTACAGAAAGAGTATTATTGTATTCTATCCAATCTTTAAGTAGGTCAGAACTACTCCATTTCTTATCAAATCCAACCCCAGATATAACTTTTATTTTATTTTTATTACAAATAGACCATTCAGGTATTGTTTTTTCATTTATTCTATCTCCACCCTTGGTAAACACATTCGGCTTAATCCTCTCTAATGCAACACAAACAGTTTGATCATTTTCAATTTCAAATGGGATAACATAATCAACGCCTTTAATATAAGATACAATATGGCATCTTGTATTCAAGTCCATAAAATGCTTCCCTTTCTTATTTTTCAAAAAAGTATCACCATTCACAATAACCACTAGTGTGTCACCATATTTCTTTGATTCAAAGATGCAAGATACATGACCAGGATGGATAGGATCGAAGCCACCAGAAGTACAAACTATTTTACCTAAATTTTTCTTAATTCTTGAAAATTCTTCGAAAGTGACGATTTTAGCAGGCTTCATATATTTTTGTAATTATTTACGAATTATTTAAAAAAATACTTTATTATTTATCAATTTTTAGTCTTGAATAAAAGTCAATTTTGGGTTATATTATAATATAATAAATATGAAAAACAACAAGGAGAGTCGTTTAATGTTTACATTAAAAATATTCTGGAGAGCTTTTGGAACATATAAGACAAGGATTATAGTATTAATAATCGTCAGTTTCTTAGGGGGGCTTTTTGAAGGTATTGGTATCAACAGTATAATCCCTTTGTTTTCATTTGTAGTTAAGGACCAAAATCAGACAACAGATTCTATATCTAAATTCACTGAAAATATTTTTAATTATATTGGGCTACCATACGAACTTAAATATCTTTTAATAATAATCGCGCTTTTGTTTATAGGTAAATCATTAATGGTATTTCTAACCAATTATATAACAGATAGAATAAAAAATGATTATATTAAAAAGACTAGATCAAAACTTTTCAAACTTACCCTAAACTCAAATTGGACCTATTTATCAAAGCAAAAGATCGGTTATCTCGAAAAAGTCTTGATGACAGACATAAACACTTATAGTGCCCTGCTTTCATACACTAGTAGTACAGTTATTCTTATGATTAATACTATTATTTATGTAGTAATTGCATTTAACATTTCTCCAATTGTTATAGGTATAACAATTTCAATGGGCGGAATATTTTTTTTAGCCTTCAAACCATTAGTATATAGGGTAAGAATTGTGTCACATCAGAGTGCAGATATATTAAAAAAGGTAGCCAATCATATCAATGAAAGTATGATTGGAATGAAGACAATTAAAGCAATGCACCTTGAATCAGAGGTGTACAAGCACGGTACATCGTTTTTTGAGGATTTAAAAAACATCGAAATAAAGACTTCTGTTTTAACCAGTCTTACATATGTGGTAACTCAACCATTAAGTGTTTTATTGATTATAGGATTATTTATATTTTCATATAAATTAACTGACTTTAATTTTGCGTCATTTGCTGTGATAGTTTATGCAATAAATAAGATTTTTACATATATACAAGATGGACAAGCTAGGATACAAAATATTAATTCATTATACCCTTTCCTAAAAACAGCATTTGATTATGAGGCTAAAGCTATACAGAACCAAGAAAATGATGGAAATATAAGTGATATAGATTTTAAGGCAGATATAATCATAAAAGACCTGTATTTTAAATATGATGGGAAAGATAATACACTGAATAACATAAACATGAGAATTGATCATGGAAAGATTACTGGTATTATCGGCCCTTCTGGTTCCGGTAAAACAACTATTGTAGATTTGATATTAAAACTAATTGAACCTGAATCAGGTAGTATATCAATCGGAGAAATAAATATTTCAGATATTAGGAAGGACGTTTGGCGAAATAACATAGGCTACGTCTCACAGGATGTTTTTCTAATAAATGATACTATTGAAAATAATATTAAGCTTCATAATACTAATATTAGTGAAGAAGACATGATCAATGCCACAAAAATTGCGAATATTTATGATTTTATAAATTCCCTTCCAAATAAATTTAAATCACATGTTGGCGAAAGAGGTATGGAGATATCTGGTGGACAAAGACAGAGAATAGCTCTTGCAAGAGTGCTAGCAAGAAAACCTAAGATAATTATATTAGACGAAGCCACAAGCTCTCTTGATAATGAATCAGAAACAATGGTTCAACAGGCAATTGATAGACTACGTGGGGATGTAACGGTTATAATTATTGCGCACAGACCAACTACGGTTGAGGGTGCAGATAAATTAATTGTATTGAGGAATGGTAATATAGTAGAATCTGGAACACCAAGTGAACTTAGGGCTTCAGAAAATTCATATTTTCATAAAATTATTAGTAGTAAATAAATAAAATAATGCTTAAAAAGCTTGATAGACTCGATATAGTTCTGAGTATCTTTAATCAGGAAAAAATAATAGAGAGAGTATTATATGGTATTTTCATTAATACTACCACTTCATTTAACATGGTAATTGTATTTGATGGATGCAGTGACAGGACCGAGGAAAGAGTTAGAAGGTATATTGGTAGATATAGACCTAAATTATTAAAAAATATAACAATTGAATACGCTCCTAATGTATACGAAACCAGAGCAAACAATATAGGCTTTAAATTAGTCAGTAGTGATTTTTTTATAACTCTTCAAGATGATATGGTAATAAATGAATTCGCTTGGGAAAAAAGACTTACTTTCCCATTAAGAAAATTTAATGACGTAATTGCAGTAAGTGCTAGGACAGCTCAAAACCTCGGTACTATGACTGATTTTGATAACAACAAAATCTTCGTTAACCAAATCGCAAAAGAATTGAAGAATCTTAATAGAGAAACATTTGCCATAAGAGACGGAATAAACAGAGGTCCAATAGCGTTTAATACTGAACATTTGAAATCTGTTAATTATCTAAACGAAAAGTATGCACCCTCTGATATGGATGATGCGGATTTATGCATGAGAGCATGGACACAAAAAAAATTGCGCTCGGGTGCATTCTGGATAAATTATATTTCTGATATTAGATGGGGTAAGGCAAGAGCCAAGGATTCTACAATGAATGTTGGTAAATCGATATCAAAAAATGCTTTAAATCTACGCAATGATCATAAGGAATATATTAATATAGGAATTAAGCACGACGAAAATATCATTATTAAAGAATCAGAAATAGATTATGATAAAAATATAAAGAAAAATTTACTTAAATCAATATTTATTTATCCGGTTAGAATAAAATCCTACTATATTAAGGATTTTATATTTACATATCCAAAGATATGTATAATTAAATTATTTAAAATACTAGGTATAGATAAAGCAGAAGAAAATGGCGTTAAGAAATCTATAAAAATGATTTTTGGTATAGAATAAATTGATGAACTTGTTAATATAAAATGAAAAAGATATAATCATACATTATATAAATAATAAATCGAAAGAATGAAAAAAGCGCTTGTACTTGGAGCAGGAGGTTTTATTGGACATCACTTAGTAAATAGATTAAAGAAAGAGGGCTATTGGGTCAGAGGGGTAGATGTTAAATATCCAGAATACTCAATAAATCAAGCTGATGAATTTATTATAGGTGACTTAAGAGATTATGCCGTGTGTAATCTAGTGATTGACCCGAGTATTGATGAAATATATCAATTAGCAGCTGATATGGGAGGAGCTGGTTATATCTTTACTGGTGAGCATGATGCAGATATAATGCACAACTCTGCGACGATCAATCTCAATGTAGCTAGTATTGCAGTTAAGAAAGGCATTAATAAGATATTTTATTCATCATCTGCATGTATATATCCAGAACATAATCAAAAAGATCCTAACAATCCAAATTGTGAGGAATCATCAGCATACCCTGCAGCACCAGATAGCGAATATGGTTGGGAAAAGTTATTTAGTGAAAGAATGTTTTTGTCATTCCAGAAAAATTATGGAGTTAAAGTTAGAATTGCACGTTTTCATAATATATTTGGACCTGAGGGCACATGGACAGGTGGTAAAGAAAAAGCACCTGCAGCAATATGCAGAAAGGTCGCTGAGACAAAAGACAATGGAACCATAGAAATATGGGGTGATGGTAAACAAACAAGATCATTCTTGTATATTGATGAGTGTCTTGAAGGAATAAGAAGACTTATGGAATCTAATTTTTCTGGACCTGTTAATATAGGCTCAGATGAAATGGTGACAATTAATCAATTAGTAGAAATTGCAAAAAAAGTAAGTGGTAAAAAGATAAATATTAAATATATTAAAGGCCCAACTGGTGTAAGAGGTAGAAATTCAGATAATAATCTAATTAAAAATAAATTAAAATGGGCACCAAATTTTAAATTGGAAAAAGGTATTGAAAAAACATATAATTGGATTTCAGAACAAATAAAAAATAGTAAAAAATCTAAATCTGCTAAGTAATTATTGATTTTTACCGCAATAGTTTTTCTATTCCCTTGTTAAAATCACTCCAATTATGATGCATATTCAGATATTTGGACAAATTACTTTCAATACTATCCCTAAGTTTTTGTTCATTGAGAGAAGATATAATATTACAAATACACTCTATATCATCATGTTTTACTATATACCCATCCTTACCATTTATTATACCTATTCCACTCTCCATAGTTATAATGGGGATTAACCCACAAGACATTTCATCAATAACACATCCTACCTGCCCTTCTTCTATGGATAAATTTATTCCTATATGTGATGATTGCAACAGTTCCCTATATTGCTCAGTATTTGACTCAATCCATCCATAATACTTTACATTTCTATTTTTAGAGATAAATCTTTCTAATTCACTTTTGAACTTATCGACACCACCAAGTATAATTAATTCGTATTTATCTCTATTTACAATATCACTATTAAGTTTATCCCAGACTTGCATTACCCTAAATAATCCCTTACGTATTGCGAGGTGACTGCCAACATAGGCAATTCTAATTTTATCTTTTGGTCTCTTTGAACTATCGGGATATAAAAAATCATTAATACCAGTATTTAATAATGTAATAGAATTTTTAGGTATTCTATATTTTATAAAGGTTTCTCTGACAAAATCATTACCTATCATTACAAAATAATCTGTATACTTAATAGATTTAAGAAATAATAATGGAGAAACATATTCAGAATAAGGAAAAACTTTATTCAATAATTTGCTTTCATTAATTAGAGCCTTAAGCCTATACAATGGATGTGAATTAACTAAAAAGAGAATTTTTTTAGACTTGGGGTTATTTTTAACTAATCTTAAATAATTTTCACTAACTATACCTATTACCATATCTACCTTAGGTAATTTATCAATAATTTCACTATGATCATAGTAATAAATATTAATATTATTATTCTTAAATACGGAGTATATTCTCTCGGCAATACTAGAGGCAGAATACTGTAATTTTATTCCAGAGTAATCATTATTTTTAGGGTTAAAATGTTTTTTTGAATACACAATTGCTACACTCTTAATCTCACTAAAGGTATTTTCATCATCTGTCCCATAAAATTTTGAGGAAATTTTATAGTATAAACTATTCAACAGAAACAATATTTCATAATAAATAATATATTCTCCTAAAAAAGAAAATACACTATGTTTTAACATATTATATTTATACAAAAAAGATTTTATGTATTTATTTTTTAAACTCATTGTGCATCTTATTTTTTCCTTGCCAAAACAAAAACCCCAAAACATAATAATTCACTAGAACCGGTATCGTTTTTAGACATCAGTCTTAGTGTCTGTAACATTATCAATTGTGATATCTTAAATATAGACCAGATTAATAAGTTTACTTTAGAATATTTTAACATTCTTTCTTTAATATATGATATCTCTTGTGCTAAGTACATGAAATAATTACCGTTCAATTTTATTTCTTCTATTTCAAACCCATACTGAGATAAGATTTTTTCATACCAATATTTACTATATCCATTTGCATAATAATATGGAGCAAAATGGTTTAATGAACAAAATGGTGCTGTAATTATAACTTTTCCACCCTTCTTAATTATTCTAGAAAATTCTTTTACCGCTAGTGCTGGTTCAGATATATGCTCAAAAACTTCAACACATAATATGTTATCAAATGACGAATCTGGTACAGGTATTTTGACTATATCAGATACAATATCTAATTTTGAATTATCCCAATTACCCATTTGCACCCCCTCCCCTGTTCCAACACCATCATAACCACCAAAATCTTGACTAGTGTACTTTAGATGACCACAAAATGGTTTATACTTCAATTCTCCAGCTCCGGCATCTAATATGCTCTCACCCTTATTTAATTCATTAATTTTATCCTGAATCCATTTTTCTCTTGCTGGACCATTTTCCCTTCCTGATTTAGTTAATACAATATTTTTAAACGTAGTCAATATACCATCATTTTTAGCTTCTTTATAACCTAAAGTGAAGAATAATTTTATGAGATAAGATTTTATGACTGATTTCATTTTATTTTATTTAATTTATTATAATTGATCAACATACTAATGACCATTTTTTCCTATACTGTACAATCTAAATATCTTCTTAAAAAACTTTATACTTTTTATATATTTTTTAAACCAAAGTACATACAGTAAAAATAAATTATATTTATAGACACCAAATCCATTGAACATATTTTTATCTGCAACCCTAATATTTTCTCTATTACCATTAATATACTTTTTACTTCTAAGAGTCATAGATTCATCACCAATTAGATCATAATTCAAGAATTCCTCCTTCCATTTATACGCTGAAATTACAAAACCTTGTCTCGATACGTATAATGCAAAATCAGTATCTATGTTGATTTGATCATCTATATTTTCGGTATATATTGTCTTTGAAAAATCAATTCCGTCAGACGAAATAAATGCAATCATCCTTGCGTACTTACCAACTACTACCAAAGTTACATTCGACAAATTTAGTTTGATAGGTTTTCGGTTATCATATATCTTAAGTAAATCCTTTTCACCAAACTTCTTTAATACCCATCTGTATTCTAAACCTCTAATATTTTTACCTGCTGATGTATTTGAAACTTGATGTTCTCCAGTTCTATTAACAACATTAATTTTATTTAAAATAACCGGTGGACCAAATTTATCGTATAATCTCCTATAATAATCTACATCCATTAACCATATCATTCTTCTATCAAAAAGAAGGGGCGTATCATTTTTAATTGTGAGGACAGAAGGAGAACTAATAGTATTATCACCTAAATGAATCTTGTCATTATATTTAGGATAATAAGGCATATAATAATTAATACCATCTCTAGTATGTTCACTTGCCGTAACCAGCCAATAATCTTTATTGATATCAAAATTATCTACAATATCCTTTAATGAATCTTTATGGTAGAGGTAATCATCAAGAAATATTATTTTAATAATCTTACCTCTAGCCCTCTGTATTGCATTATTTAAATTCGCTGATGAGGTATATGGACCTTTTGGATTTCTGAAATATCTTATATTAATTTTATCAGAATATTCTTTACAGATATTTTTAATACCATTAGTCTTAGAATGATCAGATATAATTATCTCAAAATCCTTGAATGACTGCGCAACAAACATGTCCAGACTGTGTCTTAAAAAACCATCATATCCCCTCATCTCATGTGTAGGCATACACACGGACATATATGGTAATTTTATCTCCTCGTTTGCGATAGATCTGAACATCCCAACAATACCGTTATCTTTAAGTAATTCTACTATTTTTGAACCTAATAGAAGATATGGTATTTGAAAATATATATTCCTTATTTTACGACTGAAATTATCTATTATCTTCATGGTTTTTACATGGTATCATTTTAAAAGAAAATATACTATACTTAGCTTAAAAAAATTATATGGGATTAATATCAAAAAATAAAAAATTATTTATCAATATCCTCAGATTTTTAAATAACAAACCAGGTTTTAGAAGAGTCTTTTATTGGATACATGAAATACGATGCACCCCTTTTAAACATAGTAATTTTATTGCAACACTTATTGATAATAGTTTTATGATCGGAGTTCGAAATATTGATAATTGTCCTCCGTGGAAGAGAATGGCGCTCGGCGAATTTGAATTACCAGAAACAAACGTAATAAAAGAATTTATTAAAAATATAGATTGTTTTATTGATATTGGTGGCCATATAGGTTACTACTCATGTCTTGTAACGTCAAAAAACAAGAATATTGAAATATTAACTTTTGAGCCAAGTCAGAATAATTTAGATTCATTGATGGAAAATATTAAAATTAATAATTTCACCAATATTAAAGTTTATAATATTGCATTATCAAATACAGTCGGTGAAGAGAACATATACGGTCATGATGCATTGAGTTCAATAAATAAAAATAGTTTTTATGGTGAACCAGAAATACAAGGGGTTGTGAAAACTGATTTATTAGATAACTACATTAATGTAGTTAAAGATTACAGTAGAATTTTCCTAAAAATTGATGTTGAATCTAAAGAGTACGATTTATTATTAGGAGCACAAAATTTCATTAAAAAATGTAAACCTATTGGTATGATAATCGAAATATGTGACATCTGGTCTGGAGGAATTAATCCTAACTTTAAAAGTACTTTCGATCTAATACATGGAATGGGATACAAATCATATTTAGTTAATGAAAATGGGAAAATCGAATCAACTCAAGAGATCGATAAGCTTAATGGAGCAAATTATCTATTTATAAGAAATGATTTAATTAATGAGATTAAGGAAAATACAAAATTACATTTTGCTTAAATCCAGACTCTTCGATGCATAGTACTGTGCATAATCTTTATTAGATTCATATATTGGCCCCTTAAATTTTTTTTCTTTATTATCAAACTCATAAACATTAAACTCAATTTTCTTCAAAAAATCAAATATATCATTTGAATTAGATCCGTTACCCGCAAGCGGTATCTTTGATATTTCAAATGAAATTACACCAACACGGTTCGTATTAAAAACGTTGACTGAACCATCAAAAATATTTTTCTCTGCACCTTCTGCATCAATCTTAATAAAATCGACATATTTAATATTGTTATTTCTAATGAAAGTGTCTAACTTAATAGTATTAACATTAATCTTACTAATTGGTTTAGATTCATTTGTGTCTGGAGTACCGAATGAGTTCCACTCAGAAAAATCCATAGGAAATATATTCATATCTACACTACCATCATTATCTGATAATGCCGAATTAATACATATTGTATTTGAGATGCGATTTAAAGCGACATTTTCCATAAGAATTTTATATGTTTCAGGTACAGGCTCAAATGAATACTGAACACCCTCATTTCCTATAATTTTACTCATAATATAACTGTGTGTTCCTACATTTGCACCTATGTCAATAACAACATTACCCTGTCTTACTATTCGAGATATCGCCTCAAATTCACCAACTAAATGTCTTTTTGTAATCAGCTTTTCTAATGGTTCATGGATCCAAGAATAAAATACAAAACGCATACCAAATTTATCAGTAAGTACAACTGGGCTATTAAAAAAAATAATATTCCTTAAAAAACTCTTTCTAATAATACTTTCATATATTTTCCACAATGCAGATTTTGGCCAATTAACAAATACATTATTAATTGTAATTCTTCTATTTTTTATTAAAAACATATTATTCCCAGTATACATCATGACAATTAACGTAACAAATGATAATATCAGTAAATATGATTGTGAGTAAATTATCTGGAGGTCTTGGTAATCAACTATTTCAATACTCATTTGGAAGGTATTTAGCTAATAAACAAGGAACAAAATTGTTGTTAGATATTAGTTTTTATAGAAATCAAAATAAGAGAAAATACATGCTTGACGCATTTAACATAGATGCCGAAGTAACTATAAAAGTTTTTAATTTAATAGAATTTAAAGAACATAATTTTGCATTCGATTATAAATATAAAGAAATAAGTGATAACAGTATAATAAATGGTTACTGGCAAAGCGAAAGATATTTTGAAGAAATCGCACAGTCTATTAGAGACGAATTAACAATAAGAGGTAAAATGACTAATGCTGCAAATAAAATTATTGAACAGATAAAAACTAGATCTTCAGTATCAATTCATATCCGTAGAGGTGATTACATAACCGAAAAAAAGACTAATCTATTTCATGGTGTATGCGATCTAGATTATTATAATAATGCAATCGATTATATTAACAGCATATGTGATTTACCAGATGCCTATATATTTTCTGATGATATAGAGTGGTGTAAAAATAATATTAATATTAAAAATAAAATATTCTTCGTGAATGATGATAGAAAGATTAGTGATTGTGAAGAATTAATAATAATGAGTAATTGTGAAAATAACATCATATCAAATAGTACATTTAGTTGGTGGTCAGCATGGTTAAACGATAAGAAAAATAAGATTGTAATTTCACCAAAAAAATGGTTTTTGGATGAAAATATTAATACCGTTGATTTAATACCGCAAAACTGGATTAAAATATAATTATGCAAAAGATGATATCTGTATTGATGACAGTATATAATGGTGAAAAATATTTAAATGAGTCAATTGAAAGTATATTAAACCAGTCTTTCACTGATTTTGAATTTATTATAGTAAATGATGGTTCAACTGATAAATCTAGAGAAATTATTGAATCATATAAAGATACAAGAATTATATTAATTAATAATAATACAAACAGAGGACTAATAGAAAGCCTTAACATAGGATTAAATACCGCAAGAGGAAGATACATTGCAAGACTAGATCATGATGATATTGCCTTACCTGAGAGGCTATCTACTCAATATGATTTTATGGAAAAAAATAGAGAAATTGATGTAGTAGGTTCGTGGACTGAGTGTATTGATGAAAAAGGTAATAATCTTAAAATTTCAAGAAATAATACCGATCCGTTAGCTATCAAATATGATTTCCTTTTCAATAATATTATGTTCCACAGTTCTATATTTTTTAGATCTGATGTCGTGGTAAATAATGGAGGATACAGTAAAGAATTTATACATTCAGAAGACTATGAGATGTATTCTAGACCAGGAAAGGAATTGCGATGTGCAAATATACCTAAGGTCCTATTTAAATTAAGATTACATAACTCCTCAATTACCGGTAGTAATAACACACAACCTACGGTATATAAGAATGCATTGAACATAGTTTTTAGAAATATTAATCAATATATAAAATTAAGTAGAGAGGAATTTGATAGTGTTTTAGAGATAATGATAATTAAAAAACCAAGTAAAAATACTGCCATAATATCACTTATTAGATCTATACGTATATTAAATAAATTGACTAAGTCATTTATTTATAAAAATAAAATATCAAATGATAAAATCATAATACAGGCTTATAGGGGTAGAGTAAAAATGATGATACAACATTATATTATTGGCAAATATCAAAAAATATTAGATATATGGAAAATAAACAATTAGATACAACTGTTGCATTATTTATATTTAATAGACCAAAAGAAACTTCTACAGTATTTGAATGCATTAGAAAAGTTAAACCAAAATCATTATTTATTATTGCTGATGGACCTAGAGATAAATCCGAGAGCCAATTATGTGATGAAACCAGAGAGATATTAAAAAATATAGACTGGCCATGTATAGTCCGTAAAAATTACTCAGATGTAAATCTTGGATGTAAAAATCGATTATCAAGTGGCATAGACTGGGTCTTTGCTAATAACGAAAAAGCAATAATACTCGAGGATGACTGTGTTCCCAGTAATTCTTTTTTCTACTTTTGTGAAGAACTTCTTATAAAATACAAAGATTCGACAGAAATTATGCATATTGGTGGTCTAAATATGCAAGACGAAAAAAATAAAGTTGATAATAGTTATTATTTTTCAAGAATAGCACAGATATGGGGGTGGGCAACATGGAAAAGAGCTTGGAAAAAATATGATGTCAAGATGTCTGACTGGCCATTAATAAAGAATGAGGGGATAATTAATAAAGTACTAAAGGACAAATATAATATAGATTATTTCAACTATCTCTTTGAAAGAATGTATAGGGGCGAATTAAGTACATGGGATGTCGCATGGACATATACCTGTATGAAAGAGGGTGCGTATGCAATTGTTCCGAACCGAAACATGATAAAGAACATCGGATTTGGTGTTAATTCCACTCACTCTAATGGAATCAAGGGTAATTTTGGAAATTTCAAACTAGAGGAAATTGATTTTCCTCTAGTTCATCCTCAATCTATATTTCAAAATGAAATTGCGGATGAATTAATATATAAAAAAGTATTTGGTATCAATACAAGAATATCTCAAAAATTATTTTTATTATTTAAATTTAATCTACCTTTTTTATATAATATTTTTAAAAAAATACATAAAATTTATAAATCAATTTCTAATTTTAAGTACAAATATCTTTTCATGGTATAAATTAGGTATGAATATATCTAAAATGTCTTCAATTACTGGTTGAAATATACGAGCTATATAAGGAAATTTCCATAATTTTGGTATAAATAATCCGCATGTAGATATGCTAACTATATCAAATCTCTTGGATAAGTATTTATAATATTCATTATGTGACCAGTAATCTCTTATGTACTCCTTATTATTTAATTTTAATTTAGTATATATAGAATTTCTTGATGCGAGAGAAATTATTAAAAATCCGTCTTTTTTTAAATTACTTAATAAATACCCAAATTCCTGATCAAATATTCCAGGGCTCAAATACCCAATTGCAAGAACTATATCATACTTAAGATCACCGTCTTCTTTACCCTTAAGATAATATCTTACATTTTCGAACTTATTTTGTTTAATCGCCTCATCAATCATCCCTTGGGATATGTCTGTACCGACATAAACACTAAATCTATTCGGAAATTCTTTAATAATTTTATTTATCACTACTCCATCAGCACAACCACTCTCAAGCAATGTTAAATTATCTTGGTTATGATAATTATTTGAAATAATATTTGAAATCTGGTTAACAACAATTTTCAATCTTTTCTTAAAGAAAAAGTTAATATAACTAACACTAACTAAACTATATCTATTTCGAGAATAATTTTTACTTGCATCGTCATAAAATTTTGTATTTAAAAAATCCATTTATTTCCAGTAGCTATACATATTTTTTTCTATTTCATAATCCATTTTTTTAGTCTTTCTTACAGGTTGTTTTATAGCCCAACTAAACATCTCCCTTACTGTTGATTCTAAATCTGTACCATCATAAAATTTCAGGTATTTTTTAGCCTTATCATGATTACAGTACGCTACATCTACTTCATGTCTTTTTTCTAGATATTCAATCTCCGCATTATACCCAAACTCTTTTGCGACTTTAACAAGTATCTTTGCAGCATCAATTATTCTATAATCCTTATCTGCACCAATATTAAATATCTGTCCATCACCCATCGTCATAAGTTTTTTAAATGGATCCATATAGTATCTAATATCAGAAAATGCTCTCTTTTGTTTACCTGTACCAAAAACAGAAATCTTCTCACCATTAATAACTTTTCTTATCCATATTCCTATTACATTCCTATATTTATCCCAAATATTTTGCCTTGCACCAATAACATTATGTGGTCTGACAATTGTATATTTTAATCCGAATTGTTCACAAGCCTGCTTCAAATCCATTTCTACCGCATATTTTGCAACTCCATATGGATCAACTGGATTTGGAATTTGATTTTCGGTAAATGGAGGGTTTCCAAATCCATATACAGCCATGGATGAAGCAAAAATCATTTTTTTGACATTATATTTAATACAATTATTTATAACATTAATCGAAGAAATTAGATTATTATTATAATTATATCTTCTGATAAAAGGTGATAAACCCTCAGCTGCATAAGCAGCAAAATGATATACGTAATCTATTTTATATTTTTTAAAAATTTTATCTAATTCTTTTGCATTAGTTAGGTCAATTTTATAAAATCTCTCATTCTCAATAATATGTTTATGGACATTTGATAAATAACCTCCAGATAAATTATCAATACCAACAACAAAATAACCCTTATCTACTAAATATTCAGAAAAATGTGAGCCTAATAATCCCGCAACCCCAGTGACTAATACAGTCTTCATTTTATTGATTATAGCAGATAATAGTATTCTGTAAATATTTATTTATATCGTATTCTTTTATTAATAGTGAAACTATATCGTTAGACATTTTTGACCTTAGTAAATTATCATTTAATAATTTACTAACTCTATTGAGTGTATCTGTTAAATCATATGGATTAATAATATAACCGTTTACACCGTCAGATATAATTTCTTTACTACCGCCAAAACACGTAGCAATAACAGGTATTCCAGAAGCCATTGCCTCAAGATTAACCGTTGGGAACCAATCAAAACATAATGACGGAACCACCACCAAATCACTTGTGCCATATGCATTTACTATTTCTTCCCTATTCATACTACCGGTAAAGATAATATAGTCTCTTATACCTGACCTAGTTGCTATATTGGATAGGTTCTGTGCTTCACTGTCCATTTCACCAACTACCAGCAATCTAATATTTGGTATTGTTTTTATCAGCTCCTTCAGCATATTGAGTACAACCTCCCCACCCTTTGCTCTACTTAGCCTACCACAAAACATGAGTACCTTTTTATTGTTTAAGTCATATTTATTTTTAAATTCATCTACCTTATTTTTATTTAATATCCATTTACTTATATCAATTCCATTATGAATAGTTACAACATTTTTTATTCCATTTACTTCTAAAGCATCTTTTAAAGCATCGCTAACTGCAATAATTTTATTCGGGAATTTAAGATAATATTTAATTAATATATTTCTAAATGGATTATATCTGAATTTAAAATCTTTAATTTGTCTTAGTGCGGATACTTTATAATTATCTTTTGATAGATTGAATTTGTCTTTTGGGTAAAGTTTACTATAGTGAAACGGCATAGAGTCATGTACTGTAATAAACACTTTTTTACAAATCTTACTTGCCACACGAATACTATGATATGAAAAGTTTGAATGAATATTATGAAAATGTACTATTTCAGGTTTTTCTTGAATCAGAATTAATTTTAATTTTTTAGATAAAAAACTGTTATATATTGATATATATGATCTAAATCTGAGATTATATCTATAAAATATTTTTATTATCCTGATACCATTTTCATTAAATATACCCTCATTTTTTATATCATTAACCGTAGTCAGGACAATTACTTCAAAACCTTTTTCTTTCAATCCAAGCGCTTGATTATGCGCGATAATTGCCGCTCCACCAGAACTATATGGAGGGAAATCATCATTTATAATAATTATTTTTCTTTTAGGCATTTTTATCTAATAGATGTTTATATTGTTCTATAATTTTCATACCAATATTCTCCCAAGTATGCTCTTTGGCATATTCATAACCAGCATTTCCGAATTTTGTTCTTAATTCTTCATCATCAATTAATTTCCTAATAGCATTTGCAGTAGACACAATATCACCTTCGGGAACCACAATACCTGTTTTACCATCCATAACAGCATCTAATGTTCCACCTGAATTTGATGCAATAACCGCTTTTCTTGCAGAACCAGCCTCTAAGTATACAATACCGAAACCTTCAAAATTCCAATTGACCATGACTGGGGTATGGATATATACATCAATCGCATTGAAATATCTTGGCATATCCTCATCACTTATTGATCCGGCAAAAGTTACATTATTTTTTAGATTTCCCCTCTCAATTATTTCATCTAATTTATTAAAATATCCATCTCTTTTTTCATTATTACCAGTAATTATATAGTGGAAATCGTTTCTTTCTTTTTTTAAGATAGAAAGAGCTTCAAGTACTATATCGTGACCTTTTCTAGGCTTTATAGCACCTACAGTCATAAATAATTTTTTATTAGAATATTTTTTTCTAATATCCTCAATCTCGTAATTAGCAGAAAACCTTCCAAAGTTAACAGCACAATGTATTATATCAATAGGTGTTTTAGTCTTTGAATATTTCATTACCATATCAGCAGTAAATTTACTAATAGAAATCATTCTCTTTGCATGATTATATGCTCTCTTTAAGAATAAACTATCGGGGAATGTAAATAATGGCTTTACAGCATAAGTTCCAGCCAAGCCTATAATAAGAGGTATTTTATTTTTCTTAGAAATTCTATTTGCAACTATTGCATATGGAAATTCAAATACTGAATGCACAATATCAGCGTCTGTTTTATAGTTAAAAAAAAGATATTCAAATATTTTAGGCGTTTTGGTATCAAAAATATATGAAGGTAGTATGTATTCAACGGGATATGAGGTGTATTCATATCTCTTTTCATCATGAGGTAAAAGAAGAGTAAAATCCACTTTGCCTTTTAAAAACATGCACAATTCGTGAGTGAGATTACCCCCACCACTTTGTATGTTATTTGTCATCGAGATTAAAAGTACCTTCATTTCTTTTTTGCGATCATATAATAGCCACTTGCTAGCATTCCGTGTTCTTTATTTTTCCTTGCTATATCACCGTATTCTTCATTTATTATCCAATTAATCTTTGCTAATATTTTTGCTATCATAAAAATAATAAATTTTGTTGGCTTATTACAAAATAATTTTGTTTGATATCCAATACGCTGAAGTAAAATAGAAATTGTTTCAAAATTTACTGTCTCCTCTTCCAATTCTAAAATCTCAAAATCTTTAAATAATTCCCTTAAACCGTATTTTGTAAATCTCCAAAAATCATTAGGTGAATCATGTATAGGAAAAATAAATCTAGTAGCAAATACGACTCTACCTCCCTTTTTTAAAACTCTTTTCATTTCTGAAACTGCCTTGACTGGATCTTTTAAATGTTCAAAGACATCTGTCGAGAGTATTGCCTCAACTTCTCCATCCTTAAAAGGCAAATCATGAGCATCGCCCAAAATATCTGGTTTACGATTTGGATCAATATCTACCGATATTCTATTAGGGAAAAATCTATTATAAGAAGAGTTACCTGAACCAATGTCAACAATACGCTCATTTGAAGCGTGCTTTTTAAGGAATATATCTAGGTTTCTCCTTGTTATTTTACTTAACATATGGACATTATATCAGTACGAATTATATGATACAATCCTTTAATAAATACTATAAATGAAGGGAGAGATAATAAAAGATGAATACGATATATGTATTATAGGTACTGGACCAGCAGGACTTACATTGTGCAATGAATTAAAAGATAGTAATAAAAAAATATGCATAATCGAAAGCGGTTTAAATAAGAAAAATAAAGAATACTCTCAATTAAAAAAGGTAATAAGCACTGGAGAGATTAAAATTAAAGACAATTCAAGAGAAAGAGTATTAGGTGGCACATCAACTACTTGGGCTGGATTATCAGCACCGATGGATGAAATAGATATACAAAAATGGCCTCTACAATACAGCGAATTAACTCAATACTACAAGCTTTTAAACAAATACGGTTTTGCAGATTATGAAAGATTTAGTCTGGAGGATATTAGACAATTAAAAGATAGTGCCGATTTTAAAATAAATTCAAAAAATTTAAGTGAAAAAATATTTATAGCAAAAGACCCAGCATGGAACTTTGCACACAAATTATCCGAAGTATTTACAAACAAAAACATAAAACAATTTGTAGGAGAAACAGTAATTGATTTTGAAATTGTGAATGAAAACGATATTGATAATATAACTATATGTAATTTGAATACAAAAGAAAAAAGAAAAATCAGATCAAAGAAATTCGTAATATGTGCTGGAGGTATTGAAAGTACGAGATTAATGTTAATTATTAAAGATAAATATAAAAATATTGATAAAAATAATATCATAGGTAAATTTATAATGAATCATCCAAAAAATAATTCCGGTATTATTTATTTAAATAAAAAGATATATAATCTAACTTATTTATTTGGCTATTTAGAAAAAGGATGGGCAAAATCAGCTGGAATAAGAATTAGCGAGGAAAGACAAAAGGAATTAGGTGTATTGAATAGTTATGTAAGATTTGAACCAGTATTCCCTTGGACGGACAATCAAGGTATTACAGAATTAATTGGATTAACTAAGAAATTCACATCATTTTTATCATTCTGGAAAAATAGCCAGAAAGGAGTTGTAAATCTAAGAGATTGGAATGAAACTGGTGATGATATGAATACCAAAAATAATTTATTGAAATCAATTTATCAAATCATAATCAACATTATACCTATAACATATTATATTTTTCATAGATTATTTAAAAATATTAAATTACCGATAGATAAGATCAGATTGAGGAATTTCATGGAGATGGAACCTAGAAAAGATAATTATATTACCCTTTCAAATCAAAAAGATGTATTTGGAAATAAATTACCAATTGTTCATTTAAATTTAAGTGAATTAGACAAAATGTCTTTAGTGCAATTACATAATGAAATAGATGAATATTTTAGGCAAAATAATATTGGCTATTTAAAATCAACTCTTAAAGACAGATTTGATATAAACTCTGATGCAAGTCATCATATCGGAGGTACCATTATGGGATTAGATAAAAATCACTCAGTAGTTTCAAATGATCTACGAGTACATGATATAAATAATTTATATATATGTAGTAGTTCAGTTTTCCCTACTAGTGGTTGTGCCAATCCTACATATACAATTTGCGCATTAGCAATTAGACTTGCTAAAAAATTGAGTTGATAATATTTGATGCACGATTATCCCATGAATATTGTTTTACATCATTTTGAGCTTTTATAACTCTATCATTTACAATTTCACTGTTTAAGTTATTTAAAATGTAGTTTATCTTATTATTTAAATCATTTACGTTATCAGATTTAAATATAAATGAATTATTTTCATTCAAAACTTCCATTATCGCCGGAACATCTGAAGCCAAGATGGAAGTTCCACTTGCCATGTATTCAAATAATTTAAGCGGTGATGTGTATTTACTTCCCATATTATCCTTTAGTGTATTTGGTAATACCAAAATGTCTGCTGCTTTTAAATAGTATGGTATATCTGAATAATCTTTTTTACCTATAAATATACATTTGTCGCTTTCATACTTTTCCTTATATTTAATTATGTCTGATTGTGTTCCACCCACAAACACAGCTATTGTATTATTATCGAAATATTTACTTGCCTCCGCCAACAGATATGCACCCTTCCATTCATATAAATGACCTGAATATAGTATGATTTTCTTTTCTTTATCTAATTTTAATTTATCTCTGCATTCTTCCTTACTCATAACAATATTAAACATTTCTAAATCAACAGCATCAGGTGATACTAATATCTTTTGTGATAATTTATTATTTTTATCTAAATAAAAATCCTTCAAACCGTTACTGATTACAATTATTTTTCTAGAAAATCTTGATAATATTTTAGATGCAACATTCCAACTACCTCTATGAGCCTCCCAGACAATGTTTTTAAATATTAGTATATAGTTTAATAAAATCAATTCATCTCTTGAATAAACTATATCTGATTTAATTTTACGAATATAAAAAGACGCGACCTGTGAGAAATACAAAGTTTGTATCCAATAGCCAATCTTTCCCAAAAATATTGTATTTGGTACCCACACTTTTATAATATTAAATTTATTTGAAATCGAATAGTATTTAAAAGGATCTATACTATGTATATTGTGTTTATCTGGAACTATAAGGGTTATTTCATGACCATTTAAAGCAAAAGCCTCACACATTTTCATTATTTGTATTCCATGCGCCTTTTCCGTTGGTAGTCTTATATTTTCAATATATGCAATTTTCATTTTTTTATTTTATATATTTTTCAATGTTTTCCTTAGTCAAAATAAATTTAAAAAAAGATACAATATTTAGATGATTTACGAATTCCTGTCTTGCAATCGATTGCATTTTAATCCATTCATCTTCAGTGATTTTATTATAGAAATCAGAGACTATTTTATCAATATTATGAATATCTTTATAATTAATTCTTAAAATAAATTTACTATAATCAATATCCTTATTTAAAGGCAATATCATATCAGTATCTATGAGTATCGGTATTCTACCGAGGCTTAATACTTCATAAAATCTAACAGAAAAGTTTCCGTCACCTTTAGGGCAAAGTACAAAATCAGAATTAACAATATTATCAATATATTCTTTCCTTGCAATCTTTGGATCTATTTTAATTGTTTTAGCATTTGCGCTGTATGAATCCCTGATTATAAAATTTGTCTTAACTAATTTTGATTTATTTAATATTTTTATTGCTTTCCTTCTAAAATAAATTCCCTGCTTGTACGGACCTTTTAATATTAAATAATTTTTAATGAAATATTTTATTTTTGAATAAAATCCCTGTACACCTGCCCAGCCACAAAAGCTTATAACTGGCATCTCATTTTTAACTCGAAACTTAATTGCATCATATTTTGATAAATCATTTGCATATGCAGGAATAATAATTTCATTTTCTCTTATTTTTATACCATAACAAGACATTCTAAATATTATTGAATTATCAATTTTAATATCGATATCAGAATCACCTATAATAAATGCAATAATCTTTTTTGATTTTGAAATATCTCTAATTGAATTAAGATAATTATTTAAATTATCTATATGCAATATATTGTATGGAATCATAATATATTGAGCTTGATCTATATCAGAAACTATTTCTACTACATTTTCACTCAAATCATTGAATACATTAAAATCATCGAAAAAAGTTTTATTATTTTTAATATTTAAATTAGGATTAATTAAATCAATATATTTTAATCCTTCTATTTTTGGAGATAGATATACTTTAATCATTTTTTTTATAGATCACTAAATGTGAAAAATCCTTTTTTAGAAAAATATTTAATAAATAACAGATATAGTATGTTACAGAATATAAAGCAAAAGAAAAAATCATAAATAATAAATCAAGTATATTTTTAGACTTTTTATATTTTTTTAATAAATGCAATGAACCTAATTCGTACATAAGTCTAGGTGGTTTATAAAACCATTCAGATATTTTGTTAAAACCGAGATTATTAAAAAATAAATCAATATTATTTATTGAAAACTGAAACGTATGGTACGGGGGTGTAACAGATGACCAAGGTATTTTAAAATATCTGTAAAATAGTAAAGTTATATTTGACCACAAGCAATCAAGATTAGGGGTTGAAACTATTATAATACCGTTACTACTTAAAACTCTTTTGCATTCATTGATTAAATCACTTGGTGATAAAACATGTTCTATTACATCACCCAAAAATATCACATCGAATTCACCATTCTGATATTTCGCATCAGATAATAGGCCATTAAACACTCTTAGACCATTATTTTGAGCAATTTGGGCTGTCCTTTTGTTTAATTCTACCCCAGCAACATTAAAACCCTTTGATTTTGCATAGTGTATAAACTCCCCACTTGAACAACCAATATCTAAAATATTTTTATATCTATTTTCTTTAATTAAAAAGTTAACTATATCTATTGTCTTTTTTGATGGAACAACTTTAGATAAATCTGAGTTTTTATTTGATTGATAACCAGACTCAAAAGAATAAACTTCATTATTTAAAAACTTTTGCTCTGGTAATGGATTCATAAATACCAAAGCACATTCACTGCACTTAAACAGACTGTAGTTATCCTTTATCATAAAAGGATTGGTTATTGCATTACATATTATACATTTAGTATTATTCATTATTTATGATTTAAGATATCTTTTATTCTCGCAATAGTAGAATGCTTAGAAATCACATCAATATACTCATCATCCAATATTTCAATATCATTATTGTATTCATTCTTTAAATAATTGGCCATTTGGTCTAATTTTATCTTAAAATCTTCAAAATCACTAAATTCTTTTATTCTTTTATATTTTAAATTAGTATTATCTATATCTATTTTTTCAGTCATGAGTATAGCGCCACTACCCAATATCTCCCAAAATCTAGCCGTATCAAAACCACCACCTCCTATAGATATACCGACTTTAGTTCTTGATAATATTTCATAAAACTCATCTCTGCCAGCAATCTTAGTATTATCATCAAAATTAAAATCACTTGTTCTTTTTGTCTTACAAATCAAATTATTTTTCTTACAAAACTTTTCTAAATATTCTTTTACTTGCCTTCTCATAATCGGATATTCATCTTGTCCAAATATACAAGTAAAATCAATATCTCTTTTTATGTCCTTTTTATAAAATTTCCTATATCTATTTTCAATACCAAATGGAAAAGGAATAATGCCATTTATATACGGCTTTTCTCTTCTATAATATGCCTTACATTTAATTAACATATCCTGATCTATAGCACCAATACCCTTATATGTACCATCTAAAACTTCTTGTATTATCTTTTTATCAAATCTATTATTTTTACCTAATTCGGAACCATCAATAAAAATAGTTTTATTCCATTTATTTATATTATTTGCTAAATCATAATTAGTACTATTTTTCCCCCAACATAAAATAATAAGATCTGCATCATTCGCAAAATCCGTAAATTCAGAATTACTCAACTCATATTCTTTAATATTAAAAGGATTAGGGTAATTTGTAGTGATCTTAAAAACCAAATCCTTATCAATTGTCGACAGTTCAAGCAAACCGTCCAATACTGTATTTGCCAGATAATCACTTTTACCATTTGGTAATATTACAGAGACTTTCATATTTATTTACTATATCATAGAGACTTACAAAGCTCTATATATTTATTAATTGAATTTTTATAGCCAAAATTATTAATCAAAAAATCTTTGGTATTATCTGACATTGTCTTTTGTAATACATCATCATCTTTTATTTGTTTAATTGCATTTGCAATGGCTTTAATATCCCTTTCAGGTAACAATATTCCAGTCTGCATATGATTGAATGTCTCAGGTATACCACCACTTTTTGTACCTATTACCGGTAAGCCGTATGACTGGGCCTCGGTCATAACAAGTCCAAAACCCTCAAAATCACCATCATTTTCGATAATATATGAAGTAAGCGCAAATACATCGGCTAAATGATAATAGGGTGTTATGTCCTTAACCTTGCCTAATAATCTAACGTTTTTGCTGAGGTTGTTATCTATTATCAACTTCTCTAAGTTTTCCCTTTCCTTTCCATCACCTATTATTAATAGTTTTATATTATTGTCATTCAAGATGCCTATAGCCTTTATTAAATCATCTGTACCTTTCCTTTTAACCAGTCTTGAAACGGTTAGTATTACAAAATCATCTTTTTCAATATTATTTTCGCTCTTTATTTTATCTATATCAAAATTATCTTTATTATTTTTAAGCATTATTTCAGGAACAATTGGATGAATGAATTTAATTAAATTAGGATTTAAATTATACCTTTTTTCAACCTGAGTTTTAGTAAAGTCACTAATCGTCAAAGGTAATGAAGAATTAACTATTGACCATTTTTTCAAAAATAATGTTTTTGTACTTGCCTTTGTATCACATGCATCAGTTCCGTAAAAAGTTATAATAGTTTTTTTATTGAAAATCTTACCCCAAAAAACTGTCCAAAATCCTAATGGAAATAAATTAAGTGAATGAAAAATATCATATTTAAAATTATTAATAAAATAGAAAAAAACCATAATACCAGTATATAAAAAATTAATACTTGAATATGTCTTTATATATAATTTACCAAGACCATTTTCAAATTGTTCTTTCCTTGGATTTTTATTACCAAAGACAATTAATTTGGTATCGGTAACCAAAGGGTGGCTATAGGTATTATGAACAAGCTCATGAACGTATGTGGCAATACCACCACCAGTAGGAATATAATCTGCTGAAAAAAATATTATTTTCATTTTATTTTTCTTGCCATGACAAACATATTATCTCTCAAATTTATGGGAATTGATAGTTGTCCAATAAAGCTTTTTTTCAACATATTAGTTGTACTATCAAACACAGCAACATTAGTCCATCTTGCGAGCATTGATGAGACGTATTCCAGAGTAAATTTTTTACCTATCTTTGTGTATTCTACAATTTCAAAACCGTTTGATTCAAGCAATGTGATGAGAGATTTTTTATTAAAATAATGTATATGTTCAGGTGGTACAATCAAATGCCATTTGCTTCCCATAAGCTTAGCAAAAAAGCTTCCTGAGTCTGGAGTATTAATAAGTAATAGTCCATTTTTAACAAGTAAATTTGAAACTGCCTTAATACTAAATTTTGGATTAGGAATATGTTCAATAACATCAAACATAGTTACAACATCAAATTTTTCTTTTTTACTATCATAATCTTCGATTGTGCCAACACTAATATTTAGTCCGTTCTTTTTACCTGATTCAGCAGCATCCTTTGAATACTCAATGCCTTTAATTTTAAAGCCTTTGCTAATTGCTATTTTCATGAAAAATCCAGTAGCAGCACCTATATCTAGTATTTTTTTATTTTTATTATTGATTATGTATTGCTCTATTTTATCTAGATATTTATGAAAAACGTTTTTCATAGCCTCTTTATCTTTATCATAATTTACATAACCAAAACCGTTTTTTGCACCAGAAAAATATTCTTGATTATATACGTTATCAAAACTTTTAGGGATTGGGTTTATCACAATTTTACTACACTCAACACATTTATATAGAGTAAAACTATTCTTTCTTGAAAAAAAGATATGTTTACTATTGTCACAGGCTATACATGTTAGATTTACATATATTCCCTTAGAGATTAATCTCCAAGGTATCAGTAATCCTTCATATATTATTTTTTTAGATATCTTTGACTCTCCAACAACTCTATTTCTAAAAATTATTGGAAATTCATATATTCTAGCACCGCTTCTAGAAAAACAATTTTTAAATTCAATTGTAAATGAATACCCTGCACTACCGATATTATCCAAATTAATTAATCTTAAAAAATCAGTAGATATGACATTGTATCCAGCAGTTAAATCTTTAACCTTGATTCTCGTAATTAATCTTGAATATAAATTTCCAAAATAACTCAAAAATTTCCTACTTTTTTCCCAACCAACTATATCACCACCTTTAACATATCTAGATCCGATAACCAAATCGTAATCTTTTGATAACTTAAGCATTGATGGAATATAACTTGGATCATGACTTTGATCTGCATCCATTGTTATTATCCTCTCGATGTTATGGTCAGATAATATAACTTTAAAAGCATGTACATACGCTTTACCTAAACCCTCTTTACCTTTACGCTTCAAAATAGATAAATTTGGAAATTTGTTCATTAATGCCTCCACCACTTCTGATGTCTTATCGGGAGAATTATCGTCTACGATTAAAACATTTATATTAGGCACAGTTTCAAATACTCTATGAATTATTGATTCTACAGTATCTCTTTCATTATATGTTGGTATCACTACAACCGTTTTCATATCTTTATGTATACACACATTCTAACAGAAATACCAGAAAATCAATGCTTTTTTCTTATAAAACTATATTTTCCTATACTTGCATAGCCCTCATATGCATCACCGACGATTTTGTACACAACATCATTATACATACTGTTTGTGACTATTAGTTCAGGCTTTTTTTCGGCCAGCCTAGTTAAACTTGTGCTACCAACCTGGATACTTGATGTGATTTGCAAATATTGAGAATAGTTTTCACCTTTAATAAATGTCACTATTTCTGGCGCTTGGTACACAAAGATCTCATTTTTATCTGATATATTTGAAAGTAATAATTGTAAATCTTCACTCTGTGAATTATCAATTGATTTTGAAACCCAACTCGAATAATTTAAATTATAAATTTGATACAAGATAAGTGGTATCGCAATAAAATAAATAATTATCTTATTTTTAAATAGGCATTTGAGATTTGAAATAAAGAAAGTTAAAGCGATGAATTCTGCAATAAAAAAGTATCTGTAATATCCAGTTGTCCTTATATATGCAACAAGTATCAGTAGTGAAAATATATATAAAAATAATTGAGTACTACCTATTTTAATTTTATTGAATTTATTTTTAATAATTGCTATTGTCCAAATTACCATTAACAATAATGTGTATATTGGCTGTGATTCAGTAAAAAATCTTTTAATATTAATGATTATGTTGCTTTCTAAACTATTACTTTGTGGATTAACATATATAGATAGCATATAGGCAAGTCCCTCCCCATGAAATTGAAATTTTATCCAAAAAAGCACAGGTATAAAAAAAGCAATCAAAGACATGACATAAAGCGAAACATTTTTCCTATCAAATAAACTTAATAAGTTTGATCTATTTTTAATAAAAAATGTAATAAAGATAGCGGGAATCAAAATAATAAAAATAGGCTTTGTCACAAAAACTAATCCAAAAAATAATGAGGATAGGAATAATAGTGAATATTGTTTATATTTTGAAATATCCTTGTCATCGTGATTAGAAATAAGTTTATCAAAAAGATAAACTGAGATAAACAGTAGAGCCATGCCAGGAACTTCACCTAAAACGTTTTTGCCATGCCCATATAATGGTGGAAATGACACCAATAATATTAGTGATAATGCTAGTAAATAGTAATCATTTTCTAAATATTTTTTATTATTTTTATAAACAAAAAATACAAGAATCAGAATAAAAATAGCCATAACCATTCTCGCATTAAAAAGAGATATTCCAAATATATTAAAAACCGTAGCAATTGGCATCGTTACTGGATAACTTGTTGTAACATAGCCAGCAGAAACCACATTTTCTGGATCGACCCTTAAACCAGAAAAACCTGATACAGAATAATTCCTTGCCGTCTGTACAATAATACCCTCATCCATCCAAGTAGCAGGACTTTCGGTTAAATTAGTAAATGTATAAAACAATAAAATAACTACTGGTACTAATAATAAATATTTTAAATGACTGTTTTTGTAATCCATACCTATTTTAATTCATTACTGATATTACTTATCAAAATAGATAAATCTGCCTTTTGAATTATATTTTTATTTATAATTTCAGTTATTTGTATTTGATTATCTTGATCTATATATTGCACAATTTTATCTGATAAACTCACAACATTATTTAACTCAAATATCATATCTGAGGCAAATTCACCATAAAAGTCCTTAAATCCAGTATTAGCAACAAAGGTTGGAATACCAGATGACATAGCTTCAAGTACCGCCTTATCTTGACCACCACTAGGCGCTAAATTAACAAATATATCGTTAATATTATAGTAATGTGCTAATTCATCATATTTAACTGAACCTATAAAATTAATATTGCTATTCAGACCTAGTTTTGAAATTTGATTTTTTAATTCATTATAATACTCTATATCACTTGATATTTTTGCTTCTCCAATAATATTTAAATTTACATTATAATTTTTATCTTTAAGTATCTTAATTGTATTAATGAGATAATCTAAATTTTTGATTTTTGTGATTCTACCCACTGTTAATATATTGATATTAGTATTTTTATCAAGGATTTTGTGTTTTAAATATGGAAATTTATTTACCAAAATCGCTTGCCCAAGATATTTAACTTTTTTAGTATTTATTCTGTAGCCTTCTTTTGTAGAAGAAAAAATATAATCAGAAAGTAAGTTAGCAATTTTAAGTTTTAAATCAACATTTCTATGAACATACCACATTGAGATTTTTTTATGCAATATCTTCCATATCACAAAACCAGAAATAACATAGAGTGGTGACATATGGCAAAATACGTAATCATATTTATTTCTATTTTCAAATGCAAATTTATTAAGTAAATAAATATACTTAAATTTATTAGGATTTTTATCCTTTTCCATACTTAATATTTCGACATTTTTAGGCAAATCATAATTTCCTTTTTGCAAACAAATAACTATGACATTATTATATTGTTTTGAGAATTCCATTATCCAATCATGGAAAAATCCTAATATTGAATCATCTTTATCAACTTTTTGTGTAATAATCAAAATACCTTTTTTATTTGAACCATTATTCAAATTGTTAGTTGATTTTTTGAAAATAAAAAATCTATAAATCACAAAAGACTCAACGGCTATAATTGCAGACGATATAATTTGCGCCCATACGATTTCCCTAAGTATTGGTATTTCAGATACTAAATTTATTTTAATAATAAACTGTATAATCAAATTATTAAGAAAGACATTTATAACTGATACTATAAAATAATCCCTTAATTGCTTATGTACTTCATAACTTTTTGAATCCGAAAATGTCCAGTATTTTTGAAATGAAAAACTAACAATAAATGCAATTAAAAATGCTATATTTACACTTACAATATGATGAAATCCTCTAACATCCAAATAATGCAAAATCGATAAATCAACAATAGCCGCAGTACCACCTGAAATAATGTATTTAATTAATAGTTTCATTTTCTGTTATTTTAAATAAGTTACTGTACATTTTTTCACCCCTCCATTCTTTCTGCTTCTTTTCAGGATACCTGAATGAAGCATCATTTTTTGCAACAATATATAAATGAGGAGCAAAAAATGATGCAAGGTAATCTAGGATTTTTATCTTAAATATAAATGGTCTTATCTCAATAACTTTCCATCCCGCATACTTAACTGTTAGTTTTAACGTGTCTTTTGTATAAAAACCTATATGATTTGACGCAAGTGCACCTCTAAATTTAGATATTTTCATCAAATTTACAATTTTAGGTACAACAGGTACTCCCAGTATCAAATTTGTGTCAGGCGTTGATATTGATTTTAAGTTTATTAAAAAAACATGTGGTGATGATAGATGTTCAAATAGATTATTTGCCCATATGGCTTCAAATTTACCTAGACCTATCATATTATTAATCTCCTCAATATTACCTTTAACTATATTTATATTATTTTCACTACCATATCGAACCTCATCATCTGTAGTTGTTATACCTTGACTATTTGTACCGAAAAGCTTCAAATACTCACCATAACCACATCCAATATCTAATACTTTTTTATTACTAAAATTATAAATCTCTAATATATTAAGAAAGGTTCTAGAGACTTTGACTTTATTAAATCTTTTAATAATATCTGAATTCATTTAATTTAAATTATTTAGTAATGCTCTTGAAATATCTTTTTCATTCCAATCCACAATCTCTGCACCTATATCTTGTGCAATACCAACATCGGTAGATATTATCTTTTTACCTAATTGTGCTGCTTCCTTAAGGACCATTCCATATCCTTCATACCAAGATGTTACAAGTACAATATCGGCTACTTTATAATATGAAAAAGTATCATTTTGCCAACCTTCAAATTTTACGCAATTTTCCAAGCCAAATTTCCTAGACATCTTTTTCAAAGAATTCATTTTACTACCTGATCCGACTATAACAAGTGCAGTATCTTTTGAAGTTTTATTTACAATCGAAAATGCTCTAATCGCCATGTCTATATTTTTTTCTGATTCTAATCTACTTACAATTAAAATTATTTTTTTAAATTCCTTATACTTATCCCTTAAATTAAAACTTGGATTCAAATCATTACTATAATTAGCTATTTCAATAGGTTTAAGCACAATATCATCCGCAGGAATTCCCCTCAAAACAAGTGAGTCAGCTATTTTTCTTGAAACCACCCTTACAGTTTGAGCATCTCTTAAAGTATTTCTGGCTATTGAAAGTCTAATGCGATTTAATATTGAATGTTTAGTAAAATATGGACTAAATAAATCTGTATGTATTTGCAATAATAAATGAGTATTTTGTCTTAAACTGGCTATTTTACGCCCCGCTAATCCAGTTTCAAATGGATCCTGACAAGTAATTAGTACTTTTTCATTTATATCGAAGCTCTTAAGTATTTTTTTACCAATTTTAAATGCATTATTTATATAAGAAAATCTAGTAATTGAATCTGTGGAGTAAACATAGCAATTGTCTGAAATCTTAATTTCTGACGGATTTTTTAGTGTTTTTTTTGAAAAAATTATAATATGTAGCTCTTTATATGATTTACTGTATTCAATCATTCTTTTTCTTACAGCACTTCTTTCATTAAATATCATTCTGTCAGTTGATATCATAATTGCCTTATAATCAGAGTAATTATCGTAATCTGTTTTATATTGTATTTTATTATTGGGTACAATCATATTATATCTTTTTATACAATGTAATAATTTCTTTTGCTATATCTTTCCATGTATGAACCCATGTAAATTTTTTAATTTTATCGGCTTGAATTTTGCGATTATTTGGATCAGATAACCATGTTATTTTATCTGAGATATCTTTTTCATTCATTGGATCGACAAATATTGCACAATCTTTAACTCTTTCGGTTATTCCATTTTCTTTTGTTAAGATAAATGGTGTTCCAACTTTAATTGCATCAAATATCATATTTGGACTTATATCACCAATTGAAGTAAGTATCACAGCATAAGATCTTCGCATTCTTTCAAGGAAATTGTCATATACCGCTTTAGTTGTATCGAATTCTATTGATTCAAATCCTTTTTCTATTACTCTTCCTTGTGCTATTTTAAATGCACTCTTAAGTGTATTTAGATTTTTCCAGACTAAGTCTCTTGTCCCAGCAACAAAAACCCTATTTTCTGGCTCTATTTGTTCTTCCCTTTCACCGCAATGATTTTCAACTATGTAATTTTTATTTTTATTTAATCTATATGCTTTTTCAAAAATATTTTTTTGCCACTCAGTACTAAATATTATAAGTGAAGCATTTCTAAGTGCTTCACCACCAAATTTATAAACTATCTTTTCTTTTTTTGATAATTTATTTAATGCAGTAGAATAAAAATCTTTAAACAAAACCAATTCGCCTGTTCTTTCGGTATAACTTTCCCATAGGAAATCACCACCAGTACGTATTATGTATTTTTTTCTCATTAATTTACATGCATACATTGTAGGTACTGCCGCACTCCATGTATCAAGTACTAATATCAAATCAGCATTCCATCCTTTTCTAATTATTTTAGTAAAAAATAAAAAATGCCTTAAAAATGTAGGAAAAGCCCTTTCCCATCTATATGCGGCTACTTTTACATCATGACCCTCACCTTTCCAGGTTTCATACAAATTTCTTGCATACTGTGCGGGACCACCAATATCAGGTGGGTATATACCAGTTGAAATCAGTATTTTCATAGGTAAAATATTAGCATATTTTAACTCTTTTGTAATCTTTAGTTATTGATCTATTTACTTGACACCTTTATAAATAAATCTTTCATATCATTTGATACTTTTGACCAATCATATTTATTTTTTACTAGATTAAAAGCGTTCTCGATAATAGTGTTTTTTAATTGAGTATTCTCAACTAACTCTTTTACTTTATCACTTATATCTTTTGGATTATTAACCTGACAAAATATTCCTGTTTCTCTATCTTTTATAAAATCAACAATACCACCAACTTGAGTTGCTATTACTGGAATATTACAAGCCATTGCCTCAATATATGAAATACCAAAACCCTCACTTATAGATGGACGAACAAAAATATCACTAATCTGCAAGTATTTTGGTAATTCCTTTCTATCTATATGTCCCAAAAATGAAACTCTATTATTTAATTTCATTTTACTGACCTGATCAATTAATTTGTTTTTAAGTTCTCCATCTCCCAATATTAATAATTTAATATTTGATGGTAAAAATTGTAATGATGAAATAATATCTTCCACAGCATTTTTATTTACTAATCTACTTGTAGTAATTAAAAACACATCTTCATCTCTTTTATTTAATTTAAACTTTAAATCATTTAATTCTGTATCAGAAATCTTATTTGAAAAATATTTAATATCAACACCATTTGGAATTACCTCGATAGGACATGAGGCGCCCATTTCAATTGACCAAGTTTTGAGGAAATTAGAAATAACTTGTATATAATCTGCACTTTCAAAAATCTCCCTGAAAAATGGATAAAATATTCCTTTTCTTCTCTCAAAATTTTCACCTTCTTGTATTGTTAATAGTACTTTACTATTTTTATTAAAAGCTTTAAATAACATAGCTGAAAAGCCTGCATAACTTGCCATCATTGGCCATATCAAATCATAATTATTTTTTTTATTTAATAAAGATAATTTAATAAATGAAATAAAAGGATAGAGTATTTTGTTAATGAAATTAAGTTTCCCTAAAATACCAAATATTTTTATATTTCCAATTTGTCTCGATTCACCTAAAGTAATCATATGAAATTCAATATCAGATACCCTATCTGTTATTTCTTTTATAGCTACCTCTGCCCCACCTATATAGTTAGGATAATAAGCTAATGATAAAATCATTATTTTAAGGGGTTTTTTAGTCATTTCTGTCTCATTCATATATTTACTCTACCTTAAGTACGTTTTTTAGTACATCCTCTGGAATTTCATTTGGAATTGTCTTTTTTTCGGTATTATTTTTTTCTTCCTTTGTCTTTGGTTTTTCTTCAACTTTTTTATTTGCAAGAACTGATGCTAATGCACTCTTTAAATCATCTATCTTTCTAGGGTCTGCTTCTTTTTTATTTTTGACTAATGAATTTAATGATATTGGTTTTACACTTTCGGGCTTCTTCTCTTCAATTTTAATTTCTGAAAAAGCTTTTTTAAAAGGTTGCTCAACTTTTTGAATTGGCATTGGAGTAGGGATAACTGGTTTTTGCACAGGTATAGATACAGGCGCAGGTGTTGGAGCTGGAGTGGGTGTAGGTGTAGGTGTGGGTGAAATTGGATTAGGTTTAGGTATTGGATTTGAAGGTATCTGATTTGATTGAATTATATTATTTGATTTTGGGGCCATAGCTTTTGGAGTCGGCTTAATAGGCACCATCCAATCATCGATTGCTTTTTCAACATCGGAACGTTTATTTGCAAATTGTTCACGTGATGACTGTATAACCTTTTCCATACTTGAACTTTCTGGTTTATCTATTGGAGGCAAGGTAGTAGCAGAAAAAGGTGCAGAACTAATACCATCAATCATTAATTTTAAATATATTTGATAAATTCCAAGATTAACAATGTCCTCTGCGGTAAATTGAGGTGCGAATTCTTTTTCTAATATTTCTGCATCATATGCACCAACGCGAAAGACAATCATGGTACCAACGTTACCAAAAACAGCTGCTCTAACCTCATCTTCCATTTGCTCAATATATTGATGTGCAATTGTTAGATTTAATTTGTATTTTCTAGCCTCAGACAAAATATCCGCAAAACTTTCATTTGCAAAAGACTGGAACTCGTCCACAAAGAGATAAAAATTCGGTAATTTCTTTAAAACCCTATCAGGAATATCTGCGCGTGAAAGTGCAGCCAAATATATTTTTGTAATAAGCATTCCACCCAAAAGATTTGCATTTGACTCGCCTATTCTTCCTTTTGAAAGGTTAATTATGAAAATCTTACCCTCATCCATCATTTTTCTAATATCAAATGATGATTTTGGCTGACCTATCATATTTCGAATAAGTGCATTAGCGGTAAATTGACCGATTTTGTTTTGAATTGCGGGAACTGCTTCAGCCGCCATTCTTTCGGTATAATTTGCAAATTCTTGTGTCCAAAATGCCTTTACAGCAGAGTCTGTAACACATGCAACAACCTTATTTCTAAATTCCTTATCAGACAACATACGATTTACTCCAAGAAGTGTTGCATCAGGATATTCAAGCAAAGCAAGCAAGGTATTTGTTAGAATATATTCCATACGTGCAGACCATGCATCTTGCCAAATCTTTTTGAAAGTACTCATTAGACCAGAAACAACTAGATGTCTTTTGTCTGGATCAACACTTTCTAAAACATTAAATGAAATAGGATAATCAACATCGAATGGAGCAAAGTAAACAACATCCTTCATTCTATGTTCAGGAACGTATTCAAGTAGCAACTCTGCAGTCTTGCCGTGGGGATCAATAAAAGCGAGACCTTCACCATTTTTAATATCCTGAACAGCCATGTTTTCAAGCAAGGTAGACTTTCCCATTCCTGTCTTTCCGATTACATAAACATGTTTAGTACGATCCTTGGCCTTAATACCAAAACTCACCCTTTTATTTCTTGAATCGGTTTGACCAAAATATGTAATCCTTTCTTCATTCATAAATTTAAAAAGCAGTTTTATTTATGTGTATATTTTAACATAGATTTTTGTAAAAGTTACACACAAATCTATATTAATGTTAATAATATAAAAACCTTGCAAATTCAGTATTTTTATAATATAGTATGCCCGTTAGTAACTTCATGTGTTAACCCCGCAAATTTATCATTATTATTAAAAAGCGGATCGCATGACAATATAAATATGTTAAAAAAGATAAAAGAAGTAATTTCAGGTAAAAGTGAGGAAAAGGTAGAAAAAGTAGAAAAGACAGAAACAGAGGTTAAGGCAAAAAAGGTTAAAAAAGAAAAGGTAGTAGTTGCCCCAAAGTTGGACACATTAATGGATAGATTAGTTAATGACTCAGTAAATCCTCCAGCTGTAGGAGATTTGGTTGAAGGTCCAGTTATAAATATAGAGAAGTCAGCAGTATATATCGACCTTGCACCAATTGGTACTGGTATCATATTTGGACGTGAGTATTTGACTGCCCGCGATATTATCAAAAAGATAAATATAGGAGATGTAATCGCTGCAAAAGTAGTAGATACAAATAACAAGGAAGGATATATAGAACTTTCCCTAAAGGAGGCTCGTCAGGCACTTATTTGGTCAGAGGCAGAAGCTGCAATCAATAACAAGACAACTCTTGAACTTCCTATCATTGAAGCAAATAAGGGAGGACTTATTATTCAATGGCAAGGTATTTCAGGATTCCTTCCAGCATCTCAACTTAAGACTGAACACTATCCACGTGTTGCAGATGGAGACAAAGATAAGATATTAGAAGAATTAAAGAAATTGGTAGGAACAAAAATATCAGTTTCTATTATTTCAGCGATTCCAAAGGAAGGTAAACTAATATTCTCAGAAAAGACACCAGAATTAAAAGATAAGGAAAAGATAATAGGAAAATACAAAGTAGACGATACAGTAAGTGGAACAGTTACAGGTATTGTAGACTTCGGAGTATTCGTAAAACTAGAAGACGGATTGGAAGGACTAGTGCATATTTCAGAAATAGATTGGTCACTTGTAGAAGATCCAAGAACACTATTTAAAGTAGGACAAAAGATAAAGGTTAAGGTAATTGAAATAAAGGAAGGAAAAGTATCACTATCCGTAAAGGCATTAAAGGAAAATCCATGGGTAGAGGCATCAAAGAAATATAAAAAGGATCAAGAAGTAGAGGGAGTAGTAATCAAATTTAATAAGCATGGAGCTCTTGCATCAATAGAAGAAGGTATTGCAGGACTTGTGCATATTTCAGAATTCGGTTCAGAAGAAAAACTTCGAAAGTCTATTGAACTTGGTAAGTCATATAAATTCAAAATTACATTATTTGATGTAAAAGAACAAAAGATGGCATTATCATTCCAAGGAGAAAAGAAATAATATATAAAGTATATTAGAAACAAAAAACCGGCCCACGCCGGTTTTTTGTTTTACTTCTCCAAATCCAATATCTGATCAACTCTTATTTTATCCACAAATTCTGGTACATGGGATACAAAAATCATTGCACCTTTATAACTATTTAATGCCTCAGCAATCAAAGGTATATGGCGGAAATTTATATGATTTGTAGGCTCATCAAGTATAAGCAGTCCTGGTCTTTCAAGTACAAGTCTTGCAAATGCAACTAGACCTTTTTGTCCTTCTGATAAACTACCTATTTTTGTATTTATAATATCACTAGTGATCAGGAATCCAGCTGCTACTGATCTCATCTCTTCTTCATTTTTCTTTTCTGTAACTTCAAGTAATGATTCCCTTACTGTATGATCAAAGTTTAATGTCGAAAAATCCTGTCTATAATATCCAACACGAACATCTGGCGCAATGACTACCCCACTTTTTTCATTATCCTTTCCTATTGCTTCTGCTATAGTCTGCAATAATGTACTTTTACCAATTCCATTTGGACCTTTGAGTAATAAATGATTATTTTTATTTAATGAAATATCAGTTTTCCTTACTGTCGGTTTATGGTTTTTGATAACTTTGTATGACTTAATTCTAATTACTTCACCAATCAAATCATCCTGATGCGGTATGGTAAATGGTCTAATTGTCTTATCCTCCTTTCTAACATCCACAATTTCATCTTCTAATTCTTCTGCTTTTTCTCTCATTCTCTTTGCTACCAATCTCATTTGTCCTCCCTTATTAGAAAAGAAATTCGCCTTATCTTTATTCTCCTGAATTTCTTTTGCAAGCTGTGCATTTTTCATATTCTCCTTTTCAATTCTTGCGCTTATCTGCTTTACCACATCAAAATAGTTTCCAGAATATTGTTCAATCTTTTTTGTATAAACATCTAAATACAAAACTCCATCGGTAAATGAGTTTAGAAATTCAGCATCATGTGAAATAACTAAAACAGTTTTATTACTATTTTTAATAAAATTAGTTAAATGCTCAATTCCTGTTTTATCAAGATTGTTTGTAGGCTCATCAAGTAACAATATTTCTGGGTCTTGTATAATAGCAGAAGCCAATAATAATCTAGCTTGCTGCCCTCCTGAAAATGATCTGATAATCCTATCATGTGGCGCATGAAAATTTACTATTTCAAGCACCTCTTCTATTCTTTTATCAATATCATATATTTTCCCATGCTTACTTTCATCAAAACATTTTAAGAAAAATTCAGTCATAGTAAGATCAAGTTGATCGCGAGCTATAACTTGTTTAGCAATAGCAATACTTACACCATTTAAAATATTTATTTTGCCTGATTCAGGTTTAGTAGAACCTGTTATTAAACCGAAAATAGTACTTTTACCAGCTCCATTTTGTCCCATTAGTGTAACCTTCATACCTCTACGTACGGAAAATGAAACCTCATCTAATATGGGTTTATTGTATCCGAAACCAAATGAAACCTCGTCGAAACCTAGTACTATATCGCTTTTTGACATATAGGAGAATATACTATCACATATTTAAATAAAAAACAGAAAAGTGGTTTTTAACCACCTTTTTGTTTTTATTAAATTATTTATTTTTACTATTTCTCTTTCCCTTACTTAGCGCAAGTCTTGCTCTTTTTATTGCAAGTCTTTTTGCTGTTTTCTTTGACCTTGAGGTCTTTTTTGGTACATTTGTTCTTCTTGACATGTGACTACTATAACACAATACCTATAAAATTAAAATCTATTTCCACATTCCTAATATATAAGGGAAAATTATTGCAATCAAAAGTTGATACCCTGTTGTAATACCAAATCTCCACCATGCATTACTTTTGCTTTCATTATTCCAAAGTCCAGCACCCGCGTTTATTGTAAATGCAAAACCAAGCCATAACCAAAGTGAAATCTGTATAGCGGGAATGCCTGCATTCATATTAATAAATCTAGCCAAAACATATGCGTATAAAATGGTCAGTAAAAGCTGCACTAAATATAATATTCCCATTCCCTTTCTTTTTTCTTTCATTTCTTCTTCAGTACAATTTTCTGCACCCATTATTTGCATCCATTTTTTACCAAAAATAGGCCCGTACCACACTGTTCCAAGTACAATTGAAATAATCCCACAAACTATAACTGCCCAATAATTTATATCCATATTATTTATAATAACTTTTAATACTTTGATTATACCAAAATACTCTTTTTCTATCTATTATTTAACCCTAACCCCATCTCGATCTATACGTATCGGAATTTCAATTATTGAATAGTTAATTTTTTTATTATTTTTAAGTATTTTTATTTTTAAAGCCAATCCATTCATAGTGTCTTCACTAAAATATTGATCGAATACAAAGTTTCCAAGAGAATAATATATAGTTCCATTATTATATTTTTCTGATATTCCAATCACATGTGGATGCGCTCCCACAACAATATTTGCACCGGAATCAATAAATAAACGTGCCCATTCTCTCATTTTATCTGTTGGAACTTTTTCGTATTCTATTCCCCAATGTGGTGTGACAATAATTATATCTACATCATTTTTCAAACGCTCAATTTCATTAAATACATTATTGTAATTTATATAGTTAAATTCATGAAAACCAATAAAAGCAATTTTAATGCCATTTTTATTTACAATTGTACTTATTTCATCTTTATTTAAAGGATCACCATAATATATCATCCCAGCATTACCTATATACTTTTTTGTTTGCCCTAGACCATCACTACCAAAGTTTAATGTATGATTATTTGCTAAACCTAAAATATCAAAACCGAATTCAGATAATTTATATGCTAGTTTTGGATCAAAGGTAAATTGCAATGCTTTATTTGTAAGACTTGCAGTAATAGATGGATAATCAGTAAAGGGACCTTCAAGATTTGCAACTGCAATATCTGCTCCTTTTACTATCTCAGATACACCAGCAAAAAATCTATCAAAACCTTTTTTATTAATGATATTTCTTACATTCCTATCAAGCATCATATCACCAAATATAAGCACATTTACTTCATCAACTATATTACTATCTGGCCTTACATAGTTATAATCTTGATTTGGTTTATAGAAATTAAAAAATACACCAATCAAAATTAAGATAATTGAAAGATAAAAAAGATTATTTATTTTTATTTCTCCATTCATCGATTAATTTATGATTACCTGATAAAAGTACTTTTGGCACTTTATATTTTTTATTCTTATATTGTACTACTTCTGGACGAGTATAAACATCTGGTGATGATATTCTATTTTCTTCTAATGAATTAATATCACCCAAAACACCCTTTATTTGTCTGCCAATTGAGTCAATTAAAAGCATAGCTGGCAATTCACCACCAGTGAGTACAAATGGCCCAACTGAAATTTCTTCCACTTTAAATACTTTTTTAACTCTTGCGTCTATTCCTTCATAGCGACCGCAGATAAATACAATGTCAGTATATTTTTTGGCATATTCTTTTGCTATTGTTGTATCAAATTGTTTTCCAGAAGGTGTAAACCATACTATTTTAAATCTCTTCTTTGAATTCTTTTTTCCAATTGCCTTTTCAATTGCTTTTATTATTGGCAATGCTTCTATAACCATGCCAGGACCACCACCATAAGGCTTATCATCAACTCTTCTATCTGCATAACTATTTCCATTAGTAAAATCACGAGGATTATAAAATTTAATACTAATCTTTTTATCATCTATTGCACGCTTTAAAATAGACTCATTTAGATATGAGTCTAGGGATTGTGGGAATAGTGAAATTATGTGAAATGTCATAAATGTATAATTAAAAAAGCGTGGTTACACTCTACCACACTTTTTTAATCTTGGCTATATCTATATAAACTAGATATTTAAATCTGCCATTGCCTCATCTACTGTCTTTGTTGCCTTATCTCCTACAACTCTTGTACTTCCCTCTGGTTCATTTATCTTTAAATTTACTCTTGAATTATTTTTCATACCTACAACTCTCAAAAGTGTTCGTATTGCTTTTGCTGTGTTTCCAGAACGTCCTATAACCTTACCCATATCTGCACCATTTACCTCAAGTGTCATAAGTACCCCCATTTCATCTACTGTTCTTGTTATTTTGACATCGTTTGGATTATCAACCAATGCTTTTACAACAAAATCTAAAAATTGCTGATCATTATTATTCATATCTGTTATTTCACTTAGTATTTATTAATTAAAAACACATTAATATTGTACCTTGACTAGATGTCTAGTACAAAATAGGTTTTCAACAGTTGTATTATGCTGTGACCTCAGTTTTAACTTCTTCTGCTTTGGCTTCTGCCTTAACTTCTGCTTTTGCATCAGTTTTTGCTTCTTCAGTTACTTCTTTTTTGATTGCTGTTTTCTTTGGTAATGCATTTTTCTTTTTACCTTCTATAGCCTTTCTTGAAACAAGAAAATTGTGTACAGTGTCAGACAGTTTTGCACCCTTTGACATATACTCCTTGATTTTAACAATATTAAATTGCTCTAATTTGTTTTCTTGTCTTGGATCATAAGAACCCAAAACTTCGATATACTTTCCACTCTTTGGACCATTCTTTGAGTCAGTTAAAACAAGACGAAATACTGGTTCGTTCTTCCTTCCTACTCTTTGTAATCTTATCATTAACATGTGGGAGTCATACTATCAGATGTCATAAAAAAAGGCAATACTCCTAGACTTTTAGAGATTTTTTGGTATAGTGATATAAATAAAAAACATGAAAGATACAAAGTTCGAGCCAGGCAAAACGATAACCGGTACTATCACAACTAATCGAAAGTATATGGGTTTTGTTAAAAATTCAGATAATGTTGATAATGATATTTTTATAGAAGGAGAATACCTAAACACAGCATTAAACGGAGATATAGTTGAAGTTGAAATAGATAATAAAAAAAGTCCAAAAGGATTAACAGGAAAAGTTGTAAAAATAGTTGAGAGAGCTAGATATAATTTTGTTTGTGTAATAGATAGCAAAGAAGGAGTTTTAACAGCATATCCAGATGATAAAAAGGCATATGCTTCTATTCGTTTAAATGAGGAAGATAAGAAAAAGGTAAATATTGGCGACAAAGTCTATGTAAAAATGGATGAATGGACAGATCCAAAAGTAAATCCAATAGGAAAAATAATTAAAATCTTAGGAAAAAAAGGAGACAATAATGTAGAAATGGAATCAATAGTTCTTGAACGCGGATTTGAAATAGGATTTCCAAAACAGGTTGAAGCTGAGGCAGATGAAATAGAAAAAAATAAAATAGCAGACATAAAATCAGAGATACCAAAGAGAACTGATTTCAGAAATACACTTACATTTACAATCGACCCATTTGACGCAAAAGACTTTGATGATGCTATCTCTTTTAAAGAACTCGAAAACACAGATGGCGAAGAAAAATACGAAATAGGAGTACATATTGCAGATGTAAGTCATTATGTAAAAGAAGGCTCAGAGCTCGATAAAGAAGCCTTGAAACGTGGTTGCTCTATTTACCTAGTCGACAGGACAATACCCATGCTTCCTGAAGTACTTTCAGATGATGTATGTAGTCTTAATCCACATGAGGAAAAACTTACATTTTCTGCTTGGTTTATTTTAAATAAAAAAGGCGAAGTAATAGACAGAAAGTTTGGAAAAACAATAATCAATTCTGATCATAGATTTACATACGAGGATGCACAAGAAGTCTTAAATAAAAAAGAAGGAAAATATTTTAAAGAATTAAATACATTAAATACAATCGCAAAAATCCTACAAAAAGAAAAGTTTGATAAAGGTGCAATAGAATTTGAACAAGAAGAAATCAAATTTAAATTGGATGAAAATGGTAAGCCAATAGGAGTATACAAAAAAGAAAGATTGGATACACATAAACTCGTAGAAGAATACATGTTGCTTGCAAATCGCGAAGTTGCAAAATACATTTTTGATTCAATAAAACATAAAGGAAAAAAGGATACAGGATCAATATATCGAATACATGATTTGCCAGATCAAGAAAGAATGCAGGAATTATCTGTATTTGTACATGCACTTGGCTATGATTTGCCTATAAAAGACAATAAAGTGACAGCAAAAGCCATAAAAAGCCTTTTAAAACAGATTGAGGGCACTCCACACGAGACCCTTATAAGCACAGCAGTAATACGTTCAATGCAAAAGGCAGTGTATTCAACCAAAAACATTGGACATTTTGGTCTTGCATTCGAATACTATACTCATTTCACTTCCCCAATTAGACGCTATCCAGATCTATTAATACAAAGAATATTGCAGAGACATTTAAAACATGAACCATTTGGAGACAGAGAAATAATACAATTCCAAGACATAGCCGAAAAATCTACAGCAAGAGAAATAGATGCATCAGGCGCAGAAAGAGAATCAAAAAAACTAAAACAAGTAGAATATATGTCAGATAAAGTTGGACAAGAATTCGCTGGTACAATATCAGGTGTTTCAGAATACGGAATCTATGTAGAAGAAAAAGAAACAAAATCAGAAGGTATGATAAATATCAGAAATATCGGAAATGACTATTATGAATTTGATAAAAAAACATATTCAATAAAGGCACAGAAATCGGGTCAGAAGTTTACACTTGGTGATGAAATAAGATTTAAGGTCATAGGGGCGGATTTGGATAAAAAGACTTTGGATTTTGCTTTGGTTCAATAAAAAGAAAAGCCGGGGTTGATTCCGGCTTTTGTGAGTGGGTTTGTCTTTTTGGTTAAACCCACACTAACTGTCCACGAACTCTAAAGTTACTTAGTTTAGTTACACCGATCAAGAGCCTTGGAAGTAACAGGTGACCATCTACTGTTACATCAGAAATAATCAATTGACCATTATCAATTTCTAATCCTTCGAGATCAAGTTTACCTCTTATGTGGCATCCCCTAAATTCAATACTGCCGGTCTTAATACGAGCATAGGAGAATATACTGAGTTCTCCTCTATATTCCCCACCAACAATATCAATACCATCCGTTATCAGTCTACCTTCTAAATCATGTTCTGTTCCATGACCCTTCTTGATCATAACCGAAACTTCTTCTGGCTCCTTATGTACAAAACCACGCATATTTCCTCCATTTCTTTGGTTGGTTTTTTGACTATACGATTTAAAAAGCTAATCGTTTTTTATAATTACATAATTTAAATATTTGGTCAATAAAAAAAGCAGTCATAAATAATACGAGCTGCTTTTATCGAGATTTCAGATATTATGGTATAGGTATGTATATAATAATATCTAAAATCTAATTGTTGAAAACTTACTGCACTGAATAAACTTAACCGACAAAATGTAGTAATAAACTACTGATCACTCGCCCTCTATACACTGCGATGTAGCAATGATGTCTTACTGGAATCGTGATTTCTTTACAGTTAACAGAACTAAACACTCCATGTTTTTTATTTGCATATCTCCTGAAGAGAAATATGCGAACAGGACTCTTAACACCTCTAGAGCTATCAAGATGTGCACCATGTTTAAAGACGATCTCTTCATTTTCCAGTAGTAATATTTGTGTACGACGGAATTTATTGTATCGAACGAGAAACCATTTTTCGCTTTGGAGAAGCCATTTCTCGCGTCTAAGAAAAAGATGGCGTCCATTATTTTTAAAACAAATGATTTCAGCTCTTCTGTTTTTCTTCCTCCATTCATAATACTGGGAGGTATAGTACAAGAAATTATCTCGATCTCCTTGCAATTCTTCTGGACTTCCAATTGACATAACTAACCTTTCTATTTAATTGTTTAGAACTTACCCTATGAACCTTCGACTTCAGTCGAGGGCTCAATTGAGTCCCGCAACCATATTTCAGATTGCGGGTGTGATTTTGAGATCCTCCTTACCTGACATAGCCTAGCGCCAATGCTCTCTTTTTAGAGTTGAATTAGAGTGATTCTAAAAGTCTTTGATAAACGGTTGTAAAGTCGTCATTCGCATTCGTGATCCGTTCGTTGATTAATCTAGATACCTCGGGACGAAAATTGGCAGGATTCATCTTTTCAAAATCAATCCCGAGCATTGTAGGACCAATATCATGATTACCATCCTCATGACTGATGAGACCAAGTTTACTTGCCACAATTGTTGCAATATAGTACGCAACGAATCGTTCATATTTATTCATTTTTTGCCATAGAATATCAATATTTTGCATGTTTTAAATTTCCTTCCATCAGAAAATATATAACACAATTACAATATAGTCAATATTTATTACCCCCTACTTCGCCACCTGCACTGCCTGTTCAAATTGTATTGATAATAACTTTGAAGCCCCATCACTTCCCATAGTAACTCCATAAAGCACTCCTGCTCGTGACATTGTTTCTCTATTATGTGTAATCAAAATCAACTGTGAATACTTTGAAAGATTTGAAATCATATCCCCGTACTTTCTTGAATTTGCTTCATCTAGTGCCGCATCTGTTTCGTCTAAAATTATAAATGGTGGAGGATTTACTTGTGATATTGCAAAAAGTAGAGCAATTGAGGTAAGTGCTCTCTCACCTCCTGATAGCATCATTAGCCCTTTTACCTTTTTCCTTGGTAAATTTACATTTATTTCTATTCCCTCTTCCCCTTCTTCATTTTCCTCTATCGCCTCGCCTCCATCATTTGAAAGTAGTGATGATAGATCTGTATCACTTTTCTTTTTTCTTTTATTTTCTCTAACTACTGTAAGGCCTGCATTTCCTCCACCAAACATAAGTGAAAAATAGTTTTGAAATTGTGTATTTATTTTTAATATTCCTTCTTTGAATTCTACATCTATTCTTGCATCCAAATCTGCTATTAGATTTTTGAGACTTATTTTTGAATTTTCTAAATCTGTTATTTCTTTTGCAAGGAAAGCATCTCTTTCTTCAACCTCCTTATATTCCTTCATTATATCTATACTATTTCCCGCACCTGAATCCTCAATTCTTATTTTTATTTTTTCAATATTTTTTTGTCTATCAATTTGAGCTATTCTTTCTTCTTGTGTGATTACTATATCTTTATAGTCCACTGCTTCGCGACCAACGAGTACATATGCTTCATTTAATTCCCTTTTAAATGATTCCTCTTCTAATCTCAATTTATCTTCACTTGTTTTAATACCATTTAATATTCCTCTTACTTCATTTTGTCTAGCTATTATTCTAAAAACATTTTTTTCTGCATCTCTATTTGAGTCTTTTTCTATTTCTATTTTTTGTCTTAATGTATTGTATTCAAGTGTTTTAACTTTTTCTTGATTATCAAAATCCTTAAGAGATAATTCAAATTTACCTTTTTTATCTAAAAGGATTTTTATATCTTTTTCTGTTTCTGCTATTAAACTTGAATCTACTTTATTTTTATGTGATGAAATAAAGCCAAAAAGTAATTCTTTGATTTCTGAAATTGTTTGCAGGAGGCTAACTTTATTGAAAACTTCTTCAACGTCTTGCAAATATACTGTTTTAAATTCATCTTTAGCCAATTTTTCTTTTTCTTTTGAAATACTTCTTTCACCCACACGTATTTCACCTTCTATATTTCCGAGTTCACGCATTACCTTATCCTTTTCTATACGTATATTATGTAATGCACTTTCAATAGCGATTAATTCATCACTTTTTGCATCGCGATTTTTTGAACTTTCTAATATTCTTTTTGCTTCATTTATTTCAGTTTCAAGTACTGCTAATTCTTTAATTAATGGATTTTTGATTTCATGTATTCTGTCTTTTTCATTTTTTAAATATGCTTCTTCACGCTTAAAATATTCCTTATATAATTTGCGTAGCTCTTCTCGCATTTCCTGTACTTTTTCTACTTTTTCTACCTGCTTTTTTAAGAATTTTAAATGAGGAGCGATTTCCCTACGCAATGATTCAACGGATTTCATATTTTCCTCTGTCTTTTCTAATTTTCTTTCACTTTCAATCTTTTTGTATTGATATATTTTAAGTCCAAGCGCATCCTCTATCATTTCCCTTCTTTCACGAATATTTGCATTCAAAATTCTATCTGCCTCACCTTGTGAGATTATATGATGTCCTGAAGCTCCGATATGAGCACCGACAAGTAGCTCTACAATATCCTTTAATCTTGTAGGAGAACCATTTATAAAATACTCATTTGAATTATCACGATGCACAACTCTTTCCAAAGTGACTTCATCAAAATCAATATTGAGCATTCTCTTTGAATTATCAAACACAACCTTAACTGATGCTCTATTTGTTCTTGCTCCTTCACCTCCACCATTAAATATCAAATCTTCACCTCGCTTACCTCTCATACTTTTTATAGATTGTTCACCAAGCACAAAGCGAAATGCTTCAGCTGTATTTGATTTACCTGATCCATTTGGACCGACTATTGCTGAAATGGGAGAAGTAAAATTCAAAACTGCCTTTTTTGCAAAAGATTTAAAACCAGAAATCTCTAATGATTTGAGATACATGAGTATATTTTATCACAACAAATACTAACTACCATCCCTTAACTTCAAGTGCTTTTTCTGCTGCTTTTTGTTCTGCTTCTTGTTTTGACATTCCTGTTCCTAATGCTATTTGAACATCACCGATAAATACACCTAAAGTAAATAGTTTATTATGATCTGGACCAACTTCTTTTACTGTTTTATATGATGGAGTTTGTCCTGTCATTTCTTGTGCTTTTTCTTGAAAACGACTTTTTGCATCAAGCCATAATTTATTTTTAACTATATCGTCTATGTCTATAACTTCAAATAGATTTTGAGAAATAAATTTTTCTGCTGATTCATAACCTTTATCGATATAAATAGCACCTATAATCGCCTCAATAGTATCTGCATGTATTATTGACCTTGCTCGGCCAGTATCTTTTGACTCACCTTTTGAAAGAAGTAAATATTCATCAACACCAATATGCAATGCGACTTTTGAAAGGCTATTTGTATTTACCAAGGCTGAACGATATGAAGTCAAATCTCCCTCATCTCTATCTGGAAACTTTTTAAAAAGGAAACTAGTTACAACAAGTTCAAGTACGGCATCGCCCAAAAATTCTAATCTTTCATTATGTTCAAGTCCTGCACCTTTATTTTCATTCAAATATGAACGATGAGTACAAGCTCTTTTTAATAAAGAGATATCATTAAAATCTACTTTAATTTTATTTGCGAATTCATTGAAATCTGGCATCATTTTGTTTTACTACTCAATAATGTTATGGCTTTTGTTACAATAGGTACTATATCATCATAAAAATTTAGCTCAAGTATGTCTGCAAGTTTGAACCATTTTGCATCATCTAGTCCTGGCTTTTCTGCGAGCTTTATATCAGTAAAATTTGTCTTTGCAAGGAAATAATGTACTTGCTTTCTGAGCTTTCCTTTTTCTGGATCACTTGCTATATATTCATTTTTACCTAAATCATCAGTGATTTCTACATCCAATCCCATTTCTTCCTTTACTTTTGCTATTGTTCCAACCTTTACATCTCCTTCTGGTATTTTACCTTTTGATAAAGTCCAATGTCCAAATATATCGTGCACGAATGCTAGGTATATTTCATCTCCGTCATTTGCATATACCACTGCTCCGCCTAAGTTTTGAATGGGCATTTCTTCGTATGGTATATCTGCTATTTTATTTTTCTTTTTTGGAGCACTGTCTTTGCCTGGTTCACCTAATTCCTTGTATACAGAACCCAAAACTCCGTTTATAAACTTACCACTATTTTCACCACCAAAACTCTTTGCAAGTTCAATTGCTTCATTTATTGCCACTTTTGCGGGTACTTCATTTCTATCTGAAAAAAGTAATTCATATAGTCCAATTCGCAAAATATTTCTGTCTATTACTGAGATTTTATCAAGTGGCCAATCTGGCGCTGCCTTTTCAATTATTTTATCTAGATCTGCCTTTTTTGAAAGTACATTATTTGCCAAGTTTTCAATAAAAGAAAAATCACCCATACCAGAAGCGAACTCCTTGGAAACTCGGGTGATTATTTCTTTAATTATTTCATCATGACAACCTCGGAAATCCCACTCAAAGAGTGATTGTAGTACTACTGATCTTGATAAGTGTCGATTTGCCATAATTTTTGAAGAACGCCTACTTTAAAACTTTTATTTTGCTACCGCTGTCTTTTTCTTATTTTTTGCTGTTTCCTTTGCTACTATTGCTGTCATGTCTATCACCTTTCTTCCCCTGTAATTTCCGCACTTTTCGCACATTGTGTGTCTCTTGTGCATTGCGCCACAATTTGCGCATTTTGATAGGCGAATATCGTCAAGCGCATGATGTGATCTGCGATTGTCACGATGTGACCTATTTGCTCTCATTCGATTAACCATAGTTTTATTATACTAGCTTATTTAATAGTTTTTTGCAAGAAAGTTAGCCTGTGTATCTTGGATATTCCCATTTTAGATATTTTTTCATAGTGATTACGCGTTCCATACCCTTTATGCACTTCAAAACCATAATTTGGATACTTTTTGGCATATGCCTTCATTTTTCTATCCCTAAGCACCTTTGCACATATAGACGCTAGAGCTATCACCCTTTCTTTTGCATCTCCTTTTATTATTGTTTTTTGATTTATATATTGTTTTGGTGCTTTTAAACCTCCATCGAGAAGTATTAATGCTTGTTCTGGTTTTATATTATTTCTTTTGGCGATTTTATTTAATGAAATTTCAATGCATTTATTTATAGCGAAAGTAAGTCCTTTTTTGTCTATTACTTTTTCACTTTGAAAGGTGACGGCAAAATCGATGAGGTTTTTATAAGAATTTTTATCAAGATTTTTATTCTTTCGAGCGCCGTCCCTAATATCGCAGATTTTTTTAAACCATTCTTCTCTCTTCCCCTCACTTAATTGTTTTGATTCTTTTACACTTTTAAAAAGTGAATTAATTTTTCTGGCATTGTCTTTATCATAATTTAGGAAAATAAAAACACCAACTGCGACAGGGCCAGCTATTGGCCCACGTCCAACTTCGTCGATGCCGAGGAGGTGGTTAGGTTTGTTAGTCTTGAGCATGAGGGGATTATAGCATGTGGATATTCTAACTATTCTATATAAAACAAAAATACCCCAGATGAGGTATTTTTGTATTTTGAACAATTACGGTTTGACTAATTGACGATATCGAGCAAGGAGTGCATTTTGCTCTTTTGCGGATTCCTTCGCTGCATGAATAATAGCCTTCTTTTCACTTTTTGGATTGAAGTACTTCTTTAAGATAAGATCTTTGATCTCTTTATTTTTATCTTTTTTGAATATAGTAAACATGTGTATATTATATCATTAGCGAAGAAGATCCGACAAATCCTCTTTTGTATACTTTTTAATAAGGCCATTATTGTACTTTATCTCCATAAAATTGGCAATATTAGGTTGATTAAGTACTATGTCTACTACTTTATTATCATTATCTTTCAATATGCAATGTACTTTTATCTTATCACCGAACATTGCCTTTATTTTATTAATATTCTGTTGGGAATCAAAAAACTGGGAAATGAATTTATCTTTTTCAATATTCCTACCCTCACTAAATTCACGAGCTTTAGTGAATTCCCAAGCTATGAGCGGATCAAGGTAGAGATAGTATATATTAATTAATCTATTCTTTGATATAGATTTTTTAATAAGTTTCTTCATGGTGTCATAGTTACCGAATGTACCATCATGAATAAATGATATATCATTTTCAAAACAAAAATCTCTTAATATATCCAACCCTTTATTTGCAGCAGACTGTATAACATTAGCATTACCCTTTTGTCCAGTTTCCGCATTAGTTTTCTTGTAATAAGGAATAAAATCCCTTATCTCATCAACATCTATTTTAACAAAAAAACAATCAAATTCATTGATATCCATATTTCTTTCCTTAAGTATCCCTTGCAACTCTATATCACTCTTATCTAATTTTATTTTAAAATAATAATTCACGAATTCCGTCTTTCCAGCACCAGGAGAGCCAGCCATAAAAAACGTTAGTGCACTTATACGTATAGGTCTTTTGCTTAAAATAAACCTATCTATAAGTTCATCCTTATGATCCTCTACGTATCTCTTAGCGAGTTCTTGAATTATTTTCTCTTCTTCCGTAAATTCCATTAACATATTTTCGCACTGGGGAGATAATATGCAAGGGATAACTACAATAAAAATTTTATCAAGATTTCATACTGGTTGTGGTGTAATGTTCGAACAAAAATTTATCCGAAGGTCTATAAATTATCCTTGACTTTAGCATTAGTGAAATTTATCCTCTCAATAATTTTACTTCTCATATTTTCTGTAATAGTATAAATTTCCTTATCAGTTTTCTCTGCATTAGCAATAATTTCATCTAATCTATCCAGTGTTTCATTCTTAAAAATATCTCCATTCAAGATTAACTGTAAATTCATTTCATAATTTTTATTAACATTTATACCACATGTCGCCATAGTACCTATTTTATCTATCATCTCGTTCCATCCCTGGCATTCCTTTTTAAAATATGTATCTGCATATGTAGCAGCCAATTCAAATCCATCATTTACATCTTTCATTGAGGTTATATTATTACTATCAATAAATTTTTGTTTTTTACTTATTGCATCTTTATAGTGTTTTAGTGTATTCAGAATTACAAGACTCTTATGTTTGATTAATACTAATTTACTTATTATTACTAAACCATTATTTCTTAACTGCTCCGAAATACCCATATCATAAGTTAATTTTCTATCTTTTGAAGACTGTATAATACTAATCATTAAAGTTATGGTTGTGAGAAATCCAAGTACAAAATTTGGATCAATATTTTGCTTAAAAATATACATTCTCAATGTTGGACAAAAAATATATACTACAAATGTTGCAGTAATAATTAACAGTAAAAATTGTTTTGATTTACCTTTTAATTTATATGCAATGTAAGATAGAGGCGCATTGATAAATTTCATAATTAGTTAAGTTTATCAATTTCCTTCATGATTTTATCTGTCTCAATAAGCACCACTATCATCTTTTGATAATGTTCAATATCCTCATTTGAAAGTTTCCTACCCTTTCTATCCTTTAACCATTTCTGTGCTGGTTGATATCCTCCGATATAAAAATTCCAAGCAGCTTCAGGAACATCTCCAAAATACTGAGTGTTATTGATATACACTCTCTTTTTTTCATATTTTATTTTCTCGATGACATTATCCCCTGACTGAGAATATGTAGTAATAATTTTATTACACTCCGGTGATAACATTAGATGCAGCTCACGGAGTTTCTCACCTAGAGGAACGAGGTTCCAGAATTCAGATTTATTTTTTGGATATGGCACTCGAGGAAAATCAGTCTTCAGGAATTCTTTATACTTTTCTCGATAACCTGGTGAGTGAAGATATGCGTACACATAATCTAAAATGTGTTCAGGAGTTGTCTCACCAACGATCTCATTTATCTTTTCCCAGATTTTTTTATCGAGATTTGGTACCTTTTCTTCCTGCTCAGTATATAGATAAAGTGGAGCGATTGCAGATTGAGTACTCGCCTCACCACACTTTGTTTCACTGATATTTTTTGAAATAAATACAGCGGAATAATTTGGATCTTTTTGCGAACGTGCAAAAATCAGACCAACATTTTCCCTATTTACAAAATTCTGCATCAAGTCCCATCTTCCCCAGTCCACCATATCTGGAGAGTAATAAATACACTCTGTATCAAAAGGCCTATAAGAAATAGGTTGAATAAGTAACTCATGATCATAATCTCTTATCTTCTTTCGTGCTATATCTAATTTCCATCCTCTAGAATCACCAGGTTTATATTTCCCTTCTTTCTTCTGACCAAAAAATATAGTTCGTATTTCTTGATCCGTTTTGGTCTCATCACAAAAAGCTTGTATCCTTTTAAGAAGGGTTTCTTTGCTTTGATCAATGACAAGACCGTCTCGTGCTGTTACTATCCCTGTAGTATTCTTTGGAAATAATTCTGCAACCGAAAATCCTTTTTGATATTCGTCTTTTCCTTCCCCCTCAATACGCCAAACTTCTGCACTTTCAGGTAGTTTATTCCATCTTATTGTATCAAGATTTTCCTTATCTAACTTCTCGTATTTATTCTCTCGGGTGCCATAAAAATCAGTTTGGTATATCTGTGCTTGCTTTTTATTTTTAGATTCTCCGGATTTTTTTACACCTAAAATAATAGAAACTCCGGTTTTAATATCAAAAACATTCTCATCTTTTGATCCATCTGGACTCATTTCTTTTTTATTACTATTTCCATGCAAATCAACAATATAAATTTTGTCGAACGTTTTTCTCAAATGCCAACGCATCCCACGGAATGTTGGATTATCTATGTATCCATGTGCAGTAATCATTCCTACGACACCTTCTTCATTTTTTTCAATAAGACTTTCTGCAAAGCGAATAAACTTTACGTAATCGTCATCAAGCCAATTTTTCCTCTCCTGAAGTTTTTGTAAACCACCTGGTTCAACTTTATACACACTATTATCTGTGTAATGCTTATTCATTGAGATACCAGAATATGGTGGGTTCCCTATTACACACATGATCGGGTATTCTTTTTTGATTCTTGAGGCATTTTTACTCTCCTGAGCGATACTATCCATTATTCCAAATAGAGTATTCTGATTAGCATAGTCTATTGGTTCATCGAGTGTATTTGTAAGATACACTCCAAGTCTAGTATCGATCTTTTCAGCGCCTGAATCATGTAAGGTCATACCAAGCTTCAAATGAGCAATCGTGTAAGATGCCATCATAAGTTCAAATCCATGCAATCGAGGCAAAAGATCATTTTCGACATATGTTGACCATCGACCCTCTTGGCCTTTGAAACTATTATGAATATAATTAATTACTTCATTAAGAAATGTTCCTGTTCCTGTTGCAATATCAAGCAACTGTACCTTATGGTATTCTTTTTTTACCTTTACCTCTTTACCCTTTACATTTACTTCTTTTTTCTCAACTGAAATTTTTGTAGTATCGATTAAACCTTTCTCAAGACCAAATTCTTTTTTAAGAATACTGTCTACAGCCCGAACAATAAATTGAACAACTGGCCTTGGAGTATAGAAAACTCCCATTTCCATTTTCTTTTTTGCATCATACTCAAGCAAGAAATCCTCGTAGAAGTGGATGACTGGATCAGGACTTGTATAAGCTTCCCCATTAAGTTTACCTTGAGTGAAGTATTCATGCATAAGTTCGTGAACATTAGCGTGCGTAAAAACTTCACATAATTCATCCACAATAAATCGAAGTCTCTCAGGAAATGATGTTCCTGCTATGTGATCAAAAAATGATCTTAGGAATGGGTTGGTCTTTGGTACTAATTCTCGTGCTTCAGTTCGAGAAAAATCTTTTTGAGTGGGGTCGTTATAACGAGCAGCAAAGAGTCCATAGACTAGAGTCTGTGCATACATATCAGCAAAAGATTCATCATCAAGACTTGAGACTAGATATTCTTTTACAACATCTCTCATCTTTATTAGATCACCTAAATGGGTGTAATTATCTGATTTTGAAGTTAACATCTCCATAACATTATCTCTAATACGCTGAGCCTTACCTCCCATGATTTGAGCCAAGTGTTTTCCTCTTTTTATTTTTTCCTTATGCGAAGTAGAAAAATCAATTAAAGTTTTTGTGAGTAGTGAAAAATGTTGAGGAATTAGCGTTATAGAGCGGGCAGCTTTATCGAAACTTGCAATGATGATAGGCTCACCGTATCTCACACCATTTCTATAGAAACGAAATTCGACATAATCGGTGAGTATAAGATTATCATAACCAAAATAGCGATCCATTTGGTTACTTTTTTCCATTTTATCAAGATTGACCCCAATATCTTTTACTTCAATATAAAGAACCGGCACAACACCTTTAAGAACGATAAAGTCAGGCTTATTTCCCCCAACCGCTTTTGCATCATGATGAATATGATATTTTTGCTCCTTCGTAAAAATCTCCCTTAAGAGATTTTCAAAATCAGTTCTATAACCCATCTCACTTGTTTGAGAATCAGCAAATTTTAGAGATACGTTTTTGAGATATTCTTCCATAGATTATGTAATCAAATCCTACCACTTTTAAACATATTTTAGAAGTGTTTAAAATACATTAAATTGAATTAGAACTATTTCCCATTTCAGCACCCTTCCCCAAATTCCCTAATAACCCCAATTTGCTATAATACCTCCATGTCTCGCTTTATTCACCTACACACTCACAGTCATTATTCTCTTCTTAATGCCCTGCCTAAAATCGATGATTTACTTGATCGTGCAAAAGAGCTTAATATGCCTGCCCTTGCTCTTACTGATGCTGGTAATATGTATGGTGCTATTGAATTTTATAAAACTGCAAAGAAAAAAGGTATTAAACCTATTATCGGTGTTGATTTCTATACCGCTATTAGAACTCGAAAGGACATGCAAGCAGGTATTGATAATAGACGCAATCGTCTAGTTTTACTTGCAAAAAATCATGCGGGATACAAAAATCTTGTGAAGCTTGTGACGTATTCATATTTTGAAGGATTTTATTATAAGCCTCGTATTGATAGAGAATTAATAGAAAAATATAATTCTGATTTGATTTGTATTGCTCCTTCTTTTTCTAGTGAAATTTCAACAGCATTGAAAAATAAAAATGTAGAAAAAGCAAAAGAACATATTGAATATTATAAAAAAGTATACGGCGCTGATAATTTTTATATTGAAATAACAAGACATAATGAAATACAAGGTCATGAAGGTTTAATGCAACAATTAATCAAATTAGCAAAAGAAACAAATACACAAATAGTAGCTGGACAAGATGTTTACTATATAAATTCAGATGATAGATCTGCTCGTGAAATGCTAACACTTGTTAACACTGCAGGCGATATGTCAGATAGGAATTCATCAAATACAAATATTAATGGTGATGAAAATGAAGAAGATTTTTCATTTATTTCAAGTGAAAAGGCTGAAGAACTTTTCCGAGATATTCCCGAAGCGCTAGACAATACTGTGAAAATCGCAAATGAATGCAATCTAGAATTAACATTAGGTAAATGGTATTTTCCAAAATTTATTGTTGAAAGTGGCCTATCTCATGATGACGAATTAAAAAGATTGGCATATGAAGGAATACCGAAAAGAGGTTTGGAAATGAGTAAGGAAGTTGTGGATAGACTTGAATATGAATTAAAAGTTATAAAAGATAAGGGATATGCGCAGTATTTCCTAGTGGTATCTGATCTTTTAAAATACGCACATGAAAATGGAATACTTACAAATATTCGAGGTTCCGTTGCCGGCTCACTTACAACTTATGTAACAAGAATTACAAATGTAGATCCGCTTGCCTTTAAACTTCCCTTCGAAAGATTTCTAAATCCCGAAAGACCGTCAGCTCCCGATATCGATATGGACTTTGCCGATAATAGACGAGATGAGGTTATTGATTATGCAAGAAAAAAGTATGGCCATGATCATGTGGCGCAAATAGGAACATTTGGAACTATGATGGCAAAAGGTGCTGTGCGTGATATTGCACGTGCTATGGGATATGAGTACGCAGTTGCAGATAGAATATCAAAACTCATTCCTCTTGGTGCGCAAGGTTTCCCCATGACTATTGATCGTGCTCTAACTGAAGTAGCAGAATTAAAAGAAGCGTATGAAAAAGAAGAAGATACACGAAAAATAATAGACATGGCAAAAAAAATAGAAGGCTGTGCAAGACACATTTCTGTTCACGCTGCCGGTGTTGTTATTGCTCCTGAACCACTGACCGAATTTGTACCACTTCAATACGATACCAAAAGCAAAGAAGACGCAAATGGAAATCCAGTCAAAAAAATCATCACCCAATATGATATGCATGCAGTCGGTGAAGACGGTGTAGGACTTTTGAAATTCGACTTTTTGGGAATCAAAAATCTTTCAATACTTGCCGATGCGGTAGATAGAGTAAAGAAAATAGAAAATATTGAAATTGATATTGAAAATATACCAAGAGACGATACAAAGACATTTGAAATGTTGGCTCGTGGAGAAACAACAGGAGTGTTCCAGCTAAATGGAACTGGTATGACAAAATTCCTAGTTGATCTAAAGCCATCAAGAATACACGACATAAACGCCATGGTAGCCCTATATCGTCCAGGACCACTAGAATCAATTCCTCAATATATAGAACGAAAGCATGATAATTCAAAAATAGAGTATTTGGATCCAAGAATGAAAGATATTTTGGACATGTCTTATGGAGTTATAACCTATCAGGATGACGTTATGATGATTGCTATTAAGCTTGGAGGATATTCATGGCTTGAGGCAGATAAGCTACGTAAGGCAATGGGAAAAAAGATTCCAAAAGAAATGGAAGAGCAAAAAGAAAAGCTTATGTCCGGACTAGTAAAAAATGGAATGAAGAAAAAAGATGCCAATACACTTTGGAAATTAATTGAGCCCTTTGCTGCTTACGGATTTAATAAGTCCCATGCCGCGAGTTATGGATTAGTCGCATATCAAACTGCATATATGAAAGCAAATTTCCCTGCTATATATATGTCAGCCGTACTTACAGCAGATGCAGGTGATGTAGAAAAAATAGCAGAAATAATCGGTGAATGTAAAAGAATGAATATTCCCATACTTCCACCCGATATAAATGAAAGTTTTAGTCAGTTTACGGTGGTCAAAGGCTCGGGAATAGTGTCTTCGATGGCCCGAGGACTGTCTGAGCGTAGCGATAGCGAAGCGAGTTTCGCAGGGCCAGGAGGAGACACTATTCCCGAGCCGAAAGACACCATCCGCTTCGGACTAGTAACAATCAAAAACTTTGGTCAAGGAATTTCAACAGCAATAATTGAAGAGAGGAAGCGTGGTGGAAGATTTACATCTTTGGTGGATTTCCTAGACAGAGTAAAGGACAAAAATCTAAATAAAAAATCATTAGAAGCACTAATAAAAGCAGGAGCATTGGATAGTTTTGGACATGATAGAGGACTATTACTTGGAAATATCGAAACATTACTCGCATATAATAAAGAAAAAGGAAAGCAGGCAGATAATCAAGATTCACTGTGGGGATTAATGTCAGATTCATCTACCCTGCCAAGTCTAAAACTCGAAGAAGTACCAAATGCAGATGTAAAAGAAAAGTTAGCATGGGAAAAAGAGCTTTTAGGATTGTATATTTCCGGACATCCACTAGATAAATACAGAGAGACAATACAAAAGCGAGACATGAATATAAAAAAATTAAAGGAAGAATTAAAAGATGGAACAGAAGTTATGATTGCATGTATAGTTACAGAAATAAGATCCTTGAACACAAAAAAAGGAGATGCAATGGCATTTGTAAAGGTTTCAGATTTTACAGGTGAAATAGATACAGTAGTATTTCCAAAAGTCCTAGCACAATTTAAAATTGCATTTGTGGCTGATAAATGTCTGGCGGTAAAAGGAAAGGTATCAGAAAGAAATGGTCAGAAAAGTATTTTGATAGATAATGTAAAGGTTTTGGTATAAAAAATCACCACCCCGTCTCCGGAATGGTGATCGCGCAAAGCATCCTGATCTATTCCCATGTAGCACCAGGGAAACACGATCGAGCATAGTCTGCAACTTTCCTAAGGTCTTGAGCAGAAGCCCTTAAAAGCTTCAGTGGATTGACCTCAGGAGTGATAATACTTGGCAAATGACCACTTGCCATCACATGTGCACCGAAATCCATTAGTGGTAGTACGCCTGTACCCAACATTACATTTCTACCCTTGTCATGACCGAGATTATGATCAAAGTCCACAAGGTGTATTTCTCTAACCTGTGAACCGAACTGACTCCAATACAACATCAGTATTCCGAGTAGTCTTTCGGGTGTAGACCAGGTAAGTCCGGAGACTCCTCTCACACCTTCATAGTACTCAAGGAAATGTTGAGTATCGAATACTAAAGGATGAGGTTTATTTTCAATACAACTAATAAACATTGCGAATGGCATTTTATGCCTACCAATAGGACCAAAAGTACTTATGGTCTGAAGCCAGAAATTTTCTTCTGCCATTAACCCAGCCTGACCGTACTGTTCAACATCCAAAACCCTATCGGCATAAACAACCTTAGGATATCGCTCTAAACCTTTAAAATGTTCGTGAAGTGTGTAACCGTCTTTTGGCAAACAACCAAGCCAGTTAAGTACATGGTTGGTAAAATGTGTAGGATTTTCACTCAGGCTCCATGCTTGATGGAGTGTGACCTCCAGACCTAATTTCTCTGCTTTCTTAATGGCTTTCATCAAAGTCCTAGGACTCCGATGTCCAGCTAGGTGTATTTCGACACCATTGAAACCGGCCTTGGCAATTTTTTCCATACTGACAAATGGAATACCGCAAATAGTTATGTAAGGAAAGTACATTTTCATATTACTGATCGTTGATTGTCGATTTTCTGCATTTAAAACATCTGGGGTCAACTTTCTGTTGAAACCGTGTTTTTTCCTATATTCATATAATCACATTTATAACTTGCTGTCAATCAATTTATTGTATCAATTAAGTAAAATAAAAAATCGCCACCCCGTTCTCGGAGTGACGACTTGTGAAATACGACGATTAGGATCAGCTGTTTGACTTATCCTTTCTGTCTTCAGCGAGATTGATTACCGAACCCTTTCTTGAAACCATGATGAATATTTTTCCATCATCCCTGAGTTTGGTGATTGCCTCAACCGGGTTTGATCCGTCACCAAAATACCGTCGAAACGCATCATTAAACCCTGTGAACACAGTATGAATACCAGGAAATTCAGTACCCTTCCTGATTTCCCTGATCGCCCTCAGAACAAACTCTTCCTCTGTGATCTTTTTGTGATCTTTAGGTGAGATACCCATCTTTCTGAAGACTTCATCAGTCTTCTTGATTTGAGATGGTGTTAATACCTTGACTGGCTTTTTTACAGCCATACCACCGTTAGGTGTGGTGTCTGAATGGTTTGCCCCATGATCAGTGTTATGTTTCGTCCTAGTAGGACCCGGTTCAACTCGAGCTAATTGTGTGTGTCCAAGATTTTCATAGATCTCAAGCACCTTTGATAATCTCGCCTGAGTATTAGCAAATTGCTTTTGAACATTTGAAACCCTACGACCCCATTCGGCAATAATGCCCCTGGCTTGTTCCGGAGTAATCAACCCAGAATTAACTTCCCTTGTTAGTGAGTTGGAATGTTGACCAAGAGATAGATTGAAACGGTGGAACTCGGTAGAAACCTTTCCCTTCAACTTATCAGCAGGCCCGCCACCCAAAGGAGCAAAAGCAGATGGATTTAACCCCCTCTGAATTTGCTCTTTTTTTAACCCAGTAAGCTCAGAGGCCTGATCAACAGTCTTACCCTCTGAAATATGCCTCACAGCATCCCTCAAGGATTTCCTGTAATTCTCAGTGGATACATCTTTGACCCATTTTTGAATGGTTCTTGGTGAATAACTACCTGATTTCGATAGTTGCGCAACAACTTCTCTATGCCTCAGTCCTTCAGACAAAAGAACCCTTATGACATGAAGTGCGTCAGCTGATGTAGCTTGTAATGAACCGCCAGAGTTTTTCAAAAAGGCATATGAAATCATAGACGCTTTACTGTCAAATTCTAAGACAGTACACTCAACCTCATGATTGCCAACCGCCGAATTTGCTGCCACCCTATGCCTACCATCAACAACAACCAACTTACCCTCCAACATGGAAATCTCGATTGGATCGAGTACTGTTTCATTAACAAGTAAGCCGGCCAAAAAATTGACCCTCTCCTGGTTCAAGGAAACTCTTACAAAGAATTCCTCATTTAAATCGGAGATTTTAGTCGTGATAACCGAAGATTTCTTAGCTTCTTTCATTCTATTTCTCTTTCTCTTTTCTTTTTTCTTGTTTCTATTTTTCAGATACTCACAGAAGAAATGCCTCCCGTACAACGGAATCCTTTTTGGCTCCTCACAACCTTCGACCTTTCGAGCGACAGTACCTGATCAGCAAAAAGCTCATCTCCGTCCCATATGCTAAGGGTAAAAGTTATAGTGTCACCAGCCCTGATACCAGAGAGGTTTTGACCCACCTGAGGCACTGTGACCACGTAGGGAGTACGAACATCCCTAACTATTTGTTTAACCACAACCGATATTTTGTCTGACATAACAGTATGTTTTCAATTTACTAACTATAAACAGATATTATCCAGATATTCTTCTGGTATCTATTTAAACCGTTTCTGATGTTAACATTAATATAATATAATGTCAACCCCACTTTGTCTTTATATAATCAGACGCCTCGCTCATATTAAAGGGCTGAGTAGTATTCCCCACCCTCACATAAAAATCCTCTTTTTTATCTCCATTTATAAGATACGCTGGTTTATGTCCCTCATTGACTATAACCATACAAATATCAAATTCTTTATTATCCTCCACAACTTTTTCAAATTTAATATTTATGTATTTAGAAAATCCAAGACCTATCATAGTCTTTATAAGCATATTTAAATGATTTTCAAAACCGTCCCTATTTTTTTTAATTAATGTTTTATAATCACCCTCTAATCCGACAGGTCTTCCATAATCATTAACACCAATAAGTAAAGTTCCACCATTTGAATTCAAAAATCCAACTATTGTTTTGATAATTACTTTTTCTAAATCCTTACTAACTTCCCCCTTTCTCCCATCATATCTCATTGTCTCCTTGTATTCTAAATATGAACTTTCCCCCTCACTCAAAAGAGATTTTATATCCCTACTTAGCACTCGCCCAGATGCATTGTGTACTAATTGTTTTATATTAAAAACATATTCATCAAAATTTCCTATATTTTTCATTTTTGTAACTCTGCCATTATTATGTTCCAAAATTATAGTAGCGTGATTCATAAGTCTGCCTAATGGACTTTGATACACCTCAACGGATGCAACATCATATAGACTCACAGATTTCCTGCGTTTAAATAATAATCCAGATTTCCTTATTATTTCTTTTTCATGAATTTCAAATCTAGAAAAATACCAATTTAAAAATAAAATACAAATATACGATAATTGAAATAGTGAAAATACAATTATTGTAAAAATATCATATCTTATGAGATGTGATACAGAAAATGATTTATACAACATTTCATAGTTAGCAAGGAAGGACGCAAAGAAAAATAGCACTGTGGCCAATATTTCCATAATAAAAACATCCCTTAGGAATACTATAGGCCCCTCCTTAATAATTACCTTTCTCATATATACATATTAACATATTGCTAAATCTTATAGCCATTTATTCTCGTTCTTTTAATTGAAAAAGCTAAAGCAGGAATACTCATATCATTACCAATATTATTTGCTAAACTTCGCATATATGTTCCACTCGAACAAGCAACTCTGTATTTTAAAATTATAAAAATCACTTTTGCGTAATCAATACCAAACTTTTCCCAAAGTGGAATTATTTCGTCTTGTCTGAAATCTCCATTAACTTTTTTAATATTTTCAATTACTTTTTTAGAAATCTTTTCACCTGACATTGCATTTGAACCTATTTGTTCAATATCATATATTTCAACTTCTTTTGTAGGCATTTCATCTTCATCTGGTATTTCCTTCATTGCGATTATTTTTGATGAATATCTAGGATATTTTTGTATAAATTTACCTTTGTATTTTGAAATATCTATATTATCAAAAGATTTCTTTTCTATTTCGATTATTTTACCTAATACATCATAACTATCTGTAGATACACCAAACAAAACTTCAAGTTCGTATTCTTTATCCATTTTTGTGTACTTTTCCTTGTCTTTACATTCTTCATTTTGAAGTATAACAAGCAGGCCCTCTGCCATAGGATCCAATCTTCCAGCATAAGTCATTGGAACGCTTTGTGGCTTTCCATTTTCCTTTCTTACCCTTTCTAAACATTCAAGCGGTGTCTCACCAATATTTTTGTAAGTTAAATACATATTTGTTACAATGTACCTTATGAATAAAAAGTTATCAACTGATTCGTATAAAGGTGTGCGAGACTTTTACCCTGAGGACATGGCTATTCAAAATCAGATTTTTGATATTTGGAAATCAAATGTACAAAAATATGGATATAGTGAATACAGCGCATCTGTTATTGAGCCCGCAGAATTATATATTGAAAAGTCAGGAGAAGAAATAGTCGAAAAGCAAACATATACCTTTACCGATCGTGGAGGAAGAGATATCACATTAAGACCCGAAATGACTCCGACAGTTGCTCGTATGGTGGCAGGCAAAAAAAGGGAGCTTGCATATCCCCTGCGTTGGTTTTCTATTCCAAATCTATTTAGATATGAACAACCACAACGTGGAAGATTGCGTGAACACTGGCAATTAAATGTGGATATATTTGGAGTTGAAAGTTTGGATGCAGAAATTGAAATAATTCAAATGGCTTATGATATTACCCTTTCATATGGTTTAAAGCCTGATAACTTTGAAATACTAATAAATAATCGAAAGTTAATGAATTATATAAGTAAAGAAGTATTTAGTTTAACTGATGATGAAGCATATACAATATCAAAGTTAATAGACAAAAAGGACAAGATAACGCCAGAGGCATTTATACAAAATTCAAAAGAAATATTAAAATCAAATACAGATAAATTTCTAACTCTTTTAAATTCACAAAATTTTGAGGAATTCACAACTCATTTAAAACAAACAAGTGAGGAGCATCAAGGATTAAAAGAAATAAGACAAGTTATAGATAGCTTGGCGAAGTTGGGTATAACAAATGCAAGATTTGACCAAACTCTTATGAGAGGTTTTGATTATTATACCGGAATAGTTTTTGAAGTATTTGATAAAAATCCAATAAACAGAAGATCGGTATTTGGTGGTGGAAGATATGATGATTTACTATCACTTTTTGGCGGAGACAAAGTTCCTGCAGTTGGTTTTGGTGCTGGTGATGTAACAGCAAGAGACTTAATCGAAACTTATGGAAATCTAAAGGGTGCAAATGCAAATCCTTCACAAGTATATTTATGCCTTATGGGTGAAGAGTATTCAACTTATGCACAAAATCTCGCAAAAGAAATGCGAAATAAAGGTATAAATGTTTCAATAGATTATTCATACAGGAAAATAGGAGATCAAATCAAAAATGCCGATAAAAATAAAATACCAAATATAATTTGCATAGGTGAAGAAGAAATGAAAACAGGAAATTTAAAACTCAAAAATCTTCAATCAGGTGAAGAAAAGTCATATACAATCGAAAACATTAAACTAATTTAATACTATGAGGAAAATAACATTTGATATAGAAACAAGGAACATATTTTCTGATGTAAATTCAAATGATCCAGTAGACTTGGATATATCTGTAGTATGCATACATGATTCTAAAACTGATGAATACAGTAGTTATTTACAAGAAGACTTACCAAAACTCTGGCCAATACTTGAACAAGCAGATATGTTGATAACCTTCAACGGTGATCACTTTGATATTCCCCTCTTAAACAAATACTATTCAGGCGATTTAACTAAAATCAAAAGCCTAGATTTACTAAGAGAAATTAAAAATTCACTAGGTAGGAGAATAAAGCTCGACACAATAGCGGAGGCAACACTTGGAGTAAATAAAAGCGGGCATGGACTCGAGGCAGTAGAATGGTGGAAAACAGGTGAAATAGACAAGATAATAAAATATTGCATTGAAGATGTAAAAATCACAAAAAAGGTTTATGACTATGCACTACAAAATGGTAAATTAAAATACAAAGATATGGGAGTATTGAAGGATATAAAACTCAATACAAAAGATTGGGAAAAAGTAGAGGAAAGTGCTATGACTTTTACATTACCCTTTTAAAAGGAAAAGCTGAGCATCGTTTTTCGATGCCCAGCCTTCTGAAATTTGCCGATTATTATCGGCCTGCAAGACCAGCAAGGTCTAGCATGAAAAAAAGAGCAAGGCCCAGTACTACGGATATGATCAGTAGTACTGTCATATTCATACCGCACAACTTTTTCATAATACCCTGACATACTACCATGAAAAGCCACCTCGGTAAAGGGTGTCAGTGTACAGTGATTTTATTGAAACAACCCGGGAAAACTCTCTGATTCACCTCAAATTGTCCCGGCATGAGTTCGTTACATGTCATGTTCTGAATTTTTTCCCAGCGATAATCAGTGTGTTCAGGGCTGATAGTTGGTTTGAAACGTCTGAACAAATGGTAGTCATATACAAAATATATGAATGGAGGAGTTGGTGGAGGATAAATCACGAAAAATCTCCTGTATAATCGTAGATCACCTTCGTTCATCCGAAGCCCAGTCTCCTCACGACATTCACGAATCATTGTTTCTTTAGGTGTTTCATCTTTTTGCCTTTTTCCACCAACTAAGCCCCATTTACCAGCATATGGCTTAACGCTATTCTCAGCATGTTGTAAAAATAAAGCCTCTTCACCATTTCTGATGTAACACCCAGAAATTCTTTCTACAAACTCAACGCCAGCTGGCCTAGTATCAAAGACGATTTGTTCATTCATGAAAATGTTCTCCTTCTCATTATAGGTTACAACATAAGTAAAAACATGTAAACTAAATTATTTACTCATTTGTTTTGGTAATTTTATTACCTAAATCCTAAATTCCATAACACCACCATTTTCTATGTTATAATATTTTCAAGGTATCACTCCATGAAAATGGTTGCGCCCACTGATTTCTAGAGGCGAAATCAGGGCCCGACGACAAAAATCGTTGGGCTATTTTTTACCTAAATCTTAAACTCCATCACATCCCCATCCTTTACTATATACTCCTTTCCCTCTGTCCTTATGAGTCCCTTTTCTCTAGCCTGCCCAAATGATCCTGATTCAATTAATTTATCCCATTCTATTACTTCCGCCCTTATAAACTTATCCTTGAAATCTCCATGTATTGCAGTTCCTGCTTCTGGTGCTGTCCATCCTCGTCCTATAGTCCAAGCGCGTGTTTCTTTTTCCCCTGTTGTAAAATACGTAATAAGATTCAAAAGTTCATAACCCTTTTTTATTAATTCATCTATTCCATCATCCTTTGCCCCCAATCCTTCTCTCATTTCCTTTTTATCTTTATCCTCCAAATCTTTTAATTCATGTTCAATTCCTGCATCAACCACAACCCATTTTGAATTATTTTCTTTAAAATATTTTAAAAGCGCTACATATCTTTCATCATTTATTTCATCTAGATTTTTGCCTCCTGACTTTTTATTCAAAACATACATCATTGGTTTTGATGTTAATAAATGCATTGATTTTAGAAATGGTTTTTCAAATTCATCTGGTATAACACTTGATGCCAATTTACCTGCATCTAATGCTACTTTAATCTTTTCTAATAATGTATTTTCGATTATTGCTTCCTTTTTATTTGCCTTCACTTCTCTTTGTACATTTGAAAGTCTTTTTGTAATAGTTTGTAAGTCAGCAAGTATCAATTCTAGATTTATAACCTCAATATCTTTTAGAGGATTAATCTTTCCATCCACATGTATTATATTATCGTCTTCAAATATTCTAACTACATGCGCAATTGCATCTGTTTCGCGAATATTTGTTAGGAATTGATTTCCAAGTCCTTCACCATCTGATGCTCCCTTTACAAGTCCTGCAATATCAACGAATTCTACTATTGCTGGTACTGTCTTTTGTGTTTTTGAAAATTCTGAAAGTTTCCACAGTCTTTCATCTGGCACTGCAACAACGCCAACAGATGGATCTATAGTTGCAAATGGATAGTTAGCAATTAAAACACTCTTTTTGGTTAAAGCGGTAAAAAGTGTTGATTTGCCTACATTTGGTAGCCCGACAATTCCTATACTTAATGACATATGACTATAATGCCCTTTTTTTGATTAATATTCAAGCAAAATCAAATTAATCTACAAGTGGCAATTTAATATAAAAGACTGTTCCCTTACCCTCAACTGTTTCATACCAAATATTTCCGTTATGTCCGTCCAGAATTCTTTTGACTAAATATAGTCCAATACCATTACTATCAACATTTACTGATCTTGAGTTTTTGCCTCTGCCGTATTTTGTAAATAACTTTTGACCGTCTTCTGCGTTTATTCCTACTCCAGTGTCTTTAACTGAAATTTGTACGTATTTATTTTCAATTTTATTTAATTCAATATCTATTGTACCTATTTTTGTATATCTTATTGCATTATCAAATACGTTTATAAAAGCATTCGTTAAATATGTCTTGTCACCATTTACAAATAAATTATCATCGTTGAATTTAATATTCATTTGAAGACCCTTTTTATCTGCCTTTAATTTTAATTGTTTAAATGCGTTTAATGTTATTTCATTTATATTTACCTTTGCCATTGAATACGGATTACCATTATCAACTTGTGAAGCAGATAAAAATGATTGCACACTATCAACACCTCCAGATTGAATCATAAATAGATTTTTAACCATTTCCCTAAGATTTTCAGGTATTGGATCATATTGACCTTCAATAATTGATGCCAGTGCCCCTTTTGTATTTGTAAATATACCGTTTACTTGATGTGTTATAAATCTTAGAGTATCGGCCTGTTCTTCATTTGCCTTTTCCAATTTCTTTGCAAGTATTTCTATTTTATTTCTTGCTTCAATTTCTCTTTTAATATTTTTAATTAAATAAAATCCAAAAATAGCAGACAAAGCAAAAGTTATAAATGTAATTATACGAGATTGTAATGTTTCAACTGTAAAAAGTTTTGAACCAGTTAAAGTAACCAATCCCAAAACTATTGCCTGAGCACCTATTAACTTGATATTAAAAGTCCTAAATTTAACAATAAGGTATGCAAGAAAAGCGATAAATATAGGCATACTAAGTAATGCATACTGATCCAAACTATAATCACCATTTGTGATATATCCCGTATCGACAAGATATGCTACTAGGAATACCACACAAGAAAAAAGGATGAGGAATGATTCGATACCAAAAGTCATAAGTACTATTTGCTTTTTTTGACTTGTAGAATTTGATTTTAAATATCTATTAATAGCTATGGCGAGTATCCAGAACACCACTATCACACCGAGTATAAGATAATAATTTAAAAATATTCCTGTCTCCTTTGCTACACAACCTACATTATCGTATCCTTGAATATTGTAAGTAGTTGGAGTAAGTAATATAAATGGCAATATTAAAATGAGAAGTATGGATTTTTTTGAAATACTTATATCCTTATTATCGAAATAAGAATAAACAAAATAAACTGAAGAAATAAATATTAATCCGTAAATAATTCCATAGAGTGACCATGCATACATAAGTAATGTACTTCTGTCATAACTAAACCAGACAAGTAAATCTATTACAGACCATAATGAAAATATCGATGTTATAAAAAACAATAATCTACTCGCTATTTTATTATCACCATTTTTAAGTACAGCAATACCAATAAAAAATGCTATTACTGTAGTTGGAATATGAGAATAGAAAAGAATCTTGGATGTTTCATTAATTATATTAAAACAATTTTGAATATTTTCTATGCTATTAAAGTCCATAAAACTATAAATCTATTGGATTATATTTAGGCAATTTACCACCCATTGAATCAATAATATCTAACTCTTTTATTATATAGTCCTGCAAAGCACCTTCCCTCCTATAATAATCCAATCTTTCTTTTGGAATACTCAAAACATTATGTAATATCTTTCTGCATATACTAGCCCCACATAGGCATTCCATAGACCACAATGAATCCGGTATGTTTGGACCAATTGTTGCCGAATAATCATAAGTTATTTCATCGCCAATATTGATATCTCTTAATGCAAATAATTCACTTACCTTTCTCAGACCTGCATTCGGATCACAGCTATGATTGAATGTTCTTGAAAATTCATCTAGATCCATATCCATCTCCAAGCCAACTTGCAGAGAATCTGTTTGTTTTTCGATACCTGACTTGATCCTTCTTATTGATTCCTCAAATGTAATGACTTCACCAGAAAGTGTGTATATAATTTCGCCTTTTTTGAAATTTTTATTTGCATAAACCCCCTTTCCGTAACCATTAGTATCTTTTAGTGTGAAGTTATTATTTTCCATTTTTATATTATATCATACCCCTTACATGTTCCTCTATATCTCCATCATAATAAAACCAAGTTCTGCTTTTTTCATTTTCATGTGGAAGTAAAGGGATAATAAGTGGCTTATATCCAAACATCTTAGTTACCTTTTCAAAACTTGGCATAAATTTTTCTTTTGTAAATTTGCTTTCTTCTCTATCATCAAATATAAAATTTTCAAAAAGCACAAAATCCTTTATAAAAAGCGATAGATAGAATACATAATATTCATCTAAATGTTTTGTATTATCAAACCAAGGCGAAATATCTATGATATCAAAATTATTATCTGGAAATTTATTTTTAAGTATTTGTCTATGAAAATCCTTGACGCTTTTACCATTTACAGTCATCACATCCTCAACCCTTTTACCTTCTTGTTTAGTAAAGTCTATAATGTTTACATGATTTAACTTGCTCCCGTGCTTTTTGCCTCGTCCATGATAAAAATACATTTTACCCAAATGCCTTTTTTCCTCATTTACTCCTACAAACTTCCCCTTTAAATATTCTAGGAAAAGTGTTTTAAAATTAAACTCTTTTGCAATATCTAGGAAATATTTTAATTCTTTGTTTGGAGTTATAAGTGGTTTAGATAGTACAAGGCATGTATTATCTCTTATAAAATCAGGCTTATGAATATGCCAAAACTTGAGAAGCTTTTCATTTAATTCTTTATCATTTCTCCTTTTTTCTATCTCCTTTTCGAGATCAACTATATTTGTATAAATATTTTCATTATCCATCTCAATTCATTTTTGTACTGCAACCACTTATGTATTTTGAATTATCTGAAGTACAAAATTCATATGAACAATTACTTTCACCTAATGTGCATTTGTATTCTCCTGTGCATCCCTCTTTATTTGAGCTATTCCTACACATATAGATGTTATAGGCATTTTTGCTTATGATTTTGTAATATTTAACTTTATTTCCATCTGAATTTATTTCGCAATTATCGCTATCTACGCATTCCTCTTCAAAACAATTTTCAGTATTTTTATCACATGCTACATGAGCAAAAACTTGATAATCCATTTTTACAATATATTTATAATAGGAAAAAGAAATTGATATCAAAATCATTAGAGTAAGTATTCCAAAAAACAATATATTTTTATTCTTTTCTGACATAAATAGTATAGGGTATATTATACAATAAAATTGTATATAATTTTAAATACTGAAATACCAGAATAAACCAGAGCTGTCCATCCTATATTACTCAAAATTGTGGCGATAATAAATATTATCCAATCCCTTTTTGTTAGACCATTGAACTTGTTTTCAATTTTTCTTAGATATATTGTAGCGAAAAATGGATCATATATAGACAATCCAATAAAAGCCATTATGTCTCCAGCATTTATGGCTTTTTTGAGCCAATTAGGTAGCTTTGAAGCAGCCTCTTCCTTTCCTTCTTTTATCATTTCAAATCCTAACCAATCTTTTCCTGTCTTATCGTATAGATATATCAGGATTAAATTGATAAGGATTGAAAGGACAATCATGATTCCGCCACCTTTCACTGGGCCAAAATATGCAATAACTGGCACGTAAATACCATAATCAAACCAATTATTGATAATTAAACTCATGGTATGCCCTGCTGCTATTGTCGCTATTTTTTCTGCCTTGTCTTTTACTTCCATAAGATTATAGGAAAAATTTATACAACAAGTATAACACAAGCAATCCTGCCAGACTCCACTTCCAATTATTTATTAAAAATTTAAATGTATCTATAACTACATTCCAAGCGGAATCAAAAGCATTTCCAGCAAATTTACCTATTGAAAAATCATCTTTTTGTGCTTTACTCTGTGTTGTTGTACCTAAAACTTTTCCCTTTACACCATCGATTAATTCAGAAATTTTTATCTTTTCTGTATCTGGTTTTTTATAGTCATCTAATTTTTCGGCCAAGACTTCTGCCAAACTATTTGTCTTATCTAATACCTTTACTGCTGTATCATTTATTTTTTCTTTTACATCTTCTTTAGTTATATTTATATTCACCGACAATGTGCTTTTATTTGTCTCATAGGCAACCAATGTCTTGCCCTCTGGTAGATTATTTGCTGTTATTTTGACCTGTATATCATGAGTACCTGAACTCACTTTCCAATTTGCACTTATATCCTTCAGCGTATCTGAATTTGAAGTAAATGCCTGTTTTGCAATCTCAACATTATCAACCAAAAAGACTGCATTTCCCGTCCAATTTGTATTTGAATTATTTTGAATACCTGCAAATACTTTAACTGTATCTCCTTCTTTTATATTTAAATCAGAATACCAAATGGTTGGTAATATTCTCGCATTTATTTGTTCCGGTTCAGCAAATACAATTGAGGTATTTATAATAATTGCCGATATTAAAATTAAAATATATTTTGTCATTTATTTTCAAAACTAGTAAATGAAGTGCTTATCTTTAATTTATTTAATGAAATATACATATTTAATGTGTATATACCAACAATTAAAGCTAATATAACCACACCATTTGTTATTAACCTTGAATGCTTTTTATCAAATTTAATAAAAATCTTAAGACAAAGTGCACCAATCACAAGGATAGAAATAATAATTAAAATAATATTTATAATATGTCTTGGTGATGATATTGTCCTTTCAAATTTTGAACTTTTTAAATCATCTACCTTTTCAATTGTTGCACCTTTTATTTTGTCATTTTCTCCTGTATTACTTTCCACACTAGCTATACTTGCGGTAATAGGGACATTGTTTGTAAGAGGCTTTGCATAAACTTGTGCCACAAAAACTGTGGGATTGCCTTCATATGTACCAGTTGCAATACCTGTACCCATTTCGGTATATGCATGTTTAATAATATTTGCTTTATGAGTAGGTGAATTCATCCATGCCAAAGTGACATCCTCTGAATCCGTGAAATCAATTGCGAGATTTTCCCCTGCGTATTCATATTTGTATCCTGCCTTATCAAACCAAAACCATGGTTCTTTGCCTTCGGGACTTATATGAGCAAAATATCCCTTTGCCGCCATATCCTGTGCCTTCATGCTTGCAACAGTATTTAAAGTTTCATTTACAGTTAAACTTGGCAAATTAATTTTTTCCCTATTGATATTTGTGAGATCGGCTAAGACAGTGGGCAAAACAAGAGCGGTAAAATTATTACTAATATAATCAATTATTTTTAAAGTAGGAATAGTAAGGAAACAAATTTCAATAAGTAAAATAGATAAAGCTAAAAATCTAATATTTTTACTACGGAGAAAGTGTGGTTTATGATTATTGTGTTTATGAGGGATAAAATGTTTACGAAACCACTTGTACATATATAGATATTGTATAACAAAAAACAACCCATGTTAATGGGCTGTTTTTGTGTATCTAGTATACAGAGTTAAATATTATTTATTTAATGCAGCTATTGTAAGAGCACCTACATAACCTGTACTTGGGATATTGTTAGCAGTTTGAAATGCTTGAACAGCAGCCAAAGTTATAGGACCGAAAAATCCAGTTGAGACAGGATATTTGAAGAATCCAAGAGCACGAAGTCTCTCTTGAAGTTCAACAACAGCATCACCAGTATTACTCCTTCTTAGAGGAGAAACGAAAGTGAATGTAGAAGCACCGAGTACACGACCAGCTTGAGGATTTCTAGTCTGAATAGCGTTTATAGCTGTAGGATTAGTTATAAAACCACGACCACCTGATGTACCACCACCAGATCCGCCGTAACCTACTTGAGCATTGACTGTACCTGCAAAAGCAAGTGTCAAAACAAGTGTCATTATTGTTATTAGTGTTTTCTTCATTTTTTTATTGATAAATAATAAGCTGTTTTATAGTGTTTTAGCACTAATTCACATTGATTTAATAGTATCAGATTACTTTAAACAAGTAAATACCGTCTTTTTTATAGATTTCTTTAATTAAAAATGAATCCAAAAAAGGATAATAGTACTCATCAAGGCTCATAATATCATCCGTAAAGATAATATATTTAATATTAAATTTCTTTAACTTTTCTACACCTCTATCTTTATTTAAATTATTATCTATAACTATTGTCTCAAGTTCATTATACTCATCACCATTACCTCCCTGACTTTTAATATTTCCTAATTCCATATTTTTACCATGCAAGATATCACAATCAAAAAAGTTCCTAGAAATATTACCGGTCAAAATACTATTATTAAATTTTAATTCATAATATTGATGCCAAGGCAGAAAAAGTGCTCTACAATTTACCTCACCTTTAATTATTTCATTTACCTCATACCAAGAATCTGGGTAATTTACTGTTTTTAATTGATTTGAAAAGCCAAATAGCATACTAGGGGTATATAAAATAGGTAATAAAATAAAAATACTCAATAAAATACCCCGATTAAAGTATTTGTCGTACTTAGTTAAAAGACCAGAGATACCAAGACCAAAATATAATGAATAAATAATAGCAATTATAGATGACCATTTTTGAGTATCTCTAAATCCCTTCCAAAATCCAATATTTTCAAATAACCAATAATTAATATTTTTAAAAATACCAGGAGCGATACCAGACGAAAATATTATTGCAATAGACAGCAAAAGCAAAAGTATTTTAGAAACTTTTTTAGTACTTTCATTTTTAACACCATTATAGACACCATAAATAATAATTAAAAGTACAGGTAAAAATATAATTTTATAATATAAACTATTTTGCATTACAAACCTTTCACTCCAAACCTCCCTTTCTAACCAAAATCCTCTTAGTGAGACAATATTAGAAATTGTCTCAAAACCATTATCACCAGTTGTCTTAAACACTTCCCAATGCCTATTATCAAAATTATCAATATTACTACTTTTATTATTAAACATAGGAATTAACCAAAAACTACATAATACCAAGCAAGACAAAGCTAGAATAGAAATCTTTTTAAGAGTTTCAATAATATTTTTATTAAAGATGAAGTAGTATAAAGTAGTAATAAAAGTAATTACAATCACAATAGTAAATGTATGAATTGAAATGTAACTCAAAATTGAAATGAGTAATGCCAAGACAAAAATCTTTTTTATATTATATTCCCTATATAATTCAATAAAATAATAGAAAATAGGAAATAAAAGAGAGTAACCAAATAGGACCATCCAGTGACCGGCTAAAAATCTTTCATAAACGAAAGGATTAAAAGTATACAATAAAGACACAGCATACTCTGCTCCATTTGTATTAATATTTTTAAAGATCTTAGAGAAAAAGATAAGTGGGAAAAATATAATAAAAAAGAATATTAAAATAATTAAAAAATTTTGGGTAAATACACCACCGAGAGTATTACTGATAACATTTAAGACATCATATAAAAGTAAATTATTAGTAATGCCCGAATGACCACCATAAACATCAATATGTGTGCCAAATACCATATCCAAAGTTAGTAGATAACCATTACCAATCCAAGGGATAACAATAAGCAAAATAGTGGTGAAAGTAAATATTAAATAATGATTTATTTTAGATTTAATCATTTAAATTTATTTGGAAACTTTTTGTATTCGATAATTTGTAAAAAAATAGTAATAACAAGTAGATAGTATACATATTCAGCACAAATCTCAGCATAATTGTCCATATTCATTAACATAAAAACCACGCAACCAATGAGCATAGCAATTGCCAGAAATGCAGTGATCCTACTGTCCCAGTCATACAGAGCAAATAAAATAAAAATAGATAAAAATACAATAGCATTAATACTTAAACCCCATACAATAGATAGAGATAAAAATATCAAATAAAGATATAGATACCTTCTTTCTTTTTTAATATCAAAAAAACCCTTAAGAACTCCCTTTTGCAAATATTCATTATTAAGAAAAGCGACAATCACAAAATAAGACAACAAATAAATTGATAGCAAATAACTATTTACCTGCTCAATAAACAAAAATAAGCATAGAATAACTAGAAGTATTGCCTCTAGCCTATATTTATAGGCATAAGTTCTGAACTTATTTAACATATACGGATTATAGCTTAATTTCCCTTACTCTGCTATATTAATCGGCATGAAATGGTTTAGGAAAATAAACAAAGACATCATACTAAAAGGCCTAATAATACTAGGTTTAATAGCTATTTTTACATCACTTTATGTAAAATACGGAAAACCATATATAAATGAGTTGGCTTTAAGGAGGTTAGACGAAATAAGAATAGAAAATATAAAAGTTTTAAATAGTAAAATCGAGCAATCATTACAAGCATCAACAACACAGACAATAGGAAAAGATTATGTAATCTATATATCAATACCTTCAGAGGAAAAGGATTGCAAAAACCTATCACTACCTTCCCTACCAAAAGACTGGAAATACAATTGCAGTAATAATGAAAATTACAGAAAGACAGATGGAACAGGATGGTTACCTGTAGATATTTCAGGTAGTCTAGATATATTACCTGTAGATCCGATAAATAGTGATGTAACACTTAACTACTATACATATGTAGCAAGTTCAACAATACAAAAGTCAAAAAAAATAAATGGTCAGAGAATAATAGAAAAGATAGATAGAGATTATAATCTTACTTCCCTTATAGATTCTTCTAAATACACAAAGGAGGTAGCAAGAGAAGATAATGGAGTTGATGATATAAGATATGAGCTAGGAACAAATAGAAAAATATGGGCAGATGCGTTGGGGTTGATTGGGTATTGGAGGTTTGATAATAATGTATCAAGAAACATACTTAACAACATAGATAATTTGTCCTTAATCACAACTAATTTGTTAGAAAACAATAGTGGTGGAATTTTACTAAATGGTATTAATGAATATATACAACTAGATGGGTATCAAATAAAAAATGAAAAGAAAATAAGTATTGAAGTTAATATATCACCAAAAATAATACCTCAACAATCTGGTATAATTCAAAAAGGCATACCTGGATATTCTGCATTCAACTATGGTATTTTTATTGATAATGACCAAATTGCCTTTGCTATCAATAGCAAATTAGACGGCGTAATAAGTATAAAGAATGGACCAATTAAGAATAATACTAACTATAATATAATTTCAGTTGTAGATGACGAAAGAAAAATATTAGAATTATCAATAAATAATATGTTTACTAATAAAAAGCAGTATTATGGAAACCTAGATTATACATATAATCCAGAGATTTTTATCGGCAAAAATAATAATCAATATTATAATGGAAAAATACTTTTTATTAAAATATACAACCGTGACATTCTAATTAAAAATTAATTTATCTTATTTTTAGATGAGGAAACTGACATTACTATACTATATATAATATAAATAGACATTATTATATACAATATTCCTAACAGGGACATGAGTATTACCACATACTTCATACTTGGTGAGTAGACATAATCGACTTCATGATTTTTAACGGTAATTTTCAATCTATCTAACTGCGGGTAATCATATATATTGCTGATATAGTTATTCTCTGATTTTAAACAATCGATTGATGAGTAAATCTCTAACATTTCAGTTTCATCATTTTTATGGTAATTTACGGGGCATTCGTTAAAAAATACTTCTCTTTTTATACTATAACCATTATCTAATGGGAGAATAATATTTATTGAAAAATTATTCTTATTAAATGGGTCTAATTTTTTGACCCCGTAGAAGATTGTTGAATTATGATCATCAAAGTAAATCTTATTATCATTTATATGAGAAAATTTATAAGTAGCAGAGATAAAACCTCTATTAATATTGCTTATTCTACTATATGCTAATTCTGTTTGATGATTTTTTTGATGAATATATAATCTAAAAATTTGTATATATGGAATTATAATAATTACCCACAAAATTATAGAAATACCAAGATATATAACATAAACATTATAACCAGTAGTTTTATTTATGATATGATATTTTTTTTGCATGCCATCATAAATTATATACATAGCAGATAAAATTATAGTAAAAATAATAAGCATACCTTCTCTATATACAATAGCCAAATATCTACTTGAAAGAGAGAATAGTTCGATGCTCTGATTATTAAGTAGGTCAAGGAAAAAAGTATAAGTACCCAGCTCTCCCCTGAAGGAAAGGATCGTACCCACAACTGTTAATAATACAAATAAATAGATCAGGATATTATTATTATCTATAACACAGTAGAAAATTAGAAAGGGAATTAGCCAAATCATATAATGCAACTGGAAACTAGATAGAAATACTAGTAAATAACACAATGAGATAAATATATCTTTTATAATAATTGTATTACTATAATTAATTGAATAAATAAATATTCTTACTACTCTAAAAATAATATGTACTAATAAAATAAGAGCAACAATCATTAATCCATTAGAAGCTACTTTGAATAACAATTCATTATCTATATTATTAATTGGCATTAGTGGTTTAAATAAGTAATTAATTGATGAGAATATATTTGTTGCAGGCATTTTTAACACCTGAAAAACTTGCTGATTATTGATTTTGGATAAATTATTTATTGAATTAATTATCTGAGTAAATAATATTGGATTAAAGAAGACATGAATAAAAGATAAAAGTAGCCCCATACAAGTAAGAAATACCAAAAAAAACAAATCCTTTATTCTTTTTTGACTTAAAAAATATATAATTATAAATGGTAAAAATATAATGAAGAAATATTTTGTCTCGATACCCAAAATTAAACCGATACATAAATAGATTACCGATTTATTAATAAGTCCGTAAATTATTAATATAATAGACAGAGCAACAAGTATTTCATAATGACCATGTATTCCGTATGTGTAAAATACGATTGGATTTGTAAACCAGATCATAAAACTTTTCTTGGCAATAGACTGATTATTCGTATAACATAATATTATTTTATAGATATAAAATGCTGACACCAAATCAACCAGTAAAAAAGGTAATTTGAAAAAAAGGTGTAACAATAAAATATTATCGATTACACTGTGTGTAATTTGTAACATTACTAAGTATAATGAATATAGCGGGTACCATAAAAGTATTATTATATTCCCCTTATTCCATGATTCAAATACATTCCAACCATATAATGTGTTTCTTTGAATTGTATTTACAAATGCCCAAAAATCGAACGGGTGAGCAGACCATGTAAGTAAAAAGAGCTTTACTAGAAAGATACCGAGAATTATATACCCAAATTTATCTTTAATTATTTTCATGAAAGTTTATGTAAATATCTAAATATTTTTTTGACACCCCCAGCCACAAATATCTTGAAAAATCATAATTTTTAATATTATTCTTATAATAATCGATATTATTAATCATAAATTTCATGCAATCAACCCAATTATCAATCTTATAATCCCTAACAATTATACCCATCATTTGATTATCATTAAGTTCCGAAAATTTTGAGTCCTTACTCACGATTACTGGTAATCCACAACTAATTGATTCTAAAATTGCCAACGGAAAACCTTCGTTCCTACTTGGAAATACTAGTATATCGCATTCACTCAATATCATGGACACTAATCCGGAATCGACTTGACCAAAATATTTTATATACTTTGAGTCGTGTTTCTCAATACGTCTTTTATCACTATGAAATCCAATAATATTTAGTTCTACATTGAAGCCTTTATTATATAATCTCTTTATTGACTCTAACGCTACATCTAAACCCTTACCATAAAAAGATGAGCCTACTATTACAAATCGTACGGTTTCATCAATTCCATAATTTATTTTGTATTTACGAGAATTAAGGTATAATCCATTATTAATTATAGAATAACGTCTATTGATTTTATATGTTTTAAAATAAAAATCTTTCAGATATTCAGTAATGAATACGTAGTAATCTATATTATTAGCAAAAAATCTTTCAATAATAAAGAAATAGAATCTAAAAAAATAAAATAATATTTTTACTGGAATAAATCTATTTGGTAGGTTTTGCACGGTGTATTTTGTATGAGCATCATAAAATGATCCATGGATGGTGACTAATAAAGTAAATTTCCTCTTAATTATCGACCTAAAAATTCTTGTCGCAAACGTGTATTCATAACCATGAAAGTGAACAATATCATTATCCTTAATATTTCTTAAAATAAAAAATAAAATTTTAAAAGAATAAATAATTCTAGATAATCTAAATATCTTTTCTAGTATTTTGAACTTATGAACATATATATTTACACATTTAAATTTATTGTAATAGAAATGTCTTTCTAATTTATTATCAGTACACAAAACAGTTATCTTGCTTGTTTCAAAGTTGTGTGGTAAATTTTTTAATATATTTGCCGCCACTCTCTCTACCCCACCCGCTGCATCTAATGAGTTATATATAACAATATATATCATACTACTTAGTACTTTTTACTTCACCCCAGATCCTATTAATATCCATAGAATTTTGTATTAAAATTTTAAACTTTAAATAGCCTAGCATATACAAAATCACCCAGCAAAGCGCTTTAAATGGGTATGTTAAAATTAACTGAATTAATATAATATACTTATTTTTTATATTAAAACTTTCCCTAACGTGCTCTTTGTTAAATACGGATAAACCCCTCAACAATTTAGCCTTTCTAAATCTAGTATTCTGCTTTATGTAGTCTCCAATGGTATTTGGCAAGAAATACCTTACAATGGCTTCTTTCTCATAATAAAAATTACTACTCATTAAAAAAATATACTGATCATCACCTGGTGAACTTAATAAGCCGATATTTAATTTTTTATACAATTTTTTTGATAACATTAAGATCCTACCATGTGAGCAATATATACTTTTAGGATTAAACTTTTTAATTTTTTGTACCAACAACCAACTGAAGAATGATGCATTTCTAGCAATATTAAAATCGTGATCGTGATAAAAAGGCACGGGGTTGCCGCCGATCAAATCATACATATTACCAGAGTTAAAAGAAGTTTTTAATAAAGTTTCAATGGTGTTTTTATCAAGTCTTATATCTGCGTCAAAAAGTATGGCAAAATCGGAATCCAAATCTCTAAAAACCTTATCAAGGCAAAATATCTTACCCATTCTAAATTCATTAATAATTAATTTTATTCTATTATCTTTTTTTTGTAATTGACCTACAATGTTTATTGTATTATCCGTTGACCCGTCTGACACAACTATTATCTGATAGACTAAAGAATTACAGAGGTTATTTAAATCTTGTTCAATTATATCGTACAAAAGATTACCTATATTTTTCTCTTCATTTAACGCACAAATGACTATTGATATCTTGTTTATATTATTCATTGGATATATTAAAAATAAACTTATCGTAGCAATTTTTAAAATTCAATGGTTTTACAAATTCATAACAATTCCTAGACAATGAATCATAAACTTTTTCATCTAAAGCTTGCAAAATTTTAATAGATAAATCTAAGGGATTATTTTTATCACAGATTAATCCTGAATAAAGATTTTTTACAGAATCCCTTAAACCATCAACATTATAGACCACAGCTGGAGTACCCTGACTATTTGCTTCCGAAATAGTAAGCCCCCAACCCTCCTTTACAGAAGTTGCGATAATCAAATGAGATTTTTGCATTAATTCCATTTTTATATCGAAATTAACTTTACCTAAATATTTAATAGAATCTCTATAAATTGATTTATTTATATATTTTATTACTTTTCTACCATATCGACCTTGTACATCTCCAGCCACAATCAACTCAAGATCCTTAAATTTCTTTTTTGCTAACTCAAATGCCTTAATAATATGCAATGTTCTTTTCATTGGTCTTATTGTACCAAAAGAAAGTAATGTTACTTTATTGAATTTTACTAATTTACTGACATTTGAGATCTTACTTACTTCTATACCCTCAGGTAATATAGATATATTCCTTTCCAAAAAACCGAATTTTAATAAATCATTTTTTGTACTATCTGATACAGTCATAATCTTCATATCATTCAATAACCTTAAATAAATAGGTTCTAAAAAATATCCAATTAAATTTAAGGGGTAAGGCATTTGATAAAACCATATCTCTCTGCATAATTGATGAACAATCAGTATACTTCTCTGTTTAACATAAAATTTAGTGAAAAAAGGCAATGTATTCATTTCATCTATAACAATTTCTGGCCAGTGACTTAGATATCTCTTATAGAAAAAATATGCTCTTATATATACACTGAATTTATTACCGACTCTAATGATTTTAAACCCATTCCTGTACTCCTCGTCGGGCAATCCATTCGATCCCCCCACTATAAATATTAAGTTATGTCCATTTTCTACCAACTTCTTTGCAAGTCCCTCATTAAAAAACTCCGCCCCACCAGCAAGAGGATTTTTTCTATCCTTCCATGTAAACCATAATATATTCATTTTATTTCTTATTTCTTATTATATATAGCGGTCTTCCTGAAACTTCATTATATATATTACCTATATATAAAGCTATCAAACCCAAACATATAAGCATTATTCCTGCAAAAAATGCGAGTAATATCCCAAGCTGTGCTGTGCCTGATATATACCAACCTAATACATCATTATATAAATATCTTTCTGTAAAAACTATTGCACCTATTATTCCAAAAAATATTGTTGTAAATATTCCTAAATACCCTGCTATCTTTAATGGTACTAGACTATGTGAAATTGCTGATGATATTGCTAATTTAATTAATTTTATAAATGAATATGAAGCATTTCCGTTTTTCCTTTTATCTGCTACAAAATTTATAAAATCTCTTTTATATCCCATCCAATCTATTAACCCTCTTGTCATTCTATTATGTTCAGAAAGTTTGTTAAATTCATCCACAACCTTTCTATCTAATAATCTATAATCTGTTGCTCCTGATTGTATTGGTGTATCACTTATTAGATTAATTATTTTGTAGTAAAGATTTGAACATATTTTTTTAATAAATGTTTGTCCTTTATTTCCATCTCTTATTCCAATAACTACCTCTATTCCGTTTTCCCATTTTTTTATAAAGTCTGGTATTAAGCTTACTGGATGCTGTAAATCTGAATCTATTGTAAGTACTGCATCACCAATTGCATGAGATATACCTGCTGTTGTTGCGTATTCTTTGCCAAAATTTCTTGAAAATTCTATGTATTTTACTTGATCGTCATCTCTTGATATTTTTTCTATTTCTATTTGTGAATTATCTTTATCTGATCCATCATTCACATAAATTATTTCATAATTATAATTTAGATTTTTTAAGACTTCTTTTAATGCAAGATAAATAGCTGGAATATTTTTTTCCTCATTATATACGGGTATTACTATTGATATAGTCTTTTGCATATGTAAATACTAACAAGATAATTATTATAGAGACTGATACTGTTAAACTATTTAACACATTTTGTATATTACTATGTTCTGCTAATAATATTGAAATTATTGATATTCCTCCAACAATTGAAATTAGGATGAGGAAAAATCTTCTTAATGCAAGATAGTAGTATATAAATATATTTGCGATAGCTGTTAAGAACATCAGTAACCCTATTTTAGGTAGATAATTAGCATATTGAATGTAATTATCACCAATCATTATACCCACAACCATATCATTAAACATATAAAATGTAAACATGCCGAGTATTCCTATTATCAAGGAAATTATTAATGATTTTGACAAGTTTTTTGAATTTTCCTTAAAACTATTTTTTAATTTAATTGATGATAACAATACTGCTGATGTTGGACCAATGGCAAAAAATAATATTTTAGCTATTGCTGAAATTCCGCTATATAACCCCGCAGTATTTGAATCAAAGTAATGCTTAATTATTAATACATCTGATGTGTAAAAAATAGTTATTAAAATAGTAGAAAAGAATACAAGTATTCCATATATTAATTCCTTACTTATACTTCCTTTTTCTAAGACGTGAATATTAACTTTTCTATTTAAAATTAAATTATCTTTTGTTTTAAAATATAAATATATTAGTGATAGAAGATTTGTAAGCACAATACCAAGTGTTGCTCCAAATACTTTAAATCCTAAATAAACAAATAATAATGATAATACTAATCTTCCAGATGATGATATTATCTGAGCGATTGATAGTCCATAAAAGTCACCCTTGCCCTGTAAAAATGAACTTCTAAAAGACGCCATTGCACTTATTGGCAATATTAATGCCAAACCAAAAAGTGGGTAAAAAGTCTCAAAATTAAAATAGTTTTTTATAAATGATATAGATAATAATAAAATAATAAAAATAAAACCAATCAAATAGAATGATATTTTTTGTAATTCAGATATTATCGCATTTCTTTCATTTTCATTATCAATATTTGCAGTTACATTTACAACAATAACTGAAAATGCACCCAATATTACAGATGATTGTGCAATTAAGGATATTAATGCCTGAATATCACCAAAATCGCTTGGACTTAGTATCCTTCCTAGTAGTGGGTGAAAAATATAATTCAGAAATGCCACAATCATAGATCCAGAAAAATATATTAAATACTTCCTGAAAAATACGTCTGAATCAAATCTATTTATTAACCATTTCATTTTGTAAACATAAATATAGCAGTATTAGCAAAATAAACAAAATCCGCCGTCCCTGGGTGGGGACGGACGGATCATTTTAAATTAGTGGCGTCGCAAAGGCATCTTATACCTTGTGCGTGGACACAATATGGGTTGTGCAATCCCGTAGCTGCCGGCCACATTTGATTTTGTATGTGACCTGCTAAACGTACTGAAATCCTGAACCTCTTGAGTCCAGGGTAGGTTTCCTTTTAAGACTGGTCTTACTTTCTGTAGACCAAAAAAGAAACTGTTAAGCACCAAGGATAGGAAATATGCACTTACTATTGGGAGCATAACTGTAGTCATGTTACAACAATATCTTATTTTGTAAATAGTTATGCACAGCCCAATATTTTATAGGTGTTATTATTAATAATATGAAAAAAGAAAAAATTGTTATGTTATTGTTACGTTTATCAATGAGCTTTATCTTTCTTTGGGCATTTTTTGATAAGGTATTTGGTTTGGGTTTTGCTACAAAATCAGGTAGTGCATGGATAGATGGTGTTTCCCCTACTTTTGGCTTTTTGACTTATGCTGTTAAGGGACCTTTTGCTTCATTTTTCCATAGTCTTGCTGGTAATGTTTTTGTTGATTGGATGTTTATGCTTGGACTACTCTTTGTTGGTATCACTTTGATATTTAATAAATATGTAAAATGGGGATGTATAGCAGGAGGTATTATGCTCATGTTAATGTATACGGCTCTACTTATGCCAGAAAATAATCCCATAATAGATGATCATATTATCTATACTCTTGTACTTGCATTAATTGCAGTCAAAAATAGGTCTGAGATATAAAAAAGTCCACTTACCAAACTCGGCCTCGAATGAGGTTTGGTAAGTGGAGTGTGGCCTAGGTCCCCTGAAGGAGCCAAGGAGGTAGGGTTTTTATGGGGAGGAAACCCCGCCGAAGAAACCCCTCAAAGAACCTAGACCGAAATTAACATAACATATATCATAAAATAACGCAAGTGCTGACCTGATTCTACTTGCCCATCACTTCCCTTAGCTCTGTTTCGTGATTTTTCATTACTGCCATCATTGCATCTTGCTGATTCATACCTCCCTTTATTTTTTCTTGTGCTTCTGTGGCGATTTTCATAAAAAAGTCTGGGTTTTTTTCTATCATATTAAAAATCTTATTTTGCTCGTCTTCAGGTAATCCTTTTAATTGCTTTTTAAGCATTGTCTTAAGTAAAAAGTTTTGAAACATTTTATTATAAAATTAAATTACTATTGCTGTACCCTTTTTGTATATTGTAAGTGGTACAGAATTCCAATTATTAATAATTGAAGTTATGTATTTCCATGCGTATATAACTTCATCGGTACTTGTAAACAAAGTTTGATCGCCAAGTATTGCATCATATATTACCCTCTCATAAGCATCTGGTAAAGTCGCTTGTGATTGAAAGTCGCTGTATTTAAACTTTAATGTCTTTGGTTCAGTATTCATTGTAAAGCCTGGTGTCTTAACCCAAAATCTTATTTTAATCATTTCATCAGGTTGAATTCTGAAAGTTAAGATATTTTGTCTATCATCTCCCAATCCCTCTATATTTGATGTGTCTTTGAAATAAATATTTATCTCAGCTTTTGTTTCTGACATTTCTTTTCCACTTTCAAGAAAAAATGGTACGCCTTTCCATCTTTTATTATCTATATATGACTCTAGCCGAAAATACGTTTCTGTTTGTGTATGCTCTTTAACACCCATTTCATGCCTATATCCCTCATATTGTCCACGAACAATACTTGATGATACATTTTTTGAATTAATAGTTACTAGATTTTTTAAAACATTTGCCCTCTCCTTTCTTATATTCTCTGCATCAAATGCCTTTGGTGTCTCCATAGCTATGAGGGCAAGCATTTGTAATACATGGTTTTGTCCAACATCTTTTAAAGCACCGATAGAATCATATGTAGCACCACGACTTCCAACCCCTATTTTTTCAACTAATTTGATATGAACTTTGTCTATATGATTTTTATTCCATAAAGGCTCAAAAAGTGAATTAGAGAAACGGAACGAAATGATATTTTGCAATGCTTCTTTTGCGAGATAGTGATCTATTCTAAATATCTGACTTTCATCAAAGAGCTCTGCTAATTTTTTGTCTAACTTTTTTGCAGTTTCAATATCATTTCCAAAAGGCTTTTCAACTAATATTCGAGTCCATCCTTCATTACCACCACAAGGTATTGTTAAACCAGAATTATGCAAATGAATAAAAATAGATTCATAGAGAGATGGCGGTGTAGATAAATGGAAAAGCTTATTTGAACATTGCTTGAAATTATCATCGATATTTCTCAATCTCTGTGCTAATTGTGCATATGAAGAAGCGGTATCAAAATTCCCCTGCTCATAATATATGTGATCGATAAAATGCTTAACGTCCTCTTCACGGAATTGCCCTGGCTTAATATTCATATGGGTACGAATAAAATCCCGGAATTCCTCACGAGTAAATGACCTTCTTGAAAAACCCACAATAGCAAATTTACTTGGTAATTCCTTGTTTACATAAAGACTAAGTAATGCCGGCAATAATTTCCTACCCGCCAAGTCACCAGTTATACCGAGAATAATAAAAGTTGTAGGTGATATGTTTATCTGCATGTGGAGGAATTTTATCACACTTTAGAAATCCTTACCCCATTCTTCCCATTTAGGAAAAACAGATACAGCAATAAAGACTCCAAATAGTACAAAGGGTGCTGCAATTAACCATAATGTAAAATTTAATATTTTAAGCATTGTATTTAATTGACTAGAAGGAAATTGTGATCAAGACAAAATATAAATTAATTTGTCTTAAACTTTTTTTCATAAACCTCCATTGCCTTTTTGATATGTTCATAGGCAACTTCTGGACCATGGAATTTACCAATCTTTACTGTCCCTGGACCTGTCTGAGGTATTTTGTACGTTTCAAAAAATGTTTGTATATCCTTCCTATCATATGGAGCGAGCTCATCTACATGATTGATATGATCAAATCTAGGATCCTTGTTATTTACACAAATAATCTTATAGTCTTCTTCACCATTATCTATCATTTCCATAATACCGATAACACGACCACGTACCATAGCGCCAGGTACAATAGGATGCGTACTAAATACAACAGCATCGAGTGGATCATTATCACCTTCATTCCATGTAGATGGAACATCACAATAGTTTACCGGATAATACATAGGACCATAAAGAACTCTATCGAGCTCTATAATTCCATAATCTTTATTATACTCATATTTATTTGACTCACCCTGACGAATCTCAACTATTAAATTTAATATTTTTGGTGCCTTATCCTGTGGGATAATATGGAAATGTGAATGTTTCATAATGCCTTGAATACTAACATATTTTTTGAATTTTGCTAATAATCAAATTGTGTTTAATTAGTACTTCCTTATTACACCACGAACAATAGCGGCAATTTTCATATCATTTTCAGGATATATTGGTTTGTAGTTTTTGTTTGCTGGCTCTAAAAATATTTTATTACCCTTTTTCCTAAAATATTTCATTGTCCATCCACCATCAACCTCAGCTATAACAATGTCTCCATCTTTTGCATCACTTTTTCTTTCAACTATTACCATGTCGCCCTCTTTTATACCCTCCTCTATCATTGAGTCTCCCTTTACCTCAAGCAAATAAGATGAATCCCTGTTTTTGATTAATAGACTATCAAGATTAACTGTATCGAGTGGTTCCTCTTCTGCAACAGTAGGTATACCAGCCTCAACTAGTCCTAATAGTTTAATTTCTTGAAAAAGATTTGTTGGTAATATCTTGCCGCTACTATCCTTTTCAATTAATCCTGCTTCTATCATTTTGTTAACTAATTTGTAAACGGCATTTTTAGATTTAAAACCAAGAATACCCATTATCTCTTGATAACTAGGCATTCTCTTTTTCCTTTCATAGAAATCAAATATTTTATTTTTATATTGCTCAATCATTATATAATTTATAACATAAAGCTCGCCAAACTGTATACCGTCTTTTTGAACCAACTTGCCTTTTGAGTTTCATAGAATCCATAAAACTGTGATACTAGAAACTTATGGCGTCTTGCCTCTGCCTTGTATGGTAGACCTTTTATAATCTTAAGATCTATTTCCCTGTTTAACTTTTTTATTTCTTTTCTAATTTTTTGTGCTAATTGTATTTTACTCATATTTATAAAAATTAATATTTCTAATGTATTTATATTATAAGTGAACAGTCGTTCACCTGCAATTAAATATTGTGGATAACTGGCATAAAATACAATTACAACACAAAAAATCACTGTTTGAAAATTATTTAGATGATATAATGTCGTCGAACAGCACAAACAATTAACAATTGAGAGGAGGTGAGAGATATGTTCAAAAAGCGATCTATTACAGGTCTGCACAAGGACCAACGTGATCCATGTGAATTACAAAGACTATTCAATGAACTTAAACCAATACAAGTTCAAATGAATCATGGTAAAAATATAATGAGAGGTGAACTTTCAGAAGCACCAGTTTTAGATAGTGTTGGTAAAATCATAACCGTTCATCTTAATTGGGCATATGAGGGTAATTATCCTAAAAGCAGAAAGGATTTTATATCCTGGCAAAGAATGGATTGTAGGCCATTGCAGACAATTCTCAGTATAAGAAGAAAGAGGGTTGGGTTTGAATGGGTAAGCGATCCTGAGGATTTACCCATAATTCAGACACACACAACATTATCCTTCCCTTTTAATCATTTTTATTTAACAAGAGAAGGAAGGATAAAGGTGATAGGTACTTGCGATCATTTCAGATTTCTTGGTAAAGCATGGAGACAGCGAGATGATTTCTGGAGATTTTTTGGGAACAATGACCAAACCAATCTCATAATAGATGAAGACGGTAAAGTCTCCCAAAAGGAGACAATCATTTAGACCCCCATTCGTAAGAAATGTGGGTCTAATTTTATTTCCTCTGATGCAATCCAAATGTATTTCCTTCTGTATCTATAAAATATCCCTGCCATGCCATACCTCCTATATCAAATTTTGGCATAGCCACAATTCCTCCCGCTTTTAATATTTTATCTGCAATATTATCAAAATCAGAAACTTCAATTGTACATACGTAAGCATTTGTGCCTTTTTGCAATTCTTTTACATTCGCTGGCCTTTTTAATAATCCTCCATTTATCCCTCTTTCAGTGCTATCCATTGGAGCTGTCATCACCATCCAATATTCCATACCATCCCATTTTTTAATTTCCCAATTAAAAATTTCGCTATAAAAATTTGTGGCTCTTTCAATATCATCAGCTTGTATTTCAAAATGTGTAACTCTATTCATTTATATTAAATTAAAGATTAATTGTTTTATTATACAACAAAAACACCTCGCAGAAGCGAAGTGTTTTCTAGTCTTTTTTCATACTAGGTTATGGGTGTTTAAGGGATTTTTTTATGGCGCAATTTCCGCGCATTCCTACCAGCAATGTATTCTGGGTAGCACACAGCGAGCCACAAAGACTGGATGTCTGTAATCTCGGTCATTGCCGAATCGGACTCAGAACTGCTAATGGCCACTTCGCCATCCGACATATCGGCTTCAAATTCCTCTACTTGGATTATTTTTTCCATTTTTACCTCCTTTCTCTTTGATTGTTAACCTCTTTATTTCATTCCATACGTGGAACATATGGAATAGGTTAGGAACTGAACCTAACAAAATGTAACATAAAAATCACAAAAGCGGAAGCCCCAGGACAAGCAAGTTGTCTGGGGCTTTGTGGTTGGAGTGTGGTGGTTTTCCCTATTGTAGGCTTCCACCACACTTTGCGCACACCTTTTGGTGTTTGGCGATCTCAACTGCGGCATCTGCTTTAATCTTCTCTATCTCAGCCGCAGAACTCGCCCTATAACTCTCACATTGTGAATCATATACATTTGTCTCCTTTTTTTCAAAAACAATCTTGGTGACTTTAACAATAGTAATTGCAGATACGATTGCAATAATAAATATACTTTCGAATTCCATAACTCCTTTAAAGTTAGATTTATCTGTTCTATTTCACTGGACCTCAAACTTCTTTTAAGATCCACCTGAAAAATACTATACACTAAATAATAATTATGTCAATAGTGTATTGACAAGTCTTAAATATCACTTTTATACATAAGACAAGCCCCTTGCCTGGATTCTACCAAACAAGGGGTTGTGGAAATTGGGACATTTTACTTTAGAGTCAACTCACTGACCTTAACACCAAATGACTCAGCTGATCTTTCAAAGCATATGTATGCTCTGTTTATAGTTATTTGATTCTCAGAGAAATTATTATGAATCTCTCTCGCACGTTGTATTATTGTCTGCGTAGTTATCGCAACTGGGTCTGCAATAAGCAGTGAATTCACAGCGAATATGAAATTTTTGATCATGAGCTCTGTTCTTTCAAGGCTTTCTGTCAGATTCCTTTTTTCTATGCTTATGCTTTGAGAAAAAAGGAGCCATTCAAGAAACAGGATGATACAGGCGGACACAGACAGAAACGCCGGCAATGATGGCTCATAACTATTCCCTTTAAAATACATAGTAAGGAAAAAAGTGAGCACGATGAAGAAAATCCGTTTTCCTTCTTTAAGTTTAAATTCAGATCTCTTTGCCCTACAATCATTATACCGCCTGGGAAGATCTTTCAAGTCGCAACTGTATTTTTCATTCCATATCCTGACTAGCTCAGAGTCTATTCGGTCTAGTGCTACTTTGAATTTAGCTAAATTAATTTTCTTGCCCATATTGTAACCCCATACAACACCTCTGAGGGACTTTCCCATTTTCATAATCAACAAATCATGAAAACTTTTCAGATAATGTAGTTTAGTTGGGTGACTATTCTGTTAAATACCATACTGTCTTTATGTGGTATTGTCAAGATACATTATACATTCATGATAATAAAAAGCAGTCCCGGTACTAGTTTCTACTAGCACAGGGACTGATTGAAAAACCGAGGTGAGAGTCATGAATGTCTGGTGGCAATTCCCGAAGAGATCATTTCGCCGGTTATTTTAACACCAAACTTCGCAGCACCGTTAACTGCTTTACAGTAGCGGTCGGTGGCTCTATGGATTATAAATATCTGTTCATCAATATCACCTGTTAAGTTAAGATGCCCAGCACCAGCTGATATGCATTCACGACACGCAATTGCTAGTGATGTCACATGGTCGATTAAATACTGTTTATCGATAGGCTTATTGACACTGACAGGAATCATCAGATCAATAAAATCAGAATTGAATTGCTTTATCAATAAAATAAGTTCATTAAGTTCATGATCGGTATATTCGACCAAGCAAGATAAACACAAAGCTATCAATCCAATGACAATCGTAACTACCATATACCATATTGAGCCGCCCTTAAAAATTGAGATGATTGCCACTATTGCAAACAACACAAACAGAGCGACAAAAACCTTGAAGGCAATACTTAATGACTCCCTTTTATTTATTAATCTGCAGTATTCATTTGCAAATCCTCCGGGACGACAATTATTTCTTGAGCCCCAATTAGACTGGAGTTCTAGACTCACTTGGTCTATAGACCTGGAAATACTTTCACGGGTAAAAGACGATTCCATATTTTAACCCCATACAACACCTCTGAGGGACTTTCCCATTTTCATAATCAACAAATCATGAAAACTTTTCAGATAATGTAGTTTAGTTGGGTGACTATTCTGTTGGGGATTATGTTCTATAATCTAAATGATGTCAATTTAGAAAATAACTTATTGAGAGTGATTTTTAAATAGTAAATACAAAAACTATTTAATCTTTTTAACACCCACTATTAATAATATTCATCTAATCTCAAGATCCAAGACAAAATAAAAAACTGGCATGTGCCAGCTTTTTCTTTAGTTGTGGACCCGAGGAGATTCGAACTCCTGACCTTTCGCTTGCAAAGCGATTGCTCTACCAACTGAGCTACGGGCCCATGTGTTTATTTTTTGTAAAAATGAGACTCGGCACGGTGAGGGAGACTTTTATTTTGAGCTTGCGAACAAATAAAAGTACTCCCGAGCGCAAGTCGACGAGTCCATTTTTACCTAGACTCAATATAACCGAACAAAATTATTCTACATTATTTCCTCCTTATTGCAAGCTCAATAATATGATCGAGGAAATGAGAAATAGAAGCCCCAACAGCATGCAATGCCTTAGGAATAAGACTTTCCTTAGTCAAACCAGGTAGAGAATTAGTCTCCAAAATAAATATACCCCGACTAGGATGAATAATAAAATCCGAACGAGAATAATGCCTCATACCAAGAGCCTTATGAGCCTCAACAGACAATCTCTCGATTTCCCTTTTTTCCTCATCAGTAAAATATCCCGGAACAATTTCCTCACTTTTACCACCATATTTAGCATCATAATCAAAAAACTTATTATTATGTCTAATTTCAATAGGAGGTAAGGTATAGAAATCTTTTTCACGATAATTATCAACAACACCACAGGTGGCTTCCCTACCTTTTATATATTCTTCAATCATAACAGAACGAGAATGTTCAAATGCCTTTTTTATAGCATCATCTAGATATTTATAATCATAGACCAGATCAACACCAACAGATGAACCGCCCGAAGTTGGTTTAACCACAACAGGTAGAGGATATTTTTTAAAGATTTCATGAACATTTTTACTCAAATCAGAAAGAGATTCCAAAAGAATAGAGTCAGGAGTTTTGATATTATTTTTCTTATAAACATCTTTTGACATCTGTTTATTCATTCCAATTGCAGAAGCAAATGAATTTGAACCAGTATAAGGAATGCCATGAGTTTCCAAAATATGTTGAACCTTTCCGTCCTCACCATATTCGCCATGTAAAGCATTAAAAACAACATCGAGATTTGCAAGTACTTCATGAGGCAATCTAGGAATACCATGCAAATGCCAGACACCATTTTTATCTATCAAAATATCTTTTACATTGTATTTTTCAGGAGAAAGATTACCAAGAACAGTAGCTCCAGTATTTAAAGACACATCGTATTCATTGCTCGGACCTCCACGCAAAACTCCAACACGTATTCTATGCATGAGATATATTATAGCAGATGAAATGAAGTAATATTAGTAAAAATGAGACTCGGCACGGTGAGGGAGTGTTTTTTCTGAAATTAATTGAAGAAAAAATATCTCCCGAGCGCAAGTCGACGAGTCCATTTTTACCTAATAAATCTTTTAGTCCTTAATTTCTTATGATAAGCAATTGCAAATCTATGGGATTCACTATTTGCAAGCAAAATATCTTTTGTATACTTTTTTGCCATTTCTTCATCACCCAAAAAATAACTTGGTTTATGTGCATCATTTTTAACAACTGAAACAATAGGGATATTAATATTTAAATTATTCAAAACCTCTTTTGCTGAATTAATCTGTCCGAGTCCACCATCTATAACTATAAGATCAGGAAATCTCCATTCATTATGCTTTAATCTTCTATTTAATATTTCTTTTATCCCTGCAGTATCATCATTTGCATCAATACTTATTTTAAATTTCTTATACTGACCCTTTTCTATTTCGCCATTAATAACAACAGTCATAACACCGACAGTATCCTGACCCGACATATGAGCAATATCATATGATTCAATTTTAAACCCTACTTTATCAGTATTATCAAAATTAATTTCATTTTTAATAAGTGAAATGTCTTGAATATGTGTTAATGCATATAGCGTATCTCTAGTCTTTTTTGCATTTTCAAAATCTTGAGCCAAAGAAAATTCATTCATTTCTTTTTCAAGGGTATTAATCAATTGACCTTTTTTACCTTCAAAAAATAAAACAAGATTTCTAATAGTCCTTTGATATTCTTTTTTTGCATTTGGAGATTCTGTATCTGGTGAAAGTCCAAGTGATTTATAAAATGATTCTTGATGTTTTAATTTTGCCTTTTCATCTCTAAAAGGAAATATTTTTCTTATTATTTTCAAGGCATCACGTAATAAACTACCTTGAGGGTACGGCCCAAACTGATATTTAATCTTATAGCCCAAATCCTTTTCATTTAAGATTTCCAAAGTCCTTCCTCGTACCATTATAACTCTTGGAAACTCTTCGTCTGTAATCACTACAAAGTTATAGCTTTTATTATCCTTTTCCTTTGTATTATAGTATGGCGTATATTTTTTGATTTCATTTGATTCAAGTATTATTGCCTCAAGTACAGTATCTGTTTGAATATATTCAACAGTATTTGATTTTGTAATCATATCAACAAGAAGCGGTCCTCTAGTCTGTATTAAATCATTTGAAAAATAACTCTTAACACGATCATAGAGTGATGTTGCTCTACCTATATATAGTATATTTTTATTATTATCCTTAAAAAAATACACCCCAGGAGTATCTGGTAAATTTAATTTTTTGAAATCTTCTAAATTCATTTAATCTGCATTATAGACACTCATCGCTTTTTCCCTTCCTTCTTTTACTATTGTTTCAATAGCTAAAGCACATTTTTTAGATATTTTTTTCAATTCTTTTAATTCATCATCTTTAAAGTCTCCTAATATGAATTTTTCTATTTTATCATTTCCATGTGGAACTTTTGCTATACCTTTTGCATTTTCGGGAGATACACCAATGCGTATTCTTATAAATGCCTCGGTTTTAATTGATTTGATTATAGATTCAACACCATTATGCCCACCTGAACTTCTATTAAATGAAATTCTTATCTTTCCAAAAGGTAAATTAAAATCATCATATATAACAATCAGCTTTTCTGCTGCTTTTACACTTTTAACAGCAGTTACGATAGACTTACCAGAATTATTCATAAATGTTTCTGGTTCAATTAGTTTTATTTTTTCTTTTCCTATTTTTATTTCACTTACAAGTGCATTGGATTTCTTTTCTGACACAAAATCTTCGCCCTTGAATTCATTTTTAATATAATCCAAAACAATTCGTCCTGTATTGTGACGAGTATTTGTGTATTCTTGTCCTGGATTTCCTAAACCTGCAATTATGTATGCCATGACACCATTGTGCCATATACAGAAATCTTGTGTCAAACCAAAATCCATAATACAATTGCAGTAATGGACACTCAAAATCTCAATCAAGAAAATATTTCTATTAAAAAAGAAAATTCTTTTAAAGATATACTAAAATTTACAATTATTGCTTTTGCTATCATCATACCTTTTAGAGCATATATCGCTGAACCTTTTATCGTTAAGGGTCCATCTATGGATCCAACATTTGCAACTGGTCATTATTTGATTGTTGATCAAGTTACATATCATTTCAATAAACCAGAGCGAGGAGATGTGGTTGTTTTCAAGCATCCTATTGCTCAAAATGAAAGATATTTAATAAAAAGAATAATTGCCCTACCAGATGAGACAATTTCAATGGATAATGGAATTATAACAATAATAAACAGCGCAAATCCAAAAGGAATAGTGATTGACGATAGCCATGTTACAGAATCAAACAGAACACATGATACTTTCAGGAAAACTCTAGCCCATGATGAATACTTTGTCATGGGAGACAATAGAGCCAACAGCTCAGACTCCAGAGAATGGGGTCCATTAGAGGAAAGTTATATTGTTGGCAGACCACTATTGCGTCTATATCCAATTTCAAAAATAAATATTTTACCTGGAGTATAAATTTAAACAAAATTACCGTATGATTCAAAAAACAAAAGAAAGTAAAAGTGAAAAAAAGATAGAAAAATTCACAGCTTATGAAAATTTAGATAAAATAGGAGAAATACCAGTCTATTATGGTTTTGTCCCACATGAAAGTCCTGAAATCAAAAAGGTTGATTTGGATTTGTCTAAAAATCTTTTAGAGGGAGATTATATTGATGAAAATAATGATGAAAAATCACATTTACCATTGCATGTAGAGGAAAAAGTAGCCCTTTTACGTATGTATAATGAAGGAAATATGCATGCCCTTCCACAACCTATTATGTTTTATTTCAGAGAGCCTTTTAAAAACAATAAATCAAATACATCCAAGAAATCTGATATAACATACAATCGCTATTGCGATCTCGAAATAATGGGAGGCTCAAAAAGCATTGCAGAAGCATTACTTATACAAACAACATGTGCGATTTTAAAGGAAGAGGGCTACAAAAACATTTGTGTTGAAATAAATAGTATAGGAGACAAGGAATCAATCAATCGCTATACCCGTGATCTTGGTAATTATTATAGGAAACATGTAAATGACATGCATGCAGAATGCAGACAACTTTTAAAAAAGGATCCATTTGAACTTTTAAGTTGCAAAAATGATAAGTGCAAGAAATTAAACGAAGGTGCACCAAAATCAATGTCTTTCCTTTCAGAATCAAGTAGAAATCATTTTCAAGAAGTATTGGAATACATGGAAGCATTAAATATTCCTTATCAAATCAATAATAATCTAATAGGAAATAAAAAGTACTGCACCGAAACAATATTTTCGATATACAATACAGATCAAGATAATAAAAAGAAAGATCAAAAAGCATTAGCCGTGGGTGTGAGATATGACGGTCTTTCAAAAAAGATAGGATTGAAAAAAGAAATACACGGTGTTGGTATTTCAATATTAATTAAAAATAATAAACCAGAATTAAGAAAAGAAATCAAAAAAGTTAAAAGACCATTTGCTTCTTTTGTACAATTAGGTTTTGAATCAAAATTATTAAGCCTTAAAATTATTGAGGATTTAAGACAAGAAAAAATCCCATTATTTTTATCTTTAGCTAGAGATAGACTTGGTGCTCAAGTATCAGCAGTTGAAAAATATCATATACCATATGCACTTATCATGGGTAAAAAGGAGGCAGTCGAAAAAACAGTCATAGTAAGGAATAACGATACACATGCGCAAGAGATTATATCTATTGATGAATTGCCAAAATACATGAAAAAACTAGAAAAATAGTACCCTATCAAAATCCCTTTGCATTTTCATATAATGCATGATAATATATTGAAACTATGATAAACGTAGCAATAACTAGAAATGGAACCGAAAACAGCGCAGCTGTTATTCGTCGTTTTACAAAGAGAGTACAAGGTGCAGGTATATTACCAAGAGTAAGAAGCATAAGATACAATCAAAGAGTACTTTCATCATACAAAACAAAGATGAAGACATTGAAATCTTTAAAAAGAAAGGCAGAAATACAAGAACTTATAAAGATGGGTAAAATGCAAGAAAAGACAGCAAGATATTCAAAATAATATCAGTCGATGAATGAGCCTACGTTTTCAATAACTAATACAACAAAAGCCAAGCTACCAAGCTTGGCTTTTGAGGCTATGAAAGATGCTGTACTCGGTAAAAAGTATGAATTGTCAGTAATAATAATCAGCAAAAGTGAAATTAAAAAGTTAAATAAAGAATACAGAGATATAAATGAGGCAACAGATATACTAAGCTTCCCTCTTTCAGACAAATTTGGTGAAATTTATATAAATCCAGACATGACTAAGGTAATGGCAAAGAAATTTGATAGAGATTATGAAAACTTTTTTGGTTTTTTGTTTATCCACGGTTTAGTGCATTTGAAAGGATTCGACCATGGTAGTACAATGGAGAGTATAGAAGCACGTTTTCGAAAAAAGTTTGGTATTTAATATTGCTGTTTATTAAATAATTATTTTACTGTTTTCGAAATGCTTTTTTGTCACTATTTAAATGTCGAGATCAATAATTACAGGTATAGATATAGGAACATACCATGTCAAAGTGGTTATTGTTGATGCATCAAAGACTAATGACAATCTAAAAGGTGAACCTAAAATAATAGGCATAGGAATATCTGAATCAAAAGGCCTAAGAAATGGCTATATATTAAATACCTATGATGTGGTAAGTAGTATTAAAAAAGCAGTTTCAGAAGCCGAAAAAAAGGCAAATGTAAAAGTAAATAAAGTGTTTATTTCAATAGGTGGAATAGGCTTATCTAGTATTAATTGCACTAGTTCAATAATCATAAGCCGTGCAGACCTTGAAATAACAACATTGGATATGCGCAAATTGCAGGAGCAATGCGAAAAAGACATACCAACAAATCAATCTTTAAATAAAAAAATAATTCATACAATACCTGTACAATATAAGATTGACGGTAGAGTTGTGCTAGGTAAATGTGAGGGAATGAAAGGTAGTAAATTAGAAATAAAGTCTATGTATATTACCTCTCTAGAACATCATCTTAATGACTTGATTCAAGCTGTTGAGGAAGCGGGTTTAAATGTTCAAGACGTTATGGCATCACCTATTGCTTCAAGTCTTGTAACAATTACAAAATCTCAAAAAGTCGCAGGATGTGTGCTTGCAAATATCGGAGCCGAAACCGTTTCAATTGCTGTTTTTGAAAACAATATTCCAGTATCGCTTGAAGTATTTCCAATAGGTTCAACAGATATAACAAATGATATAGCATTGGGATTAAAAGTCTCACTGGAGGAGGCGGAACAAATCAAAATCGGTGCAATAACAGGTAGTTCATATTCAAGGAAAAAATTAGAGGAAATAGTCACAGCAAGAGTTTCGGATATATTTGAATTAATTGAAAATCATTTGAAAAAAATAGGCAGAAATGGTCTCCTACCCGCAGGAATAGTATTAACCGGTGGTGGTTCACAACTTTCAGGTATAGAGGAGCTTGCAAAAATTTCATTAAAATTACCCGCAAGAATAGGTACGATAAATTCACTAAAAGATAATTCCCTATCTGTTGCTTATGGCCTCTGTATATTTGGAATGCATGCAGACGAAGACAAACCAATAGACACTACAGGTCAAGCTTTTGGAAGAATACTCAAAAAAATAAAAGATTCTTTAAAAGTTTTTTTGCCATAATTGTCAATATTTCCTTTTTTATAGCCATTCTGGTATTATGTGCCTATGCCTAATATCACCCCAGAAATAGAAGCATTTGCCAGAATTAAAGTAATCGGAGTCGGAGGCTCAGGCAAAAACGCTGTAAATCATATGATCAATTCTAAAGTAAAGGGAGTTGATTTCATTTCTATAAATACTGATGCGCAAGACCTACATCATTCATTAGCTAAAAAAAGAATATACCTAGGTAAAAATCTTACTCGAGGCCTAGGTACAGGTATGAATCCAGAAATGGGTAGACGTGCAGTTGAAGAAACAAAAGAAGAAGTTCAGGAAGCCCTAAAAGGCGCTGATATGGTCTTTGTTGCATGCGGACTAGGAGGAGGAACAGGTACAGGAGCAAGTCCAATAGTGGCAAGAACAGCAAAAGAATTAGGTGCATTAACAGTTGCAGTTGTGACTAGACCCTTTTTCTTTGAAGGACAAGCACGTAGCAAGATAGCAGAAGCAGGACTTGAGGATTTAAGAAAGGAAGTAGACGCAATAATAGTAATACCAAATGATAGACTGCTTTCAACAATAGACAAAAACACAACCGTTAAAAATGCCTTTTCAATATGTGATGAAATACTACGCCAAGCAGTTGAAGGAATTTCAGATCTCATAACAACACCCGGAATAATTAACATAGACTTTGCCGATATAAGAACAGTGATGGAAAGTGCAGGTTCAGCACTTATGGGTATTGGTTCTGCAATGGGTGAAAACAGAGCTGTAGAAGCAGCAAAACTCGCTATAAACTCGCCACTCCTTGATGTATCAATAAATGGAGCAAAAGGTGTACTATTTTCAATTGCTGGTGGTGAGGACTTAACAATGTTTGAAATACAAGATGCCGCAAAGGTTATAACTGAATCAGTAGATCCAAATGCAAAAGTTATATTTGGAACAGTACGTGATGATAAGCTAAAGAAAAATGAGGTAAAAGTTACAGTTATTGCAGCTGGTTTCCCAGAAGTGATAAACAATCAAATAAAACAAGAACAAGTAGGGGCTCCAGCACAACCACAGCAAAGACAATCAATGTTTGGTGGCAATACTATTGAAATTAAAAGAGATGAAAATCGCGGAAGAATATTTAATTCAGTATCAAATCAAGCACAAGCACCAGTTCAAAATCAAAAAGTAGAAAAGGTAGTAGTTGAAGAAAAGAAAGAAGTAAAACAAGAAACAAGAGATGACGATGATGATTGGGGTGCAGTTCCAGCTTTCTTGAGAAGAAGTAAGTTGAAGTAATTTCTAAATTAAATTTTATAGTATAATACTTATCATGCAATATGATTTAACAATTATAGGTGGTGGACCTGCGGGTGTTGCTGCAGGAGTTTATGCAGCACGCAAGGAACTCAAGACGCTTTTTATAACTAAAGATTGGAATAGCCAAAGTACAGTTTCAGAAGGAATTGAAAACTGGATAGGTACAGTCAAGATTTCTGGTGCTGATTTTGCTAAGAGTTTAGAAAGTCATTTAAAAGCATATTCAAAAGATATAGTAGATATACATGAAGGCGAATCATGCGAAAAGATTGAAAAGACTGAGGGTGGATTTAAGATTATAAGCAAAAAGGGTGGTGAGACGGTACAATACACCTCAAAGACAGTTTTAATCGCCACAGGAAGCTTTAGGCGTAAATTAGAGGCTAAAGGAGCCGATATATTTGAACACAAAGGACTTACATACTGCGCATCGTGTGATGGTCCCCTTTTTGCTGATCAAGATGTGATTGTGGTAGGTGGAGGAAATGCAGCATTCGAAAGTGCATCACAATTACTCGCATATTGTAAATCAGTTACCCTTTTAAACAGAACAGAACAATTTAAAGCAGATCCAGTGACTGTGGACGCAGTTTCAAAACATCCAAATTTTAAAATTATTAAAAACGCAATTGTAAAAGAAGTTAAAGGAGATAAATTTGTGAGTTCAATAATTTACACTGATACAAAGTCGGGTAATGAAAATGAAATAAGTACAACAGGAATATTTGTCGAAATCGGTTCCCTACCAACTACTTATTTTGCAAAAGATTTAGTCAAATTAACTCCATACAATCATATAGTTGTAGACCCAAAAAATCAAAAGACTAGTATAGACGGCATATGGGCAGCTGGAGATTGTACAGATGGCCTATATCATCAAAACAATATAGCTGCAGGAGATGCAGTGAAGGCACTTGAGGATATCTATCTTTTCATAAAGGCGAGATAGTACAGAACAGACATTGACAATGATTATTGATTTGCTATCCATATAAAATTTGAATAAAATCTTGATAAAATAAAAAATCCTAGCAGAGCTAAGATTTTTTATTTTAAATTATATTATATATTTATTTTTTCTTTGCCTCTTCTTTCTTAAATGGGAAACCTAGATATTCAAGGAATGCTAATGTCTCATCTTTCTTTTTTGAACTTGTAACTATTGTTATAGCAAATCCAAATACATCTTTTAGATCTTCATCTGCTGTTTCTGGGAAAATGGTATGTTCCTTTATACCTAGAGTATAGTTACCCATATCATCTACTGCAGTCTTTGAAATACCACGGAAGTCCTTTGTTCTTGGTAATGCAATGTGTACAAGCTTATCTATAAAATCACACATTCTCTTTCCTCTTAGAGTTATTTGATATCCAACCAAGTCTCCTTGTCTTACCTTAAATGAGGCAACTGACTTTTTACTTGATCTTGGTGCTGGCTTTTGACCTGTAATCTTAGCTAGACGGTCTGCTATTAGCTCAACCTTTTTCTTATCCTTTACTGATCCTGTTCCTGTACTTATAACTAATTTCTTTAGTACTGGAGCTTGCATAGGATTTGTATACCCAAACTTTTCCTTTAAAGTCTTAAATGACTCCTTATTCATTTCATATGTAGTTTTTGCTGTATGTTTATGTGTTGTCATGGTATTTTATTTTTTTGTCTTCTTAGACTTTTTTGCATCGACTAGAGCAACATTTGAAATATGTATTGAACCATTTTTTTCTATTACTTGTCCTTTTTGACCTTGCTTTGTTGGTCTTTGATTTTTCTTATACATATTGATACCTGCTACTACTACTCTGTTTTCCTTTGGCATAGCCTTAATAACCTTACCAGTCTTTCCCTTGTCTTTTCCTGTTAGCACTATTACGTTGTCATCTCTTTTGATTGTCATGGTATTTAAATTTATACTATTTCAGGGGCCTTTGAGGCAATTGTCTGAAAACCTTTTTCTGCTAATTCGCGTGGTATAGGACCGAATATACGTCCTGCAATTGGATCCTTTTTACCCTTTTCCAAAATAACAACTGCATTTTCATCAAATCTTATATATGATCCATCCTTTCTTCTATATGCCTTTACTTGGCGTACAACCACACCTTGTAGAACATCCTTTTTCTTTATCGCCTTTCTTGGTTCAGCTTTTTGTACTGACAATATAACTAGATCACCTATTTCGGCATATCTCTTTTTTGAACTTCCAAGAACCTTAAAGATTCTTCCAATCTTGGCTCCGCAATTATCTGTTATTTTAACTATTGATCTAGGTTGTATCATATATTTATTGTTATACTTTTACTATAAATGACTTATCCTTTGACATTGGTCTGCATGATTCGATAGTCACTTTGTCTCCAATCTTTTTTGTATTTCCTGCATCATGAGCTTTGTATTTCTTGTGAATATTTACGAATTTCTGATACTTTTCATTTTTTACATATCTATTCACTAAAACTACAATTGTGTCCTTCATTTTATCAGATACAACAACACCTGAAAGAGTTTTTCTCTGTGCCTTTTTTTCTACCATATTATTTTGTATTGTTTTTGCTGTCATATCTTTTAAATTATTTTACTTTTGATCTAAGTGACAATTCTGTCATTATTCTTGCTATCTCCTTTCTTGTTGTATAGCCAAGCTTTACGTTTTTAGTTTTACTTCCTGCACTTCCAAATCTAAAATTACGAATAACCTCACGCTTTTCTTCTATAAGCTTCTTTAATTCTTGTGGAGTTTTATTCTTTAATTCTTTCATTGGTTTTATAATTATTACATCATATTTCTACTAACAACCTTTGTCTTTACTGAAATCTTTGTACCTGCCTTTCTCAAAGCTTCTTGTGCAACCTTATCATCAACTCCATCAATTTCAAAAAGTACTCTTCCTGCTTTGATTTGAGCTACGAAACCTACTGGTTCACCCTTTCCTTTACCAAGCTTAACTTCAGGTGGCTTCTGTGTAAAAGGTCTGTCTGGGAAAACACGTACCCATACCTTACCTGATTTAGTAGCATAACGGGCCATAACCTTTCTTGCTGCTTCTATCTCATTTGATGAAAGCCTACCATAAGCTAGGGCCTTTAGTCCATATGATCCAAATGAAAGCTTAACTCCACGAGTATCTACACCCTTTGCGAGCTTCTTTGCATTTGTTCGGCCTGTATGCCACTTTCTGAATTTTACTTTTTTAGGGAATAACATATATTTATTTTATATTTTTAAGATCCTTTTCAAAAATCTGACCTTTGTATATCCATACCTTGATACCGATATCTCCGTATGTCATATGTGCCTTTTCACGAGCAAAATCAATATCAGCACGCAATGTCTGAAGAGGAATTTGTCCTTTTTTCAAATCTTCTCTTCTTGCCATTTCAGCACCACCTAGTCTTCCTGAAAGTTTTATCTTTGCTCCCTTTACTTCTTTACTTGCCAATACTTTTTCTAGAGTTTGCTTCATAACTCTTCTAAAAGGTAGACGCTTTTCTAATCCTTCTGCAACCATCATAGCAACTATCGCTGCATTTGATTCTGGACTTCTTACTTCTTCGATATCTAGTTTAAATTCTTGTCCTGCTAGGTCAATTCCTCTCTTTTTAAGTAGAGCAAGTATCTTATCACGTAGCTTTGTAACTCCATCTCCACTTCTTCCTATTATCATTCCAGGACGTGATGATCTTATTATTACTTTTAGAGATTTTTGATTTCTTTCAATTTGTATATCAGAAAGGTAAAAACTTCTAAGAGCGTCTGTAAGATATTTACGGATAATTAAGTCAACCTTTAATGCTGTTCTGTAATTTTTATCACGAGCAATCCAGCGACTCTTCCAGTCTCTTATTACTCCTAATCTATGTGAATATGGGTGTACTGAATGTGACATGTTATTTATTTTCTATTTTAACTTCCTTTTTAACAGCAGTCTTTTTTGCCTTCTTTTCTTTTATTTCTGCTGGTGCAAGGACAATAAGAACATGACTTGTTCTTTTATTAATTGGGTATGAATTTCCACGTGCTCGTGGCATTCTTCTTTTTAAAACTTGTCCTGCATCTACTCTTAATTCTTTTATGATAAGAGAGTCCTTTTCTATTTGAAAATTATTTTTTGCATTTGCAACAGCTGACATGATAAGTCCAAATATTGGATCAGCTGCCTTTTTACTTAGGAAAGTTAAAGTGTTTAATGCATTATCAACTGATTTACCGCGCACGAGATTTGCCACACTTCTTACCTTTCTTGGTGACTGTCTATAGTTTTTTAGTGATGCGGTTATCATGTTATTTATTTAAATTATTTTTTAGCTGGAGATGCAACAGCTTCCTTTGCCGCCTTAGCTGCATTCATTTCTGCTTCCTTTGCTTTTTGCTCTAATTCCTTTTGCATCTTACCTCCATGTCTTATGAATTTACGAGTTGGAGCAAATTCACCAAGTCTATGACCTACCATTTCTTCTGAAACCAAAACGTCTATATGCTGACGTCCATTGTATACTCCAAAAATAAATCCAACCATTTCAGGAGAAATTTGACTTCTTCTGTACCATGTCTTAATAACCCCAGTTTCTGTAGGTTTTTTGCCGGCTATCTTTTTCAATAGTCGTTCTTCAACGTATGGTCCTTTATTAAGTGATCGTGACATGGTTTTTTATATTAAACAAAATGTATGGTTAAGTCAAGATTAGAGATTGTCATAAAAGTGTATTATCACTTTATCTACCAAATCTCTTATCTTTTTAATGATCTTACTAGCCATTTACTTCTACTGTTTTACTCTTTCCAACTCTTCTCCTTGAAACCACAAAGACATTTGAATACTTCTTTGGAGTTCTGGTCTTTTGTCCCTTACCAGCAGGCTTACCCCAACGAGTCTTAAGTCTTCTGAGACCTCGACCTGTTCTCTGTTCACCTCCACCGTATGGGTGATCCACAGGGTTTTGAGCAGAACCACGAACAGTAGGACGTATACCAAGCCATCTTGAACGACCTGCCTTTCCGATATTTACTAGACGATTTTCATCATTTGAAACAACACCAACTGTTGCCCAAGCATTGTCATGAACCTTTCTTATTTCTGTTGAAGGAAGTTTGATATGAGTATAACCATTATCATTTGCAATAACTTGCGCAAAAGATCCTGCTGAACGTACTAGTTTTGATCCAGTATTAGGTTTAATTTCGATATTGTATACAAATGTACCTACTGGAATTTTCCTTAATGGAAGTCTATTTCCTGTTTCAACTGAAGCAGTTTCAGAAACTATAAATGAGTCACCTACCTTCATACTCTTTGGAACAAGTACATATCTCTTTTCACCGTCTGCGTATTGAACAAGTGCAATGAATCCAGTTCTAAAAGGATCGTATTCGATAGTTGTTATCTTTGCTGGAACATTTTTCTTATCATAATTAAAATCAACAAGTCTGTATAGCTTTTTATGTCCACCTCCCTTATGGCGTACAGTTATACGTCCGAAGGCATTTCTACCCATATCTCTCTTCATTCCAACTGTAAGAGGCTTATGAGGTTCAGAAGTGGTAATATAATCAGAATACTTGATTCCTGTCATTCCTCTTCTTGATGGTGTTAATGGTTTATAGCTTTTCATGGTATTTATCTAATTATATAAAATTTATCTTATCTCCCTTTTTAAGGTAAATCATTGCCTTTTTAACAGCAGAATGAGTTCCCTTTTTTCCTCTTACAAAAACCTTTTTGGCTGGAAGATTAACTATTGTTATCTTTACTGGAGTAACTTTATATAGTGCCTTTACTTCACGAGCAATACTATCCTTTGTTGAATCCTTAAGAACCTCAAATGTATAAATATTTTGAGTTTCACTCATTATTCCTGACTTTTCTGTAATTCTTGGTCTTAAAAGTGTATTCATAAAATTATTTTAAATTTTTTAGACTTTCCTTTGCATTAGCAATAACCAAATATTTATGATTAAGAACTGATACAGGATTAATTGTTCTGAATTCTTCAACTTCTAGATTTCCAAAATTTTTGAAACTCTTCATGATTTCAGGAGTCTTTTTTTCTATTGCTAGAATAGCAACATTTTTAGGTTTTGTAGCAAACTTTTCAAATCCTTTTACTTTTGAAAAAGCCATTAGAGTTGATTTAGCTTCACTAGCCTTTGGAGCAGTAAATGAAAGTGAATCAACAAACAATATTTCACCATCCTTGAACTTTTTAGAAAGAATAGTATATAGCGCCTTTATCTTTGCCTTTTTATTTACCTTTCTATCATAATTCTTATCCGCTCTTGGTCCATGAGCAATACCTCCACCAACCCAAATAGGTGATCTTGTAGAACCGTGGCGAGCGCGTCCTGTTCCTTTTTGTTGCCAAGGCTTTTTACCTCCTCCACTTACTTCACCGCGAGTTTTTGTATTTGCGATTGGATGACGAGCACTAGACATCATTGAAACAACCACTTGATGAACCAAGTCAGCATTCCAAGGAATACCAAAAACTGATTCTGGGATTTTCATCTTTCCTGCTTCTTGTCCTTTTTGATTGTATATTGTTGTTTCCATGATATTTTACGGTATTTAACTAGCCTTTTATTTCAACTACAGTTCCTCTTTTTCCAGGAATAGCTCCTCGAATATACATTTTATTTGCCTCTGAGTCAATATGAACTACTTTAAGGTTTTTAACTGTTATTCTGTCGCCACCCATTCTTCCGGCCATTCTCATCTTTTTAGGAACTTTATTTCTAAGTCCTCCTCCGATTGATCCTGGTTCACGTTCTGAGTGCTTTTGTCCGTGTGTTCTTGGTCCTCCACCGAAACCATGACGCTTAACTACACCTTGGAAACCTTTACCCTTTGAGATTGCACTAACCTCTATTTCATCTCCTTCGTTGAAAAGTAATACACCTAGAGCATCGCCAACATTTTTAGTTGTGTCCTCTGTTCTGTACTCTCTTTTTGTTTCTATTTTTCCTTTTTTAGAAGTTAATTGAATAGCTGTGTATCCATCTTTTTCTTTTGTTTTTACTTGAGAAACTGATATAGGAGATACTTCAATTACTGTTACAGGATGAACTACCCCTTCCTTATCGAAGATTTGTGTCATGCTTAGCTTCCTTCCTAGAATAAATTTTCCTATAGTTTTCATATAATTTGAGTTCTGTTATTCGGTATTACATCATCTTTACATCTATATTCACCCCTGATGGCAAACTAAGATTTGTTAGAGCTTCAATAATCTTTTGATTTGGATTTAGTATATCTATTAATCTCTTGTGTACTCTCATTTCAAACTGTTCACGAGCATTTTTGAATACAAATGATGCACGGTTTACAGTGTACTTTTTGATTTCAGTTGGTAATGGAATAGGTCCAAAAAACTGTACATCATAACGAATAGCTGTATCCATTATCTGCTTAAGAGAAGCATCAAGAATCTTATGTTCGTATGCACGAACACGTATTCTAAGTTTTGCAATTTCACCCTCTTTTGAAGATGTCTTTGCCTTTGTTACCTTTTTTTCTTTAGCGATAGTGGTCATAGTATTGTTAATGTTTATCAGATTTTACTGTATTATGCAACTATTTTTGTTACAACACCTGCACCTACTGTCTTACCTCCTTCACGGATAGCAAATCTCATCTTGTCCTCCATAGCTACTGGAGCTACTAGCTTTACCTTAAATGTAACTGTATCTCCTGGCATAACCATTTCAACTCCTGTTGCAAGTGTTACTTCACCTGTAACGTCTGTTGTTCTGATATAGAATTGTGGCTTATATCCTGTGAAGAATGGTGTATGACGTCCTCCCTCTTCCTTCTTTAGAATATATACTTCTGCTTCGAAGTCTGTATGAGGCTTAACTGATCCTGTCTTAGCAAGAACCATACCACGAGTAACATCATCCTTTCCTGTACCTCTAAGTAGTAGTCCGGCATTATCCCCTGCAATACCTTCCTTTAGTGACTTATTAAACATTTCAATACCTGTAATTGTAGTCTTTGAAGTATCCTTGAAACCGATGATTTCAACTTCTTCACCTACCTTTACCATACCTCTTTCAATACGTCCTGTTACTACAGTACCACGTCCTTCAATTGAGAATATGTCTTCGATTGGCATTAGGAATGGCTTATCAACTTCACGAACTGGCATAGGAATATATGTATCAAGAGCCTTCATAAGATCCTTTATCTTTGATACCCATGCTGCATCACCCTCAAGAGCCTTCAAAGCTGAACCTCTTATAACTGGTGCACCCTTTCCGTCAAAGCCGTTCTTTGTTAGAAGATCACGTACTTCTTCTTCAACTAGATCTAGAAGATCTGCTTCAGGAACCATATCGCACTTGTTTAGGAATACTACTATTTGTGGAACTCCAACTTGCTTTGCAAGAAGAATATGCTCTCTTGTTTGTGGCATAACTCCATCAAGAGCTGATACTACTAGTATAGCACCGTCCATTTGAGCGGCACCTGTAATCATGTTCTTTATATAGTCTGCGTGTCCTGGGGCGTCGATATGAGCATAATGTCTTGCGTCTGACTCGTATTCAACGTGAGCAAGTGAAATAGTAACAACCTTTGTTGCATCACGAACAGTACCTCCCTTAGCAATATCAGCATAAGCCTTAAGCTGTGCTAATCCATCTTTTGCTTGAACTGCAAGAATAGAAGTAGTAAGAGTTGTCTTTCCGTGGTCAACGTGTCCGATTGTACCTACGTTTACATGTGGTTTTGAACGATTAAATTCTGATGCCATAATATTTTATTTATAAAAAATTAATAATTATTAATATAGAGATAACTAAAGCCAACGCAAAAACGCGTAACTGCTATGTTAGCATAAGATATATAAATAAGTCAATAATTATTTGGGTAAATATCCATGTTTATTATAATTTGCAAAAAATATGCTCTCTGAGTTATAATATGCATGTGTGAGTACTGATAAAGTTTGAAGTTATATTTGAACTTAGCTGTTGGTACAATCCAAAATAAAATGTCTACATAAGATCCTGCCTCGGCAGGGTTTTTTGTTTCTATTTGTACACATATGCATCACACTATCTATTATGTTAATATTATTGTAGATTGTACCAAGTGATGACGGACGGCTGTACTCACATCTTAATTTAGACATTATATTTGGAGCTAACACCCGTACGTCAACATTCGGCGCAATTGGTAAAATCGTCTCACCTATCTTGCGGGCGTAGTAATTTTTATATACCTTAGGTCTATAAAAATTCTCCGCCCCGTAGGTTCGTCTGATTTTACAAAACACTATTATATGAAAATCCTAGAAAACATTTCTCTCAGTAAATACACCACTTTTAAAATCGGCGGTCCTGCTCGATATTTTTGTATTGCAACAAATGATGATGAACTCATAGAAGCAATCGGTTTTTCTAAGAAAAATAAAATTCCTTTCTTTATTTTAGGTGGTGGCTCAAATCTTTTAGTATCTGATGCTGGCTTTCCTGGCATTGTTATTAAAATTGAAATGAAAGGTATTACATACAAGGAAGATGGCGACAATGTACTTGTCACCGCTATGGCAGGTGAAGATTGGGATAATTTGGTAAAAGAAACTGTTGAAAAAGGATATTATGGTTTAGAAAATCTTTCATTGATACCTGGCACGGTAGGAGCCTCTCCTGTTCAAAATATTGGTGCATACGGAAGCGAAGCAAAAGACACAATTGAATCAGTATATGTTTTAGATATTAAAAATGATGAATACAAGACATTCAAAAATATAGATTGCAAATTTGATTATAGAGACAGTATTTTTAAAAAAGAAAAAAATAGATATGTAATACTTTCAGTTATTTTTAAATTAAATAAAAAAGGTAAATTGAATACAAAATACAAAGACCTTGATGAATATTTTTCATTCAAAAAGATTAGCGAACCAAATTTAAAACAAGTACGCGAAGCAATTGTCGATATTAGAACAAGGAAGTTACCTGATCTTAAACAATACGGTACCGCAGGTTCATTTTTCAAAAATGTTATAGTCTCAACAAATAAGGCAAAGGAATTAATAGCAAAGTATCCAGATATGATAGTGCATTCTGTTAACGATAAAAAAGTTAAAATTCCACTAGCATGGATACTCGACCATGTTTGCGGTTTTCGTGGAGTAAAAATAGGTGAAGTAGGCACATATAAAAGTCAGGCTTTGGTTTTAATAAATTATGGAAATGCTACAGCAAATGACATAGTGAACCTTGCACAAAAAATGGTGGATAAAGTTTATGCAGAAACTAGTATTGAAATATTCCCTGAGGTTGAGTATGTAGAGTAAATAACCTTTTTTTATTATCCTTTTTATGATATAGTGCCAAGCACATTATGGCGTTTTCATTAAAAAACATTTTTGGTGATAATAATAAAAAACTACTCAAAAAATATGAGGCTATTTTAGTTGAGGTTAATTCATTTGAAACTGCTATCTCTTCCCTTTCAGACGATGCTTTAAAAAATAAAACTCAAGAATTCAAAAAAAGAATTTCAAGCGGTGAATCACTAAACAATATACTCCCTGAAGCATTTGCAGTTGTACGCGAGGCTTCAAAGAGAGTTTCTGGTCAAAGACATTTTGATGTACAGATAATAGGTGGTGCAATTTTACATTATGGAAATATAGGTGAAATGCGAACAGGTGAAGGAAAAACTTTGGTAGCTACCCTTCCCGCATATTTGAATGCACTTTCAGGTAAAGGAGTACATGTTGTAACTGTAAACGATTACCTATCAAGACGTGATGCGGTTTGGATGGGACAAATATATAATTTTCTAGGACTTACAACTGGAGTTATAAATCACGAAACTTCTTTTATATATGATCCAAAACATATTTCTTCAAATGAATCAGATGAAAATTTAGATAAAAAGCGTGATGAACTTGGATCATTTAAAGTTGTTCATGAATTCCTTAAGCCAGTATCTCGTAGAGAGGCGTATTCGGCAGATATAACTTATGGTACTAACAATGAATTCGGCTTTGATTATCTTAGAGACAATTTAGAATACGAAGAATCTTCCCTACGTCAAAGAGATTTCAACTATGCCATTGTGGACGAAATCGACTCAATACTTATAGACGAAGCGCGTACTCCTCTTATCATTTCTGCACCAACAACTGATTCCGAAAATCTATATCAAATATTTTCAATTATGGTTCGTGAATTTAATAAAGATGAAGATTATACAGTTGATGAAAAAAATAGAAATATAAGTCTTACACCAAAAGGAATAGAAAAAGCCGAGAAGAAATTGGGTGTCGAAAATATTTATACAGAAAAAGGAATCAAATACGTTCATCATTTGGAGACTGCAGTAAAGGCCAAGGCTCTTTATAATTTAAATTCTGAATACGTTGTTAAAGATAATCAAATAGTTATAGTCGATACATTTACAGGTAGACTTCAGCCCGGAAGACGTTGGTCAGATGGACTTCATCAAGCAATAGAGGCAAAGGAAGGAGTTTCAGTTCAAAAAGAATCTCGTACCTATGCATCTATTACTTTCCAAAACTATTTTAGATTGTATAAAAAACTTTCAGGAATGACAGGTACAGCATCAACTTCAAGTGAGGAATTTTATAAGGTATATGGATTAGAAACTATTGTCGTTCCTACAAATAAAACAATACAAAGATTGGATCATGATGATTTGATTTTCCAAACTGAAATCGGAAAGTTTAAGGCAATAGCAAGAAAGGTAAAGGAATTAAATAAAACAGGTCAACCAGTTTTGATTGGTACAGTTTCAATTGAAAAAAATGAAGTCCTTTCAGAATTTTTAAAGGCAGAGGGAGTAAAACATGAAATACTTAATGCCAAGAATCATGAAAGAGAAGGAGAAATAATCGCTCAAGCAGGAAAAAGAGGTGCAGTGACGATAGCAACAAATATGGCAGGTCGTGGAGTTGATATTAAACTTGGCGGAAATCCTAGTACAAAAGATTTGTATGAAGAAATCAAATCAATTGGCGGACTGTTTGTACTTGGAACTGAAAGACATGAGGCAAGAAGAATAGACAATCAGCTAAGAGGTCGTTCAGGGAGACAAGGAGATCCTGGTGCAACACAGTTTTTTGTTTCTCTTGAGGATTCACTAATGAGAATATTTGCTTCAGATACTATCAAAAGTTTGATGGGAAGACTTGGGGTTGCAGAAGATGAACCAATACAAAACAAGATAATCACAAGATCACTCGAAACAGCTCAGACCAAAATCGAAGGACATAACTTTGACTCAAGAAAGCATATCTTGGAATACGATGACATATTAAATCATCAAAGGAAGACAGTGTATGGAAGACGAAGAGAAATATTGATGGGAGGAATGGATATAATAGAAAAAGAAATAAAGGAAATAGCATCTACGCATATTTTTTCAGATTTGAACAAAATAATCGAGGACAAAATAAATCAAATTGGAAAGGAGAGATTTTTAACTGTTGCTAAGCAAATAATATTACAAACAATAGATATGTATTGGGTAGAACATCTTGAGATAATGGATTATACAAGATCTAGTGTAAATCTACGTGCATATGGTCAGCGTGATCCACTAGTTGAATATAAAAAAGAAGGATTGAGACTATTTAAAGAAATGCAAAATGCAATAAATCTAAAAATAGCAGAGCTAATACCACATATTGCAGGAGGAATAATTACTCAAGAACCAGTTAAATTAAAAGAGGTTCACGAAAATGCTCAAATAATAGGAAGTGGGGATGGCGACAATAATACAAATCAAGGTGGAGCATCTTCAAAAAAAGATGAGGCAGGAAGAAATGACCCGTGTCCTTGCGGAAGTGGTAAAAAATACAAAAAGTGTCATGGGAAATAGTGTTGAAAAACTTTATAGATTTATTGTAGGCAACATTGGAATATATGAAGCTGTAGAAAAAGATTGCCCAAAAGACGACTTGAGAAGGTTAAATAAACCAGATGGATCTTGGTTGCCAAAAATAGGAGAAAAGTATCCTGGAGCAATATCATTTTGGACAGAAAAAGGACTTAAAAAATACAGAGAATCTGGACTTATGGATTGGCATAAATCAGTAGTAATTGGTAAGGTAGATATGATTATGATTGATCGACCAAGTGAAATCCTATACGAAGATGAGTATCAGATTATTACGAAGATAAAGTGATTTTAAATTTATTGTTGACTTTAGAATCGTCTTTGTTAAGATTATGAGTAATAATGTTCGCGGTCATTGGAATAGCACACCAAGTTGATATAATCGGCATTGTCGCTGGTGACGAACACTATGGAAAGACCCTTCGGGGTCTTTTGTGCTTTATTTACGCATAATACTGAAGAAATGCTTAGGGCCGTCTTTCACTTGTCTTATTACAACTATGATTTTTATATCATCATGAATCTGAAGAAAAGACCAGAAATCAGCGGTTTTATATTGATCCTTATTATTAGCACTAGTGCTATTTTTATTATAATCTTTAATATTCTTACTAGAAGCAATTATTATAGGGGCATATTTCAATAAATTAAGCCTTTCGATTTGTTCACTAATCTCTCTAAATTTCTTTCCTTTTCTGATAATATGACGAAAACCATGTTTATTAAAATAGACTTTTTCATAGTTAAAAGCAGGACACTTTACATATCCAATCTTTTTATATTTTATATAATATATTTTGATAAAATCTTTATGATTTCTAAAATCCATTCATCAACCCTAACAAATCAAAATGAAATCCAAATAAAATTAAAATAAAATAATTATGAAATTTTTAGAGGTTTTTTATTTAAAATAAGAAAATACCGACTATTTTCTAGTCGGTATTCGTGTAAGTGTCCCGAGATGATTACTGAGTGATTACCCTTCTTATCTCATCCCTAACAATCAACAATTGATCTTCCGTTGTCGGTTCGCGATCACCTGTTCGATACAGCATACTCCTTGGATCATATCCGAGAAGTCCTGTGTCACCATCCTTTCGAGGAATAATATGCAGATGAAAATGTGGAACAGACTGACCTGCCAACTTTCCTTCATTCCACACACAATTAAATCCTTCTGCCCCATACAATGTCTTTAATGCAAACTTGATGGTTATTGCAAGATCAAAAATTGATGTAAGCTCATCTAGTGTTAATCCTTCAAGGTTTGCAACGCAACGCCTCGGACTTATGAGTGTATGTCCCTTAGTTATCGGGATGTTTGTAGGAAAAGCCCAAGCTAGTCCATTGCTCATAATCTCACGATTTCTGATTTCTGGAACTGAACAGTAAACGCAAGGTTTATTTGATTGTTGTGGTAATGTGATATTCATATTTTGTAATTTGTTCCAATTAATTTTATATCAAATCTACCCACAAATAGCAATAACTGCCAATTCTAATGGTAAACTTTCTATATATGATTTCCCTGTCATATCATATGCTTTTATTATTTCGAGCAGCATTCCTGAATTTATTTTTGATTTTGAAATACTCTCAATAATTTTAAAATCATCTTCTCCTATGTCTTTTTTATAATTATCAAAAATTTCTTTACTACTTATATTTTTAATTATAAGTGCCAATCTTAATTTTTCTAAAACAAGTGCTATGAATACTTTTATTGAAATATTACCCTCAATTACTTTAGAAATAATTTGTAATGCTTTTTCTTTTTCTTGATTTGTAATTGTCATCGTAAAATCATTTACCAATGAACTCTTTGGCGCTCCTGTTATATCCTCCACCTCTTTTATTAAAATCTTTTTATCTTTTGCCTGACTTAGGACTTTTTGTAATATTCCAAGCGTATCTCTAAATGAACCGTCCCCGAGCACTGATATTAAATCAGCCACTCCTGAATCTAAACTATAGCCTTCTTTTTTTGCAATTTTCCCTACTAAGTTTTTAAGTATTTCTCTATTTGGTTTTTTAAATGTAAAAACTTGGCAACGCGAAATAACTGTTTCTGGAATCTTTTCTGTTTCGGTTGTAGCTAAAATAAATATTGCATGTGCTGGTGGCTCTTCTAATGTTTTAAGCAATGCATTAAATGCCTCTTTTGTGAGCATATGTACCTCATCGATAATATAAACTTTGTATTTTGATTCAAAAGGTAAAACACTTACTCCATCCCTTATTTCCCTTATATCATCTATACCACGATTTGAAGCTGCATCTATTTCATAAATATCATTATCACTTATTTTTAATGCCCTTGAAAATATACGCGCTATTGATGTCTTTCCAGTTCCCCTTCCACCAGAAAAAAGGTATGCATGCGCCACTTTCTCTGCTTCAATTGAGCTTTTTAGAACATCTATTACATGATCCTGGCCAATTACATCATTCCAATTGAATGGTCTGTATTTCCTATATAGTACTTGTGATTTTTCACTCATAATCACATTTTAACATTTTAAGAAAAATACTCCTACTTCCCGAAATATTATATTTGAGTCAATATTTATTTTGAACTATTTTTCAAATATTCCTTAACCACTTTATTTACTTCTTTTAGATTGTTGCATTCCATAAGTTTAACCCTCAATTCTTTTGCACCTTCCCAGCCTGAAACATATGCTTTGAAATGCTTTTTCATTATTGCGAAGTTTTTTATATCTCCGAGTTTTTTATCAAAAGTTTTTGCATGTAAAAGCATTGCTTTCAATCTTTCTTCTTTTGGAATATCAGATAATGTTTTATTTATGTATTTTTTATTAAAAAACCATGGATTACCAAATATTCCTCTTCCAACCATTACTCCATCACATCCTGTTTCCTTAATCTTATTGTATGCATCATTCAGTGAATTCACATCTCCATTTCCTAAGATTAATATTTCTTTATTTATTTCATCTCTAAGTTTAACTATTCTAGGCATTAAATCCCAATGAGCTGGCACATCTGACATTTCTTTTCTTGTTCTAAGATGTACAGTTAAAGCACTTATATCTTCATTCAAAATTGTTCTTATCCAAGTATCAATTTCTTCTTTGTTATAACCTATTCTTGTTTTTACAGAGATAGGTAAATTTGGTGCTCCTTTTTTTGCTGCCCTTATAACTTCGACTGCGTTTTTTGCATCCTTTATATGCCCTGCTCCTGATCCTTGTTTTTCAACTGCTTTATCTGGACATCCCATATTTATATCTATCCCATCGAATCCAAGCTTTGAAACTAATTTTGCAGCTTCAAACATTTTGTCGGGATTACCAGTAAAAAGTTGTGCGACAATTGGCTTTTCTTTTTTTGAAAATTCTAAATCTCGCAAAAGCATGTTTTTGCCATCTGAGCATAGACCATTCGCCGAGACAAATTCAGTCCACATTACATCTGGCTTTCCATATTTAACAAACATAGACCTAAAGGCGACGTCTGTAACATTGGCCATCGGAGCTATAACTACTATGGGTTTATTGAGTTTTTTCCAGAAATCTTTTCTTTCTAACATTAAATGACTATACAATAATTTGGCAGAAATTCAAGTTATTATCTGACCGCATCCTCAAGTAAGTCTAATATATCATTGTCTCTCGATGAGCTTCCAAGGAAAATAACAGCAAAAAATCTTTCATTTTTCCCTAGCTTAAATAGCGAAATACTAGTCCTATTTGCTTCTGGTGTATATCCATTTTTACCACCAAAGTATGAATCTAGATTTAATAAATGTGTTGTATTCGTCCATGTGTGCGTCCTTATTGTCTTACTTTTTTCCTTTGTTATCTCAAAAATTTCTGGATAATTTTTAATTATGTATTTTGTAATAATCAATAAATCATTTACTGTTGAAACATTTGAAGGTGATAGTCCTGATGGATCTTTGAAATATGTTCTGTATGCGCCTATTTCGGATACAAAATTATTCATTTCCTTAATAAACTTTTGTCTTCCATAATGTCTCGCAATTGCTTCGGAGCTATCATTACTTGAAACCATAAGTAATGGATAAAGTAATTCCCTTAATTTAAACTTTTCACCATCACGCAATCTTGCTTCATTACCATAAGTTGAGAGCGCCTTACTGTCTATTATTATACTTTCATTTTCCTTGATTAATCTCTTAGCAACTACAGCTGTGACAATCTTTGTAATCGATGCTATTGGCATCAATTTGTCTGCATCTTTTTCTAGCACAACCGCATCTCTATCAATATCTGAAACAATATATGATTTTGCTGTTATTTTTTTGTTTGCAAATTTTGGTAGAGATTGTTTTGCGCTCTCGATTGTTTCCCTTCCACTATCAGCAGAATACACCGCTACGCGTGAAAATCTAGAAATAAATGTCGGATCTGCTGTCTCCTCCTCATCAATCACCTTTAAATCATTTATATTTAAATTACTTTTTTCTAATTGTGATTTTTGTGATACTTGTGATGGTAAAGTTTGTTGTTTTTCAACTTTATTTTTTGATTGTGAAATTACTATTTTTGAATATTTAAAAAGAAAAATTAAAATAAAAGACAGGGCCACGCCAGTGACACAGGCAGTTAGTATCGAAAAGTATAATTTGATAAATCTATTGTCCATTTTATTTTTTGTCCGTATAAAATATATTATTTCCAAATTTTAAATTAATATATTCAAAACTTTTACCCTTACTTGCCTGCCAAAATGTAGTAAAATTTGACGATGTCTTACTAAACGGCACCTTATCATCAAAATATACAACAGTAGTACTTTGATCAGAATTAATAAAATATAATTCATAACTACCGTCATCAGTGAGTAAAATCCCTTTAATCTTTATTCCTAAAGCCTGTATATCTTGAGTTAATTGACTTATTCCTTTTATTTTTTCTGAATCGATAAAACTTTCCCCGATCTTAATATTTGAATCAGAAGTCGTATAAAAATGTAGGTATTCATCAGTATCAGAAATATTAGTTTCACCATATATATATCCATCTTCATCTATTTTATAGCATTTTACATCATCAGATATAGTTGAGATATCATCCTTAAAACCATCACAAATTATTGCCTTTGGCTTTCTTTCTTTAATTGAAATCAAAATGGCAGATAACCCAGTTGATTTAATATCTATAGTATCAATCATCTTAAATGACTCTATCAAATTTGTTTTTATTTTATCTTTTGAATAAAACAAAATATTTGACCTAGGTACAATACCTATATAGTTACCATCGATACTCCCCTGTACTACTGATTTTAAATTATTAATTTCAGCACTCATTACTCCACTGAATTCTATTTTTTTAATTTTTAAACTATCTAATCTAAATATAAATATTATTAATAAAATAATTATAATAATTGAAATAGAAATTAAAGAAACAGCAATTATATTTTTCTTGCGTTTTTGCTCTAGGTATTTTGCTGATTGTAAAATTCGGGAACGACCAATATTCATTTGGTAAATTATTATGAAATAATGTCTTTGCCCATGTATTTCCTAAGCACTTGTGGTATCACTATACTTCCATCTGCTTGTTGATAGTTTTCAACCAATGAAACAAGTATTCTAGGTGTAGGTATTGCAGTACAGTTTAATGAGTGAGCGTAACGCATTTTGCCATCTTTATCTTTGTAACGAATATTTGCTCTTCTTGTTTGGAAATCATGAAAATATGATGCAGAAGATATTTCCCTGTATTTATTTTCCTTTGGAACCCATAGCTCTATATCGTACTTTTTAACTTGCCCCAATCCCAAGTCTCCTCCGCAGTTTAAAACTGTATGATATGGAATACCGAGAGATTCGATAAATTCTTCTGTATTTCTGTTTAATTCTTCATGAAAATTAACTGAGACCTCATGACTTGCTTCGCATAATACCAATTGCTCTATTTTATAAAATTCATGAACTCTTATTAATCCTTTTACGTCTTTGCTATGTGCGCCTGCCTCTCTTCTATAACAAGGTGAAAATCCTAAATATCTACGAGGTAAATCTTTTAATTCAAAAGCTTCCTCACTATGCATACCCATAAGTGGAACCTCAGCAGTACCTGACAATGCATCCCCGTCCTGTGTCATATAAAAGTCTTCAACATCACCTGGCAAATGTCCTGAGCCGTATAGATTAACCTTCCTCACTATTGCCGGCGCGATAATGGGTGTGAAGTTTTTATTTGAAAAAAAGTCCATAGCGTACTGCCAAATAGCAAATGAAAGTCTGGCACCGTCACCAGTCAAAAAATATCCTCTAAAACCATGCACCTTTGATCCTCTTTCAAAATCAACCATATTGAGTTTAGTCATAAGTTCAACATGATCCTTTGCCTCAAAATCAAAAGCGGTTTTATCTCCCCATACCTTTATCTCTTTATTTTGTTCATCAGTATCTCCATCAGGAACAGACATATCAGGAATATTTGGCACCCTAAGCATCATATCTTGCCAAGATTTCATAATAGATTTTAAAGACTCCTCCTCTGTTGCCAATGATTCCTTTACTAGTTTCATATCATCAATCATCTTTTGTCTCTCCTCTGGTGATGCTTGTGGAATCTTTTCGCTTATTTGATTTTGTTCTGCGCGCTTCTTTTCAATAGATGTTAATGTCTCTCTTCTCTTATCATCCAATAAAATAAGCTCTGCAATGTCTATTTTTACATGCTTTTTAGTTGCTCCAGCTTGAACAATGTCTTTATTTTCTCTTATGAATTTAATATCTAACATGGGTAAATAATAGCAGAAAACGCAATAAAGTGGAAATTGCTCAGATAAAATCAAAATGAAAATTTTATTTAGATTTTATTAATATTTTATTTGGATTTTATCAGTGATTGATATGATTTGGAGATGCATGATGATTTAGAAAAAAAAGAAAACCCAATACATATCATTAACTTCGACAAATTCCCTGAAGGATTACGGAACATTCCAGACCCACCAAACAAACTGTACATGAGAGGTAAATTACCAGATACAAATACAAAGATTTTATGTATTGTGGGATCAAGAAGTCATTCAAGTTATGGTGAAAGAGTATGCAAGGATTTAATTTATGGATTAAAAGGACAAGATATTTGTATTGTCTCGGGATTAGCCATAGGAATTGATACAATTGCACACAAATGTGCATTAGAAATCGGATTAAAGACAATAGCTTTTCCGGGGTCAGGATTAGACGATTCTGTATTATATCCTGCTCAAAATATAAATCTGGCTGAAGAAATATTAAATTCGGGCGGAGCACTTATTTCTGAATTTAATTTACTTCAAAGAGGAGCGGAGTGGACATTTCCAAAACGAAATAGATTGATGGCAGGTATTTCGCATACAATAATAATTATAGAGGCAAAACCAAAATCAGGAACATTAATAACTGCAAGACTAGCAACAGATTACAATAAAAACGTAGGAGCTGTTCCTGGTCATATATTTTCTGAATTATCATTTGGACCAAATGAACTCATAAGACAAGGTGCTACACCCATACTGAATTCAGATAATATACTGGAAATACTAGGTCTGAAAACAAAATTAGATAATGATTGTGATGAAATAAACAATAAAAATGGCCGTAAGGAAGTACCAATACAGCCAAGTTTATTATTAAATTTAAATCAAAGTGAAATTAAAATACTCGAATGTCTTAGAGTTGAAGGTCACAATGTAGAGCAATTAATAGACAAGACGGGTCTATTACCAAGAGATTTAAATGAATGTATTTCTAATTTAGAAATTAACGGAATAATTAAAAATACTGGAACAGAAATTATTTTTCTAGGATAGTGATTGAGCCTGCACTACTATTTGATACTGCTGTATTATCATTTCCCATTTGCACATAAACCTTATAATCACCTGAATCAATATCAGCTGGAATTTGTCCAGAATATGAATCAGTTGTAAGTGGGAAAGATGATGGACTCATTAAATCAAGAACTTTAAATGATTTACTTGGATTTGAAACTGAATTTAACTTAATTAATGAAACTCCTCTTACTCCAGTCGAAGACCATTTTATGTTTATATTATCTCCCCTCTTGAACTTACTTTCATTAGATGAATTTACTGGAGTTAGAACTGTTATTGATTTAATAATTTCTGCTTTAGGCTTTGCTGTTGCCGTAGCGGTAGGTGTATATGTTGGTGAGTATGAAGTATTAACTGTATCCTTTTTACTTTGTTCAACAGAACTATTTCTTATTACTATTTTTGCCAAACTTTCACCGACAATACCATCACCAGAAATTATCCTTACTTGATATGATCCAGGTATGACACTACTAGGTATAACCCAACTATAACTATTTGAAGTGATTGGACTTGCATAAGTTGAGATGTTTAAAGCATATATTGATTCATTACTATTATTTGAAATCAAAATTATCTTTTTAACACCAGTTATACCCTTTGCAACCCAATTGAATTTAATTGTATTACCAGCTTCAAATGAGTTTACCCCATTAGAATTTGTGGGAGTGAGTACTTCAATACTTTTAACAACTTGAGTTGTGGCTGTAGGTGCAGTAGTTGGAGCGACTGTTTGTGATGGTGTATACGTAGGTGAATAAGAAGGAGAATATGTAGTTACCCTATTATTTAAATTACTATTATTAACATTCTTTTGAGAACACCCATACTTACCATTAAGTTTTGCCCTTGTTATAGGACCTACTGTACCAGTCTTTTGAATACCGTTTTTCATTTGAAAATCAATCACAGCAGAAGCAAAGTTTTCATCATAGACAGTAGAATTAAAATTATTATTAATGATATTTTCTTTTAATAAAATTTTCTTTAGAGCAAGAACATCTGATGAATTAACACCAACATCCATAGACATGTATCTTGTGAATGTATAACAATCATTTGATACAGATGATTCGGAATTACCAACAATAGGAATTATAAATGCTAGCAATACTAATACTTTTAAAAAGTTTTTCATTTAAATTTTAATATTTTATAATGCAGTGATTATACAATAAAACGCTAAATCTTTCTACTATCATATGCCCAGTGTAATAATGCCTGCCTTTGTACGGGACGACAAAAAACATCATCACTTCTGCAATTATTTTTGATTTGCATAATATGTCTTCGCATTGCTTTCCATCTTTTTATCTGACGCATGTCTTCATCAGGTATTCTCCTACCCATATAATATCTGCAATACCATTCAAACCAGCCCCTTGGATCATCTTTATATATCCAGCCCTTTTCCCTCCACACAGATAATGGCTGACTGGCATTTACACCAAATAAATTTAATTCTTTATTTCTAACATTAGATAGCTTTGCATTTGTAAACCAATCTTTTGGATATTCATCTGGCATATCACTCATATATTTACCGCCAAATACACCGAGTTCTAACATTTGTTTTGGTGTTAAGTCTGGTTTAAAATCTTTATGAAAATTTTGCCCCATTGATTCAGAGAGAGTGTATTCATAATCTTTCTGCATCACATTATTTACCTTCACTATTTTATTCATATTTATATTATAGCAATTTTTGTATTTTTAATTAAAGAAAAAGTAAATCAATATCCAAATCATCTGCTTCGGTACCTTTTACTTCTCTCTTTAAAGAATTATGAGTAGAAGCTAAATAAACTGCCCTTTTGCCGTATTTGCTTTGTATTTTATCTATTTGGCTATGTATTTTTTTAAATTTTTGCACTTTATTATCAAAACCAAATAAATCTGATTGCATATAGGAATCAGGAACTAAATCAAAAAGGGTGATACCAGTAGTCCTATATAGAAAATCTTTATGATAAATTTTATCGAAATTATTTTTAATTAATGTATAAATAAATTCCGGAGTATTTGTTGGAGTTTCTAATTTGATTTTATAACTTAAATATCTAAAATCTTTTGTCTTAATAAAAAATGATATGTATTTAGGAATCAAATCATAATATCTTGCTTTGGCACATGCATTTTCGACATGTCTAGAAAGTTCTGATAATAAAAAATCAATATTATTAGTATGTGGGTGAAAAGATTGTGTTTTTTGTATTGATGAATACAAAGACCTTTTGTCTCCATCAACTTTCATAATATCTATACCTTTTAATTCATACCATAATATTTTATATGGTTTTGATAAATTTTCTAAAACCCAATCTGCATCCTTTTTTATAAAATCAAAAGCAGTCTTAATTCCCTTTCTTTTAAGAAAAATAGAAGTCTGTTTACCAATTCCCCACACTTTATCTATTAAAGTACTATTTAAAAAATCATTTATCTTTTCCTTTTTGATAATAGTAAATCCATTTGGTTTGTGCCATTTGGACGCGACCTTAGCCAAAACTTTTGTAGGGGCAAGGCCTACAGAGATAGAGAGATCTAATTCATCATTAATTTCTTGTTTAATTTTCCTGGCTATTTGTTCATAGGACATCTTGAGTGGTAGATCAAGTCCAGTAAGATCCGCAAAACATTCATCAATACTGTATTCCTCAACTGTATCAACATATCTCCTAACTATGTCGAACATCATCTTTGAGTATTTTGCATATGACTTATAATCACCTGGGAGAATAATAATATTTGGGAAACTTTTCTTTAGTTGAAATATTGGCATACCACGTACAACACCTAATGCTTTGGCTTCATAAGAAAGCGCTGAGACTATACCCTTTTCTTCTCCAGTCACAACAGGCAAGCCTTTTAGACTAGGATTTTTGGAAATTTCAACCGCAACAAAAAAGGCATCCCCATCCATATGCAATATTGTTTTGGTTTTATTCTTTTTAAATTCAATTTTATTCACCAATATATTATAAGTGAACGAGCGTTTACTTGGAAGAGGCTAAGCTATTGTATTTTGTATAAAAAATATGTACTATAAAAAACGGCTAAGAGAACAAAAATGGAGGGTTAACAAAATGAATGAGCATATCAGACTAACTCTTATATGCGGACTATGTGTTACGTATAAAACAAGCATACCATCACTCTCAAATCAAATTGAGGAATTGAGCAAAGGACTAAAAGACGGTGGAGAAATAATCTCAAGTCTTGCGAGTCTCCATCCAGGAATGACAGTTGAGGAAGCCAAAATCCTTTACAACTACATTACCTACGATATAGCAGTAATAAGATAATCTCAAAGCAAAAGGGTCGACGCAGAAAGCGTCGGCCCTGCTCTTTTGTATTTGTATTATTTTTTTGAAAAGAAGGTAGAGATCTTATAAATCAAAACCGTAAGTACTGCGCCTGAAACATCCATTAACATATCTTTTTGTGCATCCCAAATATCACCCTGTGATCCAAGAAATGCAGCTCCAGCAGATCCTCCTTGAGTATCGGCATATATCCATTCTATCCATTCATAAAATACAGCAACAAATGATATTGCAAATACAGCATAGGTCATTGCTATCCATTTTTTGGCAACCAATTTCTTATTAACCAAATACTCCATTATAGGTAAAGCGTAAAATCCCACAGCAAAATGCCCGATACGATCAAACATATTTCTTTCAAATCCAAATAGATTATTGAACCAATCAAATGGAACTAATTCAAAAGTATAATGACCTCCTATGGTATGCCAAAATGGAAGTATGAACATCAGAATATATGCAGTATTTGAAAACCTAATATTTTTCCAGAATAAAATCACGATGAACAAAACCAAAGCAAATATCGGACCATTTTCAACATACCAAACATCACGATCAAAAGGATGAATTCCTGCAATCACAAACTCTATTAAATAAACAATCAAAAGTATATGTGGTATGTATTTTTTAATCATAAATAAAAATAAATTACTATACTAAATATTATAACAGAGATTAGACATAAATTTGCCACTTTCCCCTTTCTCATGTAATACTTAATTAAATTATGAAATTATTAATCGTCGAGTCACCCGCAAAAGCAAAAACAATTTCCAAATATTTGGATGGTAAATATACAGTAAAAGCATCTGTCGGTCATATTCGTGATTTACCAAAAAGTAATAAACAAGCAATTGATATTGAAGGTGGATTTATACCCCATTACGAAATTTCTCCTGGAAAAGAAGCCGTGGTAGCAGAAATCAAAAAGTTAGCACAGCAAGCTGATGAGGTAATACTTGCAACTGACCCCGACCGTGAAGGTGAGGCAATAGCATGGCATATAGCCGAAGCCACAAAATTGCACAATCCAAAAAGAGTAGTTTTCCATGAGATAACAAAAGACGCCGTAATAGAAGCAATGCAACATCCAAGGCAAATTGATGATAACTTGCGTATGGCCCAGGAAGCACGTCGTGTACTTGATCGTCTTGTTGGTTATGATCTTTCAGGACTTATTTGGAAAAAAGTTAGATACGGACTTTCAGCTGGTCGTGTGCAATCTCCAGCACTTAGAATAATAATGGAAAGAGAAAGAGAAATACGAGCATTCAAATCACATCCATTTTGGGTAATCACAGCCGAGACTGAAACAAAACAATCAAAACCAGTACCACTAAATTTGACATGTTCTGTCGAACCAACAGATTTTAAAGATGTTGAAAATATAATCTCTAAAGGTAAATCAAATAATTGGATAATAAAGGATGTTGAGGAAAGTACAATGAAGCGTTCTCCACGTGCACCTTTTATAACATCAACACTGCAACAAGCTGCAAGTTCACGTTTGGGTTTTGCCCCATCCCGCACTATGTCTATTGCACAAAGACTTTATGAAGCAGGACATATAACATACATGCGTACAGATAGTACAAATCTAAGCAAGGTTGCTTTGGCAGAAATAGCAAAAGTAATTGAAAGTGATTATGGAAAAGATTTCTTGCAATTCCGCACTTATGATAAAAAAAGTAAAAATGCACAAGAGGCACATGAAGCCATAAGACCATCACATATATTTACAAAAGTTGCAGGTTTAAATGATGAACAAAAAAAGCTATACAGATTGATATGGGAAAGAACAGTTGCTTCACAAATGACTGACGCACAACTTTTTAGAACAAAAATAATAGCAAATATCAAATCAGATGATATACCAGACTTTCATGCAAATGGTTCCAGAGTTGTATTCCCTGGCTGGTTAAAGGTTGATACTGAAGCAGTTAGTGATGATGTTGAATTACCAAAGATAAATAAGGGTGAGGAAATTAAATTAAATCAAATATTAAGTGAAGAAAAGGCCACACAACCACCAAGCAGATACAGTGAAGCAGGATTAATTAAAGAATTGGAAAAAAGAGGAATAGGACGTCCGTCTACATATGCTTCTATTATCAAAACAATTGAAGAAAGAGGATATGTTGAAAAAGAAAATAAAGCATTAAAACCAACGGATACCGGTGATGTTGTTTCCTCATTCCTTGAGACAAATTTCATGCATTATATAAATGATACATTCACAGCCGAAATGGAAGATTCACTAGATGATATAGCAAATGGTGATAAACAATATTTAAAAGTATTAAAAGATTTCTATATTCCTTTTGCAAAAGAAATTAAAGTATTAGAAAAAGAAGCAAAAATCACAAATCTAGGTGATGCAGATTCAAAATATAAATGTCCAAAATGCGGAAAGGATATGATTATTAAATTGGGTCGAAACGGCAAATTCCTCTCATGTTCCACATATCCCGAATGCGAGGGAGCACTTATGATGGACGGCACAGAAATTAAAAAGGATGAACCAATAGGAGTAGATCCACAAACCGGCCTCCCTATCTTTATGCTTGTAGGTAAATACGGTCCTTATGTACAACTTGGAAATTATGCTCCAAAAGAAAAAAAGATTCCAGGAGAAAAAAAGCCAAGAAGAAAAAAGGGTGATCCAATAATACCAAAAGCACCGAAACCACCAAAGCCAAGAATGGCAAGCATACCAAAGGGTTATGATATTAGTAAAATAAATCTGACCGATGCATTAAAATTTTTGAGTTTACCAAGAGTAGTTGGAATATATCCAAAAACAGGTAAAAATATCACTGCAAACAACGGTAGATTCGGTCCATACATAGTTCACGATGCAGACTTTAGATCAATAAAGGAAAAAGACGGTGATAATCCATATGACATTACTCTGGATCGAGCCATAGCAATACTTGATACACCAAAGGTTGCAAGACGTGGAAGATTTGTTAAAAAGTCAGTAGACAAAAAAGTCGAGTAGGTATAGCATTATACAAACAGCACAAAAACAATTAACCGGAGGTGGGAATGAGAACTCATACACATCATAGGGTGCATTGCGTATTTTCAACAAGACGCGAGATGAGAACATCTCGCAGCGCAGCCGAATCTAAAAAGATACGGACGCTCCTAGGTGAAAACGCAAGGCTAAGGAGAGAGCTTTGTGAAGTGACGACAAATTTGCTGACTTTGGTCGAATATATAAACAAAGTATATCCTGAAAGGAGGTGATATCTTGAATAGCAATCAGGTAGAGGATGAAAACGAAGAGGAAAAATTACATTATGTCCGATTAGTTCCAGCCGAAGAGCTAATCGACGGATGAACTGACCGACGAATGATTTCCACAAACAGCCCTTGAGTAAAGACTCTTGGGCTGTTCTTTTTTATACTCCAAAATTTTTCATTGAATACAGCTCTCCATTATCCTCTTCCATTTCTTTTACTATTTCCTCTGGTGCTCTATCATCTATTGGAGTTTTATTTTCCTCTGCATTTACTTGTAAATTTGTTGCATTTGATATTGTAGCTGCCTCATCTGTATTTACTATTTTACTTTCACTATTCATTATTCTCTTTAATATTTCTTGAATATCAGCATCATCAAAAAAATCAATCATTATTCTTCCCCCATTTTCTTTTTTCTCAATATAAACTTTTGTACCAAGTGTATCTTTGAATTTTTGTTCAAGTTCTGCTAATGCTGGATCTATAAGCGACTTTTTCCTTACTCTATCTTTTGCAGCATTACGTGCAAAAGCCTCAGCCTCACGTACTGTTATCTTTTTAATTATTATCTCCTTAAACAAAGTCATTTGTTCTTCCTTTCGGTCTATAAGCATAAGTAGAGGTCTGGTGTGACCTTCAGATAATTTACCCTCTGAAAGTGCGTTTAAGATTTCTTCAGGAAGTGAGAGTATTCTCATTGTATTTGAAACATATTCACGACTCTTTCCAACTTTTTCTGCTATTTGCACATGCTTCATGCCGAATTCCTTTGCCAATCTATCAAATGCTCTCGCTCTATCAACCGAATTAATATCCTCTCTTTGAAGATTTTCAATAATCGCTAATTCGAGCTTTACCCTATCATCTTGTTCACCTGAACGTATAAGAGCAGGAACTTGTTGAAGTCCAGCGAGCTTTGATGCACGCAAACGTCTCTCACCTGCTATGAGTTCGTATTCAACAGCCAACCCTCCCTCTGGCTTTTCGTATTCCTTGCGAGTAACAGTGAGTGGTTGCAAAATACCGTACATACGAATAGACTCCGAAAGATCTTTTAATCTTGCTTCATCGAATTCCCTTCTAGGTTGAAAGGGATTTGGCTTTATCTTATCTACCTCTATCCAAAATATTGAATCTCCGAAAAATTGTGATGATGACATGGAGATATTTTATCATTTAATATTTCATTTACAAAATCAATTGATTTTATATTTAAATTTAGTAGACTGTTAGATATGCCGAAGTGGCGGAATTGGTATACGCACACGACTCAAAATCGTGCGGGGCAACCCATGAGAGTTCAAGTCTCTCCTTCGGCACATATAGATACATATCATAAAGAAAAGCAAATTATGGATATTAAAATTACAAATGATTCTCAAAAAGCATATGAAATAGCAAGGTCATTACCAGATTACTTTAATGAGGGTGGGTTAAAATCAATTGAACAAGATACGAAGGAGCATGTTCTTTATGGATTATATATTGATAATAAAATGATTGGTTTTGTCACCTATAAAGAAGTAAACGATGATGTTATAGAAATGTCATGGTTAGCCATATTAACAGAATATCAAGGTATGAAATATGGAAAATCGTTGGTGAAAGAGAGTCTAAATGAGCTTTCAAAAAAATACAAAATTTGTAAGGTAAAGACATTATCAAATTTAGATGGATATGAACCATACAAAAAGACTAGAGCGTTTTATATTAAAATGGGTTTTATACCAATTGAAATTATTTCACCATATCCTGGTTGGGGTGATAATTCATGTCAGATTTATATAAAGATCTTATAAAAAACTAACACCATCCTTTTTGGATGGTGTTGTTGTGTGAAAACCAAAGTTAACCTTGAATCACTGGTGCGACTTCTCTTCCGACTGTGATTTCGGAAACGGGTTTTTCGTACCTAATTCTGTCAGCTGATTGTGACAGGAACTGCGAGAGTTGACTTATATCACAGAACTGTCTTTTTTTCAGTTCTTCAATGATACCATCCACTGTTCTTGCCACCTCATCGTCTCTAGCCCCCATAAGAATCCTTTCGGAAAGATTGTGGTTTCACCGAACTCCGTATATATTGTACACTATTAAATATGCCAATAAAAGTTATAGCAATAGTCGGCCCAACAGCAGTAGGTAAAAGTGATTTTGCTGTTAATTATGCCCTGCAAAATAATGGCGAAATAATTTCCGCTGATTCTAGGCAGGTATATATTGGACTTGATATCGGTACCGGAAAGATAACAAAAGAAGAAATGAAGGGCATACCACATCATATGTTGGACGTTATTTCCCTAAAAGAAAATTTTAATGTAGCAATGTTTAAGGAAATGTCTGAAAAAATAATTGATGACATACATAAGAGAGGCAAGCTGCCAATCATATGCGGAGGTACAGGCTTTTATATCGATGCATTATTAAACGACATAACATATCCAAATGTTCCCCATAACGAAAAGCTTCGCGAAGAATTAGATCAGAAATCTAGTGTTGAATTATTTGAAACACTAAAATCTCTTGATGAGGAATATGCAAATAATTTAAATAATTCTGAACGTAATAATAATTTTAGATTAATTAGATCAATAGAAATAATAAAAGCATTAGGCAAAATTCCAGAAATTAAAAAGAATGAGTCAAAGTACGATATTGAATGGATCAAACTGTCATTACCAAATGAAGAATTAAGGAAAAGAATTCATGATAGATTAATGAAAAGAATTGATACAGGAATGATTGATGAAGTGAAAAATCTCTATGAAAATGGCTTATCATACGAAAGAATGGAGGAATTGGGTCTTGAATATAGATATATTAGTAGATATTTAAAAGGTTTAATTTCAAAAGAAGAAATGCTTACAAAGTTGGAAACTGAAATCTGGAGATATGCAAAAAGGCAAATACTTTGGTTTAGTCGAATAAAATAATACTTTGCGGGCGATCGAGGAATCGGACCTCGGACAACGGTTTTGGAGACCGTAGTTATACCACTTAACTAATCGCCCAAATTCAAAATAACTATATCATAAAGAAAAGCCCCTTGTAAGGGCTATTTCTTTATTTCTTTGCTTCCTTGAAAACTATATGCTTTCTAAGTTTTTTACTGAATTTCTTCAATTCAATTTTCCTTTCTACCTTTTTCTTATTTTTACGAGTCATATAGACCTCGCCTGTTTCCTTGTTTTTTAGTTGTATAAGTTGAATCTGTGACATAGTGAGGATAACTATATACCATGTTATTAAAAAAGGCAATATTTTGTGTATTTAAATATATTTAGATAAAAAGAAATCCCCGCATGTTGCCATGCGAGGACTTTTGCACTGAAACTCAATGAAATGGGGTTTTAACCCTTCCCGGAATTCGGCGACTCGCTCCAATCTTTGATTTTGAAATCGAGAATGAGGCGATATTCACCTGGTGGCAAATTGATGTCATAGCCACCTTTTGCTGCTGGTATCTCGATGAAACCACTTGTCCCACCGATTTTTTTGACCCAGACAGTCTGGGTGCCGATCCTGTAGGACTCCATAATTCCTCGAGTATTAAATACTGGCAGAGTGAAGTCCACATTCTCCTTTATACCGGTAACAGTCCTGAAGTCAATGACAGGAACTCTGCCATAAAACTTACCTTCTGAAACCTGTGCCGACGTAATATTGCCCAAATCAAGATTTGTGAAAGTCTTAATTGTACCGATATTCACAATGTCGCTACTAACGTACCTACCAAGCGTGACCGTCGCTTCAACACCACCCAGTTTTTGTCCGGTACTTAGGTTAATGGCAGTTACAACACCATTTTCAAGCGTCGCTGTCAGATAACCACTAGTACCCAATAAGTATGAGTGGATCAAGACGACCGGAACCATGACACCTTCAGATGTGGTTATTATTGAAGTAGCCAGTTCAACCGAAGCACCGTTAGGCTCTTCGAAAATGTATTTCGCGCTCTGAATATAGGTACCTTTTTCACCAAGTGATAAGGCTAGGGTCGGATTCATTGAGACATACATCTCGACCCCAATGAACGAACTGAGTCTATCAGTAGTGGTTTGATACTGGCCAACAAAAGCCACTCGACCATCTCTGGTCAAATAATTAACCTCGATGTTCAGACTATACTGACTCTTTGAACTGAACATCTTGAGCTTAATCGGCTCAGATGTTATAAGTGCATTAATCGAATCAAGTGAACCACGGGTTACTTTTCCGCTTCTGTAGTAGTCGGCGAGATAGACATTCCTAGCGTAAGGTTGTACAACCGAGCTTCCATTTACGCTTATCACTATAGACTCAATCTTATCGATTAGATAATCAGTAACGAACTGTCTTCCTTTGACACCAATTTCAATGGGAACGAGCGGCGCCGTAGAGAAGGCAGTCTCAGGGTAGAAATACTGAGGCATGTTTGACGGCGTCGGGCCAACATAATCCTGTGCTCTGACAATGTCATGAGACAGGAAGATTGCAAACATCAGCATTGCACCGACCAACTTAACGATTTTATTTTTTTTCACTTTTTTATCTTTCCTTTTTTCGTTTTCTGGTTTTTGTTTTCTTGCCAGTCTCAGTTCTTGAATACTGGCTTCAAAATGACCGTGACCTCCCTGACTTTTGCGACATCATTTGTCTTTAGAATCTCAGTATCCGCGGACGGCTTTTTGCTGTTGCTGACTGTGATTGCCACCATCATCCCCACCACTACAAGCAGCGGGAATGCTAAAACAAGCATGTTTCTTTTCTTCATTTTCTCCTTCCATGTCTCTAATCAACACAAATCCAAACCTACATCCGTAGGCATTTCATTGAGTTTTCAAAGAGCTTTTCGAATCGTTTCTACAATTCGAGGTTTTAAACCAGCCTTGACCCTATCACATTTTATGATGTATGTCAATAGCATATACAATACTATGGGAGTACAATATTACAATGAAATCTTGGCTAAAAAGACTGTTTAAATTGATAAAAAAAGCAGACACAGAAAAACTCATCAAGATAAACATTCACAAATCTTCCCTGCTACATAACCTTAATGAGTTTAGAAACAAATACCCCGACAAAATGATAATACCGGTATTAAAAAGCAATGCATACGGTCATGGCATACTTGAAATCGCGAATATCTTAAAAAACGAAGTCCCTATTTTTGTTATTGATTCATATTTTGAAGCAATGAAATTGAGATCTGATGGAATTAAAAATAAATTATTAGTTATAGGATATGTTCGTCCTGAATGTTTAAATAATTCTAAAATTAAAAATATTTCATATACAATAACTTCAATTGATGCTCTTAAAGAGATTAAATCAAAGGCAAATATTCATTTAAAATTTGATACCGGGATGCATAGGCAAGGAATACTTCCAGATGAAATTGAAAGTGCATTCAGTATCATTCTAAATAATCACAATATTACACTAGAAGGAATATGCTCACATTTATCTGATGCAGATAATATAGATGAAGCCTTTTCACTTAAACAAATTAATTTATGGAATGAAATAGTTAAAAAGACTAAAGAACAATTTCCTAATATAAAATATTTTCATTTAAGCAATACACATGGTCATAAGTTTTCTAATATTATTGATTCAAATGTAAATAGACTTGGCATTGGACTTTATGGCATTACAAGATTTGAAAACCTCAATCTCATCCCTGTACTTGAAATGTGTACGATAATCACCTCAATCAAAAAAATTAAAAGAGGCGAAACAGTTGGGTATAATAATACATTTAAAGCAGATAAAGATATGATAATAGCGACAATACCCCTTGGCTATTATGAGGGTTTAGATCGTAATCTATCAAATAAAGGTTTTGTAAAAGTTCAAAACACCTTTTGCCCTATAATTGGCAGAGTCAGTATGAATATAAGCACTATCGATATTAGCAGTATTCCAGATATTAAAATTGGTGAAAATGTTCAGGTCATAAGTAATGTGTACAGTGATTTAAATTCAATTGAAAATATGGCAAAAATCAGTTCAAAAATAAACTACGAGATCTCTGTGAAGATTCCCGTAGATATTTGTAGAAAGATTGTTTAGTAAATTTAGTTTAGGACGTATACAATAAACTGTAGTCCTCCATCTGACCCTTTATTAGCAAATTGGTCATGTGCAAATTGTACTGCACCACCTGTTGTAACTCTTAAGTTATGTGTACCTTTAGGTAGTTTTAATCTTGTTGTGAATGTAACACTTCCAGCACTTCCACTACAACCATTTTGGCATGCTTCACCAAACCATAATGTTTTAAGGAAAGTATTATTAACAAAAAAATTAATCTTTTGTTTATCGCCACCACCCACCATAGTATTTGCATAGGCATATACGAGTACATCGGACTCAGATAATAATTCAAAATCTCCACTCTTATCATTTACAGTACCCGTTCCCTCTATTGGACCTATAATTGTCTTAATACCCCCAGCACTTCCACCTGTACTTACATTTGCCCACTTTACCTTTCCATCAGTATCAGCAGCAGTTAGCATTTGTCCTACAGTTGGAGCCGTATCTGTCTTAACAACAAGATCTTTTGTCTTGATGGTCTTATCTATAGTTAAATCCCCAGTTTTTGTTTGTGGGTTTGAGCCTACGTTAATTGGCTCTTCAGTGTTACAACCCGGTGGAGTACAATTTGGAGGTGTCCAAGTACCAGCAGCATACACATAACTAACCCCTGCAACAATAAAAATGCTTAGTATTATTGCTTTTATATTATTTATTATATTTGTTTTCATATTGCAATAATTATACTACAAATAAGCACGTGAAGTGCTTTAAATAAATGTGGATAACATATTGTGCGCCGGACTGGACTCGAACCAGTGATGCCCAAAGGGCCGGAGATTTACAGTCTCCTGGAATAGCCGCTATCCGACCGACGCAAAAAGTAATCTGATAATGAGTCTATCAGATTTACTTCTTAATCTCAATATCTGACAAAATAATATTACTATCTATCTTTTTCTTTTTTGTAACTGTAAAAGTGAATTCAGTATTTTTCAACCCAACTGTTATTGTCCCGCCCTTATTTACACCCTGTGAAATCATAATATTAGCGATTGGAGTGAGTATTTTATTTTGTATTAATCTCTTTAGAGGTCTTGCACCGTATTGAGGATTGTATCCTTCTTTTGCCAAATTATTCATAACATCATCTAAAACAACAAGATTAATATCTTTATCCCTTAATCTCTGTGCAACTAAATCTATTTGTATTTTGACTATCTTTTCAATTGATTCTTTATTCAAAATATCAAACAATATAATATCATCGACGCGATTTAGGAATTCTGGACGGAAATAATCTTTAAGTGATGACATCACCTTATCCTTTACTTCATTATAATTTGTCTTTTCTGTATTTTCTTCTTTATTTGCAAAACCGATTTTTTGCATCTTTTCTATATACTGCGCACCAATATTTGACGTCATTATGATTACAGTATTTTTGAAGTTGACTGTTCTGCCTTTTGAATCAGTTAAGCGCCCATTATCAAGAACCTGAAGAAGAATATTAAATACTTCTGGATGTGCTTTTTCTATTTCATCAAAAAGGATAACAGCATAAGGACGGCGACGTACAAGTTCAGTAAGTCCTCCACCCTCATCATGACCAACATAACCTGGAGGAGATCCAATCAATTTTGAAACTGAATGCTTTTCCATAAACTCTGACATATCAACACGTATTAGTGCTTTATCATCGCTAAATAGGAATTCTGCAAGAGATTTTGTAAGTTCAGTCTTTCCCACACCTGTTGGACCAAGGAAAATAAATGAGCCAATTGGTCTTTGTGGATCAGAAATACCAGCACGTGATCTCTTTATTGTATCTGATATTTTTTTGACTGCTTCGTCTTGACCTATTAATCTCTTTTTTAATTCATCCTCCATTCTTCCAAGCTTTTTTGCTTCTTCCTCCATCATGCGAGTTACTGGAATACCAGTCCAACGCGAAACAACATCAGCAATATCCTGCTCTGTAATTTCTTCTTTTAGTATTCTTCTTGAACTTTGTAATTTTTTTAACCTTTTATTTTTGGTTTCTAGGTTTTTTTCTAAATCTGGTATTTTGCCATAACGTATTTCTGCTGCCTTTGATAGATCAGCACGAGCTTCGGCACTTTCGGCTTCAAGTCTAAGCGCGTCTAATTCTTTTTTGATTTTCTTTATATCTGTTATTGTGTCTTTTTCATTTGACCATTTAAGCTCTAGTTCTGATGTACTTTCCTTTAAATCAGCAACTTCTTTTTCAATCTTTTGCATTCTAAGTTTTGCATCTTTTCCATTTTCTTTTTTCAAGGCTTCACGTTCTATCTCTAATCTCATTATCTTTCTGCGAGTTTCCTCAAGCTGTGGAGGCATGTTTTCAAGAGAAATTTTTAAAGCAGAAGCAGCTTCATCTATAAGGTCAACAGTTTTATCAGGTAAAAATCTATCAGAAATATATCTAGAAGAAAGATTAACTGCCGCAACTATTGCATCATCAGTAATTCTCACACCATGATATAGCTCGTATTTTTCCTTAAGACCACGCAATATTGAAACAGCATCATCAATAGATGGTTCATTAACATATACAGGTTGAAAACGACGAGTCAGAGCAGGATCCTTTTCGATATGCTTTTGATATTCACGAAGTGTAGTTGCACCAATAGCACGTAGTTCACCACGAGATAGTGCAGGCTTTAACATATTTGAAGCATCCATTGAACCTTCAGACGCACCAGCTCCAACTATTGTATGTATTTCATCAATAAAAAGTATAACCTTGCCCTCTGATCTTTCTACCTCTTTTAAAATATTTTTTAATCTTTCTTCAAATTCACCTCTATACTTTGTCCCTGCAATAAGTGAACCTAGATCGAGTGATACTAGCTCTTTATCTTTTAATGATTCAGGAACATCTCCTTGAGCCATGCGTATTGCCAAACCTTCTGCAATTGCAGTTTTTCCCACTCCCGCTTCACCGATTAATATTGGATTGTTTTTTGTTCTTCTTGAAAGTATTTGAATAACACGCAAAATCTCATTATCTCTTCCGATAACTGGATCGAGTTTATTTTCCTTTGCAAGCTTTGTAAGACTTCTAGCGTATTTTGAAAGTGTTCTGTATTGTTTTGGCTTACTTTCACCCACTACATCTGTATTTTTTAATTCTTCAATAACTTGTATTACTTGAGTCTTGTCTATTTTAAAACGTGTAAGGATTTCCTTTGCTTGTCCAGCAACTTCAAAAAGTGCAACAAAAAGATGCTCAGTTGAAATAAATTCATCTTTTAAATGTGCCGAAACCTTACCTGCATGTTCAAGTACTGTCGCGAGTTCAGGGGTTATATATATCTGATATGAAGGAGAAAGAGTTCTACCAGCTTCAGGTGCTTCTATTTGTTCAAGTATGAGATCGGTCAATAATGCAGTATCGACTTCTAGCCTGTCGAGTATTGATGTGACCATGCTTTCCTCTTGTAATATGAGAGCACACATAAGGTGTAGGGGGTTAACATGATTCATTCCACGCTCAATAGCCAGTTCATGAGAACGGCGTAAAGCTTCCTTTGCCTTGGTTGTAAAGTTATTTAATGGGGGCATATTTAATATCTATAATACGGCTTCATTATATGGTTTTTCCGCCATTTGTCCAGTTTTAGATATTTGACTACTTGACAAAAAAGCATAACCATGTATACTATATTCAGATCAGGTAATTGATGGCGACAGGAAGGAAACATTGATGTCTAGCTAGCATCGATAGTAATCCTAAATAAAGGGCTTACCCCATCCTGCGCACAATCAGCCGAGTGTGGTTATTTGATCTATCGGATCTGAAGCGCTTGGCGTGACATTTAAGTAGGAAACAGTCACACCGCGATTTACGTCAGAATCCGAATAAAACCGGCCACATAGGAGAGCTGGTAAAAATAAGAAAAACCTCTCCGCCAGCGTCCCAGTCAAATCTTGAGTAATCTCGATGCGACTGGGCGCTTTTTTGTTATCTATTTTTATTTATTTAAAATACCCTTTATCACCCTAATAACTCTCTTTATATCTGATATCTTTGTATACCTTCCAAATGAAAATCTCACAGACTCTTTTGAACTAGCACCTATCGCCCTCAATACATAACTTTCATCTTCATCCTGCAAACATGCACTCTTGGTTGATATCATAATTCCTTTAGCATCAAGTTGTAATAAGAAAAACTCATTATCAATATTTGGTATTTGAATATTTAAAATATGTGGAGATGTGTTTTCTATTCCCCCATTTATTTTTATATCTTTTTTGATTTTTAATATTTCATCAATAAAATACTTTTTCAATTCTGAAATTCTTTTTGTTTCATCATTTCTGTTTTTTTCTATCATTTGCAGAGCATGAGCAAAACCCATAATCCCGGGAATATTTGATGTTCCTGCTCTCTGTATATTTGCACTTCCCCTTTTTATATAAAGCATTCCGACCCCTCTTGGCCCATAAACTTTATGGCTATCGAGAGTGATGATGTCTACACCCATTTTTTCAACATAAACTGCATTGTGAACTATTGCCTGGCATGCATCAGTATGTATTAATATTTTTGAATTATTTTTCTTATTAAAGTCTCTGACTATTTTTGAAATTTCACTTATTGATTGTATTGTACCTATTTCATTATTTACCATTATTATTGAAACCAAAGCAGTATCTGTTGTGAGGCTATTTTTTAATTCTTCTAAATCAAGCAGACCATTTTTATCAACATTTATTTTTATTGCATCAACATTTTTAATTATTGAAGAATGCTCAATACTACTTATAACTACCCTCTTACCTTTTACACAATCAAGCATCAAATGATTGGATTCAGTTCCACCACTTGTAAAAAGTATTTCATCAGGATGAGCATGAATAATGTTTGCCACAATTTCCTTTGCTTCATTTAATGCCTTTTTAGCAAGTACACCCGCGCCATGTATGGAATCAGGATTACCGTATTCAATACCAGAGTATTTATTTACAATACCCAATACCCCCTTATCTATAGGAGTTAGAGACGCATAGTCCAAGTAAATTTTTTTATTAAATATATTCATATTTTGCAGTTCCCAATTGATGAATTTTATTCTATACTTCTATTATGAATTTTACAATGGATAGTACAACTATAGCTTTTTTACTTCTTGTACTTGCGATTATAGTATTAATTGTTTTTATTGTTTATTTACATCTTAAAATTAAAAAGTTTCTAATAATTTCTGGTGTAAATAATGTAGAAGAATCAATAAATGAAATCAAAAAATCACTCAGTGAATCAGAAAATTTCAGAAATGAAATGGAAAAATACTTAACTAGTGTCGAAAAAAGACTTAAAAAAAGCTCACAAGCAATATATACAGTGCGTTTTAATCCATTTAAAGGAACTGGCTCAGGGGGAAATCAAAGTTTTGCAACCGCAATACTAAATCAAAACGAAGACGGTGTAGTTGTATCAAGTATATATTCACGAGAGCACACAAGTGTATTTTCAAAACCAATCAAAAAAGGCATTTCAGAATATGAATTATCAAATGAAGAAAGAGAGGCAGTTGAAGAGGCAAAAAAAGTTCTAAAAGCATAGCCCGGTAAATATTGCCATATCTTATTTTTTCTGATACAGTGAAAACCTAAACAATCTAAGGTTATGGCAAAAAATAAGCAGGTAATAAAAAACTCAAATTCAAATGAGGGTCAAGATAACAAAAGAAATCCAGTAGTTGTAATAATGGGTCATATTGATCATGGCAAATCAACTCTTTTAGATTATATTCGTAAATCAAATATTGTAAGTGGCGAGGCAGGAGGTATAACTCAACACCTAGGTGCATACGAAGTAAATCACACAAACAGCGAAACAGGATTAGAATCAAAAATCACTTTCCTAGACACACCGGGACATGAGGCATTTTGTAGTATTCGCGAGCGTGGTGCAAAGGTTGCTGATATTGCTATTTTGGTTGTCTCAGCTGAAGACGGTGTTAAACCACAAACTATAGAAGCATTAAAATGTATACTTGGTGAAAAGATTCCATACATAGTCGCCATAAATAAGATTGACAAGCCAGGGGCAAATATAGAATTAACAAAACAAAATCTAGCCGAAAACGAAGTCTATGTAGAAGGTTATGGAGGAGATATACCTGTTGTGCCGATTTCTGCTCTAAAAGGCACAGGGGTTTCAGATCTTTTGGATATGATTATGTTGGTTGCTGATTTAGCTGATTTAAAAGCAGAAAGAAATACAAATGCAGAGGGAGTAATAATCGAATCATACAGAGATAGCAAAAAAGGAATTTCCGCTACCCTACTTATCAAAAACGGAACAATTAAACATGGCATGTATGTTGTATCCGATGATGCAATATCTCCAGTTAGAATTCTTGAAGACTATAGAGGCAAAGCAATAGACTCTGCAAGCTTTTCAAGTCCTGTAAAAGTAATTGGTTTTAATAAAATACCAACAGTAGGTGCAATATTTAAAACTTATGAAAATAAAAAGGAGGCAGAAAAAGCAGTTGAAACTTTTGCAGATAATAAAATAACAAAAAATAAAGTCAGGGAAATAGTAAATGAAAATGACACAACTGTTATAGTACCTATCATTATAAAAGCTGATGTTATAGGAAGTCTCGACGGCATCAAACATGAATTAGCAAAAATCAAAAACGATAAAGTCAAAATCAAAATAGTCTCAGAAAGCATAGGAGATATTAATGAAAACGATATCAAAATAACTCAAGGAGATCCTAATATAATTATTTTAAGTTTTAATTCAAAACCAGATGCAAAGGCGCAGTCAGTAATAGAAAGGTCAGAAGTTCAAATTAAATCATTTGATATAATATACAATTTAGTAAACTATATTAAGGAAGTAGTATTATCAAAAGTTCCAAAAGAATATATAGACGAAGCATCGGGTACAGCCAAAATACTTGCGATATTTAGTAAAAATAAAGACAAGCAAATCATGGGTGGTAAAGTACAAGAAGGAAGTCTTAAAATAGGATCGGAAGTAAAAATACTAAGACGTGATGTTGAAATAGGTAGAGGAAAAATAAAAGAATTACAATTACAAAAAGTAAAAGCAAGTGAGGTAAATGAGGGCTATGAATTTGGATGTCTTGTAGAGTCAAAAGTCGAAATAGCCTTAGGAGATAAAATACAGGGATTTGTAACAGTAGAAAAAATAAATTAAATTAATATGACAGCAGACAGAGATCAAAAATTAAAAGAAATAATAAGGGAAAATGCCGCCCTATTTCTTCAGCGTGAAGGAAATTATACATCGATTCTCACTGTGACAGATGTATCACTTTCAGATCGTGGGAGTAGAGCAACAATCTTTTTTACTGTATTACCAGAAAATAAAGAAAAAGGTGCATTAGATTTTGCAAAAAGAAAACGCGCAGAATTCCGAGAATTTTTCAAGGAAAGATCTAGAATGCGCGCACTTCCCTTTTTTGATTTTGAAATAGATAAGGGAGAAAAAAACAGACAAAAGATAGACGAAATAGCTAAAAATGTTATAGAATAGGATTGGTCTCTTGTTGATGAGAATATTACCCACTCGTACACGTGTCGACATTTGCTAATGTCGCACTCCACCTCGGTCGCCTGCGCGACCTCCGGTAGGTACTCGTAAATAATATTCTCATCCACAAGGATATAGCAAAATGGCGTAGTGGCGAAGTTGGTTAACGCTGCAGTTTGCAAAACTGCCATGCGCCGGTTCGATCCCGGCCTACGCCTCAAATATTTTAACGTTTTGCCTTTTCAAGAGCTTCAAATCTCTTTTCTGCTTCTTCCATTTGTCTCTGTATGGTGACTATACCTGCTTTTGCTTTACTTTCTTCTACTTTTAAAGCATTTAGAATGGCTTGATGTCTTTTTAATTCATCCTCTTTATGTGATATTTCAGTTTCTTCATGTTTAATTTTATTCTCAACTTCTCTAAGTTCATTCTCGTGCCTTTTCAAGTCACCTTCTAAATGTGATTTTTCTGGATAATTATTTGACATAGTGTTTATATTTAAATTATTAATGTGCCCGGGGCGGGACTCGAACCCACACTCCTATAAAGAAATAACATTTTAAGTGTTACGCGGCTACCATTACGCCACCCGGGCTTTTTTCTTATTTTTACCTCTATGAGTTGATTTTAGACTATGGCAATTTGGGCACAATATTCTAAGATTTTCTATTCTATTATCATATCTATCACCATTAACATGATCAAGCTCAACTGGGATTCTACCATCTTCTGTTTTCTTTGCCCAGCCACATTCTTCACATTTTGGTGATTTGATATTTTCTTTAAAAAGTCTTATTTTTAATTTATAACTCTGAAACTCAACCCTATTTGTAAGAATATCCTTTGTTGCAATATTTGGCAAATATCTTCCAGTCATACCTTTATTCCAGCCTTTACCTGTAAAATGTGAGGTGTCTAAGGAGTACAAACTGATATATTTCTTAATCTGCTCATAGTTTCCTCCAGCTGGCATGAGTTTCAGCAATAATAAAACCTGCCTATTACTCTTTGATCTTAATACAGCATTAACCAAATCTTCTTTTGTCCAACTTCTACGACCCATAATCACATTATATCAGATCAATTTTAATTGCTAATTTACCTTATTTCTGTTATATTTTTTAGGAAAATAACAAATAGATTTTTTGGTAGATTGGTAAATGCGCCCATAGCTGTTTTGGTAGGCCCAGTCCGGCTATGGTAAGTATGCAAAAGTTTTGAAAAAATAAATAAATGCGCCCATAGCTCAGCTGGTAGAGCAGATCCCTCTTAAGGATAAGGTCGTAGGTTCGATCCCTACTGGGCGCACCCGTAATAACGGACGAGAAATGATGTATAAAATCCTCGTTGTGATAATATAGATAAATATGCCGGGGTGGCGAAATTGGCAGACGCACTTGCCTTAGGAGCAAGCGGGGTAACCCATGGAGGTTCAAGTCCTCTCTCCGGCACAAAGTTTGGTTTAAATATTCCCTTTTATCATTTTCTAAGTATTTTACAAGAAACCGCCGTATACGTGTGCGCATTACCCAGGTGTATTGACAAAGTACTATTTTAGTGTATAATATATAACGGTTAATAAGTTTAGCTGGTCTGCAGAAGCAGATTGGCTTTTTGAAAAAAAGTTGAAATCAACTCAGTAAATTAGAAAGACACATACCATGAATAACGAATCTGGCAAGGTAAGTTCTGAAGTCGAGGCACTTGTTGAAATGGTTCAGGAAGCAGAGAAACCATCATCAGACGAGGGCTCTGGAGAAGAATCAGTCACATTATTCACTCAAGAAGCATTTGATTGGATGAAGGACCCGAACTCCATACCTGGTGCATATGCACCAATATTGTATTGCGGACTTCCTGTAGCGTACAATATATTCACAAAGCTCGGTAGACCAATCACTCTAGCCGAGGCTACGGTGATGGTTGCGGCCGATGGGCCACTAACAGCGTGTATGCTATCTGGGGATACATTCCAGCCAGTTAGGTACGTGTACCGTTGCCCTGAAGACTTCGATGGAAACTTCGAAAACTTACCAATGGGTGGACAGCATTATCTCATCAGAGGTGAGATTCAAGCGGTGAGCGGTTCAATATACCGCTACGACGGTCATCAAGATGAGTACGTGTTCTGCAAAAGCAGTCCGTACTTTGTGTTTGTTGATGAGTCAAGGAAAGTATCCGGAACATTCAAGTGGGGTAAAACTCACGAGAAAGTTAAAGAAATGCTTGAAAGCAAGAAACTTTACAAAGAACGTTCTCAAGCTATAAAGGGCATCGCCGCCAAACTTGCAAGAGAAATGTTCTAAAAAAGAAAGTGAGTACAGAATGAGTCAATTCAGAATGAGAAATATACATGCCCTTGCAAATCAAAGTCAAGGGTCTGTAAACCAAAATCCGCCACCAGCGGGAACACCAGCGGGAACACCAGCGGGAACACCAGCGGGAACACCAGC
>CAYWKB010000001.1:0-261278 GCA_964459225.1 uncultured Candidatus Saccharibacteria bacterium | reverse complement strand
AACACCAGCGGGAACACCAGCGGGAACACCAGCGGGAACACCAGCGGGAACACCACCAGCGGGAGGCTTCTACATTAAAAAAAGTACATTCTTGGTTCTGTCCCTGATCCTAATTGCGAGTGTTATATTCTTCTTCAGTAAGATCAACTCACTTAACCAAAGATTAAAAGAAGAAGCTTCGGAGCCAGTACCCAAATATAATGAAACACCTGCGCAAGCAGCTGGCATCTCCGCACCACGCGCGCCAAACAAGACACCACCTCAGTCCGAGGTGAATGTCCCGATCAATGGCAGTAGTAATGCTGTCAGCATCATCAATGTAAGTGGAGGCTATTACGGTAGCTCAACACCCACAAATTCATTGGTCATAAGATGGCCAATAAACGTCCATCCTACTAGGTCGATAAGTATCGACATGAGTGGGGTTAGTGTAGGAGACTTTAAAGAGATCATCTACCCCATAGAAAGGGATGAGGACGTTCTATTCAATCCTCCTAACGGAGTTGATATTGAGTTCTTCCCTAAAAGGGAGGCTATGTTCAACAGAGATTTGGTGCAGGCCCCACCGCAGAGTTTTCACTTTGCGGTAAACGGTGTGGAACGCTCCCTTGGTAATAACATGGAGGGAATAATTAGCTTCAGGGTTAAAAATACTGAAGCAAACACACTCCACTTTGGTCTAAGGATCAAAGTCAGAGAAAGACAGTTTAATACTAGAGCAGCTGATGTAAAATAGCTGTTATGGTTACAGCGGAGGTAGTGAAATCACTACCTCCGTTTTTCGTATTTACTATATTTTTTTAGATCATTTTGATATTGACTTTATATATAAAATATGTTATTATAATATTAGATTCGGTGGACATGTTGTTCATTGAAAACCCAATAATTATGATAAATAAATACTGCGGTACTTTGTTCCTAATCATGTTAACCCTGTTGATAATGGGTAGCATGCTGGCACTGGATGGTAACTACTGGGGATTAATCCCCTTTTCACTTGCTGGCTTAATAGCATCCGGATTTACAACTCTCAAGGATTCACCAAGAGAGGTAGGAGTGATATCTTTCCTCGGAGCGAGGACAGACATCATGATCGATGGTAAGGGTCCTCTTAAGGGACTTGTTCTATTATTTAAACCCCTTGGTCTTATAATAGTTGATATCATTAGGTTTGAGGCAAAGCAGCATGACCATGATATACCGATCTCATCATTGAGATGTAGTATAAATGGAGTAGTCACTGGTAGTGTATCCATAACCTTTACTCCAGACACATCAAACGCCTTTAGTCTCGGTTTCTACGATGACGCAGGCAGGGAAAAAGGTGTGCGTGAACAATTGAATGAAATCACTATATCCAATTTACAGGATATCGTAAAAGATAGTCCTGTCGATGATGTAGTATCACAAACATCGAAACTTGGCAAAGAACTACTGGATAGAATGGAGGGAATCGATGACACAATCCACTCTGATGATATCCGCAATATGGGTATCAAAATTAAAAAACTTGTACTTAAGCTTTCTAAGGACAAGAAATCAGAGGAAGCAGATCAGAGAGTTCAACAGTCGAAGGCTATGCAGACAAGGATAGAGGAAAGATTAAAATTCACTAAAAACTCCGGTGCAATAAGTGCCGCACAACTATTGAACCCTGATACAGTCAAAGAGATACTCGACCAGATCCGTAAGGATCTACTTGAGGAAGATCGCTCTAATGACAAGTTGATATCAGAGACTCGTGGCGGAAGGAACCTCAATATAAACAACGCAGACAAACATAAAGGTGAGTAATGAAAGAATTGAAATTCGTAATAGGGGCAATAACAATCGGTCTTATCATGATTGCCTTCTCACCGACGTCAGGTGTAAACAGTGTTTCATCCTTCCCCCTCTCCTCCACAAGGTGGACTGAGATCACAATCAAACCCAAAAAGTTTGATTTGGACATCACGGATGATGCTACAGTCATCATCCGTGTCAACAACCCGAAAGGAAAAGACCTAGTCTATGTTAATGGACAAGGTCCGGACCTCGGGTACAATATAAAAAAACTTTACCTATGTCTCCCAGTGGGACAGAAGGTTTCAAAAACTGAAGCAATAATCACATACAGGTAGAGTATGTGATAACAAAAAGGGCCCTGCACTCGTTGCATGGCCTTTTCTTTTTGTCATTTTAACACCACTTTAAAAACCTAGTCTACCACTCTGCCCTACTGTATTTGCTATTAGTCTAACAATTCCATAAACAGATATCATTATTACCATACCTATAGTTCCCCACAATATATGTTGCCTTCCTTCCTCCCTTGCACCATCATCGGCGCTTTTGAAAAATCCGATCATACCCCATACAAAGTAAGCAGTTGCAAGCAAAAACATAAACTGTATAACAGGAGATATTATGTTTTGAGTTATCTTTGAAATCAAATCATTTATTGTGGCATCTGCACCTGATGCAGCTAATACTGTTTTGGCAACTATTGTATTCATCTTATTGATTAGGAACGTATGGTATTCTTTGTGGAACTAGCTTGTTAATATCACTCTCTAGATTTACATTGTTATCTGTTTGGAATGACTTTCTTAATATATTTACCAATCCCCATATTGAAAATATTAGGAATAGTCCAATAACTCCCCATAGTACATTCATTCTTCCTGCCTTTCTTTCATCTTCACCTCCTGCAATTATGTATTTAACGATATTTACGATAATCCATATTACTGCAAATGCTACCACCAATGTTACAACCAATGTACCTATATTTGTAGCTTTTGCTGCAATTGAGTTTATATCTGTTAATGGTTGTGCTAATGCAATTGTTGGTAATAATGTTAGCGCTAATGTAATTAATTTTTTCATTTTTATAACTTAATAATAATAAAACTTATATACAAGTATTATATCAATCTATATTTTATATACAAACTAGAAAAGTGTATAAAGATTGGTCAAAATTAATCAGTTTTTATAGGATCAGATGTTGGGTTATAGTTTTGATCAAACTTATTTACTGTACTACCATTACCCCCATTACCATTTGTGTTACCATTACCACCGCCTGAAGTTGATCCACTACCACTTGATGAACCATCAAAAAAGCCATTTCCACTTGTCTTAAAATTACCAAACAATCCTGAACTAGGAACATTGTCTTCTAAATTAAATGTCTTTTTAACAATATTAACTAATCCCCATAAACTAAGTATTACAAAAAATCCAATAACACTCCACATAACATATTGTGCTGCCTCCTTTTTTTCTGCTACATCATCACTTTTAATAAAATACTGAAATACATTCCAGACGAACATAACCACAGCCAATGCGATGATGAGATACATTGCATCCTTTAAATACCCGCTCGCCAAACCGATTAAATATCTTAAATCCTTTGTTTCTGCATAAGTTATAGCTGGAGCAAAAGTCATTCCTAGTATTAAAACTTTATTTATTATATTTTTCATTTTTTTATTTTAATATTTTTTCATTTACAACACCTGATTGAACAAGAGTGTTTCTTATAATTTCCACTATTAATCTTGAACTTAATAATATTGCAAGACCGATAGCGATATATAGCAACCATTCTCTCGCTTCCTTTATTGCATCACTATTTCCTTGTGCCATTATCATTTTAAATCCTGCGTATATTATAGCAAGTATTGCAAATGCTGTACCGATATAAATAGCTATATCTACAGCCAAAAATATTACACCCTCAACACTTTTTGCTTTTAATGGATTTTGAAGTGGTGTGTAGATCTTTGCAGGGGCTGGTGGTGGACCACCTGAACCTGATATTGATTTAGTTGGATCAGGTGCTCCACTACCCTCAATAGCAGCAAAAACACTATTACCGTTATATACAAACGCAAGCATTATTATAGTAAACAGTAGTAACTTTTTCATTTTATTTATTTTGTTCTAATAATGATCCTGCCACACCTTTTAGACTTGGATCTATCACCCATTCAACAATTGTTGTAACCAAAACCCATGCACATAACATTATTATAAACCCCTTAACTCCTGCCCACAACATTGCATTTGCCTTACTTCTATCTCCTGAACTTGGACTTTTCATATATAGTATTCCTGCATAAGCAAGCATTCCTACAAATATCGGTATTGATATTCTAAATAACCATGTTATTAAATAGTTAACTGTATGCATAAGTGCAGTGAAATCGCATACTCTATTCCTTCCTGGTTCATTTTTTAGATCTAATACCCCGTCACATTGTACCCATCCGCTATAATCTAATGCTGCATGTGTTATTGTTGGCGCCAAAATTGCAATGAATGATAGTATAATTGTTCCGTATAATAATATATTTTTAAAATTTTTCATTTTATATATTTGAAAGTGATGTATTGTATTCTTCCGAAGCATCGTTTACTGCTTCACTTAAATTCTTTCTTCCACTTGTTACTGATTCTACCATTGATTTAAATATTAAATTAGAGCTTGCAGTATTTGAATCAAGCCATCCTCTAGATATCAAAGCAGAATTATAAAATATAGTTAAATATGGATCTGTTGTACCTTGCGCTATCATATCTCGCCTCACTGGTGGTAGATAAGACACCTTTGTTAATTCTGTAAGTGAGCCTGAAGACAATAATTGACTCAATACTGAATACGCACCGCCTGGATTTGTTGAGCTTCGTACAATTGAAAAACCATACATTGAACCATATCCTATCTTTGTTTTTGCATTTCTTGCTTGTGGAATAGCGGAAATATCAAATCCTAAATTGGGATTTTTTTGTCTTATATCATTTATTTCTGAAGCAAAACCTATATAAGTTGCCAAATTACCTGATAAAAATGAACTCTTTGAATTTGGTAATGATCTATTCCAAGAATAATTTGCATTTCTTGGATCAGAAAATCTAGTGAAAAATTCAAGTGCGGTAACTGATGAATTATTATTTACTCCACCCAATGCACTTACAACTTTATCTTCATTATCTCTAATTGTTATTGGATTTCCTGCTTGTAGGAAAAGTGTCGCAAGTATTTCCCTTGCATTTACAATATTACTAAATTCGCCCATTGCTAAAGTACTTTTTCTTATATTTGAATTAACATCTTTTTGATTTATTTTTTGACCTATTGCTTCAAATTCATCCCAGTATTTAGGGAAAACCGCAATAAGTGCATTTGTAAACATGTCTTTATTCCAATACATGACAAGTGGATCGATTATAAAAGGCAATGCTAGTATTCCCTTTGTTGGGTGTAGATAGAGTTCACTTTGTTGTATGAAAGTTGATTTGAAATCTCTTTCTGAAAAAGTTGTATACGGTATAGGTATTATTTTGTCTTCATGCTTATATAGTAATTCCTGTGGTATAAGTATTGCATCTGGACCTTGTCCTCTTGCAAGTGATTCAATAAAGACCTTATCAAAAGTATTAGGTGATATGTATGTATAGTCTATTTGAATTGGCTCATTTCGACTATTGTTGATTTTATTTATAAAAGTAAAAAAAGTATCCTTAGGGAAAGTTCCCCAAACTGATATTTGTGGCAATGTGTTTTGACTTGTTCCGCCCTTATATGTAGCAAATGCAATCACTCCACCTATAATACATACTATAAATATACCTATTAAAATCGCTTGAAATTTACTCATTTTTATATTTTATTAAAAATAATTCCATAATGATGATCTCCAGCTTCAAAAGTCTTTTCAAATTTTAAACCCACCTTTTCAAATATACCTTGGGCTAACATTTTTGGTACTATCTTTTTTGGTGATAAAGGTGAACCAGATTCCCAATCAACCACAAGTAATTTGCCATTATTTTTTAAAATTCTTTTGACTTCTAAAGCGAGATTATCGTATTCGGAACTCTCTATTTGAAAGAGTGTATTGGACATTATAATTCTATCCGCGATACCTTCTCTGAGTTTTGTGCCTCCTATCTTTTCGATATTACCCCAAACAATTTCAATATTATGTAAACCTATAAGTCCGGCACTGTTTTTTATTTTACTCAATAAATCTTGTTGAACATCTACTGCATAGACCATACCTTTTGGACCGACAAGTTTTGCTGCTTCGATAGTATAAAATCCACTTCCAGCACCAAGATCAACGACCTTCATACCATAATCAATTCCTAATTGTGCAATATTTTTTGATGGATCAGAGAACATGGAAATATTATACCATGCAATCTGTATGTGAATAGATAATTATAGACAGATAAGACTTGCTAGTGAATCTCCCTCGCGTAATTTCATAACTCTTACTCCCTGTGTACTCCTTCCTAGAGTTGGAATTTCATTTAGATTAACTCTTATTACCTGACTCTTTTTAGACATTGCAACCATTTCCTGAATATCTTCGGTTACAACTTTTGCAGATATAAGTGGCCCTGTCTTATCTGTAACATTCATTGTGAGTATTCCTGAACCTCCGCGATTTTGCACCTTATATTCATCGAGTTTTGTCTTTTTTCCATAACCATTTGAACCCATAACAAATAATGTTGGATTTTTGGCATCTTTTGATACTATGTCCGCACTTATCACGGCATCGTCTTTTGCTAATTTGATAACTCTAACTCCAGCTGCATTTCGACCCATTTCTCTTACATCATCTTCATCAAATCTTATTGATTGACCATCACGAGTTGCAATAACAATATTATCTCCCTTTGAAACAAATGATGCTGATATTAACTCATCTTTTTCATCTAGTGTGATTGCTATAAGACCAGAACGTCTAACATCATGGAAGTTTTGAGCTGAAGTCTTTTTGCCTGTACCGTCTCTAGTAACCATCATAAGTGATAGTCCATCTGCCTCTTTTTTATTTTTTGGCATTGGTAATATAGATGTTATCTTTTCATTTTCTGCAAGAGATAGGAAATTCATAATAGACTTTCCCCTTGTTGCCCTCTTTCCTTCTGGCAAATCATACATTTTTATTTGATATGCCTTACCCATATCAGTGAAAAATAGTAAATCATTATGTGCATTTGCATATACTAAATGTGTTATAAAATCTTCCTCTTTTGTATCAAGGTCTACAACACCCACACCACCACGCTTTTGCTGGCGATATTCATCTGGATTTGTACGCTTAATATATCCTCCCTTTGTTAGTACAAGTACACTTTCCTCATCAGGTATTAAATCTTCAGGATTAAAATCTTTCAATCCATGTTTGATTAACTTTGTACGTCTCTCATCACCGTACTTTGATTTTATTTCGGTTAATTCATCCTTTATGATTTGTCTAACCTTTTTTTCACTTCCTAATATTCCCTTTAATTCTTCAATAAGAGCTTGAACTTCTTTTAATTCATCCAGAACCTTTTTCCTTTCTAGTCCTGCAAGCTTTTGAAGTCTCATTTCAAGAATCGCAGTTGCCTGTTTATCTGAAAATTTAAACTTTTTAATTAAATTTGCATGAGCCTCAATAGCATCTTTTGAACCACGTATCAAAGTGATTATTTCATCGATATGATCAAGTGCCTTTTTTAATCCAAGCAAAATATGCTCTCTATCTAATGCTTTATTTAAATCATATTGTGTCCTTCTGCGTATAACATCTACTCTATGTGTTACGAATTCTTCCAAAAATGACTTTAGAGATAATGTTTGTGGAACACCGTTTACAAGCGCAACAGAGTTAACGTGGAATGTTTCTTCCAATTGTGTATGTTTATATATAAAGTTTAAAACTTTTTCAGGATATGCGCCGTTTTTTAAATCAATAACAATACGCATATCTTTATCTGATTCATCTCTCAATCCCTTTATACCTTCAATTGCTTTATCACGCACAAGATCAGCAATCTTTACTATAAGATCTGATTTATTTACACGATATGGAATTGAAGTAATAACTATTTGGAATTGTCCCTTTTTGTCTTCAACTATTTCTGCCTCACCGCGCACAACTATACCTCCACGTCCAGTTGAATACGCATGTTGAATGTCTTTCTCACCGTACATTATTCCTCCTGTTGGGAAATCTGGACCTTTAATATATTTAAATAAATCTTCATGTGTTGCATCTTTGTTATCAACAAGATGAACTGTAGCGTCGATTATTTCGCCCAAGTTATGAGGTGCAATATTTGTTGCCATACCCACAGCAATACCTAAAGTACCGTTTAAGAGTAGGTTTGGAACAGCAGTTGGAAGCACTCTTGGCTCTTTCCTTGTACCGTCATAGTTTGGTTGAAAGTCCACTGTTTCCTTTTCAATATCCTTGAGTAGCTCAGAAGAAAATCTAGACATCTTTGCTTCGGTATAACGCATAGCAGCTGCAGGGTCACCGTCCACATTTCCGAAGTTTCCTTGTCCTTGTATAAGTTGATAACGCATTTTAAAGTCCTGTGCCATACCAACCATAGAGTCATACACAGCAACATCACCGTGTGGGTGATAATTTCCAAGCACATCTCCGACCACCACAGCTGACTTACGGAACTTTGCGGATGCAGTAAGACCTTTTTCATGCATAGCATAGAGTATTCTCCTGTGAACTGGCTTCAATCCATCTCTCACATCAGGCAAAGCACGATCAGTAATAACTGACATGGCATAGTCAATAAATGACTCGCGCATTTCGGTACTTATATTTCTAGAAACAATACCCTTTGCTGGATCTCTTGGTTCAATATTTGGAGCCTCTTCTTTTTTTGCCATATTATTGTTATTTTACTATGGAATTGTATCAAAAAGTGGTAAAATTGTCATCTAAGACACTATGATAAAAATATTAGAAGAAAACATAGAAAATACTAAATGGAAATTGTTTACAAAAAGTGAAGACGGCTGGGAAGCAATGTTAAATGCGTGCAAAGAAGCAAAGGAGAGTATCGATATGGAGCAGTTTTTATTTATGCGTAATGATATAGGTGAAAAATTTATAGATATATGTAGCAAAAAGGCAAAACAAGGTGTTAAGGTGAGATTTTTATGGGATGCGGTTGGTAGTTTTAGTTTTTTTGGATCATCTAGTGTTGAGGAATTAAAAGAAAAAGGAATACATTTAATATTTTTTAAAACTCTATTCCCTAGCTTTTATGAAGTGCATAATTATAAAAGTTGGTATTTAAGAAATCACAGAAGAACTCTTTTAATAGATGGTAAGCTAGGATTTACAGGTAGCATATGCGTATCTGACGAAATGAGATATTGGAGAGATACCGTAGTTAAAATCGAAGGAGAAATAGTTAAGGAAATGCAATATGCATTTGAGCGCATGTGGCATAGAGCACAAAAAAAGAAAATCCCAAGCGAATACTCTGAATCAAATTTCAAGAAAAATAGAGAATTCAAATACATAACAAATAGTCCAATACCTGGCAAAAGACATTTATATAATGAGGTAATGAGCGCAATTAAAAGCGCAAATGAATACGTGTATATAACAACGCCGTATTTTGTACCCACAAGAAATCTATATAAATTATTAAGGAAAAAAGCAAAAGAAGGAGTGAGGATTAAACTTATCATTCCAGAAAGTACAGATCACCCTGTTGTAGATCTATGCGCAAGAACATTTTTCAATAAATTGCTGAGAGCAGGAGTAAAAATATATTTATATAAAGGTGAAATGGTGCATAGCAAAACAATTATAATAGATGGAAAATGGTCCAGTGTTGGAACATTAAATATGGATACTATAAGTCTTTTGCATAATTTTGAGGGTAATTTAATAACTTCAAACAAAGATTTTTGTGATGAATTATTAAATCATTTTATAGATGACTTACACAAAACAGAAGAAATAACATTTGAAAAATGGAAAAATAGATACTGGATCGAAAAGTTCACCGGATTTTTCATTAGACTTGTTAGAGACTTCTTATAATACAATTAGCCCTTGCCCTTTGTTAAAAATAATGCTATAAATAACAAGTAAATAAAGCCTTTGAGTAATATAAAAGTAAGAATAAACAATTTCATAAAAGCTCCTGAACTAAGAGTTATAACAGATGCCGGGGAAAATCTCGGTGTTATTACTCTTGCCGAAGCTTTAAAGCAGGCACAACTTAGAAATCTCGATTTAATTGAAATATCACCAAATGCCGTACCACCAGTTGCAAAAATCATGGATTATGGTAAATTTCAATATGACGAAAAGAAGAAGCAAAAGGTGGCAAAATCTCGTACTGTAACATCAGATTTGAAGAATATTCAGGTCAAAATAGGTACAGGAGACCATGATTTAGAGCTAAAAGCCAAAAAGGCATCAGAGTGGCTAAATGAGGGTCATAGAGTAAAGATTGATCTATACTTAAGCGGTAGATCAAAATTTATGGATATTAACTTCCATAAAGAGAGAATGGATCGCCTCTTCAAATTAATCACAGCTGAATACAAAATAGCTAGCCCTATCACAAAAGGATTAAAGGGTTTGTCAGCAACAATCGAGAAGAAATAACAATAAAAAGATGAAAACAAATAAATCATTTCTAAAGAGATTAAAGATAACAAGAAACGGCAAGATTCTTGCTCGTTCAGCAGGTCAAAATCATTTCAACTCAAAGGAGAGTCGTCGTGCTCAATTAGCAAAGAAGCGCTCAGTTCCCTTCCATATGACAGCAAAGGAAAAGAGTAGATTTTTAATAAACGCATAAATTTAATTAAATACCATGACAAGAGTTAAAAAGGGTGTTAATGCCTTAAAAACAAGAAGAAAGATACTAAGCCAAGTAAAAGGCTATAGATTTAGAAGAAGTACAAATGAGCGAAATGCTTATGAAGCTATTTCACATGCAGGAGCTTATGCATTTGCACATAGAAAGGACAAGAAGGGAGATTTCAGAAGACTATGGAATGTAAGAATAAACGCAGCACTTAGAAGTTTACCTACTCCATATTCATACAGTAAGTTTATAGGAAATCTTAAGAAGGCAAATGTAGCAATAGACAGAAAGATCCTTTCAACACTAGCAAGTGAAAGTCCAAAATCTTTTGAAGCAATAGTCAAAAAGGTAATGTAACAAAAAGGACCCTTCGGGGTCTTTTTTGTTTATACTAATCTATTTTATATTTAACTAATCTTTCTGGATACATTGCATCAATACCTAGATTATCTCTAATCTTTTGTGCTAAAAATAGTGAGGATTTTGGCTCACCCATTACCACAAATACCTTTTTTGCTGTTGATTGTGTACTTGAGATGAATTCTAGTAAATGATCTGAGTCTTTATGTGAAGAATATCCGAGTATTGATTCTATTTTTGCTCTAACTTTTATTTTTTGACCGTGTATAGAAATCTCTTTTTCTCCGTCTAACAAATGACGACCTATTGAACCCAATGTTTGATAACCAACAAGCAAAATAGTATTTTTGGGATCAGACAAATAAACTTCTTCATGATGTATCACTCTTCCTCCCACAGACATTCCAGAACCTGCGATAATTATCTTTGGTGGTTTAGTGTGATCAATGGTTTTTGAATCCTGACTACTTTCGGTAAATTGAAGTCCCGGGAAATCAAATATATCATCACCGTTTTTGATTTCCTTTTGTACATTTTCATTAAATAATTCAATACTATTTTTATATATATCTGTAACCTTGCTTGCAAGCGGTGAGTCCATAAATACTGGAACTTTTGGTATTTGCTTTTCTTCTACTAATTTATTTATTTCATAAAGTATTACTTGTGTCCTTTCGAGCGAAAAAGCGGGAATGACGAGAGTTCCTCCTTTATCAATTGTATATTTAATTATTTCCTTTAACTTTTCCTCTCTCATTTCTTTTGGTTCATGATTTCTATCTCCGTATACACTCTCCATGATTACATATTCTGAACCTTCTATACTTTCGGTGTCGCGTAATAATGGTGTTGGACTATTACCCAGATCTCCCGTAAAAGTCAGCTTTTTATTATCATAAGTAAAATTAAAAATAGATGAACCAAGTATATGCCCTGCATCTTTTAAATATACATTTAATACGGAGTTATCCTTTAAATTAATCTGGGTATCGGTGTGATATGGAATAGTCTTCCATAATGTAAAAGCTTTTTTCATATCCTTTTCCTCATAAAGTGGCATAATACCTTCATTGACAGCCTCTCTATGCAAAAGCCCTACCGCATCAGTTAATATAAGTTCGGCCAAAGCCATTGTTTCTGGAGTTGAATATATAATTCCCTCAAATCCCTCTTTAACTAATTTTGGTATTCTTCCCACATGATCCAAATGTGCATGTGTCACAAATAAAATATCAATGTCTTTTGCTTGATACCCAAAATCATCTCTGTTTTCCAATTGCGCAACCTTTTCACCTTGTATTAAACCGCAATCAATAAGAATTTTAGTGGGGTTTTGATTTTCAATTTTTGATAATTCTAAAAGAAAATTCGCTCCCGTAACACTTCCCACTCCACTACAAAATGTAAGATTTATACTCATATTATTTTTTATTTTTTGCTATATACCAAACCGTACATGCACCCAATGTATCAATTATTAAATCCTTTATTGTATCAATATTATATTCAAAAGATCCAAATGGATGACCGGTTAAATCAAAATACACTTCATATAATTCCCAAATAATTCCTAAAATAAAAGTGATTAATATTATGCGTTTTGTAGATTTTAAAACATATAGAGATGAGAGCGCCAAACATATTCCCCCGACAAAATGGGCAATTATATCGTAATACCAAATACTTAAATATAAATGATTTGAAATTCCAAATGCATGTATCGTATACAAAACTCCAAGGGATAAAAGTGTTATAACTGCCAATTTATTATTATTCATTTGCTATATTATATCCTAGAGTGATTGAGTAGTATACAAAAATACCTGCAGGAATGTATTCCGGCAGATATCCTCGATAGGCTACAAAAGTATCAAGCCTAGTATTCACTAGGTGGGTGATCTCAATGTCAGCACCAAAGTGCGACATAATATGAATCACGAGGACTCGTTGATCTCCCAAATTAAAAGTTATAGAGTTAATACTTCTGTAACCTAATATAATTATATTACTACTAGTTTTTATTTCAATGGTTTATACACAAAAAACACTATCAAGAAACTATTCTGGAGTTCCGTCTAGGTTAATATCATATAAAATCTGTTCATTTATATGCCTATAATCAATAATCTCATTTTCAGAAAACCAATGCCTGATCTCATTATTTGCTTCATCTACACTACCTGATGCGTGTATTAGATTTCTTATTGATCTTCCACTTAGATTTGATAATTGATATGAATCAATAACATAATCCCCTCTTATTGTTCCAACATCTGATGAAAGTGGTTCTGTACTTCCAACCATTTTCCTAACAATTCCCACAGCATGAGATCCTTCAAGCACCATTGCTATCACCGGACCGCTTATTAAATATTTTTTTAATGTATTTAATACCATATTGCCAACCTCAATTGGATTTTCTGATAAAGGTATGTGTCCTTTATCTATAGCACCTTTTATAGACTTTTCTCCCACTTTTCTTAACCATTCCGGATCTAGAGTATAATGCTTTTCAACATGCTCAGCACTTGGTTTTAACATTTTGATTGCAATAAACTTTAATCCTAATTTCTCAAATCTTGAAATAATTTCACCTACCAAATTTCTTTGAATTCCATCAGGCTTAATTATTACCAATGTTTTTTCTTTTTGTATATTTTTATCCTTCATATTATATTTTTGTTAAAATCTCCGCATCGCCTTTTGTTATGAGTATTGTATGTTCAAAATGTGCACTAGGCTTACCGTCTTTTGTTTTATATGTATAACCATCGCTATCGAGTTTTACATGTCTACTGCCAAGATTGAACATTGGTTCGATTGCTATAACCATGCCAGGTCTTAATACTTCACCTTTTCCTGCTTCACCGAAATTTGGTATAAATGGATCTTCATGAACATGATAGCCTACTCCATGACCAGCTAATTCCTCTACCACTCCATATCCATGTGCAATTGCTATTCTTTCAATTGCCACACCGATATCACCAACTCTATTGCCTCCCTTTGCGGCTTTAATACCCGCCATTAGCGCCTTTTGTGTTGCTTCGACTAATTGTACAACTTCCTTTTTTGCATTACCTACCACAACAGTTATTGCAGAGTCTGTGATTAGTCCTTTATGTATGAGACCCAAATCTATACTTACTATATCGCCCTCTTTAAGTACTTTTTCTACTTCATTTGGTATTCCATGTACAATTTCATCATTTATTGAAACGCAAAGACTTGCTGGAAATGGCCTATTTGCTCCAGATGGTTGATAATTTAAAAAAGCAGGAGTATCACCATTTTCAAGTATTAGTCTATGTGCTTCTTCATCAAGTGCACGAGCATTCATACCAGGTCTTATCATACCCTTTAAGTGCTCGAGGATTTCAGCATGTCTCTTACCACCCTCTCTCATTATCTGTATATCCTCTTTTTTCTTGATTGTAATCATTTTATTAATTTAACCTAAATCTATTCGACTTACAATATCCTTATGTATTTCGTCAACTGATCTCATGCCATCAATATCTAGAAAAATATAATTTTGATTATTTCTATAATAGTCTATTGCGGGCTCTACTTCAGTCTCAAACCATGAAAGTCTTTCCTCAATATCTTGCATATTATCATCAAATCTTCCGCGAGCTATTAGTCTTTTAATACTTTCTTGTTTACTTACATTTATAAAAACAATATAAGGTTTTTGACCTCCATAAAATGGAAAAATAGAATTCAAAACACCCGCTTCATGTAGTCTCCTTGGTGTACCATCAAATATAATATGTTCATTAACCGTGTAGTTTTCAACTAAAACCTTAATCCACATATATACCGCTATAAATTCTGGTTGCAGTCCTCCTTTATCATATATTTCCTTAGACATTTTTTGGGTTTCTGAAGAGCCTTTGATGAATTCGCGTATTTCATTTCCAGTCTGAATATATAAGACCTTTTTTGTGTCTATTTTTTTTAAATAATCAGAAAGTAATTTGGTTTGTGTACCCTTTCCGCATCCTGATCTACCGATAAATATAAAAGATTTTTGAGTCATAAATTATTTATGCACCCATTATATCTTAATTTAAAGAAAATTAGTATTCTCTCATTGAAACCTGTGCATCAATCTTTTTAAGTAGGTCTAGAACAACTGAAACAACGATAAGTAATGCGGTACCTCCAATAGCAAGACTTTGATTACCAGTAAATCCTTGGATAATTAGAGGTAATACCGCTATAAAACCTAGGAATAGGGCGCCGACTAGAGTTATACGAGTTACTATTTTACCTAAATATTCTTGTGTAGCTTCACCTGGGCGAACTCCTGGAATAAATGCACCACCTTTTTGTAGATTTTCTGATATTTGCTTTGGATCAAATGTTAATGCTGTGTAGAAATAAGTGAAAATAAATACTAGTAGGAAATACATTATTGCATGAGCAGTTTGATTTGCGAGGAATGATGAAACTGAACTAGCGATATCTGCAATTGTATTGTTTGTAGACTTTATAAAATAATTTGAAATAATTTGAGGGAAAAGAAGTATTGATAATGCAAAGATTATTGGTATAACACCTGCTTGATTAAGTCTAAGTGGTAGATAAGTTGAAACACCACCGTATACTTTATTTCCTCTAACTTGTTTTGCATATGTAACCGGAACTGATCTTTCGGCTTCAGTTATAACAACAACTGATATTATAACCACCAATGAAATAACTAATGAAAGTATGTACAGCGGTATTTGAGCAGCATCGAAACTAGCAAATATTTGAGTTATTCTCTGTGGTATTACAGCTACTATACCTGCAAATATTATTAAGGATACTCCATTACCAATTCCGAACTCTGATACAAGCTCTCCTATCCACATAAGTAGCAATGATCCAGCTGCTATAACTAATACGTTTACAAGAAGCACCATTCCCGCCATTTCAGGAATAACATTTTGACTTTGGAATAGCTTTATAAATGCAAAAGCTTGAAATATAGCTAGTGGAACTGCTATAAGTCTTGAGTATTGTGAAAGTTTTTGTCTTCCCAAATCACCTTCATCTTGCACCATAGCTTTCATCTTTGGAATCATCATAGTCAAAAGCTGCATAATGATTGAACCAGTAATATATGGTCCTACTCCTAGCATCACAATTGATAGCTTTGAAATTCCTCCTCCTGAAAATATATCAAGAAGTCCTAGGAATTGGTTTCCCGCAAGTAATCTACTTAAACTAACTGAATCTATACCTGGAATTGGAATAGTAGCGAGCAATCTAAATACAATAAGGGCTCCTATTGTAAATAGTATTCTCTTACGAAGAGTTTCATCCTTAAGTGCTATAGTTATTTTTTCGAAAAAGTTTTTCATATTTATTTAATTAATTTACTATAATGCTTAGGATTCAACTTTTATTCCCTAAGCTTTTACTGTACCTCCTGCCTTTTCTACCTTATCCTTTGCCTGCTTTGATATTATACAATTTTCAATTGTAAACTTTTTAGTTAAATCTCCCTGTCCTAATATCTTTACTCTTGGTATTTTACCATCTTTGGTTGATATTGTATTTCTTTCTATAAGTGTTTTTGGAGAAATTATTGAACCACTTTCAAATACTGCTTCCAAGTCACCTAGATTGATTATAAGTGGCTTTTCATTTGGACTTTTATTTGAATTAACTCCACGACCGCGTAGCTTTGGAATTCTCTTAATAAAGTCTCTTAGTTCTGGACGCTTCTTATTACCTGCACGTGCTGTTTGTCCCTTTCCTCCTCTTCCTGATGTCTTTCCTCTCTTACCTCCACGACCAACAAGCATTGTCTTTTTATTTTTAGTTTTTGGAATTAAATTATGTAATTGCATGGTATTTAAATTATGATTTTAATGTTCTCTGGTATTTTGAGAGCTTTCCTAATGCTTTTACAGTAACTCTTGCGATGTTTAGCTTGTTTTTACTTCCTGACAAAAGCTTTGCACAAACGTCTTTAATACCCGCAAGTTCGATAACATTTCGAGCTGCACTACCAGCAACAACTCCGCGTCCACGAGCAGGCATAATCATTACTCTTGCACTTCCGTACTTTGCTTCAATCATATGAGGTATTGTCATAGCAGGTGAAAGTGTCACCTTAATCATATTTTTCTTTGCATTTCTTGTTGCTTTATCTATAGCAAGTGATGTATCTCCTGCCTTTCCAAGACCTACACCTACCTTACCTTTTTTATCTCCTGAAACAACTGCAACTGAAAATGTAAATCTTCTTCCTCCAGAAGCAACACGAGTAACACGACGAATAGCAATTATCTTTGTATCGAATTCAGGCTTTACTCTTTCTTGACCTGGTCTTTGTGGTCTTCTTGATCCTCCACGAGGTGGTCTTGAATCTCTTGAAAAAGATTTTTGAGTATCAGGTGTAGCAGACACAACTGGGGCTACTGCCTCAACTGTTATTCCTGTATTATCTTGTATTTTTGTTTCTGTTTCCATGATTTTATATTAAAAATTTAGTCCTCCTTCGCGTGCCCCATCAGCCACAGCCTGAATCTTTCCTGTATATAGGTAACCACCACGATCAAATACTACCTTATCAATCTTAAGTGATTTTGCCAACTTAGCAATCTCTATACCAACTTCCTTTGCCTTTTCGGCTGGTGACTTTGACTTTGCATTTTGAGATGAGAACATTGCCAAAGTATGACCCTTTGTATCATCAATTATTTGAGCTGAAATGTATTTATGAGATTTAAATACAGAAAGACGAGGACGCTCACTAGTACCGCTTAGTGTTGAGCGTATTCTATTATGTCTTCTAGCTATTTTTAATTGTTTTTGTTTACTTGTATTCATATATTTATTTAAGACTATACTGATTTCTTACCTTGCTTTCTTCTTATTACTTCATCACTATATCTTATACCCTTACCCTTGTATGGTTCTGGCTTTTTGAGTGATCTTATCTGTGATACAAATTGTCCTACCTTTTCGATATCCATACCTGTAACAGTTATGATGTTTTTTTCTGAGACAACCTTTAGCCCCTCAGGTATTTCCCTTACAACAGGATGTGAAAATCCAAGTGCCATATGTATTTCCTTTCCTTTTACATCAGCCTTAAATCCAATACCTTCAACTATTAGCTTTTTTTCGTATAGTTTATTAACTCCCTCTAACATATTTCTTATATGAGATGCATATGTACCCCAAAGAGCTAAGATGTCTAGGGAATTTCTTGTTGGAGTAAGAGTTATCTCGTTATTTTCAATCTTTATATTAACTTCTGGTCTCAAAGACTTTTTTAATTCACCCAATGGTCCTTTAATAGTAAGCACTCCTGAAGCATATGTAGCCTCTGTCTTTTCGGGAATTGCGATTGGTTTTTTTGCTATTCTTGACATATGTTTTACCAGATTTTAAATAATACCTCTCCTCCGACCTTTGCTTTTTTTGCATCAACATCAAGAAGTATTCCTGCTGGGGTAGATAATACTGTATTACCGAATCCACTCTTAAACATTCTTATATCCTTTGATCCTTGATATATTCTTCTTGAAGGCTTTGATATTCTTTGTACACCGTTTATTCTTGGAGCTTTGTTTATATAATTAATAGAAATCTCCAATGTCTTTGAAATCTGCTTGCCATTTACAACTACTGAATTTACATATCCACCCTTTATAAGAGCGTGGGCTATATTTTCCTTTAGTGATGAATAAGGAATAGAAACAATATCCTTGCGAGCATCACTTGCATTCTTAATTCTTGTTATGAAATCTGCTATAGGGTCTGTTACCATGATGATTTTTTAATTCCTGGGATTACTCCTTCATTAGCGAACTCTCTGAAACAAATACGGCAAAGGTCAAAGTCTCTCATATATCCATTTTTCCTTCCGCAACGGAAACAGCGTCGAACAACTCTCGACTTAAACTTTGGTGCCTTGCTTGATCTTGCTATTGTTGATTTCTTTGCCATTTTTGCTCAGTTCTAATGATTTTTTTAACAAAATAGGGATTGGTTAGCTTTAATGTTCATTTGAACATTATTTGCTTCCAATCGCTATTTTGTATTTATTTTTTCGAACTTACAGACATACTATCAAAAGCATGTTTATAAGTCAAATATTATATTGTTCTAAGCCATCCTGCTATAGCTTCGAGTATTGAGGCTGTATAACTAGCTCCCCCATTTCTCTCTGCTTTTGATGAAGATGATGGAGTTGCATTATATGTACCTGATGTATTTGAACTTGATGTGCTACTTGGTGATGAAGTGTATGTTGATGAAGGTGTTGAAGTATATGTAGCTGTTGCTGAAACAGTATTACTACTGCTTGGTGAAGCTGTGTATGTGGCGGTTGATGTATATACTGAACTTGGTGAACTTACACTTGTTGATGTATTTGATGGAGATGATGTGTATGTAGCTGTTGAAGTATAGCTTGGACTTGATGAGTACGTAGCACTTGATGTATATGATGGAGATGAAGAGTATGTAGCTGTACTTGTATAACTTGGTGATGAGCTATATGTTGCTGTTGAAGTATAGCTTGGACTTGATGAATATGTAGCTGAATTTGAATAGCTTGGTGAGTATGATGAACTTGGTGTTGGAGTACCTGGATATGATGGTCGTTCTACTATTTCAAAATATCCATCACTAAAATCTGATGCATTTGTAATTTCTTCTTGCATAGCAACTCTATATCTACCTAGAGGGATAGAAACTGGCATGTAGAATGTGCCATTTCTTGTTCTACTATCCATACCTACAAATATCGCATATCTCGTACCATTTTCGGCTACCAATAAAGCACTTGTTTTATTTGTAATATTTCCAGTCCAAGAGATATTGTATGTTGACCCTACATATATCTTTTCACCACCATTTGGACTTGTTATGGTTATGTAATTTTTAATTAATGAAGGATTTGAGACTGTAGGTGTAGGTGATACTGTTGGATAAGGTGACACTGTTGGTGTAGCTTCATCCTTTTTACCGAATATTATATCAAGTAGTGATGGCTTTTTAACTGGTTCACCTGGAGTTTGTATTTCAGCTGGATTTTTAATAGCGTCTTTTGAATTTTGTGAATTTATTACCAAAGTCAATGGGAATCCTTCTATAGTTCCCTCTCTACCAGCTATATTTGCAAATATATTTATTACAACCTTTTGTTCATTTGCTGATCTATTAATGAAGAATGGCTTTATTCCTACAAATGTATTTGGTAGTGTAACGAGCTTATTACACTCAAATCCAGGAAGTGTGAATGATATACCTGTAGGACAATTTATCTTTACATAAACCTTTGCAGTATTTTCAGGTAAAGTTGCTCTAATATCTACCCTTTCACCTGATTCATATAATGTCTTTGATGTTGAGAGAGATGGTGTGTTAAGTGGAATTGTTGTTGACACCGTAATTGCACTTGTCGTTGTTCCATTTTGTCCTGATACTGATATTCTGCCCAAACTTAATGTATTATCTTTTGCTATTCCGTTTATTAGTCTTGAAGGTGAGCTTGTACTTATAAAGATATTTTGAATTGATACATATTTTGTAACATTATCTGCATTTAGATTGCCTGTGTAATATAGTATTCCATTATAACTAAATGATCTTGATGAACCTGTAGGGATAACAAAGTCCTGTGTAGTATCTCCACCTAAAACAGATGGTGATGATGCATTAAGACTTAATGGTGTAAATCCTTGGCTTCCATCTAGATTTAATTGTATTGCGGCACTAGTGTTTTTAGATAGGTATAGATCTGAATTATTGTTATTTGTAAGAGTTAAGTTATATCTAAAATTAGCTGTTTTTTGATTTGCTATTTCATTATTTTGTACTATATCTGTACTTACATTTGAGATTATAAGATTTGGTGACTTTACAATACTTAATCCTGAAGTTAAACCAGATCTTGAGAATGCTGATCTTGAAACTTGATCATCAGCTGCTGAATTCCCCTCTAATTTTGATCTCTGACTTCTACTTAATGATATGTTTAAATTAGCAGGTATTTGTGTTGACTTTCCATTTGACCAATTAATAACACTAACCTTAAAATCACCTTGATAATTTGGTGCTGTAAACATCAATGTCTTTCCATCAGTTGATGGTACTTTGTTTATTGATACTGTTCCTGTATTTGTTGATATTTGAATATCATTATCTGTACTTGAGAAGTTTGTACCTGAAATGGTTACCAAATCTCCAGTTGAAACTTTAGCAGGATTTATATTTGTAATTGTTGGAATATTACTTGAAGAATTTGCGCCTGTTGTATTCACTGATTCAGACTTAGCAAAATTAGATCTTGAATTATTTACCGCAACATTACTTTCAAGAGTAGACACGCGACCATTTGATAATATACTTAGATTTTCTGAATCCTTTGTTGATTTGCCTGTTGTCCAGTTAATTACATGCACCTTGAAATCTCCCTTATAGTTTGGTGCTGTAAATACCAATGTCTTTCCATCAGTTGATGGCACTTTGTTTATTGATATTGTTCCTGTATTTGTTGATATTTGAATATCATTATCTGTACTTGAAAAGTTTGTACCTGAGATAGTTACTGTATCACCAGAAACTACCGTTGATGGAGTGATGGTCTTTATCTTTGGAGCATTATTTGCACCGAAAAAGTTATTAGCCGCCTCTAGAAACTTATTACCTATAGATGAATTTGTATTATCCTGTGCAACTGTTTCCACGAACTGCTCTTTTGTCAGATTTACTTCTTTAGTTACTAAATTATTTATTGGTACTTGTATTCTACCACCACCATTTTGGTCAGAATATATATTTTGAGCCAATATTGTTGCTGAATGCTTATTATCTGACAAAGCTTTTAATCTTCCTGAGTATGACAATCCTCTAGTTGAATTTGGTTTTAATATTAAATATTTTTCAGTATCACCTTCAACTTTAGTTGGATTTGATAAAACCATATCTAAATTTAATACAGAAGCATTTAGATTAGTTCTGTACGCAATACCATTATTAGGATCTATTGGTATATAATAATTTACATTATCATTGTTCTGAATTACAAACTTAAATATAACACCTACTGATGTAGTATCGTCATTTGATATTCTTATGGTTGAATCTGCGTTTGTTACTGTAACCTGCCCATTCGCATTCGTTGATGAATTTTCACTAGATCTTTTGAATCCCCTATTTGAACCTGATGAGCCTGAGCTACTATCCGTACTAACATTTGCACTTTCATTAGGTGTTGTACTGAAAATCTTATCTTTAATAATACCTATAATACCTTTATTTACATCATTACCATCCTCTGAATGAAATACCGGTAACTTAGGAGACCTCGGAACATCTTTATTCTTATCTTTTGGAATCTTAGTTATAGGCTTTTTGGTATTATCAAACTTAATATCATCTAAAGAAAATCCTTTATATTCTGGCGAAGGAGTAGACGAAGGAACATTATTCTTCATATCTGCAACTTGAGAGTTGTCAATAATTTTATTAACTAACCTTGTTTTTTCTTTTTGATCATATTTACCACTCTGCAATAAATCACTTAAATCTCTATAGTCATTAATTGTTTCATTAGTGTTTGTAATTATTGGTAGGTCTAACTTACTAACTAAATTAGCAGATACATCATTTATTTCTACAGGTATGTCTTGACTAATTAATCTTAAAATATCAACCCCGACTAATATAGCCCCGTCTAATAATGGTGACTGTCTGTAAGATTTAATAATTAAGGAACAAGCACCTTTTACACCTTCTTTTGGTCCCATACTTTGACCGTTAATTGATAGTTTAGAACATTGATCAAATACTTTATCGCTTCTCTTTAAATTAACATGGTCAGCACTTTCTTCGTCTTGCACTAAATATGTTGGGTGCAAAACTATCTCAATATTATATCTCTGCACATACAAGTTTTTTTCAATTTCTGTCCTATATTTTTTATTATTATCAAGTAGTTCTGGGTCATCAATACTTAATTCATAATCAGTAGATGTTTCTATCTGTAGAGATGAATTATTATCAGGAGCTTTAAAAATTCCCTTAACGGCAGTAGGTACAATACGAGGAGAAAAAAGAAGCTTATTAGAGATAGTCGAATCTAGTTGTGAGCATTCATCTGGAGCATATGATACCTCTCTTGGAGCTGACGCTTTCAAACCAGACTCATTATACAAAAATACATAACTTAGAGAAGAATCTCTAACGCATTCTGAATATAGTCTGTCCTTACCATAAGTATCTCTAAAACCCTTTGATTTATTCACTGCAAGCGAGAATTTTGTTTTTGATTTTGCGTTTACAAAAATCTCTTTTTCTATATTTATTTCATCCCTATCGTACTCATCACTACCTAAGTAGTTCAGAGTTCTTTTATAGCCATTCTCAGTAAGAGACACTTTTACATCACTAATTGAGTTTTTTGAATTATTCTGCGCATTTACATCCCTTCCATTTAAACCGAATATAGTAATTAGTACTAGAGTTAAAGAGAAACAAATGGTAATAAATTTTTTCATTTTTTATAAAATTGATAATAAAGTTAAATAATACAAAAAGAACCGATATTTTATTATATCAGTTCTTCTTGTTTAACTACTAGGAATATTATCCCCAGTTTTATTTTCTTGTTTCAACTATTGCTGCCTCTACATTTTTTGGAACAACTTCATAGTGATCGAATTCCATTGTTGCACTTCCCTGACCTGATGTCATTGAACGTAGCTGTGTTGTATATCCGAACATTTCTGAAAGTGGAACCATTGCATGCAATACTTTTGCTTGTCCTCTTTCTGTCATTTCCTCAATTGTTCCTCTCTTTGATGAAATACTTCCTGTTATATCTCCCATGTATTTATCTGGGAATAATACTTCAACCTTCATTATAGGTTCTAGTATAACTGGCTTTGCGCGCTTTGCAGCCTCTTGGAATGCCTGTGATCCTGCGATCTTATAAGCGATTTCTGATGAGTCAACATCATGGTATGAACCGAATGTTAGCTCACAACTTACGTTTACCATCTTGAATCCTGCTACGATTCCACGATCCATAGCTTCATGAACTCCCTTTTCAACAGCTGGAATGAATTCATTTGGAATAACTCCTCCTTTAATTGAATCGATAAATTCGAAATCATCATAACGACTAACATTTTTTGGAATCTTAACATCTGGAGCAAGCTTTTCCATTGGTTTGATATTGATCTTAACGTGTCCGTATTGACCCTTACCTCCTGATTGCTTGATGTATTTGTGTTCTGCTTCAGCAGTACCCAATATTGTTTCTCTGTATGCTACTTGTGGTTTACCTACATTTGCTTCAACTCCAAACTCTCTCTTCATACGATCAACCATGATATCTAGATGTAGCTCACCCATACCTGAAATGATTGTTTCGCCTGTCTCACTATTTGATGAAACCTTGAATGTTGGGTCCTCATTTCCAAGCTTCTTAAGTGCCATACCCATCTTTTCCTGATCTGCTTTTGTCTTTGGTTCAATACGTAGAGATACCACTGGTTCAACGAATTTAATCTTTTCTAGAACTATTGGCTTATTTTCATCGCAGAAAGTATGAGATGTTAATGCATCCTTTAGACCTACCGCAGCTGCGATTTCGCCAGCAAAAACCTTTTTAACTTCTTCGCGCTTGTCTGCTTGTAGACGTACTATACGTCCCAATCTTTCCTTTTTACCTGTTGTTGAATTGTATATATATGTTCCTGCTTCAATAGTACCTGAATACACACGGAAGAATGTTAGCTGTCCTACGAATGGGTCATTTTGTAATTTAAATGCCAAAGCTGTAAATGGCTCAGTGTCTGATGGACTTCTGAATATTTCTTCTCCTGTATTTGGATCAATACCTTTTACGGCCTTTAGATCAAGTGGTGATGGAAGATAGTCCACAACTGCGTCTAGTACTAGCTGAACTCCCACATTTTTAAGGGCTGAACCTGTAAATACTGGGAACATTTTGTTTTCAATAACTAGCTTTCTTATTTCAGCCTTTAGTGTTTCAACTGGAATTTCTTTTCCATCTAAATACTGTTGCATCAAAACATCATTGTGTTCAACTGCTTTTTCAACCAATTCTGCATGATATTTCTTTGCATCTGCAAGTAGATTTTCTGGAATTTCTTTTTCTATTATATTTATTCCCTTTTCACCTTCAAAATAATAGGCCTTCATCTTTAGAAGATCTACAACTCCACAATGCTCGCCTTCAGTTCCTATAGGTATTTGAAATCTTACTGCCTTTTTATTTAGTCTTTCAAGTATAGATGCATAAGACTTTTCAAATGAAGCACCCATTCTGTCCATTTTATTTATAAAACATAGTCTTGGAACATTACTTTCATCTGCATATCTCCAATTTGTCTCAGATTGTGGCTCTACTCCTGCTACACCGTCAAATACAACGACAGCACCGTCAAGCACTCTTAGTGAACGCTTAACTTCTACTGTAAAGTCAATGTGTCCTGGGGTATCGATAACATTAAATCTTACCTTTTTTGATACATCCTCCTTACCCATATATGATGGATTCCAAAAACATGTAATAGCAGCCGCAGTAATAGTAATACCGCGCTCCCTTTCCTGTTCCATCCAGTCTGTTGTTGTCTCACCATCATGCACTTCACCGATCTTATGAATCATACCTGTATAGTACAAAATACGTTCAGATGTAGTTGTCTTACCTGCGTCAATATGGGCAATAATACCGAAATTACGAACTTTTTCTAATGGATAATCTCTTTGCATAAATTACAAAAATTAAATTGAATTAATAAATAAGTTAATAACAATATTACCACGCAAAGTGTGCAAACGCCTTGTTTGCTTCTGCCATCTTATGTGTATTTTCACGCTTTTTAACTGCTTCTCCTTCATTTTTTGAAGCCAAAACTATTTCTTCTGCTAGTCTTTCTGACATTGGTTTACCCTTTTTTGAACGTGCAGCAAGCACAATCCATTTCATTGATAGAGCACGCTGTCTTTCTGGTCTAACTTCACGAGGAACTTGATAGTTTGATCCTCCAACTCTTCTTGCGCGTACTTCCATTGCTGGCATAGTGTTTTTTAGAGCTAATTCAAAAACTTCAAGAGGCTCTGTCTTTGTCTTTTCCTTTATTTCATTAAAGCAATCATAGACAATCTTACGTGCTATAGACTTTTTACCTGAATCCATAACATAGTTTATAAGCTTAGCTACCTTTATACTTTCGTATACATTTTCTGGCTTTAATGGATACTTATTCTTTATTCTTCTTCTCATTTTAGTTTATTTATTAGATTAATTAAGATTATGCCTTTGCTGCCTTTGGCTTCTTGTTTCCATATTGACTTCGACCCTTTCTTCTCTTTTCTACTCCAGCTGCATCTAGAACTCCTCTTACAACTGTATATCTTAAACCTACGTCCTTTACACGACCTCCACGTAGCAATACAACTGAGTGTTCTTGTAGATTATGTCCTTCACCAGGAATATATGCTGTAACTTCCATACCATTTGAAAGTCTAACACGCGCAATCTTACGAATAGCTGAGTTAGGCTTTTTTGGAGTCTTTGTTGTTACCTTTATACACACACCTCTTTTGAATGGTGATGGAAAAAAGTTAGGAATATTTTTAATAGCATTAAAACTCTTAGTTAGAGCTACTGACTTTGACTTTCTGACGAAACGTGAACGATTTTTCCTTATTAACTGATTTATTGTTGGCATTATTGATTAAATTGAATAATAAAACTTTATAATTTACCCAAAGATGTCTAGAGTTGATTGTTTTCACCGAGCGGTTACTCACCTCTATACGTTTTTGGACGTGGGATCACTCTATCACATTTTAAGAAAAAGGCAATAAAAAAAGGGCGGGGTTAGGTTTGTGGTGACTCAAACTTAACCTGCCCTCCCCTACTAGTGTGTACAAACGGGTACACACGTTCGTAACATCACACAATTGCAATTTTCAGCCACACAAGGGGGTGACGTTGACCCGTGCGCTAAAGTGATGCTGTAGAATATTATACTCCAGTCAAGGTTTTAATTACAAGTCCTATAACTGGCTCTATAAATCTCCAGAGGAAAAAGACGGCAACAAATATTCCAATCATTGAATACCTTTCGATGTATTCTCTAATAAAAATGTATTTTGTAGGAAGTAGTGAAAAAAGTACTTTTGACCCATCAAGAGGAGGTACTGGAATCATATTAAATATGGCTAGAGTTACATTTATAATTATCACATAGTATGAAATACCGATAAATGACTGCGATAGTACATTATCAAAATTCCTTATAATCAATGAAAACACTATTGCAATAATAAGATTTGAAACAGGTCCAGCAATAGAAATTAAAAATTCACCCAATCTCTTGTTTTTAACATTATATGGATTCCATTCTACTGGCTTTGCCCAACCAAATGTAAAACCTGTCATTGAAGTAAGTATTGGCATAATTACAGAACCGAATAATTCTAAATGTTTTAAAGGGTTTAATGTTAGTCTTCCCTGCAATCTTGGAGTAGGATCGCCCAAAAGATCTGCAGTATAACCATGACTTAATTCATGTATTACAACAGACATTATAAGTATAGCGACACCAAATATTGTATTAATTATCTCCATTTTGTTTAATAAAATACTATCAAATGTATTAGGCACTTGCCAAATATATTGTTTATGATAGCATGACTAACACTATGGCTAAAGTATGTGCAATAACAAAAAGAGGTTCAATGTTGGCAGGTGGCTATTCAAACGCTACTCGTGCTACTCAATTTAACCCTACAGGTATGGTACGTAAATATCCAAATCTTCAAAAGAAAAAGATTTATGTACCTGAATTAAAGAAATCATTTAATTTAACAATATCTACAAGAGCGCTAAAGACAATTCAAAAGCGCGGAGCATACGCCACACTAAAAAAGGCAGGTATTATCTAAAACACCCTCTAGGTGTTTTTTGTTTGATCTACAATTAATATTCATACCATCCCTCCCCATCTGAAATCAGATTAATATTTACAGATTTTGTATTAAAAATATATTGAGGTTTAAGATAATTTAATATCTCCTTATACACTCTTGTATCTGGCATTGAATTATAGTATTCAATAACTGAATGTTTTAAATTATTATTAATCAAAAAGTTTTGAAAAATATATTTTTGTATTGTCTTTGATACATTTCCAAACAAAATTATATTTGTATCACCATATCTAATACCCGCAACTAGTTCTGGTAAGCTACTTTTATTATATTTAAAAACACTATTTGGGAAATAAACATCTATAAAAGTCTTTTCATTTATCCTTATCGTATCTCCCTCTTTTATTTTAATTAATTTTATTTTATTTTTATTTATTCTCTCCAACAAAACACTGAGTACTGTACTGGTGGAAATAAATTCAGGTATATAAATTTGCCCAATTTCATATCTATCAATGATATCTATCATTCCACCTATTTGATTTTGATTTGCGCTTGGTATAAATAAATAATCAATTTTCCTCTTATAAAAAGGCATGTATTTTGTTATTTGCTTAATCGTCTCGGTGTTTTGCCCTGCTCCGAATAAAATATATTTATTATCATTTGTTTTCATTAAAACTGCCCTGCCCCTCTTTAAATTAAAAAGATGCAAATCAAATAATCCTGTATTTGTTTTATTAAAATAAAAATAATAGAAAAAGATACCAAACAACAACACACAAACAGATATAATTAATTTTTTGTATTTTATATTCATGTTAAAATGTCTATATAATAATTAAAACAAATGAAAAAATTCGAAGAAAAAAAGTTTAATATCGGTAAATTGAAGGGCATTTCAAACAAAACTATTGAAGAGCATTTAAAGCTATACTCAGGCTATGTTAAAAATGCTAATACAATATTGGAAAAAATAAGTGAAATGAAGGCGGACTCAGACAAAAACGCATATGCAATAGCCGAAACAATGAGGCGTTTTGGATTTGAATATAATGGAATAAGGAATCATGAGGTGTATTTTAAAATATTAGAAGGCAGCAACAAGACAATAAACACTGATGGTGATTTAATGCGACAGATTATTGAAGATTTTGGAAGTTACGATGCATGGCTTATTGAATTTAAATCTCTTGCCCTTACAAGAGGTATTGGCTGGGCAATGTTGTACTATGATAGAAATGAAAAAAGACTTTTAAATGCATGGATTGATGAACAGCATTTGGGACAACTGCAGGACTGCTCTCTCATAATCGCACTTGATATGTGGGAACATTCATTTGTTGCTGATTATCAACCATCAGGTAAAAAAAGTTATGTTGGAGACTTTTTTGAAAATCTAAATTGGGAAAACGTAGAAGGTAATTTCAAAAACGCTATCAAATAATTGGCATAAAAAGCAAAGACAATCCAAAATGAAAATTTAGGTATTTCAATATATGCAAAAGGTAATTTTGCAAAGTTTTGTACAATAAAAAGTTCATAGGATAATAAAAAGTAAGAAATGAACGCAGTTATTTCTGATGCAAAATAAGAAATGAAACCAATAGCTCCAGTAATAACAACAAAAAGCATGGTTATGGGTATAAATGGTAATACTACGATATTTACAATTACCCCTATTATAGATAATTGCCCCATCATATATAGTATGTAGGGAGAAACAAATATTTGAGTTGCAAATGTTGAAGCAATAAGACTTCTTATACCAAACTTTTCACTTATAAAACCCAATCGAGATTCGATAGGTGAAGATAAAAATAATAGTCCAAGTGTAGCCAAAAAAGACAATTGAAATGAAGGATCATAAAATAATATAAGTGGATTAACTATTAGCATCAATACTCCCGCTATAAATAATGCTCTGCCCACATTATAATTTTTCCTAAATAAATTAGCTGAATTTGCAATAATTGCCATAATACAAGACCTCACAACCGTTGCACCACCCCCAACTAAAATTCCAAACATAACAATACCAAATACACCAATAGATATTCCTATATTTCTTGGTAATTTAATTAGCAATCTTCTTATTGTATCTGCGATAATTGTTATATTGTATCCAGACAAAACAACAATATGTATAAGACCAGTCTTTCTAAAATCATCTATAAGATCCTTACCCAAAGCATTCTTTTCACCAACCACCAGACCTCCAGCAAGTGATGCATGTGGTTCACCTAATACCCTTTTAATATTTGATAGGAAATCTTGCTTAATTTCATAGAGATAAAAAGTAATTTTATTTAAAATATTTAAATCATCATGATTTGTAATTTCAATTGAAGGATTTTTCATTATGAAATAAACACCGTCTTTCATCAAAAAATCAACATAATCAAATGTCCTACCTCCATTACTTTTAAAATTAAATGGTATGGATAGTTTACCCGTGAGTATTAACCTTTCTGAATATTTAAAATCATAATACCTAGGAGTCTCAACTCTAATATTAATATCAACCTTTTCATCAGAAATAGTATTTACCTTTACTGTAAAAGTCTTTTTAAAATCTTTTGTAAGAGGTTCATCGACTATATAGCCATTTACAATAACATTTTGACCTATAAACCTATCAAGATTATTTAAATTATCATTCTTATAAGCAAAATAAAATCTAATTAATAGTATCAATATCAAACATGCTGTTATTATTATATTTATTTTTGTATTTTTATTTGTTACCTCCATCCATCAAACATAGCAAAACAAAATGAAATCTAAATAAAAAAATAATAAAAATAAAATGAAAATTTTATTAAGATTTCATTTCAAACCACACAATACCGTTAATTAACTATACTTTTTGAATTCAGATATTATCTGCTCTTCATTTTCCTTTGAAATTGATTTCCTGTATTTTGTATTACTCTTGCCTTTTACTCTTGCCTCACACTCTGACCATGTTTTATGAATTTCAATTACACCATTAACCATACTTATATACGAATACGCCTGAGCTTTTGAATGACTCTTTTTTTCTGTTTTTTCAACTGATTTTGATAAATCTAAAATATTTTGAATATTATATTGAGATAATTTACCTTTATATAAATTAATTGTGACATCATCGGCATATGCAGTAGCTATCTCATCACATCTTTCATTTCCTATTATTCCTGAATGTCCACCAACATAATTCCACTTTATATCTTTACCATCACTAACTTCAACTAGCCTTTCCCATAAATCTCTGTTTATTACATCTTCTTTTGTCTTTGTTACCCAACCATTTCGCCTCCAGCCATTTACCCATTTTGTAATTCCATTTATTACATATGATGAATCAGTATTTATTTGTATTTGTAATCCTGCACCTAAAATAGACAATCCGTTTATCACGGCAGTTAATTCCATTCTATTGTTTGTTGTATGATCTTCCCTGCCTCCTAATTCAGTTACACTATCATTATCTTTATCAATCACAATACTACCCCAGCCACCAGGACCTGGATTACCTCTTGAAGAACCGTCTGTAAAAATAGTTATTATATTCATCTGTGTATTATCTCAAATGCTTGATTTTAATCAAATAACATCCAAAATTCTTAATCTTATTTCAACTCTGCCTCTAAAAAAGGACTTTTCAATATTAAATACTATATCTATATTATCGCCTATTTTAATTGGTCTCCTACCAGCCTTTTCATCTATTTTTTTGAATTTTTCAGCATTCATAAAAAAACCAATTGCATTTATTATCTGGCCATTACTTTTTTTAAATGAAATTTCTAAATGATTTTTATCTTTTCCAAATTCTTTAATACCATTAATCGGTATATTTTTTATTATAAATGCAGGTCTGATGTTTGCTATTCCATACGGAGCCATCTTTTCTATATCTCTATACATTTCAAATCCTATATCATCTATTTTTATTTCCATATCTATAAATGTTGGATCAATAATTTCATTTTTCGTTTTTATTTTTTCATATGATTTATTTAATTCATCATCCAAGAAATGTATTTTATCGTTTGAAACAACAAAACCGCCAGAAGCAGAGTGTCCTCCAAATTGTATGAATGCATCTTTTGAAACATTATTCATAATATCTATTACTGAACAATATCCCCCCGACCTACATGATCCCTTTATTATTCCATCACCATCTCTTCCCCATAAAAATGCAGGTCGAGAATATTCTTCGGCCAATGTATTTGCAACCAAGCCAAGTAATGACGGTTTCCATTCCGGATTTCCTATTACAATTACATCTTTTGGATTATTATCATATCTATCTTTAATTATTTTTTTTACTTCTTTTACCATACCTGCGACCACAGTTTTCCTTTCTGTATTTATTTTATCTAAATGCTCAACATACAAAAAAGCTTCATTTTCATCTTCGGTTGATAATAGTTTAAAAGCATCCATTGGTATACCCATTCTAGATGCGGCATTTATTCTAGGTGTTATCATAAATCCAATATCATCTTCGGTTATGGTATTTTGTTTAATTTTTAAATGATTTAAAAGTCTCACCAAACCCTTTCTTGGACTTTTACGCATAACCATAAGTCCATAACTCGCAAATATTCTGTTTTCCCCGACAAGAGGAACCATATCAGATAATGTTGCAAGACCAATCATATCTAGGAACCATTTTTCATATCCATCTTTTAATCCCAATCTATCAATTTCCAAAATTGCTTGGATTAACTTGTAACCAACTCCTGAACCGCACAATATCTTTTCGGGATAATTGCAGTCTTTTTGTTTATGATCAACTATTGCATATGCTCTCGGTAATTCATCATGCGGTTCATGATGGTCAGTTATTATCACATCTATTCCACTATCAGTTGCGGTATTAACAGCCTCGATATCAGAAATACCGCAATCAAGGGTGATGATTAAATCTACTTTTTCCTCTATAAACTTTTTAACTGCATCAGTATTTAATCCAAATCCTTCATCATGTCTATGTGGTATGTAATTTGAAAAGTTTTTATAACCAATCTTATTAAAAAAGTCATGATACACAACTCCAGCAGGAATACCATCAGCATCATAGTCACTATATATCACTATCTTTTCATTATTTTTAATTGCATCAATTATTCTTTTTGCGGCTTTTTCTGCATCTTTTAAAAGAAAGGGGTGATGGGTATGTTTATTGTAATCTAAATTCAAAAACCTATCTCTTTCCTCATTTGTTCTAATATTTCTGTGATGTAATAGATTATCTAATAGATTTCCATTTATCTTTTCTCGTATCTGGTATTTCTTCATGGCAATAAGTATATCAGATAGGATAAAATCGCGATGAAAATAGAGCTGATTTTTGTGTTATTATATTATTTATGGATAATTGTATATTTTGTAAAATAATAAAAAAGGAACTGCCATCAAATATCGTTTATGAAGACGATAATTTTCTAGCATTTTTAAGCATTAATCCCGAAACTGTTGGACATACACTTATAGTACCCAAAACACATTATAGATGGGTATGGGATGTTCCAAATGCCGGTGAATATTTTGAAATAGCAAAAAAGGTAGCCCTAGCACAGCAAAAAGCATTTAAAACAGACTTTATATTAAGTAAAATAGTTGGCGAAGAAGTTCATCATGCTCATATTTGGATATTTCCAAATAGAGATGTAATAGGAGATAAAAAGGATTTTGAAAATAATGCAAAATTAATAAGACAAAATATCTAAATTATTTTTCAATATTTAATGCTTCAATTCCTGGTAAAGTTCCCTGTGCTAGATAATCAAGCATTGCACCTCCGGCAGTCGAAACAAAAGTAAATGAATCCTCAATGTTTAACTCTCGAATTGTAGCTAGAGTATCTCCACCACCGACTATTGTTTTTACACCATTTTTAGTTACTTGTGATAAAACCTTTGCCAATTCAACGGTACCGTTTTTGTATCCACCTTCATATGCACCCATAGGGCCATTCCATAATATATATTTATATTTTGGTATTTCTTTTATCAAAACATCAATTGTCTTATTACCAATATCCATTATTGCTTTATCTTTATACACACTATCAATAGGCATGATCAATTTATCATTATCCAATATTCCACTTAAGTCTGGGATAATATCTGAAACAAGTGAATCACCAATGTCTATTCCCTTTGCTTTATATATATCATGCACCAATGCACCACCAATAAACACCTTGTCTGCAATATTTAAAAACTTTTTAATTAAAGGTAACTTTGTATCAAATTTTGCACCACCGATGATAAATAAAAATGGTCTATCGGGCTCAAATGCTGATTTTAAATTATCTATTTCATCTTGAAACTGTAGTCCAGCATAACTTGGTATAAACTCTGTAATTGCACAAATAGAAGCATGTTTACGATGTGATACAGCAAATGCATCATTTACATATATATCTGCTAGGCTTGCTAATTGTTTTGCAAAATCTCTTTCGTTATCTTTTTCACCTTCATATTTTCTTATATTTTCGAGTAAGACTATTTGATTTTGATCTATCACTTTAATTATATTTCTATAATTATCTTCAAAATAACATTCAATACCGAGTGAACTTAAATGATGACAAATTGGTTTTAAACTCGGATTATCCTTTGTTTCAATATGACTTAATATTATTATTTTTGCACCCTTATCTTTCAAAAAGTTAATTGTTTTCAATGATTTTTTAATCCTATAATCATCTACAACCTTTCCATCTGCGACTGGAACATTTAAATCAAGTCTTAATAAAACTTTTAATCCATTTAAATCTATACCTTCTTTTTCAATATCTTTTAAGAATTTCATTCGTTTATAGTATATCTATTGTTTTTAATAATTCACTAAATCCTTCTGTATTTAGACTTTCCCTACCTACCAATAAACCATCTACATTACCTTCTATGATTATATCTCGTGCATTTCTGAAATTTACAGATCCCCCATAAAGCACTGGTATAGACATTGCAATATCATGTCCATATATATCACTAATGGTTTTCCTGATAAATATCACCATTTCATTTATCATCGCACTATTCATCGCCTCTTTACCCCCTATTGCCCACACTGGTTCATAAGCGATAATTAATTTTGAAATATTTTTCTTTGAAACCTTATCGAGTGAATTTTTAATCTGCTCTTTAATATAGTCCAGATGCTCTCCCTGATCTGTTCTTTGCATTTCACCAATACATAATATTGTATTTATCCCTAAATCGAGAGTTAATTGAATCTTTTTTGATATCAATTGATCTGTTTCGCCCATTTTCCTCCTTTCTGAATGTCCGACTATAACATATTTAACACCTAAATCTTTTAACATATTTGCACTTATCTCGCCTGTAAATGAACCCTGTTCTTCACTAAATACATTTTGTGCACCAATTGAAATACTATTTTCGTCTTTTATTAAAGATTTTAAATATGTAAAAGGAGGACAAATAACAATATTTACTTTGTTTAATTTTAAAGAAACCTTTTTAATTGTATTAAAAATGTTTTTGGCTTCTTCTAGAGTATTTGGATTCATTTTCCAATTCCCTACAATAATCTTATTTTTCATATTATAGAGATTATACCATAGCTACTTTAGCTCTTCCCAAGATATCGTACTATATTGATCAGAAGTCAATGGAAAACTAGGTGGCGGTGCGTATAGTAAATTGCCATCATAAACTATATTTCTAGTTGTATAACCAGTATTGTCCGTATACGCATAACCATATCTTTGATTTGAACCTATCATTCCATAAAGTGTAATATCATCTCTTACATACCAATTTGTACCACCAAGTTTACAGGTATTATTATAATAATACCTTCCCGCTCTACCGTTTTGTGCCATAAGTGCTGCATCAATCCTTAAACTATTATCACTAAATAATCCTGTTGTAATATTTCCCTGAGCAATAAGTGAGATAACATCCCTGCCGTCATAATTTGTATACTTTAAATCATTATTAACAATAATATTTTTCCTTGTATTTACATTGTCTGGAAATTTACCTGCTGCAATTGTTACTCTTGCTGTATCTATTTGGCCTTCTACCCATATATTATCTTCAGCAAAGATTATTCCATTTACCGGTAATGGATAGTTTTGTATAAATGTTTCTGAGCCATTTGCTGTATTTATACTCCATGTACCCCAATCCGTCTGATTATTTTGATTATAACAAGCACCAGGAACTGGTCTTAATGAATTTACCTTATATAAATCAAAAGTATCATTTGTCTTCAATAAAATCCTGTATCCTTGTGCACCTGAAGCTGCAAAATACTTACCGTTTGATTGAGCATCGGCTTTCATCTGAGATAAATCTGTTGTAATACCAGTAAAATCAACTGCCGCAACTGGAAATTGTCTACCCGCCATAAACACATCTGGTCTATTTGGCACTGCTGCTGGAGGATTGGGGTCTGCTGGACTATCTGTTGTATAAACTCCAAATCTATATTGTCCACCATTGTCCGGGTCAATGTATTTGTCCTTTGCACTTGTAATAATATTATGTGTAATTCCATCAAATCTAATTCCATTATTAGAATGAATTGGTCCATAAACCTCAGTACCCGCACCAAATCTCATAATATCGTTTGCAACCACAGCAAATTTGGCAAATGAAGGAATAGCTAATGTGGTTTGTATTTTCCTATACACATCTGGATATTCATCAACAATTCCTTTTGATAAAATCTTAACCACAGTTGAACCTTGTGGAGGTGGAGTTATAGTTAATTCAAATCTTCCTATAACATTACCCTCTCTATCTTTAAAATCATGCGGAAATGGTCCATAACTACTTGTTGCATTACCATCTTTATAATCATTTGGTGCATGTGCTAAATGCCATCTATAATAATCAATACCCGCTTCAGCTATTTGAAAGGCTTGTTCCCTGGCCGTTAATTGTCTTGTACTTTTAAGCATTGTTGCTCCCCAATTTACCAAAGCAGTAGTCACAATTATTGCTATAACACCAAATACGAGTACATTAACTAGTATAAAACCATTTGAATTTATTTTTCTATTTTTGTTTTTTAAAAAATTTGTAATCATAAATTATCTTTTAAATTTCTTAAATTTACTTGTGATGTATATAGTCTTGGTATTGGCGATCTATTTGGATCCGCATCAATCATTAAATTAACCTTTATTAAGTGTATATCAGTTACACTTACCGGCATAATCATAGGACTACTTGTACCAGCATAATTGTCATCAAAATATTCAAACAATGCTGTACTGGTAGCATTTTTGACATTATATGCCAATGTACTCAATGTCTCATTACCTGAATTATACACCGGAGGAGATCCTGTAGGCTTTATAGTTCCCTTCATGAGTATATTGTTATTTATGTAATATCTAATTTGCTCTTTTAATCCGTCGCCATCTGTATCACTAAAAAATGTAATAGTATTTGTTGCTGCTTGTGCTATGGCAAATGCTCCATTATTACTAGGCGATGCAATACGTAAATCCCTTATCATCACCTTTATTATATTTCTCGCATCTTGTGCGCTGTTTAATGAATCAGAAGAGTATTTATTGTATACCAAAACATTTTTCTGAAATGATGTGACTGCAATCATGATGATAGAAAAGATTCCAATCACAATAATTATTTCAATTAGACTAAAACCATTATTTTTAATTATATTTTTTTGCATATTATGGTGATATTATTGCTTCAACTTCTTTAAAATCAGAATTCACAGTGACATTTGTTGTATATGGTGAATATCCTGTCTTTGTAATATTTAAAGTATAATTTCCTGATTCTAAATTAGAAAATACAACTTGACCCGGTGGTGTACATGATGAAGTCATTGTAAATGAAACATCAGAAATATTTGGTGTAACAGTATTGTCATCTGTATGCATAAATACTTTGTATCTTATATATCTATGTCCATTATGAACTGTCGAAATTGGAGTATCTGAAACCGTATAATAAGTCGCATTTGTTCCATCTGGCCCTATATAGTTCCATACTGGATTTTCTGAACTTGAAGATGCAGTACTTGCTATTTGAAACTTCACACTAGCAGGACCAGCAGAAACGGGTTGATCAACTGGTGTCCATGAAAGATTATGGAAATTACTTGCTGAACCGGTATCAAAAGTTTTTGATTCCAAAACTCCATCACTATTATATACACCGAAAGCATTTTTTAATTTGATTTCACCATCTGGACTTGAGATTTCAATATTTCCATCTTGTGCAGTGTAGTCTACTCCAGCACCCCCTTCCCATGTTGTTTGATTTATAAATCCTCTATCTGTTACAAGAGTGACAATATGACCATCATCATCTGTGAGTTTAACTGTTGCATCAGTTACAGGTAATAAAGTTATATTATCTTTAACAGTTACCAAAACACTTTTAGGTTCCTTGCTTGCAATGATTATATCAATATTTTGTGATGAATCTGGATTAATATTTACAGGATTAAGTGGATTGATACCGATAATATCATAAGCACCATCTATCCCGGTTACAGTATATGTATCCCATTCAATATTATTATTTGTATATTGACCACTACTATTTGTTGTATGATTTGCAGAATATTTATTTACATTTGTCCCTATAAGCTTTGATCCCTTTAAATTAAAATCAATATTAGGTACAGGAACGCAGGTCGGAGTCATGCTACTAAAGTTCATTGAACTCTTTTTATCTATTGAAAAACTTATTTGAGTAACACTTTGAAGCACCACCGTTGCATGAGGTTTTAATGGATTAGGATTAGCCACAGCACCACTTGTATATGTCATATCCGTGGTATATCCAGATTTTGTAACTGTTATTTCATATGCCTCTACTCCAGGTGGGGCATCAACTATTTGCAATATTCCATTATTATCAGTCACATCATCTATAACAATTTTTGGATTTATTTTATTATTTTCAATATGAACATTTGCCCCAGATATAGCAACTCCGTTTGCATCAAATACTTTTATTATAAGTGCACCATTTGTTGATGATGTTTCAAGATTTTTCGGTGCAACCGTTGTCGTTAATTTAATAGGCTGAAATACAGCACAACTTGGGCAAGTGATATCCACTTCAACAAATTTATTATCCGCAGGAGATAAATCATTTGGACTGCCAGATAAAGTACCATCAAAAGGCAAATCAACATTTCTTATGGTTGTTGTAACAATATAATCCACTCCTCCCCTGTTTAGAGTTTGACTTGCTGGTATTTTACCATTTGGAATTCCTGAAATAGTACCGACATCCGAATACTTTAAATTTCTAATTATTTCAAATTGCTCATTTGCGAGATTTAGAGCAATTATTTTATATTGATTTTGATTTATAAGCGCAAATAAACTGACATAAGCCTGATATGCGGAAACAGAAATGACAAGGAATACTCCCACACCCACCAAGGTTTCAATTAGTGTAAATCCATTATTTGATTTAACATTTTTATTGAAAAGATTTTTCATTAATTAAATAACATTTACCAATGAATACATAGGAGAAATCATCGCAACAGCGAAAAATCCAACAACAGCACCAATAAAGACCATAAGGAATGGTTCAATAACTGTAGACATGTCTTTTGTTTTTTGATCTACATCATCTTCATAAAATGTAGCCACGCCCATAAGCATTTCACCTATCTTACCCGTTTCCTCTCCCACACTCATCATTTCACCAAGGAATATTGGGTACAGCTTTTTATTTTCAGTAAATACTTTTGAAATAGAGTCTCCTTTTTCAATACTTTTACTTGAAAGCTCTAAAACCTTTTTGTAATGTATATTTTGTATAACATCAGCAGTTATTTTCATTGATTCAACCACATCAACACCAGAATTTAAAAGCGATGAAAGTGTCCTTGCTGTTCTTGCTGTATTTACCTCCTGTATTATCCCTCCTACAATCGGTATTTTTAAAATAGCATAATGCAAAACTTTTTTACCATTTTCCTTTTTAGACCAAATAAACAATAGAGCAATAATAGCGATAGTTATAATAAGTACAATAAATCCATTATCCCTAACCATATTACTTACAAACAATACAAACTTTGTTGATGCTGGTAGCTCAAGCTTTAACTCTGTAAATGTCTTCATAAGAGTTGGAACTATATAAGTAAGCATAAGTATTGCTATAAGTATCATCGCAAAAACGATAACAGCAGGATACATAAGTGCACCTCTCACTCTCCTTTGTAAGGCATAACTTTTGTCCATTTGATTACCAACTATTTTAAGAGACTCTGCGAGATTACCACTTTGCTCCCCTGCTGAAACCATAGATATAAAGAGAGATGAAAACATCTTTTTATGTGCCGACATTGCCTGGCTCAATGTCTTTCCGCTATTTATATCCGCCTGTAAGTCAATTAAAATCTTTTTTAATTCTTTATTTTTAGTTTGCCTTTCCATAACGGCAAGTGCGCGTGACATAGCAAGACCTGCAGTTATCATTGAACCTAGATTTCTTGCAAAATTAATCTTTTCTTGAGTTTTAATAGATCCAATAAATGGAATTGCAATATTAAGTGATGATAAACCCTTGGCAGACTTTTCCTTTACATCTATTACCTCATCTCCACTATCTTTTATTAATTTATAAAGTTCATAACGATCTTTAGCGTCTCTTTCGCCTTTATATATTTCACCATCTGTCTTTTTTGCTTTATAAATAAAATGTGACATATATTATTCAGAAATTACTCTCAATACTTCCTCTATAGTTGTGCTACCGACTACGCATTTAAATATTCCATCTTCAAGCATTGTTATCATTCCCTCCTTTTTGGCTTGTGCCTCTATTTCGGCAGTTGTTGCACCCTTTATTATGAGTGTCTTTATACTTTCGGTTACCTTTAGCACTTCATGTATACCAACTCTACTCTTGTATCCATCATCGTCCTTACCTGGCACTGCTTTCCAAAACGGAATTTTGTCCCATGTATCACCTTGCTTAACAACTTTTTCGGCTTTTAATGCTTCAAGAACACGATCCAAATCAACAGTTTTAGCCAATGCAGCAAGTTCGGCCTTGCTCATAAAATACTTTTCCTTTGTATCTGACAATTTACGCACCAATCTTTGAGCGATTATTATGTTGATTGTAGAAACAAGTAAAAAGGGCTCAATCTTCATATCCAAAAGTCTTGGAATTGCTCCCGCAGCACTGTTTGTGTGAAGAGTTGAAAGCACCAAGTGACCAGTTAGAGCAGCATTCACCGCAAGTGACGCGGTTTCATTATCACGAATCTCCCCCACCATGATCACATCAGGATCCTGACGAACAAGAGTACGAAGACCAGATGCAAAAGTAAAACCAATTTCCGGCTTTACCTGAGTTTGATTTATTCTTTTCATTTGATATTCAACAGGATCCTCAATTGTTGAAATATTAACATCAGGCTGATTTAAAATATCCAAAACAGTATACAAAGTAGTAGTCTTTCCAGATCCTGTAGGGCCAGTTGTAAGTATCATTCCTGTTGTAAGCTTTACAGCATTATGTATTCTTTCTAATCCCTCACCATGGAAGTTAAGGTATTCAAGAGTAAAGCCCGAAACACTTTCTCTAAGTAAACGCATAACAGTCTTTTCACCATAATAAGTAGGAAGTATAGAGACACGGAAGGAAACCTTTTCATTATTCATTTCGATTTTAAACCTACCATCCTGTGGCAAACGCTTTTCATCCAATTTAAGATTAGAAAGCACCTTAATACGCGCGGTTATAGATGCCTCGGCATTTTTCGGTAAGACCATGGCATCATGTAGCAAACCATCGATACGATATCTGACCAAAAGCTGATCATCCATAGGTTCAATATGAATATCCGAAGCATCTTGTATAATTGCATGCTTTAAAAGAGTATCAACAATACGAATAACAGGAAGATCTTCAGCAATCTTTTTTAAATCATCACTAGAAACAGTTTTGCCACCTTCCTCGGCAATGGTTTTCAAAGTTGCACTTTCCTTTTGAATAAGGTCACCGAATTCAGCTTTTAAACTCTTTTGATATTGAATAATAACATTTTTAATAGATTCAACATCAGTAAGTCTAGGTAATATCTTAAGACTGACCTTTTTCTTAATAAAATCAATAGCAGAAAGATCATCAACATCAAGCATAGCAACTTCAAGATTGTCCCCATCCTTTTTAAAAGCAACAATATTGTGAGTACGAGCAACGGGCTCAGGGATGAGAGAAAGAGTTTCAAAAGGGATTTTCTTTTCTTTCAAATCAACGAAAGGAATACCGAGAACATAAGCTTGCATTCTACGCAGATTATCTTCAGTAATTTTCCCAGTACTAACAAGAACTTCCCCCACCCTAATACCCTTTTTATCAGCCTCCTTTTGAGCAGATTCAAGATCAGCCTTGGAAACAAGGTTGGAGTCAAGAATGAATTTATGAAGCTGTGTGTCTTCGATGAACATATAGAGTAATTAAGTAAATTATAGCATTAAAGATAGTGAGGAGGGGGGTGGGGTTTGGGGATAAGGAGAGGAGTAGGAGGGATTGGAGAAATGGATATTATATTTCTTTTATCAAAGAAGGTGTTTTTTGTAAATCAATTCAATTTCGATTTTATTTTTTTAAATATCTCTTCTTGATGTTTAAAATACTCATTTAAAGAAAAATTTTGTTGCATCATATTTGATAAATGTCTTGACCAAAAAATATTATCGGGTCTTGTTGGAGTTAAAACACACTTCTTATTATTATCGAAGTAAAACTTTTCCTTATTAACTGCTTCATTATGTGTAAAATCTAAATTACGAGAATCTTCCTTATTATCTATTGAAAAATCAATTATATTAATTTCTTCACATTGGATTGGATCAAATAATTTTCCATTTTCCAGGGTTAAACATAGGTGATTTAAGCAATAATCTAGCAAGTTTCCATTATCATATTTACTACTTTTTAATTCAATTGAGATTATTTTTGATAAATTATTTAGTTCACAACTTTGATCCTCGGATAAAATTTCCTTATTAATACTATGGAGAGCAAAAAACAACATAACTAAATCAATATCTAAACATATTTCTTCGTTAGCGAATTCGCAAGCTGGATTAAATAGTAATTCGGACCTTGTATGTGACTTGATTACATCCTGTTGACCACCAGCAATATTAACATAAATATAGCCTTCCCATTTATCATTTCCCATATTCAAAGGTTCGGAAACTTTATCCCTTCTTTTTATTATTAAGTCTTTCCAATTTGGAAAATGCTTATTTAATTTTTCAAAGGCACTTCTTGGTATTTGTGAAGAGGAACTACCCTCCTCATTTCTTATAGAGATCATTGAAGACACAATATCATCTGAACCTAATTTACCCTTTAATATATTAAATAATGGATTTATACTCTCATTTTCTTGAAAATAATCATTATTAACAAACTCAACAACTACACCACCCGAAAAAGTTTTAAGCTGTTCAAGTGTAAGTTGATTTTTATCTACGGTTTTCCAAGAAATTAGAACACGATTCTTTCGGGAAGTTCTCTTTTGAAATAATTCATTAGGGACATTATATTGACCTGTTTTACCGCATATATTTTTTAACTTCGTTTTAATCTTATTTTTTTCACCGAAACTATTAAGAAAATTTATTGTCCTATTTCTTAGTTGAAATTTTGTCATATTATTACTTTATGCTAAAGCTCTTTTTTATATCAATATCAAGTGCGTAAAAGATTTTAATTAAAGTAAGAGTGGATGCCCTACGTCTATTTGTCTCAATATCACTTATTGATTTGGTTTCCAAACCAACGATATTTCCTAGTTGCTCTTGTGTCATTTTCTTTGCACGACGGACCTTACCAATCATTGATTGAATATCATTTTGGATTTTTATAAAATCAACATCTTTTATCATTCTCACATTTTAGCTTATATCATGCTATAATATAACCGGCTAACAGCCGTAAATAACATTCAATTCAGTTATAATATATTAGTATAAAAAAGCATGGAAAGCCTTAAAGAAAAATTAAATAGTCTAAAAAAAAATTTTGATTTTTATATTTCTGATGGAAAACTAATTTCATTAGCATTGGACATTTCACGTGTTGCAGATAAAAAAATAACTATGCACATTAACAATTTCAAATCAAAAAATAATTTTAAACTTACTTCTTTACAGAGAAATAGTGTGAGAAATTATATTTTAAATTTGGATAATTGGAAAATCGATGGTCTACCTGCAATTGATAGAAGTATTATTAACAATAATGATGTCCTATCAGCAGTAAATCTCCTAGAAATAGGTGTTAAAAGAAATCGAGCAAAAGTTGTTGGAACAATAAAATCTCGTTTAAATAAAAAAACCAAAGAGACAGAGAATATCTCAAATTATCTTAAAATAATTAAAAAATACGAAAAGAGTAAAAATCAACTTTTAGTTATTAGAGTCGAGCCAGATAAAAAAAATATTTCTGAAAATGTAAAGTCTATAATAAATCAGGAATATAATAATCTAGCCAACTATCATTATCTTACGATAATTTTCGAAAAAAGCGATTGGCAAATAATTTCTGATATCGCCATCTATTGTGAGTACTTTAAAAAAGAAACTAATTTTAAGTTATTTAATAAAAATAAAGCTAATAAAATTAATGAGTTAAGTGAATTTTTAAAAAACAATAGAAATATCGAGTACACAAATGAAATTGAAAATAGGGTTAAAGATTTTTTTAGTGGAGTATCATACGGCTTTCAATTTAATGACTTGATCATCTCGGACTCTGATGACACAAAAATCTTAATCATGCAAAAGATAGAGCTTGACGAAACTATTCTACCCTGCCCAGATTGTATGAAAGAAAACGTTCGTGGTAATTCTTACCCCAGCATTCTTAAAAAGAGTTTTGAGTGTCAGAATCCTAGTTGTCCTAGTAGAAGTAAAATTGGGCGTGGAAAAAGATTTGATTACTTTAATGTTAAGAGAAATACTTATCTTAAAATTAAGGATGTGCATAACCAAATAGACACAGACCTCCTTAAAATATTCCGTCGAGATATTTTTTCAAATAGTGGTAATTATTTCGATATGATCGTACAGTTTTTTTCTTGGTCTGGTGAAAAAATAAAATATATTTCAAATGATAAAGAATTGGGTGTGAGACAAAAATATAACAGAATAGTTGAATTTTGTGATTATAGTAATTATAAAGTTAATATAAATAGTAAAACAACTATTGAATTTTTATTTGATGAAATTATTAAAAATATCGATATCAAAACTGATAAGCCACGCTCTATAGTTAGCGGGAGTAATTTTAGTATTTATGAGGGTAACTCTTCAAATATATTATCTAGTATTAAAGAAAAGATAAGCGGGGTAATAACCTCACCTCCATACTACAATGCAAGAGAGTATTCGCAATGGCCAACAATGTTATGTTATCTAATTGATATGGCAGTAAATGCTAAGGCGGTCTTAGAGAAAATGGAAAATAATTCATATTATTTTTACAATATTGGTGATATTGTAGGTCAGGATAATGTATTCATAACCTCACATATGTCAAAACGTAGATTAATGCTCGGTTTTTACAGCATCATGATTTTTGAAATACTCGGTTATAAGTTACTTGAGAACATCATATGGGATAAAGGACAAGTTCAATCGAAACGTAATTCAACTGAAAATATTTTTCCTTCTTATATTAAACCAATAAATTGTTACGAACATGTTTTGATATTTGGTAAAAGTACTCAAAAAATAAAACTTTCTAAAAAAGTTTTTATGATTGATACTGTTAGAAAAATAAATTCAAAAGGTGAGAATATGCTCGGTCATACTGCCCCCTACCCAGAACAAATCGTTGAATTAATTCTCCCGTATATTGATAAAGATAATGGTTATCTTTTGGATCCATATCTAGGAAGTGGGACAACAATTATTGCTGGTTACAAAAATGGTTATAAAACAGTGGGGATTGAGAACAATGAGGCATATTTTAAATTAGCAAAAAAAAGGATAGAAACATCGATTGGTATACATCATAATAACCCTTTAAAAAATAACCGAAAAAACAAATAGACATCTTTCTCATATCAGTTAATGATGATTAATTAATCATATCATTAGAATCTATTTAGAATTACTCAACTTGGCTAGTTAATAAAATTAGAATCAATTGCCATAAAATATTCGTAATTCGAGAATAGATTTTAAAACCAAAATAAAGACTCTTGCCTTAAATCATTTAGTATGGAATCAATCGGTTGTAGAATTCTTAAACTGAGATATGATATCATTACTAATTAAAAAACTTGAATTTTGTAACGTATTTATACCGAACCCTAACCTATCTGATTCCTTGCTTATTTCAGGATTAACTTTTTTAGAGTATACATCATAATTCTGGAATTTATTAATAATAATTGTTTCTGCCATACAACTATATATATCATTTTTATTTTTTAAACCTAAATTCATACTAACTTCAATATCCTCTGTACTTACTATCCCACCCTCAACGACAAGGATGTCCGACCTGTTTTTCTCTATATATGGATCAATATCAGAAGGTTGCGCATCATTAATAATAATTGTTCCTGGGGATACATGTTCTGTTTTTATCACCGTTTCTGGAGAATTAGTTGCAGCAATAATTATCTTACTTTTAATTAATGTTTCTAACGAAGAAGTTATACTAATATCATATTTATTCATACTAATATTATTTTCACTTAATTTATTCTTTAAAATATTAATTTTTCTATCTACGTCTATTAGATTAATATTTCTAAAACCAATATTAAATAATTCTCTAGTGACTCCGAAGCCTATTCCACCAGATGCTCCAACCACAGATATATTCGTGTGGGAAATATCAAGTTGAAGCACACTGACTATTTTATTAATGTATTTAATTATATTTATAACTGTATAATTGATACCATTAACTATTTTAATTTCTGGGTATTTATGCTCAACATCCTTACCACCTTTACTTAAAGATGATGTCATGGCACCTAGTCCAACAGTCTTAATACCTTTCTTTTTTGCAATTTCTATAGAGTATAAAATTTTTTCTAATGCTATATCTTTTCTTTCTAGCAACTGCTTTGCTGTCATGGGTATACCAATAATAATTCCTATTTTATTTTTATCTTCATAGACATTTGATATTACCACTGGTGGATGATATCTAGATACAAGATCAACAATAAAATTAGGTAAAAATTTAAGTACCTTATACAAGATTATCAAATCTTTTCTAAATCTTGCATGTACAATAAAAGCAAACTGGTTATTATTCATATTTTTTAATATTAATGCAATATAAATGTCTCACCTTTTCTCTTATTAGATGAGTTAAATAGCTATTTTCTAAGCCTAAATCAAATTTATTGGGTTTACCAATGGAAATAGTGAATGATCCTCTCAAGAATCTTTTCTTTTTTTTGTGTATAGCTACAGGTAAAACCATTACACCTGTAATATTAATTATACTAGCTGCACCATCTCTAAATTGACCTATATCATCTTTATTTACTATTCCACCCTCTGGAAAAATCGCAATATTTCCCATATTTTTTATTACATTTATTGCTTCACTAGTATTCTTTTCTATACCTACCCCTTTCTCGACAACTAATACGCCGAACACATAATAAATCATTCTGACAACACCCAACCTACCAAGAATATTTAATATACTTAAGTCGAACCTTTTAACTGCCATGAATCTGATTGGAAGGTTTTTTGATCTCAGGAAAAGTCTAAACAGAAAAGGGTCAATTACTGATACATGATTTGAAACTATTAAATAAGGTGACTCGAGTTCCTCAATATTTTCAATACCATTAATTTTAATTTTATAAAATATCTTTAATATAAAATGGGTAAAGATAGGTAGAATGTATGTCTCAGAAAACTTAGAAATTTGAAAAGTGTTCATATTTCACTTTGATATTATACTTAATTTCTATATATATCAACACATTTATCCCCCTTCCCTCCCTATTTGCAATTAAATAGGGGCTATGGTATAATATACCTAGAGCACATCGAAATTTGTAGTGCTAAAACAACAATCAACCGAGTCGTAAGACTCAGAAAGGAGAAGTATGAAAATACTTTTCGCAGTTCTGCTCTCCTTCCTTTGCCTTGTAGGCAAGGTTGAGGGAGCACTGAAGAAAAATGTAGTCGATCCGATCTCCACAAACTCCATCGGGAGTATGGAGGCCGTAATCAGACATTGTCTGATTAGTGGTCGATATCTTGATGTGACTGTTGGGCAAGGAAATATGTACGTAGGTGCGTACAATTCCCTTGATCTACAGTTTAAGACTTTAGAAGAGTTAAACGCCTTTATAGGTGTAAAGCTCTTAGAAGCCATTCAAGGTGCCATCACAAATGAGTTTGGACAAAATAGATCCTTACCGTTTAATGTCAGAATTTCATGGGCAGCATTTGATCTAGATAGTCAAGGAAGTGTTCTGTACCTCTCTCACGAGAGTAATATAACACTTAAAAAGATTTCTGGATCCTACACTGCTCCAGATATTTCTGGAATCAAGATTGGACTACCTGACTATATCCCATACAAAACCACTAACATGGTTTGGGGTAAAATCATCTGCTCCGATTTGCGGACAGGTGAAAGCAGAAGTGATTCTGTTGTATATGTCCAGGAGAAATTTCTGGCCATTCCACAGGATATCGCTACTGATTCATTCAACTTCAAGACCGATATCCGCGTCTTAGATCAGAATTACAACCTGTTCATCTACGATGGGCATGGTAATCGGGTTCCTGAAAAGGAACCGACACTACAAATATTTGGCAGTTCTGAGACTCTCGGGTCTCTAGCTGTCAAAAACGTTGGGAGAACGACATCAAATCCAAATACCGTCTCACTGATGGTCAATGGCGGCGAAGTCGGTCGCACCTATCAAATCCAGTGTTCTGACTCAGTAGTCGGAAATTGGGTGAACGTAGGAAGCGAAGTAGCTCCCAACAGAGTTGATGACCCAGGAACAATCTCATACTCTGAACCTGTTCAGAGTGGTGGAAAGTTCTTCAGGGTCATAACCCTTAAAAAGATTCCGTATCTCCCTTAGGGCAGGTAAGGGAGACCAAAAAGACCGCAAACTCTTATAGAGTTAGCGGTCTTCCTTTTTATATTTAATTAATCAATCTTATATTTCTTCTATTTTTGAATTTGTTACTGTGATTTGTAGAACATCTGCCTTTACAGTGCCGTTACTATCTATTACTTTTGCCTTTACAATTCCAGAGTTTGACGTACATTCCACACGGAAACCGTAGGTACCCACAGTATCTAATATACTTGATGTGATCGTATACTGGCCTGTAGGACTCTGATTTGAAATCACTGGCACACCATCAACGAACCCTCTACACTGACTCAACCCACTCACCTCACTCCTCCACGCCACATCCACACTATTTCCCAATCTTACTTTCTTTGATGACATTGTTTCATTGGTATCATTTGATCCATCCTTAATCCACATCTTTAACTTAGTTGAATTGTCTACAAAAGTTATTGGTACGGTTATTGACTTTGTACTTATTCCGTCAGATGCATTTAACGTTACATAATATCCTACCCCTTCCTTTGTTATCCCTGCCACTGACACACTTACCGTACATGATATTTGTCCCGCCAAACTTGACAAATCACATGATGCTGGGCTCAATGAATCAACTATCGCCCCTCCCGGTAAATTACCGCCAGCTCTTGTTATGTTTATATGACCACTATAGTTATTTATTCTTCCTAATATAACCGTTCCTGGTATTACCACCGGTGTTTTATTGGTCAAATCTACAGTGATATTTCGACCATTAGTTAATGTAAAGTCAGCTCCTCCACCAGTTGTACCTCCACAATTTGTTATACAAACTGTATCCTCTATCTTTCCTCCTGAACCCATATCCGTCTCTTCTACAAATTTGAGCCATCCTACCACCTCTCCTCCCCATGCATATCCTCTTAGATATCCTGTTCTTACTCTATTTCCTACATTATCTATTTTATCTACTGTATAGTATGTAACTCCTTCGTTTCCTTTTTTCAATGCATCTTCTGGTGAAGGGTGATTTACACCTGATAGCTTTATCCATCCATCCCAACCACTTACTGTTGTTGCTCCTATTGCCCTTGCCCATCCTGTTACCTTTCCATAATTTGGATCTCCTGGTTTTGCATTTACTATGGCATTTGTTACTGATTCGCCATTTACTGTTCCTGTTAGTCCATCAAATTGTATCCATCCTATATTTGGTGACCATGCATATCCCCATAATGATCCATTTGATTCATCATTATCAAATTTTACATTTACTGCATATACACCTCCGCCTGAACCTGGATTTTTTGAATTAAAGCTTATCCATCCTATATTTGATGACCATGCCCAACCCATAAGCTCTCCTGATCCTGATATTGGCTGTATTGCTGTTTTAAATGTTTTATCTGATGTTACTGATGTATTTCCAAATATATCTTTTGAAATTATTCTAAAATGATATGTTGTATTGTCTTTTAAGCCATTTATTTGTATTGAATGTGACAAATCAAATGTTGCTACTTCCTTGGTCTTTGTTCCATATGCACTTGTTAAACCGTATTCTATTTGTCCTGTTGATGATTCATCTGTATCCCATCTTATTGTTGATAATTGTTCTGTAATTGGTCCTGCTACTATATTTGATGCTGTTGGTGCTGTTGTATCCTTTGTTACTGATATTGCAAGTGTCGCTGTTGATGTCTTGCCTTCTTGTGTTGCTTCTACACTTGCAGTATATGTACCTACTGCTGAATATTTACATAGATAATTTGCATCCACACTTGCTACTGAATACGCATCTGTTGAATTACATTTAAATTTATATGTTATTGGACCTGATGCTGTTCCTGATCTTGAAGCAGTTAATGTTGTATTAAAATCTGGTGGTATTTGTCCAGTCGATGGATCTGCTGAAAGTCCCGCTGTTAAAGTTGCAGATGAAACTACACTTAATGTACCTCTTAGATAATTAAAGGCATAATTTGGTGATTGTGCATTACTTGGAATTATATAGTATGTACCTATTGGACTATTTGTCTTTGCATCAGTTGTAAATGATGGACCTTCATCAAGTGATCCTACATTGTCGTTATTTACAAAGCCTGTATATGTTGCTGTGAACTGTGGATTTGCTGAACCTTGTGGCTTTGAGGTGTCATTTGCCTTTATTGTTAAATATTTTTTGATTACCTGCAAAGTTACTGTTTTTGTAATTGAATTGTATTGTACTGAATCAGTTGGTGTAAATGTTACTGAAAGAGTTTTGTTTCCTGCTCCCAATACTGCTCCAAAATTTGGAGTATATACAAAAGTACCAGGAATATTTGCACTTGCATTAAGTTGAGTACTTGTTAAGGCTGCTCCATATGTTATTGATTCTGGTGTATTCCAAGTTACTATTGGATTTTTCTTGCCTGGAACTGTAACTGTCTTACTTAACATATTTACTGTACCCTGACCTACTCCGTCTTTTTCGACTCTTGCTGTGAATGATTTTGTTGAAGTAACGTTTACAACAATACTACATACAGTACCTGAGCTACATGCAACAAGAGGATTTAATACTCCATCCTCATAGATCTTAATATAGTAGCTTGTTGGTCCCACATTTTTGTCTACCTGAGCTGAGAGACTAACAAAACCTCCGCCTATTGCTGTTGTTTCGGGAGTGGCGGTAAAGGATATAACTCTAGGTGTGATTTCTGAAAATGTGGCGATAATATCACCACTTGCACTTGCTATTATTTCGCAACTATTTGAACTAATTGGACATGAGGAACCAAGACCTGACCATGAAGTTAACTCATATTTGAGTGCAGGTGTTGCTATAGCAGTTACCTTTGTGCCATTTTTAACATTTTTACCACAACCAATACATGAAATCGTACCTTGACCAGATGCTATAGTTGATATCTCATATGTTTGATTTGAAACATTTGGAGCTGTAACAGTTAATGTACCTCTTAGATAATTGAAAGCGTAGTTAGAAGACACCGCACCTCCTGGGATAATATCGTAACTACCTATTGGACTGTTTTTGGTTGCAGTAGTAGTCATTGATGCTGTCTCATTTAATGATGATTCTGAATCTCCATTAACAAAACCGGTGTAAGTAGCGGTAAATGCTGGATTTACACTACCCTGCTCTTTTGTTGCATTATCTGCCTTTATCGTTAAAAACTTTTTAGTCACCACCAAAGTAACTGTCTTTGTAACTGAAAACTTACTAGTATCTGAAGGATCAAATCTAACTGATAGAGTTTGATTGCCTGCTTGAAGTATAGTTCCTGCGGCTGGAGTATATGTAAATCTTCCTGGTACATTTGCAGTTGCATTAAGTTGAGTACTTGATAATGCAGTACCATATGTTATTGACTGAGGAGTGTTCCATGTAACAGACGTTGTGACTGAAGGACTCGCAGACTGTGCATTTGCAATTGCAAAACTTGATGCAAATGCTATTCCGAATACTGACAATATTATGCTTTTTGTAATTTTATTCATAATATTATTTTCGATTTAATGCCTCAACTATTTTAATCCTTTCTTCTTTACTGAAATTATAATTATTGATATTTGAACCTGAAATCGCGTTAAATATCTCGTCCTTTTCTGCTTTTGTTAAAACAGTCTTTTTATTTATAAGTGTTAGTATCCTTTGCCTTAATTGTACTTGTTCAGAGGTTAATGACTTTTCCTTTGGCTTTTCGACTTCCTTTGTAGTTTGATTATTATTTGTATTGTACTCTACCTTGCTTGGTTTAAGATAAGAAAAAACTATCATGACAATAGCGATAATTATGAGAATTACCAAAAGCACGACATGAGAAGTGTTATTTTTATTCATTTTTAAAATTTTATAACTAATACAAAGGTAATTATATAAGACATATGCATTCAAGTACAATTTATACTGTTAATAACTTATTAAAATATGTTCAAAATACTGGATAAAATATAATTTGTGTATTTTTTGTATATATGGTATATTGTTTGCAAGTAAGTTCGCTCGGTGAGCGGGCTATTTTTTTAGAAAAATTAATATAATAAACAAAATGTTTGATTTAAAAGTTATACACTCTGTTCTTGAACAATTACAAGAAGAAAGAGGAATTCCAAAGGAAAAGATGCTAGAAGCTATAGAGTTAGCTCTTGCAACAGCATATAAAAAGGAATACGGCAAAAAAGGCCAGATTGTTAGGGCTGTTTTTGACAATAACAGTGGTAAAGTTGAATTTTACCAGGTTAAAATCGTTGTTGATGAAACAAAGGTAATTATGGAAGATGAAGAAGACGAGCAGGATTTAAAAAACATAGCAGAAGAAAATATAAGAGTTAGATTTAATCCTGAACATCATATTTTGCTTGCTGATGCAAAAAAGATCAAAAAAGACGCAAAAATAGACGATGAAATCATTTTCCCTCTTGAAGAAAAGGGTGATTATGGAAGAATAGCGGCTCAAACAGCTAAGCAAGTTATCATTCAAAAGATAAGAGAGGCCGAAAAAACCTCAGTTTTGAGTGAATATGGTCAAAAAGAAGGTCAAATAGTACAAGGTACAGTACAAAGAATGGAAAGAGGGGCTATATTTATAGATATGGGTAGAGCTATGGGTATAATAGGTTATGAAGATCAAATACCGAGCGAGCATTACAAGCAAGGTGAGAGAATACGCGCATATCTATACGCAGTTGAAGAGTCTCCAAAAGGCATAATGTTGAAACTTTCACGTTCACATCCTATGTTTTTAGCCAAATTATTTGAAATCGAGGCTCCAGAAATCGCTCAAGGAACTGTAGAAGTAAAGGCAGTTGCCCGTGAAGCAGGATCTAGATCAAAAATAGCTGTATTTTCAAAAGATAGTCATATTGACCCTATTGGATCATTGGTTGGACAAAGAGGAGTTAGAGTTTCAACTGTTATGAGTGAACTTTCAGGTGAAAAAATCGATATAATTCAATGGAATGAAAAGCCAGAACAGTTTATTCAGGAATCACTATCCCCTGCTAAAATACTAAAAATAGACCTAGATAATACTGAAAAGCGTGCAATTGTGCATGTTTCTGAAGATCAACAGTCATTAGCAATAGGTAAAGGAGGTCAAAATGTGAGACTAGCAGCCAAATTAACAGGTTGGAAAATAGACATTCAATCGAATCCTGCAAGTACAACTACAGAACAATAATACAGCATAGTATAGTATCAAATATTAAATAACCTTGTGATATAATAGTCGCAAGGTTATTTAATTTCATATACTAGTAGCCTTTTTATCAATCTTAATTAACAATAAAATGACATTTAATAGTACAAATAATATGAAATATCTTAAAGCAATTGCATTTGCAATGGTTTTGACAATTTCAGCAAGCGCTTATACTGCAAATGCACAGGAAAAGCCAGCAGTAATGCCAATCAAGGCAAAAATAGAGGATAGAATAGAAAAAAATAAGGAAATCAGAAATGACAGACTTATTGAAAAGAAAGGCATAATGGAAGAAAGGAAGGATATAAGAGATGAAAAAAAGGATATAAGGGACGAAAGAAAGGAAAATATCAAGGATATTAGAGATGATATCAAAGACGCAAGAAAGGATATGAAGGGCGAGATAAAAGACATGAGAGAAGAAAGAAAGGAAATGCGAAAGGATGGTGCGACAACAACACCAAATCAAATGTTTAAGGCAAAGATGAATGAAAAGAGAGATATGGTTAAAAAGATGAAGGTAAGTATATTTGATGAAAGGAAAAGTGCCCTAATCAAGGAGCTAAAACTTTCAGTCGAAAACTTAACAAATATTTCAGGAAGAATATCAGAGAGAATATCAAAGCTTGAGGCAGACGGTAAGGATGTAACAGAGGCAAAGGCAGCATTCGAAAAAGCAAAAAACAATCTCGAAGCAGCAAAGACAGGTATATCAGTATTTGAAAATATTAATATCGTAATACCTGACAAGACAACAACAGGAACAGATGCAAGTAATACTGAAGTTGATCTAGAAAAGCCAAGAACATTAGGAGACGTGGCAATCAAGTCAGTAAAGGAAGCTCGTGATTCACTTAAAAAGGTAGTTGAAATTATTAATAAAATAAAATAATTAAATATGGATAATAATATAAACCCAAGTAGCATGATGAATGGTATGCCACCAGTTCCAAAAAATGAAAAGAAAATAGGTCCAATAGTTAGTGTACTTGTAATAGTACTTGTTATAGTTATCGCTTCACTATATTTCTTTAGTCAAAAATTAAACACAACTCCAAACGTTTCAGAGGAAACAGTTACAAGTGAAAAGGTTACAAATACCGAAAACACAGCAAACCTATCTTCAGGAACTGATTCAGATTCATTGAATGCTGATCTTGATGCCCAATTAAAAGATATTGATTATAGTTTCTAAAAATTAATCAAAATTAAAAACAAAAATCACCGCCTTCACAATGATCGTGGTGATTTTTGTTTTTCTATTATAAAACTTGCCAAAATATTTTAATACGATAGACTTTGATTCATGCAAAAAAATATAAATAAAGGGGACAAAAAGACCATCACTTCAAATATAGTGGTCAATAAATTAGACAAGAGTAAGGTCGAAATCACAGGTGAAATAATCTCATCTGCATTTCAAAGTTTCCGTACTGAAGCTTTACAAAATATCAATGACGAAGTCACCATAGACGGCTTCCGAAAAGGTAAAGTTCCAGAGGCAATGTTAATAGCAAAAGTTGGTGAAATGATGATACTCGAAGAGATGGCACAGATAGCATTGTCACATGCATATCCTGAAATAGTGGTAAATGAAAAACTAGATGTGATTGGAAGACCAGAAATCAATATCACAAAAATTGCAAAAGATAATCCCCTTGAATTTAAAATCACTACAGCTATTATGCCAGAAATTAAATTGGCAGATTACAATAAAATCTCAAAAGAATTTTCAAAACAAGAACAAGAGTCTCTCGAAGTTACAGAAAAAGAAATTGAAGATGCAATAAATAAAATCAGAAGAAGTAGAGTAGATCACAGTCACCATGATCATGACAAAATGACAGATGAAGAACATGATAAAGAAATCGAAAAAAATCTACCTGAATTAAATGATGCATTTGTAACATCACTTGGTGACTTCAAAGATGTAAATGATTTTAAAGAAAAAATAAAACTCTCATTAATTGAAGACAAAAAATATCAAGCAAAAGAAAAAAAGAGAATAGCAATTTCTGATAAATTAATTTCTGAAACACAAATAGACTTACCTCAAATACTTATTGATTCAGAACTAAGAAGAATAGAGGCGCAGTTTACAGATGATATAGCTAGAATGGGTGTGAAACTAGAAGATTATTTAAAGCATGCAAAAAAGACAATAGAAGAAATAAGAAAGGAATGGCAACCACATGCAGAAAAAAAGGCAAAGCTACAACTCATATTAAATAAGATTAGTGAAACCGAAAACATAGTAGCCGACAAAAAAGACATAGAGGAAGAAGTGAAACATATACTAGATCATTATAAAGATGCTGATCCAGAACAAGCATACACATATGCAGAGACAGTACTTACAAATGAAAAAGTTTATTTATTCCTAGAAAATAATAAATAAAAAGTACAGATAGTTTAGCAAATAAAAGTTTCATAAAACATAAAGCGATACCAGTTGGGAATCGCTTTTTGTTTATTTATTTGTAAAACATTTTTTAAAATGTCTTTTCTAAAATACCAGTCTTGAAAGCACAGCAACAACAGCAGTTTCAGAACGTAGTATTTGTGGGCCAAGTGATCTTGTATGAACACCATGCTTTTTGAATAATTCTAATTCTTCATTTGACCATCCACCTTCAGGACCAATGTATGCACCAATTGCAGTTGTGACATCTTGTGTAACAAATTTATTTGCTCCAGTATGCCATGCTATAGATTGTATATGAGCATAATTATTTAGTGCAGAATCAAGATCAGTAACTTCATAAAGTATTGGCAATGTTCCCCTGCCACTTTGCTCTGCTGCTTCAGTAATTATCTTTTGTATTCTTTCAATATTTAAATCTTTCTTTTCTGTTCTAGCAGAAATAATTGGAACAATATGCGAAACACCTAACTCAGTTGCTTTTTCAACTATCCATTCAAAATTATCTTTTTTAACAATTGAAGAAAACAAATATGTTTCTCTAAGAGGAATAACTGTGTTTTCTGTAGTTTTCACAATTGAAAGAGTAACAGTGTCCTTTTCATAATTTTCTATCTTCGCAAGAAAATCGAAGCCAGAATTATCAAATAATATAACTTCATCACCTTTTGTAAACCGAAAAACATTTTTAATTTGATTGATAAATGGGATCTGGGAAAGAGTAATCGAGGTTTTGCCTCCAAGCTTTTCGGGGGTATAAAATCTATTTAATTTCATAAACATAATTATATACCCATTATGAAACATGGGAAGTTGCCAAATATGAAACTTGGGGTATTATGACAATATTAAACAATTTAAAATTTAAAATATATGTTAATACCAACCGTAATAGAAAAGACAAGTATGGGTGAAAGAGCCTATGATATTTATTCAAGACTTTTAAAGGAAAATATCATTTTCCTTGCAGGCCCAATAGATGACAATATAGCAAATATCGTAATTGCACAGTTATTGTTTTTGCAATCTGAAGATCCAAAAAAGGACATAACAATGTATGTAAATTCACCAGGAGGATCAGTAACAGCAGGTCTTGCAATCATTGATACTATGAACAATATTAAAAATGATGTTTCAACAGTATGCGTGGGTATGGCCGCTTCTATGGGTGCGCTTATACTATCAGCAGGACAAAAAGGTAAGCGTTATTCCCTTCCAAATGCTGAAGTTATGATACATCAACCATTAGGGGGTGCGGAGGGACAAGCATCAGATATTGAGATAAGCGCAAAGCATATCTTAAAAACAAGAGAAAACATAAATAAAATGCTTTCAAAAAACACAGGTCAGCCACTATCAAAGATTGAAAAAGACGTAGATAGAAATTACTTTATGGACTCAGAAGAAGCAAAAAAGTACGGAATTATAGACAAGGTTTTATAATTGTGATACAGTTATTTTGTTATAAATTTAATTTTTCGGTTCGCAAACAGACTTTTAATTACCGCGTTATACAGATATTCAGAAATTCAGGACAAACTTAATTCAAAATTCAATAAATACAAGGATAATATACGGTCAGGTCGCGAATTGATATTCGCATATGTCATTAAAATTAGTAGCGGTATTCCTGAGTATTGCAGGTATAGCTGGTGTAGCAATCGGTTATTACCTAAGACTCATAATATCTCTTGGTAAAAAGGGCTCAATGGAGCTAGAAATCAAGGAGATGCTTCTCACCGCAAAAGAAGAAGCAAAAAGAATAATAAGTGATGCAGATACAAAGTCAAAAAAGTTTTTAGAGGAAGCAAGGACAGAAATAAAGGAAAAAGAAGAAAAAATACTTCAAACAGAGTCTAGATTAATAAAAAAGGAGGATATTCTCGATAAAAGACAGGCAGATATAGACAAGGAAGTAGAAATAATAAAAGAAAAAGCCGTAGAAATCAGGGCTATTCGTGATCGTGCTGAAAAATTAGAAAAGGATAAGGTAATAGAATTAGAAAAAATAGCTGGTCTAAACGCTGAAACAGCAAAAGAAATGGTAATTAAGACAGTGGAAAAGAATGCTGAGGAAGATATATTGGTAAAAATACAAAAATTAGAGCAAAATGGCGAAGAATTATTAGAAAAAAAGGCTCAGGAAATACTATCAGCATCAATACAAAGACTAGCAAATTCTGTTGCTAGTGACATTATGTCTACATCAGTGACAATTCAAAGTGATGAAATAAAGGGCAAAATAATAGGTAAAGAAGGAAGAAATATCAAAGCATTTGAAAGAGTTACAGGAGTGGAGCTAATAGTTGACGATACCCCAGGAACAATAACAATTTCATCTTTTGATCCAGTAAGGAGACATGTAGCCAAGCTTGCACTTGAAGAATTAATCAAAGACGGCCGTATTCAGCCAGCAAAAATAGAAAAAGTTGTAGAGCAAGCACAATTAGATATAAATAAGACAATTAAGGAAAAAGGTGAACAAGCAGCATATGAATGCGGAGTGATAGGTTTAGACCCTAGAATACTACTTATATTAGGAAGATTACATTTTAGAACAAGTTATGGACAAAATGTTTTGCAACATTCAATCGAAATGGCACATATAGCGGGTATGATAGCCGAAGAAATAGGTGCAAATGTAGCAGTAGCCAAAGCAGGTGCCCTATTACATGACCTTGGAAAGGCACTTGATCATGAGGTTTCAGGAACACATGTGGAAATCGGTAGGAGAATACTACAAAAATTTGGTGCAAATGAAGAAATAGTAAAGGCGATGCAGGCACATCATGAGGAATATCCATATGAAACAGTGGAATCACGCATAGTTCAAACAGCAGATGCAATATCAGGTGCAAGACCAGGAGCGAGACATGATAGTGTCGAAAACTATTTAAAGAGATTAGGAGATCTAGAAGCAATATCGAATTCATTTAATGGAGTTGAAAAGTCATATGCCCTACAAGCAGGACGCGAAATCAGAGTATTCGTAACACCAGAAAAGATAACAGATTTGGAAGCAAAAAAGTTAGCGCGAGATATAGCATTAAAAATAGAAAAAGATTTAAAATACCCGGGAGAAATAAAAGTAGTTATAATACGCGAGACCAGAGTTATAGAGTTTGCGAGATAGAAATACGTAAATTAGAAAATAAAAAAGTAAAAAAGAACTGCCCAGAGCTTGTGACTCTGGGCGGTTTTGTTTTTGATTCCTTTTTTTACGGGATTGTAGCTATTTTTCAATCGCCTTGTTGGTTAGGGCGAGTCCCTTAAGTGTATCGACATCTACGGCATATGCAATGCAAAATTCAACCGGTGACCCTAGCACGCCGACCACAACTGTCTGGCCAACACTTAAACTTTCATGTGTTACAGCCTCTAAAATATACAACCCCTGTTCCTTCATTTGCTGAGTCGCTCTAACGATAACAGTATTATTCCTTGAACCTTTTTCGGCTATAACCTTATAGGGTATAGCCTGTATCACAGTATTAACTGGCGCACCACTCCAGGATCTGTTAGCACAAAAGATTTGGACCTTTCTCATAGCATCGTTGGGGGCACTAACGAAGAAAGGGAATAAGACGGCTGTAAAAATAACGAGAGTCACCACAATAAGCATTGTGCCGATAAATACATCCAATGTTTTTCTGAGGAATTCTTTGGTGTTCATAAACTTCGATTCCGACGTTAATTTTCATCGAGCTTATCAAACCGTACTTCTATACGGCTGATTTTTACTCTCCTAATACCTTATCATATTTTATAGATTTGTCAATAGTGTTTGGTAGTATGTCTTTATGTATTGTGTAATTTTTTCGGCATTGCGTAATATCTGGCTTATTATATAATTATACCGAGGTTAGAAACATTAGAAGAATTAATAGAAATTTGTAAAAATAATTTATGAATAAAGCATCAATAGTAGAGGCAGTAAATGCAGTGCTAGGAGGAACAAAGGTACAAGCTGAACAAGCAGTAGATACAGTTGTAGACTCAATAATAAACGCTCTTAAGAAGGGTGATGAAGTATCTATCGCAGGTCTTGGAATATTTTCAGTAAAGCAAAGAGCAGCAAGAGATGCTCGTAATCCAAGAACAGGTGAATCAATCAAGGTTCCAGCTATGAAGGTTCCAAAGTTCAGAGCAGCAAAGGCTTTGAAGGATGCAGTTAAATAATTAACTCACTCGAGTAAATTAAATCAAAAACCACCAGCAATTGGTGGTTTTTGATTTGGGAGAAAGCACTTGACAAATATTTTGGATATGCTATGCTTGTACCATGATAGAGTAAGTTGTTATTAACAGACTCTATTCACAGTTCTTTGGAACTTGATCAATTTGGTTGAAAAGGCGTTTCGCGGCCTTCTCAATCTTATCATATGACAGCGATAGTTCCTGCGAGGTTATTTGGGTTATCAAGCAGGAATGAACGTGCCAACCCATTATTGATGCTCAGAGAGTCCCGGGGGTGCGGGGACAAAATTAGTTTATCCACCCCAACAGAAGTCTGTTCGGTCCTGTTGTATAACAGGCGTCCAAGATGAATGACGAAAATCTTACCACCACCCAATGCTTCGGCAGCGGGTGTTTTATTTTTATACATTAGTAATATCGAACAAAATGTGCGGGATAGGGGAATCGAACTCCTGACAACAGTTTGGAAAACTGTAGTTTTACCACTAAACTAATCCCGCATTTATTTTCAAAACAATTACAGTAAATATACTATCAGAAATATATATTTTTTGCCATATTTAACAAAAGGCTAATAAAATGACTGGAACAAACAGCTTATTTATTATTTTGATCTTTTGAATTATCTTCAACTACATTTTTAATCTCATCTACTTCCCTTTTGATTTCTTGAATAGTATTTTGTATTTGATTGAGTGTTGCCTCTTCTTCCCTCACCTCCTTTTCTGTCTTTTCATGTAATTTCTTTTCTTGTCTTAAACCTGAAAGCAAAATAGCATCTCCTATAAAACTTGAGACAAATAATCCTGTTGCCAATAATATTATTGTAACTACAAGAACACTGATCGGTGCTGAAAACAAAAATCCTATGAGTCCTCCCTTACTCTCAAGAGTATCTGCAGTATGCCATACACCCCTCCAAAACAATACAATAGCTATTCCGCCCAATATTGTGTAGACGATAGGAAATCTACTTAACTTTATTCTTATACTGTCTTCAAATTTATCAAAGAAATTAATTATTTTTTTATACATAAATGTCGGAGCGCCGGGATTCGAACCCGGAGTCGCCTCTTCCCAAAAGAGGAATGTTAGCCGTTACACCACGCTCCGATTTCAATATCCAAACTCAATAACGATATTTATACTAACATATACATAAGAAAAACTAAAGAATTACATTATCAATAATACTTATATCATCACCATTTACAACTATAATATGAAATTTAAAAGGTATATCATTTTTTGAGAATTTTTCATTTAAATACGTTCCAATTACCCTTTTTAATCTTTTTACTTTTAAATTATGGACATTTTCTTCTGGCCTATATCCATTGTCTGTTTTATTACTTGAACTTTTGACCTCAAAGAAATTCAATTCATCGTCCTTAAGGGCTATTATGTCTATTTCTCCCCATTTCCTTAAATGATTTCTTTCTATTATCTTATAACCCAAATTAGCTATAAAATCACAGGCTTTTTCCTCTCCAACATTACCCTTTTCACGATTATTCATTTTTATATTGTTGATTATTATGTTGATAATAAAAAGACATAAGACACGATTATAAGCCATTTTTTGTCTGTCTTATAAACATAATCCCCAAAGTTATCCACAGTTTTAACAATGTATAAGACTGATCTATAGCTGACCGATAATTTTGTGCGGGTAAGGAGAATCGAACTCCTACCTCATCCTTGGCAAGGACGTGTCCTACCACTAAACGATACCCGCATTATTTCGATATTATATACTAAATATTATTTTTTACTATACCCTACTGTATTTTATTGTGCACCCGGAGGGATTCGAACCCCCAACGTTACGTCCGAAGCGTAAAATGATATCCATTTCACTACGGGTGCATATTTTATCTAATAAATTCAAACATTATCATAATACTTTATTAATAACTTTTGCCAAGCTATTACCCTTCTTAAGATATTAATACCCCTTATATCAATTCTATAGTTATTATTATACTTTCTAACCTTAATTAAATCTCTTTGTGATTCATCTATAACAAATGTTTTAATCCACTTAATCATAGTATTGATCATTTGCTCATTATTTGATGAAAATTGGAAACAATTCATACTTTTTGACCCCTTGAGCCAGTACATAGTAATTCCCATAATAAAAAAGGTGTTTTTTGATAGTTTTTTAAATTCTAATTCAGCTTTATTATATATTTCCCTTTCTATAAAGACTTTTTTTGACTTTATATTAATAAGTGAATTCATTCTTCCTTTTTGAATCCTATAATTTACCCTTGTTTTCAATTCACTAATTTGTTTATTACTAAGTTTAATATCTTTAAACAAAGCCGACAAAGTACTTATCGGAATATTGTATTCCCTTCTAATCTCATTTAGTGAATATCCATTAAGCCTCATTTCCCTTGCTTTCTTTAGTATTTGTACACTATATTTCATGTTATATAACATAGTACCATATATTTAATAATGAAAAAAAGCATAATAAATGCTAGTATATATTTAATGAAAAATCAGACCATACCAGTTGAAATAGCTGAAATAGTTACAAAACTTGAAAAAGCAGGTTTTGAGGCTTTTCTTGTTGGTGGTTGTACTAGAGATATATTACTTGGCAAAGAACCTAAAGATTGGGATATAACCACAAATGCAACTCCGGAAGAGATTATTCCTCTTTTTGAAAAAACTTTTTATGAAAATTCTTATGGAACCGTAGGGGTTGTAAATGAAAAAACTGAAAATGAAAAATTAAAGATTGTGGAAGTCACTCCATATCGTCTTGAAAGCTCTTATACTGACCATAGACACCCCGATCATGTTAAATTTAGTAAAAGTATTGATGATGATTTAAAAAGACGAGATTTCACAATTAATGCGATTGCAGTGAGTTTGTCTAATGGAGCAATCAAAGACATAGTTGACCTTTTTAATGGTCTTAAAGACATTAAGGACAATACTTTGAGGGCAGTCGGTAATCCAAATGACCGTTTTAGTGAAGATGCCTTGAGAATGTTACGTGCAGTTAGACTTTCAACGGAATTGTCTTTTAATATTGAGGATGAAACAAAAAAGGCTATACTTAGCCACAATTCCCTACTTAAAAACATTTCAGTAGAGAGGATTAGAGATGAATTTGTTAAAATATTGATGTCTGATAGACCTAAATACGGTATAGAATTACTTCAGGAATTGGGTTTACTACAGTATATAGCACCTGAATTGATATCTGCTATTGGAGTAAAGCAAAATCAAGCACATGCATATGATGTTTGGGAGCATTTACTTAGAACTCTTCAACATTCTGCAGACAAAAAGTGGCCTATTGATATAAGATTGTCTGCCCTTTTCCATGATATATCAAAACCTGAGACTAAGAGATTTTCACATGAAACAAATACAATAACCTTTTATGGACATGAGGTTGTTGGTTCACGTGTAACCAAAAAGATACTAGAAAGGCTTAAATTTCCACAAAAGACAATAGATAAAGTAACAAAAATGATACGCTGGCATATGTTTTTCTCGGATACTGAGACAATTACCCTTTCTGCTGTTAGAAGAATGATTGCTAATGTTGGTAAAGAAAATATTTGGGACTTAATGAATGTGCGTATATGTGATCGTATTGGAACTGGTAGACCAAAAGAAAGTCCGTATAGATTAAGAAAGTATCAAAGTATGGTTGAAGAAGCTATGCATGACCCTATTTCTGTTGGCATGCTTAAAATAGACGGAAAAGGCATTATGGATGTTACACATGTAACGCCAGGACCTAAAATCGGCTATATTCTTAATGCTTTACTTGAAGAAGTATTGGAAAACCCCAAATTAAACACTGAGGAATATCTAAATAGCAGATCTAAAGAGTTAGTTGCTATAAGTGACGAGGAATTAAAGAAATTAGGTGAAAAAGGTAAAAATAAGAAGGAAATACTTGAAAATGAGAGTATTGGAGAGATAAGGAAAAAGTATCATGTTTCATGATTAACATAGCCTTTTAATTTCACGTGAAACAAAATAATATTACAAAATATAGGTATTATTGACCTTGATCGATAAATAGCACTTTTTTACTGTATAAAATATGTTACATATGTAACATAAAATGACTTTAATGGTCTAAAATATAGAAATACACAATAGAAAACAGCCGTAATGATATGCACGGCGTCATCAAGGTTAGAAACAGATGAAGCTGAACAAATAATATACGGCTGTTTGAGAAACACACACATGAACGAAAACTAGAGAACAAGGAAATTCTTAAAGACAGAGGGGTTATATGAGCCACAGCTCAACCCAACGATAACTGACCAACAATATCACCAAGTGGGAGTTTTGCATGTACTAAAAAACAATAAGTGCTTCATGCGAAGCTATAAAAAATGTAAAGTCATGCAGTGACTCAGCAAAAGCTGACAAAGGGTTGTAATCTCTCTAATTGAACGAATTTCCAAAAAGAGCTTTATTACCCACACACTATTTTATAAAAGAACTAATGCTTGAATTGATCCTCGGTTAACAATTCCGCTGATCTGGTATTAGTATATCAAACATAAAAGACATGTAAAGGACATTACAAGTGAAATCTGTGGATAACTTATTTTTCTTATGAGCAAAGCGAGTTAGAAAAATAGAAATCCCCTTGTGGGATAAGTCATGTCCTTTATAAAAGACAATTTTTATTTTAGAAAATTAATTCAATAGGACAATGATCTGATCCTAAAACATGGCTTAAAATATTGGCTTTTTTGACCTTTTGAATAAGTCCTTCACTAACAAAAAAATAATCAATTCTCCAACCAACATTCCTTTGTCTTGCAAAAGTTTTCATATCCCACCATGTATATGCATCTTTTTTATCCCCATTTATTTCACGGAAAACATCTGTGTATTTGTTTTCAATTACTTTATCTATCCACTCTCTTTCCATTGGTAGGAAACCAGTATTTTTTTCATTTTCTTTTGGTCTTGCTAGATCAATTTCCTTATGTGCAGTATTTACATCACCGCAAAATACTATTTCATAGCCATTTTCCCTTTGTTTATTTATATATTTCAAAAACTCCTCATAGTATTTCATTTTAAAATCAAGTCTTTCTGGTCCACCGCCACCATTTGGAAAATAGCAGGTAATTAAAAGGAATTTGCATCCTAATAGGGAAGTGTCATTGTAAAAAAGCCCTAAAAACCTGCCTTCCTGATCTAAAACATGTGTTCCAACACCATAATCCACCTTATCTGGCTTATGCTTTGTATAGATTGCAACACCACTATATCCCTTTTTCTCTTTAGAATGATCAAAATATGAGTAGTATCCTAGTGGATTTCTTATTCCTTCTTCTAATTGATCGGGGTGTGCTTTTGTTTCTTGTATACAAAAAAAGTCTGGGCTTTCCTGTAAAAACCAATCAAATGAGCCCTTTTTAACATTTGCACGCAAGCCATTAACATTCCAGCAGATTATTCGCATGAGCAAAGTATATCAGAAAAGGGTAGGGAGGGTGAAATTATTTAATTATCTATGGTCTTATCACTCAATCTCTTTGACTCTGCCCAAGCCAATTCATATATTTTCTTCATCGCATCGGCGATTTCTTCGCTTTCTATGACTATACCTAACTTTTCTTTCCATGAAGCTATCATTACTTTATTGTCATAAATATTTATTTCAGGGGAAAAATAGTATTTATCGCTTGGAATAAAGGCGATTTCTCTTTTTTCCTCTGTATCATGTGCTTTTCGCTCGCGGGCAGTAGGAGTTTCCGGAACAATGGCTCTGATTGATATATTTTTCTGTGCTCGACGCTTGTAATATTCTGGGAAATAATTCGGCAGGGCATTATGCATATCATCTACCGTCGCATAAGCGCGTATTGCTTCAGAACTCGTCAATGTATCTTCATAGACATATTTCAGCCCCTCCATTCCCTCATAGAAACGGATCTTGGGACGATTCTTCAATGAATGAAGCAGAGTAAGCTCAGGCACTATCTCATCTGCTTTCTTTATAAATCCCTCTGTTTCTGATATTTGCCTTTTCAAATACTTAGTAATGGCTGTCGGTGGTTCTGCGGCATATTCCTGCTTCGGCTCTTTTCCGGATACGCTTACAAGCCGTTTATTGACAAGTGATCCGAGAATATCATAGCCTGTTGTCCTATTTATTCCTGCTTTCTGGGAAATTTTCGTAACCGAACCCTTACCAAGCTCCAAGAGAGCAATATATACATCGGTTTCCTTTTCACTAAAGCCGAAGGATTGGAGATTGATTTTGATCTGTGAATATTTGTTATCCATAAGGGAAGTATATCAGGAAGCATCTTTGTGTCAATAGCTTTCCACAATAATATGTTGATATGTATAATCACAATGTTAAATATGGGTATTTTGGTGATTGATTAGTGGATATATATTGACAACACGTATCTAATATGCTATATTTATAGCAGAAGTTAAGTGGTATATTGATAACCTACTTGCGAATTTGGTCATAACCAAAAAGCCTCGAAAATCGAAACTTCTTGGCTATGACCGCACAAACCAACACAATCCACCAAACGAGAGGAATCCAAATGAATACAGTAAACATCACAACGGTATGGAGAACCATCAAGCTTGGTACAGGTCTCAAGACAATAGAAGATTTCCAACGGGCTTTTGATGAAGCAGGCATATTCTTCGGCAACATCGCCAACTTCCTACGACACCCTTCATTTAGGGTCTCAGATGAGTTGATAGAAGTTGATCTGGTTAGGGTCTCAAACAAGGATCTTGGCTACGATTGCAATACTCAACACCTACATGGTCTTGAGCTTCGCACGGAGATTATTCGGTTAGCTTTGGCACATGGACTAGCCGTTTGTCCTGCAGAAGTTGGACCTCAACTTCGTCTGCAATACCTCGGAGATGAGTATATTCTCATCGGTAGTGCACCTATACCCTGCACATACGAGAATGGTAGCGAAGGAGTGGCAGGAATGGGTGTCACGACAAGTGATGATGGTATGCGGCATGCCCCTTGCTTTATGGCAGACTGGTTCCTTATGAATAAAGTCTTCGTGAAGCCTCGCAGGGAAAAACGGCAGTAAGTCTGCCAAACGCTCTGGAGAATAGCGTCAAACTCCAACTCTATACAGTAGTGTATGGAGTTAAATTTTTATTTAATTATCTTTATTATTGAACCCAATAGGACTTTTAGGTTTTTCTTCTTCAGTGACCAATAATTTTATTGCTTTAAATATTTCAGCTATTTGCTTGTCATATTTATTCTCCATACTTAGAAGTTTTTCAGATAGCTTTTTATTCTCTGAAAGAATTTCTCTTAATTTGGTAAATGTTCTGATGATTTGAATATTAACCTGTATAGCAGTCTTACTTTTCAAAACACTTGAAAGCATGGCCACCCCTTGTTCACTAAAAACCCTAGGGAAATACTTTACATTATCACCTCTCTTCAAGATCACAGATTGTGATCTTGAATACTGTACTTGCCAAACCTCACTTTCTTTAGATGTAAGAGTGAACATAAAATCATCCGGAAACCTTTCAATATTTCTTTTGACGGCTTGATTTATTACTCTCGTCTCAACTCCATACAATTCTGCCAAGTCCTTATCGAACATTACTTTTTTGCCTCTTATAAAAAATATTCTGTCTATTATTCTTTCCTTTGGTATTTCAATTAATTCGTTATCTATATTCATATTTATCATATTAAATTAATAATATGTTAAACATAGCAAATTGAAATGAAATCTAAATAAAATTTTTATGAAATTTTATTTGACTATTTTTATCTAATATATTAAGTAATTCAGATAGTATATTTTAAATTGATCTTCTAAGGTCACAAATTGTGACCTTAAATGAATTACTCGCTCTTCCTGTGGAATTTCTTATGTATTCTTTTTAATTCTGTATCTGTAACATGCGTATATATCTGTGTAGTATTGATATTTGCATGCCCTAAAAGCATTTGTACTGAACGTAAATCAGCCCCATTCCTAAGTAAATCAGTTGCGAAACTATGACGAATAACGTGTGGTGTTACTTTTTTTGAAATTCCTGACTTTATTGCATATTGTTTTATTATTCTCTCTACTGATCTTGGTGTTAGACGAAGTGATTCCTTGTTTTTTGATAGTTTTTGCTTTTTATTTGTAATGTTAATAAAAAGGGCATCATCCATATCATCTCTTTTATCTAGCCATTTTGTTACTGCATTTCTTGCATCATCTGAAATAAAGACCACACGAACCTTTTCACCTTTTCCTCGCACCGACATTTCATCAAGCTTTAAATTGATATCTCTCGGTAGGGAACATAGCTCAGAAACACGCAAACCAGTTGAAAATAGCAGTTCAAGCATGGCCTTATCCCTCAATCCTCTTATATCATTTACATCTGGTGCCTTTAAAAGACGTTCTAATTCCTCAATTGTTATGAGATCGAGTGATCTTTCGGGTACCTTTGCAAGCTCAATACGATCAGGTGATAGGGAAGTTATGTTTTGTCTAGCTAAATACTTTAGAAATGCCCTTAATGCTATCAAATAGTAGTTTTGTGTCCTTTTTTTAAGGGTTGCAGGTGACATACCTTTTTCTTTTTTTGCTTCTTGCCTATTGAGCCATATTCTAAAATCACGTACGACAGAGTCGGTAATACCTTTTGGATCCTTAAGCTTAGTGTAATCAAGAAAACGACTCAAATACTGATCATAGTTACGAACAGTATTGAGACTTCTACCTTTTTCTATTTCAGTATATTGAAGAAATTCAGTTTTTAAATCTTTTAATGATTGAGACATTGTTTTACGACATTAATTTTAACATGTTTTGTGGGGAATGGGTGATATTTATCATATTTTGAAAACACTTGACAAAAACTTATAGTATGATAGGGTACTAGCAGGTTGATCTTTGAGGTATGTCTACCGCGACCGACATGTGTCCGTCGCCGTACTACAAAATCAATCTACAAAAAACCCTGTAAAAAACAGGATCAGGAGACTCGAAGCATGAGTATTCGCCAAAGTCATTCGCCACCGGGAAACATCACTGTTTCTTTCCTCGTCAGTTATTTTTGCTAGCAAACGGCTGTCGCCCGGCAACCCAATGATTAATTTCATTGGGTAAAAGAAAGGAGGGTTTCGGAATGAAGCCATTCTTGTAGTTACTTGAGAGCGCAGTTATTAAAAAAACAAAAATCCAGCAAAAACCAAGGAAAGGAGACTTCGCATGAAGCCATTCACGTAGGTAGGATTTGTCCCTTAGGTTTTAGTCCTCTAGCCACACCAGCGTGGCTAGGGGATTTCTTTTTATACACCAAACAGGCAAACTTGCAGAAATATGGTATATGTGCTAGTATATCCAAATCATGTTAACAACACGTCAGAAGACAAATATCATAAAAAATGTAGCAATACACGATAAGGACACTGGTTCTCCAGAAGTTCAGATTTCACTTTTAACTAAAAGAATAGACGAATTAGCAGGTCATTTGAAAAAGCATAAGAAGGATAATCACTCAAGAAGAGGACTTCTAGCTATGGTTGCAGACAGACAAGCTCATATGAATTATCTAAAAAAGAAATTCCCAAAGAGACATGCTAGTATTGCAAAAAAGTTAGACATCAAGGCAAAATAACAAGATTATAACCGCCAAAAGGCGGTTTGATCTTTATGGTATAATATTTGAAGTGTTTTAATAAATATTTGTATTTATTTTAAATATTTAATGTGATTTTAATAAGTAATAATAGGTAATAGTAGTAAGTAATTTTTTAATAATTTAATAAGAATAATTTTATATGTCAGTAATTAAACATAAGGAACAAAGAGTTGGAGTTTTTATAGATACTCAAAACATTTATCATAGTGCTAAAAATCTATATCATTCAAAAGTGAATTTTGGTCAAATAGTAAAAGATGCGGTAGGGGAGAGATCTCTAATACGTGCCGTTGCATATGTGATAACAACGGAAGGAGGGGATGAGAAGGCATTTTTTGAAGCATTAACAAAAATGGGTATAGAAACAAAGACAAAAGACCTGCAAATATTTGGAAGTGGAGCAAAAAAGGCAGATTGGGATGTGGGTATGGCAATAGACGCAGTAAAGCTCGCTCCGAAGCTAGACTCAGTAATACTTTTAACCGGTGATGGAGACTTTGCACCACTTGTTGAATATTTGAAAGTTAATGAAGGATGTCAGGTAGAGGTAGTATCATTTGGTAAATCAACATCAACAAAACTTCGTGAAGTTGTGGATGATTTTTTTGATCTTGATGAAAATGTTTCAAAATATCTAATAGGTCATAGACAATTTCATAAAGCAGGTAAACAATCTAGTAAAAATAGTTTCAAAAAAAGAGGTCCAAAAGATGCAACACTTGGAACAGTTGCTGATGATATCGCAGATTTGTCTGGGCAGGAATAGGGTTAGGTTGTATACTAAATACATATGGAAGGAGAAGATTTACAATCAAAAGTCTCTAGTATTTTGCAAAATAGTAATATAAATCCCAAAAAGGTTTCAAATAACTTTGATGTTTTACACGCACAAACAGAAAATGGTGCACAAATAAGAAATAGTACTGTTGCTTCTAATATAATTTCAAATCAAGGACCAATTCCTAATACAAATAACAACACTATTACAAAAACAAGCACGAATACATTACCAAATAGTACTATAGCTCAGTTAAGTAAGAGCCCAATTCAATCAGAAGAAGAAAAAAAGGAGAGTATTGATGCTAGTTTAAATAAGATAAAACTAAATATTATCAAAGATAATATCGCACAACCCATAAAAACAGAGCAGGGTAATATTGGGCAAGTTCAACAAGTACAACAGACTCAACCGGTACAGCAAAATCCATTAACACAAAACCAATCAACTCAAAGTCAAAGCCCTATTTTAAATAATAGTAGTGAAAATGAAAATAAAAATGTAGCCACAACTGATTTTAAAGGTCAAAAACCGATTAGAACATACGAAAGTGATATGGCAGAGGCAATGACTAAAAAAAGAGCATCTGTTGCCAAAATAGTTATAGCCGAAAACTCTAAAAATTCTAATTCAGAAGTAATTTCAAATAAAGAAAGTTCAAATATAGGTAAAAATATACTTAAATTTGTATTTAGTCTTATATTTATAGTCGCTGGTGGATTTGGCGCTTATTATTTATACACTATTAGTCCGCTCGCAAAACAACCTGTAGTTAAACAAGAAGGCAAAATACCAAGTGTAATAACTCCTGATGCATTAAAAGTTGTCTCAGCACCAGAACTCAAAAAAGGCATGCTAACTCAGTTTGTTAATAGTCAATTCAATAAATACGATATTCCAAATAATCAAATATACGAAATAGTCCCTGCAATAAAGACTGCAGCCTCAACAACCATTAAACTTGGTTCAAAAAAGTTTATAGAAGCAATGGGATTTGAAATTACAGATACATTAAAGAGATCGCTAACGGATAGATGGATGTTAGGTATTTATTCATATAATGGCAAAAATATTCCATTTATCATTCTCACAAATGACTTTTTCCAAAATGCTTTTGCGGGAATGCTTAAATGGGAAGAGACTATGCCTGATGAATTCATGAATATATTTGATTATAAAGAAATTGCATACAGAAATACCTCAAATAGCACATCGACTATTTCAAATTTCTACAATATTAAAGGTAATTTTGAAGATAAAGTTATAAAAAACAGAGATATAAGAGAATTCAAAACACAAAACGGTGAAATGCTATTGCTTTATACATTTTTAGATAAAAATACAATACTAATAACAGATTCAGAAATTGTAATACCTGCCTTAATTGAACGTATTGAAAAGCAAACATATATAAGATAAAATGTATATATGAATAATAATGATATACAGCATTTCAAGGAAAAACTATTAAAGGAAAAGTCTCTGCTTGAGGGAGAGCTTCAAAGTGTTGGAAAGGTTAATCCAAATAATCCAAATGATTGGTCTGCAACAACAACAGATATCGAAACAGACAGTGCTGATGATAATGAAGTAGCAGATAAATTTGAAGAATTAGAGGAAAATGAAGCAATAATAGGTAAGCTTGAACCACAATACATGGAAGTAAAGGCAGCATTAGACAGAATAGAAAAGGGTAAATACGGTATTTGTGAAATTTCAGGGGAATTAATTGAAAAAGATAGATTAGAAGCCAATCCTTCAGCAAGAACCTGCAAGGCACATATGCATAATTAGTTTGATGAGTATAACAAAGGCTATAAAATAAAAAACTGATAAAAATTTCATTTAGATTTTATCAGTTTTTTATTTGGATTTCATTTCAATATGATATTTTGAATCCATGAGTATAGCAAAAGTTTATAGTTTACAATTATCTGGTCTTGATAGTCATATTATTGATATTGAAGTTGATCTTTCAAATGGTTTACACGCATTTTCGATTGTAGGTCTTGGTGATAAAGCAGTTGATGAGTCAAAAGATAGGGTATCAGCTGCAATTAAAAATACTGGCTATGTATCGCCAAAGCAAAAAAATCAAAAAGTGGTCATATCTCTTGCACCAGCGCATATAAGGAAAGAGGGACCTTCATTTGATTTAGGTATGGCTCTTGCATACTTACTCGCAAGCGGGGATATTGATTTTGATGAAAGAGACAAAATATTTCTTGGTGAACTGTCACTTGAAGGGGATATTAGGGAGGTTAGTGGTATATTGCCACTTACAAAAGGTGCGGTTAACAATGGATTTAAAGAAATATATGTACCATACAAAAACAGGGAGGAAGCCGGCCTCGTATCTGGTATCAAGATATATCCAGTCAAAAATCTAAATGAAATAATAAATCATTTAACAAATAAAAAGGACTGCAAAATTAAAAAGCAGAAAAAGACATTGATAAACAAGAGCAGGGACGTTAATACAAATAATATATTTGATAATGATTTTAGTATTATAAAGGGACAGGACTCTGCAAAAAGGGCATTAGAAATTGCTGCATGCGGAGGACATAATATAGGAATGTTTGGCCCACCAGGCACAGGAAAGACAATGCTCGCTAAGGCATTTCAAAGTATTTTGCCTTGTCTTGAATACGATGAAATACTTGAAGTCACTGGCATACACTCTATAGCTAGAACACTTAATGAAACATTTATTACAAAAGCTCCTTTTAGATCACCGCATCATACTTCTTCGCATGTATCACTTATAGGTGGAGGACCATATCCAAAACCAGGGGAAATAACTTTGGCGCATAGGGGAGTATTGTTTTTGGACGAATTTCCAGAATTCGATAAAAAGTCAATCGAAGCATTAAGACAACCACTTGAAGATCATGTTGTAACTATAGGTAGAGCAAAGGGAACATTAACATTTCCAGCACAATGTATAGTTATTGTTTCGATGAATCCATGTCCATGTGGTTATGGAGTAGGTAAAAATTGCAATTGTCAGTCCAAAGACATACAAAATTATAGAAAGAGGATTTCTGGTCCAATAGTGGATCGTATAGATATGTGGATATCAGTATCAAAGTTAGAATACGATAAATTATCGAATTCACAGGATCATTCAGAAAGCTCAGAGACTATAAGGAGTAGGGTAATAAAATGTAGGCAAGTACAATTACAGAGATATGAAAAATTCAAAATATTAAATAAAAAATATAATAGCGAAATGTCCGTTCAAGATATTGAAAAATGCATTGTACTAAGTAATGAGGTAAATACATTATTAAAAAAGTCAGCCGAAAGACTATCATTATCAGCAAGGGCATATCATCGCATTATTAAACTATCTAGAACTATTGCAGATTTGGATAATTCAAAAGATATAAACAAAAACCACGTATTAGAAGCATTACAGTACAGACAAAAGATAAATTAGAAAGGATTTTTAGCTCCTCTTATCTCAAAGTGAACGTGATTACCAGTTGATTTACCTGTATTTCCAACTTTAGCAATCATTTGACCTTGTTCAACATAATCTCCAACACTTACAAAGTTTTTCTGTGTATGAGCATATAGAGTTTGAGTGCCATTTTTATGTGAAATGATTACATAATTTCCATAACCACCATTCCATGCACCATTTTTCATACTTGCAATAACTGTTCCTGAAGCTGAAGCTCTTATAATAGTTCCTGCTGGGGCAGCTAGATCAACGGCATTATATCCATGTAGTCCTTGTGACTTTCGTCCACCCTCAATTGGTCTTATGTAATATCCAGGATAAAAAGGACCATCAGCATCATGTACTTTGTTTGTTGTTGTCTTAGTATTTTTAGCTAATTTTGGTGTCTCTACAACAGTAGATTCTGCATCTGGAATGATAATCGCATCTCCAACCCTCAGATTAGTTGAAAGGGTAATATCATTATATTGTAAAAGTTCATCGAGATTTGCCTTGTATTTTAATGCAATTCCTTTTATTGTATCTCCTTTTTTGACTGTATACTTGATACCTGAAATAGGTAATATAATAAGTACTTGTCCTTCGCTTATACTTGAATTTTTATTTAAATCATTTGCCCAAATAATAGTATTAACAGAAACATTAAATAATTCGGCTATTTTTGATAGACTATCGCCCTCTCTAACTGTATAAACACTAATTTCAGTAGAAACATCCTCTTGTAATTCAGATAATGTACCTTGTGGACCTACTTCAGCAACTAATGCATTACCATTAGATATAGGTGTGTAGTCATCATTTTTATGTGGAGTAGGATCAGTGTTTACAGCAGCCTGCAATAATGCCATGTTTTGTGAATTAACTACTGCTTTTGTGCTTTGAGTTTCAGCAGATACATCATCACCAACAAGATCAGTTAGAGAAGAAAAAAGACCAGCATTTGCTGTCTTAATATTTGTATTATAGCTAATAAAGGTTATTGAAAGTATAAAAAGAGAAATAAACATCTTTGATGAGATGTTTGAAATATTTTGTATTTTACCGCTTAGATTTTTATTTAAAAATTGCATGATATAAATAGTCCTGCGTCAATATCATCCATTTACCTTTTTGAGGTGTTCGGTAATTCAGAATTTACAGAATATGGCTTTATAGAGCCATGTGTATACCAATATTTTTTGGTTACCTATCTAGACTACGCTAGTGAAAAATTAAAGTCAATAGGCCCTGTGGACACAAAAAACGATACAATAAATGTGTATTACAGTCAAAAACACTATTGAATGTTCTTATAATAAATTGTTTTATTTTGATATGTTTTAACTGATACATGATATAGTTGTACTCATGAAAGAGAGCGGATTAAACAAGGCACAAAATGAAGCGGTAAATACCCTAAGTGGACCTCTACTTATTATTGCTGGAGCAGGGGCAGGTAAAACAAAAACCATTACACACAGAATACTTAATTTGATTAAAAATGGCGTAAAGCCATCAGAAATTTTAGCTATAACTTTTACCAACAAAGCCGCAAAAGAGATGCGAGAGAGAGTATTTCATCTTATTGAACAGGACAAAGAGTTAAATATACCTATTTCTTTTAGTGAAAGACCATTTGTTAGTACATTTCACGCATTAGGAGTGCACATTATCAAGGAAAATTCACAATTATTAGGAGTTCCAAGGCATTTTACTATATACGATAGGGGAGATTCAAAAAAAGCAGTAAAAGATGCACTTATCGAATCAGGCTTAGATCCAAAGGAATACGATCCAGGTACTATTTTAAATACAATTTCAAGGGAAAAGGGTGATGGCAATACTATAAATTCATATAAAAGTTCAAATAAAGAGTATTTTCAAAAAATAGTCGCTCAAGTCTGGGAAAAATACGAAGCTACGCTAAATAGGGAAAAATCATTAGATTTTGATGATTTATTATTAAAAACCGCAGTATTACTTAGACAAAACGAGGATGTGAGGAAGAGATATTCAACAATATGGAAATATATTCATATAGACGAGTATCAGGATACAAATAAGGTTCAATACGAAATTGCCTCATTACTTGCAAAAGATCATCGAAATATATGTGTGGTAGGCGATATTGATCAAAATATATATAGCTGGAGAGGTTCAGATATTTCAAATATATTGAATTTTGAAAAGGAATATAGTGAAGCAAAAGTCATTACACTTGAAGAAAATTACAGATCAACACAAACAATATTGACCGCAGCAAATAATGTAATAAAGAAAAATGTAATGCGAAGAGAAAAAAATCTTTTTACCAAAAACCATGAAGGTGAAAAGATTGAATTACTTATTTCATACACTGAACAAGAGGAAGCAAGAATGATAGCTGAAGAAGTTAGAAATTTAATGCGAAATGGTAGTGAACCTAGAGATATTGCAGTACTTTATCGTGCAAATTTCCAATCTAGAGTACTTGAAGAAGCATTTTTACATAAAAATATTCCATATCAAGTACTTGGAGTTAAATTTTTTGAAAGAAAAGAAATCAAAGATGTGATTTCTTTTATAAAAGCATCACTTAATAGGGAAAGTACAAATGATATGGTTAGAATAGTAAATGTACCTCCACGCGGTATAGGTAAAACAACAATAATGAAAGTGATTGTCGGCGAGGAAAACACATTAGGCCCTGCAATTAGAAATAAAGTGTCTGTTTTCCTTAATCTTTTAGAGAGAATCAAAAACACAGCAGTAAAGGAATCTCCATCAAATCTTATAAAATACATAATAAAGGAAACTGGAATGGAAACAGCCTATAGAAACGGCGGCCCAGAAGAACAAGAAAAGCTTGAAAACCTTAGGGAATTAGTTACTGTTGCATCGCAATACGATCAGGTATTTAATGATGAGGGTGCAGAACGTGCAATCGAAAAGCTGCTCGAAAATGTAGCCCTTGCAACAGATCAAGATGAAATGGAAAAGGATAATAATGCAGTAAAATTGATGACTGTTCACGCTTCAAAAGGTCTAGAATTTAACTATGTCTTTATCGCGGGTCTTGAGGAAGATTTATTCCCACATGCAAGAATGGGTGAGGGTAGAGATGGTAAAGGGGCAAGTCAAAGTGAAATGGAAGAGGAGAGGAGATTGTTTTATGTCGCAATAACAAGAGCAAGAATGAAAGTATTTTTGAGTTATGCTCAAATAAGAACAATATACGGTGCACAAAAGTTAAATACTCCTTCACATTTTATAAGTGATATTGGCGATGAACACATACAATCAAAGGGCGATGCCGAGGAACCGAGGGGAATTAAAGCTATTTTTATAGATTTTTAAATTTAAAATGGAAAATTACACAGAAAATAACAATGAAATAAATAATCAATTAAATTTTGAAGCCAAAAAGTCACTTGGTCAAAACTTTTTGCATGCTCCAAATGTTATTAGCGCCATGGTAAAAGCAGGGAATATAATTGAGGGCACAAAAGTACTTGAAATAGGCCCTGGTAAAGGAGCGTTGACTTCAAAAATACTTGAATCTGGTGGAAATGTGATTGCAATTGAAAAAGATGATAGGGCAATACCGTATTTAAATGAAAAATTTGCAGAATACGTGAAAGATGGGAAATTAACCATATTAAATCAAGATGTACTTGAATTAAGTGAGGATTTTATTGATTCTTTAGGTAAATATACAATTATTGCAAATATTCCGTACTATATCACTGGTGAATTTATGAGGAAATTTCTAGAATACAAAAATACACCAGATAAAATGATTGTTATGGTACAAAAAGAGGTTGCAAAGAGAATTGTAGACAAAAAAGAGAGTATTTTATCAATTTCAGTCAAAGTTTATGGTAATCCTAAATATATTTGCACCGTTCCTCGTAAATTTTTTAGACCTATGCCAAATGTTGATTCTGCGGTAATTATGATTGAAAATATTTCCAAAAAATTCTTCATAGATAGTAAAATTGACGAAAAAACTTTTTTTGAAATCATAAAAGCAGGTTTTGCTCATAAAAGAAAGTTTTTAATTAGGAATTTAGAAGATAAAATACCCAAAAATACCCTTCAAAATATATGGGAAAGTCAAAATATACCACCTGATATCAGAGCAGAAAATGTAAGTCTAGAAATGTGGAAAAAAATCGTAGGTTTTACTTGTATATCTTGATATAATTCAAGCAGTATCGAGAATACTGCCCACGTGAATTACCAAAACACAAAAACAATTAAAAAAGGTAGTGTTAGAAACGTGATTTTGATCTTTATTGCAATCCTTCTTGTCGGAGGAGCTTTTGTATTTGCTGAATACAGAAATCAAAAAACACCAGAAACATATGTAGCAAATGAAATAAGTGTAATGAATGATAAATTAGATTCAGGAATAGACACAGATGGCGATGGATTAAAAGATTGGGAAGAAATACTAGTAGGGAGTGACCCGAGGGATGCAAAAAGTAAGGGGGATATTAGTAGCAAAGCATCAGAAATAAAAGATGCGGGAGATAAAAAAGAACCCCTAACTAGCACAGAACTTTTAAGTCGTGACTTTTTTGCTAGATATATGGAACTTAGAAAAATGGGTATATCAGGTGACAAGCAGAGCCAGGAAGACGCAATGAATCAAAGCGTAATAAGTGTAATAGGCACAATGCAGGCTAAGAGTTATTCGATATCAAATATTATTATTGATTCAGATACAAGCACAAATGCAATAAAGTCATACGGAGATAAAGTCAATACGATTTTAAATAAATACGCAGTTAAATCAAGAAATGAGGGCATAATAGCAAAGGATGCAGTTGATAAACAAGATATGAAAATTCTTAATGAACTCGATCCGATAATAGCAAGCTATAAAAATATGCTTAATGAATTATTAAAAACAAAAGTACCGAATACAATTTCACAATTACATTTAGATTTAATAAATTCACTTAGTGGTTTAATCTTTGTAGCAGAATCATTTAAAAAAATAGAAAAGGATCCAGTTGCGGGTATACAGGGGGCAGGGAATTATCTCAAATACGCTGAAGCATTTAATAATTCATATAATGGAATTAAAAGTTATTTGAATTTTGTAGGAGTAAATCCAATAAAAAGTTAATTATGAAATGTTTATTAAATAAAAAAATAATATCAAAAATAATAAATATAGCTTTTATATTTGTATTTTTATTTAATTTAAATGTTAAAACATCAAATGCACAGTTAGCGACTGTAGATGCAGGAAATATTGTTCAAACAACAATTACAGCAATTAACTCAACAGTTAGCTCATTTTCAAATTATTCTCTAGAATTAAAGGAATACGTACTCGATGGTCTAGTTACAACTCTATTAAAACAAGTTGTGAGACAAATAACTGCAAGTGTTGTTAATTGGATTAATTCTGGTTTTGAAGGTAGTCCTGCTTTTATACAAAATCCAGGTGCATTTTTCCTAGACGTTGCTGATCAAATCACTGGAGACTTTTTGGCTAAAACAGGTGGGCCACTTGCAAGTCTTTGTAGTCCTTTTAGTATTGATATTCGTTTGGCACTTTCATTTAAATATCATCCAAGAGTTCAACAAAGATATACATGTACATTAGGTAAGATTATAGAAAATTCAAAAAACGCAGTTGAGGGCGCTTCAATAAATGGTTTTACTGCGGGAGATTTCAAACAAGGTGGTTGGCCAGCCTTTGTAACCATGACAACTGAACCTGCCAACAACCCTTACGGAGCATATTTAACAGCAGATAGTGAATTATCACTTAGAGTTGCAGGTGCACAAATTCAACAAAAAGATGAACTAAGTCAGGGAAGAGGATTTTTGTCATGGAAGAAATGTCAAAACGATGGTTCTGAAGAAGCCTACTATGCCGAACAAGCTTTAGCAAAAACAGAAAAAGGATCAGAGGAGGCATATTACGCCCAAAGAGAAGTTAATAGATATCAAAAATGTGATGTTCAGACACCAGGATCTGTTATTGCAGGATCACTCGATAAACAATTAGGTGTACCGGCAGATGCTCTTAATCTAGCAGATGAGATAAATGAAGTTGTGGATGCACTCTTTGCTCAACTTGTAACACAAGTATTACAATCAGGACTTACAGCACTTAGTGGTAGTGGAGCAGGTGATAAAAGTGCATATGTAACCCAGATTCAAAACGAGGCAAATGCTTCAAATAGTTCTAATAATCAACAAGTCGCTGACGCAAAATCTACAATGTTGAGAAATCTGGATATTTATATCAGTAATACAAGTAGTATAAAAACAAATAAAGATTCTTCTCTTAATACACTTATAGCAACAAAAAATAATTATGAATCAGTGAAAGGATGTTACACAAGTAAGATTTCAAGTAACACTCCAGTACTTACAAGTTCACAAATACAATTTGCAAATAGTAAAATAGAGCTAGTGACTGGTAAAATAAATACTGATTTAGCTCCACAGGCCACAACACTATTTAGTTCTGCAAAGTTAGCTGATGGTAGATTATCGGAATTAACATTATTAAAGACAAGTATAACAACAGCAAATTCACTTAATGATTTAAATGCACCAAGTCAAAAATACTCAGCAATGATACAAAACAGGACAATAGCAACACTGCAAGATGTGCAAGCTTCAAAGGATGAGTACGATGCAATAGTTGCAAAGACAAATCCAATGAATCAAGAAGCACAGAGAATGTTACAGGAATGTCAGTTATTTCCAAATACCTTAACTGGAATATAAAATATGAAGAATTTATTTAATAAAAACAAAATAGCAATAATATCAATGGTATTTTTTGCTATTTTAATTTTTATTATTCCTGTATATACACATGCACAACAAGGTGGAAAGGATAATACAGAAGGTAAAGTAACTATAGTTGAAAGAATAGCTTTAAGTGGTATCAATAATGCAGCAGCTGCTATTGGTAATGCCTTATTGAGTTTAACTTCATGGTTATTGTCAATTTCAGGGTACTTTTTAAATCAAGCAATAACACTTACATTGAATATCGGTGATTATACAAAAGATACAAATATGCCGGTAATAGGGGAGACATGGAAAACCGTTAGAAATATCTCAAATATTTTTATAATATTTTTCTTAATATACAGCTCAATATCGATAATCATTGGATCAGGTGTAGAGACAACCAAAAAACTTATATTTAATATAATTATAGCTGGAATGCTAATAAATTTCAGTTTATTTTTTGTGAGAGTTGGTATAGATGCATCAAATCTAGTATCCATGCAGTTTTATAGAGCAATGGTACCAAATGTGAACGCTAATGCGGGTATAGTTGCTTCTGCAACAAATGGTGGACTGTCAGATGTATTTATGAGTAGTCTCAAAATTCCACAGATATATAAAAATACCTCAGTTTTACAAAGTGCTGATGCTGGACTTGCTATTTTCATCGCAACAATAAGTGGGGTGATTATGATGATAACTGCTGCATTTAGCTTTTTTGCTGCTGGAATTGCCATATTTGCAAGAACAGGAATACTGCTTTTCTTAATGGCATTATCACCATTTTACTTTGTTGGAATGATATTTCCACAAATAGAGCAGGAGGTATCTAAAAGACTAAAAGATATGTTTACTAGTCAGCTATTATTTTTACCTGTGTATCTTTGTCTTATGTATATAGCTCTTAGACTAATAAGTAGTCCTAATTTTAATTCAATATTTAATAGTGGAGCTAATTCAAATGGAGTAATACCGCCAGGTGAGGGGCCTTTTGGAGTAACTTCTATCGGTGTGACTATTCAATACATTATCGCTATTATTTTTATAAATGCACCGTTAATCGCAGCGCTTAAGTTTGGTGCGGTTGGAGCAAAGTGGGCACCGGGATTAGATATGGCTACAGGTCTTCTTGGTAACATAAGTGGATTTGTTGGTAGGAAGACTGTTGGTAAAGCAGCTGGTGCTGTAGGTAAAAGGTTTGATAATATGGCAATAAATGCACAGAAAAGTCCTGTAGGTAAAGCCGCCACAAATGTATTGAGAGGTTTGGGTATAAGCCAAGCAGTGAGGGGTGGTATAAACACAGCTGCAAAAGGAAAGTACGGTGGGAGCAAATCAACTGAAGATTATGATAAGGAAAATAAAGAGAGAGCTAAAACACTGGCTGGAATATCTAGAACCGCAACAAATTCTAAAAATTTAAAAACTTATTTGGATGCTTTAAAAACTGGTGGGGGAGTTAGTCCAGTAATACTAAAATCTTTTAAAGATAGTGTTTCTGGAATGGATAATAAGGAATTGGAAAAACTACCTTTCGATACACTTTCTAATGAGGACTTTATCACACACCTATCATCTTCTAAGTTTGAATCACTTATTAAAAGTGATGAATTGACACCTGATCAGAAATCAAAAATAAAGAACGCACGTACTGATGGATTTAAAAAGATTGTAACCAACAATGGTAATTCGGGAGATTACTTAATCAATACTCACCTTAAAGGTAGACCTGAGGATGTATCGAAGCTACCTGAAGATATACTTAGACAAAGAGATGTTGCAAAATATCTTGATCCGGCAATGTTGAAAGCTATTGCTAATGCTAATGTGGACAAGACGGTTAGAGAGGATATCAGAAATATTATAGATTCATATATTTTCCCAACCAAAGGCTCTGTAATTGAAAAATCACAAAATTATTTAAAGACAAACATTGTATTTTAAAAATCTATGGAATACACAAAAGAACAAAAAATTGAATTATTTAACAAACTTCCAGATAATCTGAAAGACGTTATTACTTCTACAGATTTACCTGAAAAAATAGGAGCTATCTCAGACAAATACAATCTAATGGTTGATAATAAGGCAATACTTACTGATGAAATTGTATTGTTGATACTAGGAGCTACTTCGCAAAAAAATTTTGTTCCAAACATATCAAAAAAAATGAACTTGGGTAGTGACGTTTGTTTTAATATAGCCAAGGATGTAAACAGGGAAATATTTGACGAAATAAGATCATCGCTTAGAGAGTCAGGTGATTCGGATAATACAGATAATGTACAATTCAACGAACCCGAAGCCCCTAAAACCCCAACACCTATATATTCAGCACCAATCAAAAAACCTAATCCCGTTGTCACCACAATCCCAACATATATGCACCCACCGGAAATAGTAAAGGATATACCCAATATCGAAAAAGTAGGGGATTTTACTATTGAAAAGGCAAGTGTGCCTGCTCAAAATATAGAAATCAATAAAGAGGAAGTATTAAAGGGTATAGAGGAACCAGAAAACATACCTAGTGTTTCAATGATCGATCATTTATTAAACTCTCCAGTTAACAGTAAGGAAAGGGTGGTGGAAAAGAAAATAGAAATAAAGGAAAAAATAGATAAAAATACAAACAATACTGCAGATCCATACAGAGAACAGATATAGTAGATAACATGTGTGTGATATAATATTTGCATGCGATATCAAGTTCCACAATTTATTGAAGTTGAGGATAAAATATTTGGCCCATTAACATTAAAACAATTCATTTATCTAGCTGGTGGGGCAGGGTTATCTTTTATAATTTATAAATTTTTACCATCAATATTATTATCTGGAATTCCTATTTTATTAATAATGGCTTTTTCTATTTCGCTTGCATTTTATAAAATAAACAATAAACCATTTATAAATGTAGTTGAGGCAGCATTTAAATACTATACATCTGCCAAGCTTTTCCTTTGGAAAAAGGTTCCAAATCAAAAAGCAGATAATGCAATACAAGAAGCAAAAGAATACGCCGGAATAATGGTACCTAAAATTTCAGACAGCAAATTGAAAGACTTAACTTGGAGTTTGGATATAAAGGAAAGTATGTATAGTAATAAAAATCAAAAATAATATGGCTCAAAATAATACAAAAACAACACAAGAATTTGTACCCATTCAAGAGATTCGTGATGGAATAGTGATATTAAAAGATGGTTCTATGAGATCAATCATTTTGGCATCATCATTAAACTTTGCCCTCAAATCATCAGATGAACAAAATGCCATAATTTCACAATTTCAAAATTTTATTAATTCGTTGGACTTTTCTATTCAAATTTTCATACAATCAAAAAGACTTGATATAAGGCCATATATTGCCTTACTTGAGGAAAGATATAAAGAGCAAATGACAGAATTAATGAAAATACAGACAAGAGAATACATCGAATTCATTAAAACATTTGTTGATAACAGCAATATTATGACTAAAGGATTTTTCCTTGTAATACCTTTTGCTCCGCCAATCACAATGAGTAGTAATCCGATTAAATCATTGATAAATAAAAAAGAAGAAAACAAACTACTCGCAAATGAAAAATTTGAGGAATACCGCAGTCAATTGGAGCAGAGGGTAGGGGTAGTTGAGCAAGGTTTGGTAAGATGTGGAATAAGAGTTGCTGAACTAGGGACTGAGGAGGTGGTAGAATTATATTATAAAATATTCAATCCAGGTGAAACCGAAAAGCCTATTCAAATTAATTAATTATTATGAGTATATTTTCAAAATTATTTGGTAAAAAAGAAAAGTCACCTATAGTATCTCTTATGCCTCAAGAAATATATGAGGCAGGAATACTTGAATTAAAAGATGTTATAGCACCTTCTGCATTAAAGATAAGTCCAAAAGAGATAAATTTGGGTGAAAAGGTGGCGAGAACATTTTTTGTTATTTCATATCCAAGGTTTTTGACTGAGAGTTGGTTTGCACCAATCATTAACCTGGATAAAATCTTTAATATTTCTATTTTTATACATCCAGTTGATACAGCAAAGATATTGAGACATTTTCAAAAAAAGGTAGCCGAGGTACAAAGTCAAATATCAACTAGGGAAGATAAGGGATTAGTCCGTGACCCTATGCTAGACACCGCATATCAAGATCTTGAGGCACTTAGAGACAATTTGATGCAGGCACAAGAAAAGATATTTGATGTGGGAGTTTATATAACTATTTTCGGAGATAGCACAGCTGAATTAGATAAGATAGAGTCTGAAATCAAATCAATACTGGAATCAAAACTCGTATACATTAAACCAGCACTATTCCAACAGGAAAGCGGGTACAAGAGTGTGCTACCAATAGGGGATGATCAATTGGCGGTTCATTCTAAGCTTAATTCTTCGCCTCTTTCTAGTCTTTTCCCATTTGTTTCATTTGACCTAACTTCTGATAAGGGAATACTTTATGGAATCAACAGACATAATTCATCACTTGTGCTGTTTGATAGATTTTTACTTGAAAATTACAATTCAGTTACTTTTGCAAAGGCCGGTTCAGGTAAATCATATTGTACAAAACTAGAAATACTTAGAACATTGATGTTTGATACTGAAGTTATAGTTATTGATCCAGAAAAAGAATACGAATACATGGCTGAAGCAACTGGTGGTAAATACTTTAATATTTCACTTAACTCAGAGCATCATATTAATCCTTTTGATTTACCAATACCAAGAGAGGATGAGAGTGCGGCAGATGTATTACGTTCAAACATAATTAATCTTGTTGGTTTGTTTAGAATTATGCTTGGAGGACTAACTCAAGAAGAAGACGCCATAATAGATAGGGCAATAAGTGAAACATATGCATTAAAAGATATTAGCCCTGAATCAGATTTTAGAAATGTTGAACCACCACTTCTTTCTGATTTTGAACTTGTTCTAGCAGGCATGGAAGGTGCTGAATCATTGGTTGAAAGATTAACAAAATACACAAAGGGTACATGGTCAGGCTTTATAAATAGACCATCAAATGTTGATATAAATAAAAAATTCGTTGTATTTTCACTTCGTGATATGGAAGATGAGTTAAAACCAGTAGCAATGTATATAGTTACTCACTATATATGGAATGCAATTAGAAAAGAGTTGAAAAAGAGACTTTTGGTTATTGATGAGGCATGGTGGATGATGAAATCAGAGGATACGGCATCATTTTTACTTGGACTTGCAAAGAGAGGACGTAAATATTATTTGGGACTTGCAACAATCACCCAGGACGTTGATGATTTCCTAAAATCTCCTTATGGTTTACCTATTATTACAAACTCTTCAATACAAATACTTCTAAAACAATCACCATCATCAATAGACAATATTCAAAGAACATTCAATCTTACAGATGAAGAAAAATATCTATTACTAGAATCAGATGTGGGGGAGGGAATATTCTTTGTGGGCTTAAAGCATGTAGCATTAAAAGTTGTTGCTTCATATACAGAAGATCAAATCATTACCACAAACCCAGCTCAAGTTATGGCAATAAATCAAGCCAAAAAAGATTTAGAGATGGCTTCAAATAATACAAAATAGCATGGAAGAACAAGAGGGTAACAAGGTAAATTGGAAAATGCTATATGGTGTTACAGCTTTTATAGACAGTACTCAAATATTGCTTGGTTTGACTGGTGTTGGGGTAATAATAAATGGAATATTAGATCCTTTAGTTGGAATTTCACTCATAATATATTTAGAATACAACGGTGTTTCAGTGATTACACATCCCGGTAGATTAATTTCAATGCTTGGAATTGCGGGAGTAGAGGAATTAACAGGAGGTGTGGCACCCGCATGGATAATGGATATTTGGTATATAAAACATACAACAAAAGGAGATGGTGGAGCATTATCAAATACCGCCAAACCAGGCGTAAGATTACCTCGCAAAATCAGAAATCCAGTAAATTCAACTCCGGGAATACGAATGCCAAATAAAAAGAGTGATTCTGAGGAAATCTCATTAACTGAATAATAAATAAGTATGTTAAAATATGTTTAATGAAATTGATATTTAAATTATCGATAATTATTCTAATTTTAAGTGTATTTTATGGAAATACACATTATATACATGCTCAAATTCCAAATGGTATAGATAGATTAACTATAAATAAAAGTACCGACAATCCAAGACCGGGACAAAATGTAGACATAACTTTAGAAAGTTATTTAATTGATTTAAATTCTTCATCAATTGTTTGGTTAGTAAATGGAAAGACTCAAGAAAAGGGAATAGGAATAAAAAAAATCTCCGTAACCGCTCCAAAGGTGGGTTCAGTTATGACCATAACAGCAGTAGTGAGTTCATCTGATGGTTTAGAAGCAAGAAAATCAGTAACAATAAAAACTGGTTCTGTTGAAATAATACTTGAATCTGAAGGATACTCGCATCCATTTTATAAATCAAAGATTCCATATACCTATCAAAATAAAGTTAGATTAATTGCAATGCCTCATATATCAAAAGATGGTAAAAATGAATTAGACCCAAAAACATTGGTGTATTCATGGAAAAGTGATGGTAAGTATATTGAAAATGGACAGGGGTATGGAAAACAATATGTAGAAATCAGAGGAAGTGAAATACCGAAACCATTAAATGTCTCAGTCGAGGTATACAATCGTGAACAAACAGATTCAACATTTGGCAGTATTAATATAGAACCAACTGATCCAAGTCTTTCATTTTATGAAAATGATGCATTATACGGAATACTATACAATAAATCTTTAAACGGTAGAGTACCGCTCAATAATTCAGAAATGAAAATAATCGCTATTCCTTTTGGATTTAATAGCATCAAAAACTCTTATGCATGGTCAATAAATAATATTCAGCAAAATGATTTAATAGAAAACAGGAGCATAACGGTGCGAGTAAAAGGGGATGTGGACGGTAGTTCAAATATAAATCTAGACGTTAGAAATACTGATAACATACTACAGGGCGCGAGATCAGGATTTACTGTATACTTTAGTAAAAAGCAAAATCAAAATGTAGATAATGAAATAACATTTTAATTATGAAAAAACTTATTTTAACAATAGCATTAACATTAGTCCTCATACCGAACATTTCTTCTGCGCAAAACAGCGCAACATCAGATACATATAAATTTCTTGAACCAGTTCCATGCATAGAGGGTGTAGAGAGTGGGGGAAAGCCATGTGTGCTTGGTACAACAATACCTAAAATCAAATTTGATGACTATATTTCATATGTATTTAGATTTTCAATTGCATTATCAGTATTTCTTGCTGTGATAATGATTATTTGGGGAGGTTTTGAATACATGACAAGTGAAATACCATCATTAAAATCAGATGGGAAGTCAAAAATATGGGATGCAATAATTGGTTTGATTATGGTATTAGCATCATATCTAATATTACAGACAATAGATCCAAGATTAGTGGCGGTAAATACAGAGTTACCGAGGGTTGAGATAAGGACAGAAGATGCGATTGCGTTTAGGAATCGACTAACAAATGATTTGAGTAAGTTAGCGATGGAAAAACAACTTGGGGTAAATGAGTTAGAGGCTCAGCGTGTTGAACTCGAAAAAAAGAAAAGGGAATTGGAAGAAAAAATGGAGAGCGGTCAAATAGATGCTGATTCGATACCAAAATATATAGCAGATCTAGAAAATACTAAAAATCAATTAAAAATTGTTAGCACAAAGCAAAGCAAATTAATAGCAGAAGGTTTAGGTGCTTATAACTACAGAGATGCTAATGATATTATTCATCAAAAAATACAGAGTGATAAATCAATACTTTCATATGTAGATAGTTCAAAAGCAAACTCCCTTGTAGATGGCAAATACCCAACAGATACGCCAAATATAATACAAAATTCATATAATAAAAAAATCAATGAAATAATTTCAACCGATCCAGAATCAGCAAGAACACTTGGATTACAGAGGGATTTCTATATTGAGCAGATAAGAGATGAGATTGAGTTAAACAACCTAGTATCTACCCACGGCACAGAAACAGTTACAGGATCACAGACAAGAGGAGTCATAATTAATAACACTAAGTCACTACAAAAAAAATTAGATGGTTATATAGTCGACATAGATAATAAAGATAAGATGAAAAAATCAGGTCTTACTGAAACTGAGTATAAAAATATCCTTATAGGAAAGATGGAGCTAATCAACGCAAAACTTAAGAAATAACATGCTCAAAAAAATACTCATTGTCATCATATCAATACTCATACTAGGCTCTATAGGAGCTTTGGTATATTGGTATATATATTTAAGGAGTACTGGACCAGATACAGTTGTAAATACAGATGGCACAACTGTAGGGGAGGGATTTTCTTCTTTTGATAGAAGTACAAAAACAAATAACTCTAATTTAAACAATAGTACAAGTACAGATATTAAAAATACAGTAGAAGAGGAAGTTGTAGTAGAAAGTAAAATCAAAATACCCGCATTAAGACAGATAAGTACAATGCCTGTTTCTGGTCTTGCTGCAAGTAGTACAGCTACAACTTCAATAGCTAGATATATAGATAGGGGAACTGGTCATATATATGAGGTAAATAGTTCAAAAATGGATATTATTAAAATATCAAATACCACATTACCTAAAACATATGAAAGTTATTTCAATAAAAACTTAAATGCATTTGTAACAAGATATCTAAGAGATGAGACAGATACAATAACAAATTTTTATGCAGAACTCCGATCTACTGGCACATCAACAACAGTTACACCTTATGAAACTAAGGGTAAATACATTTCTCAAAACATAAATCAAATAATAAATTCACCAAATAGAGACAGAATATTTACTTGGTCTATTGAATCAGGAAATGGGGTAGGTTATATATCATCTTTTGATGAGAAAAATAAAATCAAAATAGCACAAACCCCTATTAGACAAGTTGTGCTTGATTGGCCGGAGACAAATACTGTAAGTATCACAACAAAAAGTAGTGCTTTATTGTCTGGTTATTTTTACTTAATTGATACAAAAAATGGGGTAATGAAAAAGGTATTAGGTGGTATAAAAGGATTGGTAGCAAAGGCAAATAGAGATTTATCAAAAATAATATATTCATCTACAGATAAAGGCAATATAATAACAAAAATATATAATACAAAAGACAATACAGATCAAGAAATAGTATTTAGAACAATAGCAGATAAATGTGTCTGGAGTACAAAAAGAAAAAATGAGGTTTATTGTGCCGTCCCAAATGAAATAAATACTAATTACACCTATCCAGATGATTGGTATAAGGGTAATGTGAGTTTTGTAGATCAAATATGGCATCTAGATACAGCAACAGGGGAGGTTCATTTGCTTGCAAATCTCACATCTCTATCAAATAAGATAATAGATGCGACTGACTTATCGCTTGATACAAATGAAGATTATCTATACTTTATTAACAAAAGAGATTTAACTGCTTGGTCACTAGATTTAAACAATTAAATTATATAGGCTTGTGATCTCTTATATGTTTCCTTACCACCAACTCTTGTCCTAGTGTAAATAAACTACTAATAGTCCAATATATAGCAACCACTGCTGATATTTTATATGAAATGAAAAATACCATTATTGGAAATATAAATTTCATATTTTTCATCATATTTTGCGCCATGTCTTGAGTTGGATTTTGTCCTATTGTATTTGTATTTTTTGAATTTGCTGAAAACGAATAGTGTAATTGTAGATACTGCGCAATAGCTGCACAAACAGCAAGGAAAATACTACTCTTGGCAATATCAAATATACCAAGGAAACTCATATCTATAGTTGGTACACTTATAAAACTATATAAAATGTCTGTTTTAACAACAGGTAATCCTGACTTCATAAATATTGAGTAAAGAGCCCATATAATAGGTAATTGAATAAATAATAATAAGAAGCTAGAAAAAGGATTGACGCCTTTTTTCTTATATAAATCCATAACCATTACTGCTTGTTGCTGCTTATCGGTGATTGTTCTCTTTAATTCATTTAATTCTGGCTCAATTTCTTTCATTCTTACTTGAGTAACTGTAGCCTTTTTTGAAATAGGGAATAGTATAAGTCTAACTAAAATAGTAAATAAAATAACAGCAAAACCAGCATCAATCCATGGTAATGCATCAAAAACAAAAATCAAACCATTATAAAGCGGCTTAAATATAGCAATATTATATAAATATGAAATCATAGAGTGTATTCTACTTTAAAATACCTATTTTAACAAAGATTTTTGTAATCTCTGATTTTAATTCAACAAAATCAAGCTTATCAATACCGTTTTTAGCAATCAAAATAACTTCAAAGTTTGGTAATAACGATAATTCTAACTCTTTAATAATACTAAATACTCTTCTTTTTAATTTATTTCTTAAAACCGCTGTTTTTGCTACCTTTTTTGGTATAGATACAGCAAATCTACTCTTAGTATCACTCTTTTTTGCTCTAATAATCAAAAAAGGACCGTGGAATGACTGTCCTTTTTCGATTATATTAATAAATGAAGCTGTATTTAGTCTTTTAGACTTATTTAACATACTTGATGCTTATTACACAGAGATCTTTTTGCGTCCTTTTGTTCTTCTTCTTTTCAAAACTCTGCGTCCTGTAGAAGATTTTGAACGAACAAGGAATCCATGTGTCTTTGCTCTCTTTCTTTTCTTTGGTTTATATGTAAATGACATAGTGAAAACAGTATATATCATTATTAACAACTTATCAACATGTTTATAAACTTTTTACAAGTTTTGCAATTTTTAAAAAAGTATATACTATTCACATGAAAGACTACATTGAATTATGGGAAAAAGCACTTGTTGATATAGAATTAGCAGTTTCTAAAGCAAATTTTTCTACTTGGTTCAATGGAACATATATAGTTAAAAACGAAGACGGTGTTATTTATCTCGGAGTTCCAAATTCATTTATTCAAGAGTGGTTGTATAAGAAATTTCACAATACAATACTTAAAACACTAAGACAGTTAAATGAGCAGGTGAGGGGATTGGAATATATAATAGTGAAAGATGCAGAAAAGAGAAAGGAAGAGGAAAAAAAGAAGGCTCAAATAAGCCCTACAATCTCTATGCCTCTTTCTGATTTTTATGTTAATAGAGATGATAATTTAAATCCTAGATATGTATTTGATAGTTTTGTTGTTGGCCCATTTAATGAGCTTGCTCATGCAGCATCACGATCAGTAGTTAAAAATCCAGGCTCTTCATATAATCCTTTATTTATTTACGGAAATACAGGACATGGAAAGACTCATTTGATACAGGCAATAGGAAATCATATTAAAAAAGATTTTCCTCAGAAAAAAGTATTTTATTTAACATCAGAAAGATTTGGTTCTGAATATTTTTCATCACTACAAAACAATACAACACAGAAATTTAAAGATAAATATAGGAAATATGATGTGATTATTATGGACGATATTCAGTTTTTTGCTAATAAAGAAAAATTTCAAGAAGAATTATTCCATTTATTTGAAACTTTCTTCCAAACAAATAGACAATTAGTGTTTTCATCTGATAAACACCCAAACTTTATACCCGGACTTGAAGATAGATTGAAATCTCGTTTCAATCAGGGAATGATTATTGATATTCCAACACCAGATCATGAATCAAGAATGGCTATTTTAAAGGCTAAAAGCCTAATGAGTAATGTAGATTTAAAATCAGATATACTTGAATTCCTTGCTGCAAATATCGAAAGTAATGTTCGTGAGTTAGAGGGTGTTGTAAATGCTATTGTTTGTCAAACACAATTAAAAAATCGCCCATTATCATTACTTGAAATCAAAAACCTAATTAAAAACAATACAAAACAAAAGAAAAACATATCAACAAAGGATGTTATTAAGCTTATTTCTGACTTTTATAATATAAGTGAAGATAGTGTCTTTGATAAAACAAGAAAAAAGGAAGTAGTTAAACCAAGACAAGTTATTATGTATATATTACGTGAGGATTTTAATATATCATTCCCATCAATAGGGGATAAGCTTGGTGGTAGAGATCATACTACTGTTATACATTCATGTGACAAGATAAAAGAAGACCTAAAAACAGACACCGTACTTATGGAAGAAATCAGTCAAATCCGCGCAATGATGTGAGGATTTGTTGACAAAACAGTGGATAAATCGGTGGATAAGTGCATAACAACTTGTGAGAGCTCTGTTTGTAAACAGGTAAAAATAAGTAACAATTCAGTCATGTGTAAAAGTTATTAGTTTATAGGGTAAAGTTATTAACAATATAGATTAATAAAATAACGCTATAAATAATGCTAAAATTGAGTTATCACCATATCCACAGGACTAATAATAACAATAAGTATTTATATATAAATAAGAACTAAAATGAATATAGAATGTGTACAAGAAAAATTAAAGGAAGCTATCGGATACACAGAGAGGATAGCAAATAAGCATATGACATTACCAGTACTGTCATGCTTACTTTTTGATGCATCAGTTAAAAATCAATTAACTATCAAAGCAACAAATCTTGATTTAGGTATCGAAATAACCATTCCAGTTAAAACAAATGAAACAGGTATAGTAGCGGTACCAAGTACTACCATTAATTCATTCCTAATTAACGCCACAAGCGATGATAAGGGGGTTAACCTCTCAATGTCTCAAGGAAATTTAAAAGTAAGCACCACACGCAATTCTGGAACAATTAAAACATTGTCTCATGAAGACTTTCCAAGTATTCCAAAAGTAGAAAGTGAAAATACTTTTACAATGAATTCACTAGAATTTGTAAAAGGATTAAAATCAGTTTGGTACAGCTCATCAATTTCAAGTATTAAACCAGAATTATCAAGTGTTTATATATATTGCGATGGGGAATTTGTGGTCTTTGTTGCAACAGATTCATTTAGGCTTGCAGAAAAAAAGGTTAAAATTAAAAAAAGTAAGGATTTTGGACAAATATTAATTCCACACAAAAATATCCCAGATATTATAAGAGTACTTGAGTCTATAAACGATGATGTGACAGTAAATCTAGATAAAAACCAAATATCATTTAGTCACAACGGTATCTATATGATTTCAAGAGTTGTTGATGGAACATTTCCTGATTACAAACAAATAATACCAAAGACAAGTAGTACTGAAGTTATTATTTTAAAACAAGATTTTGTTAATACATTAAAGTTATCAAATATTTTTTCTGATAAATTTAATCAAATCAATATAAAAGTAATGAAATCAATTGGTAAATGTGAAATAAGAACCAAAAATAACGATATAGGTGAAAATACAACAAGTTTAGATGCAAATATAACAGGGGAGGATATAGATATTAATTTTAATTACAAATATATTATAGATTGTTTTCAATCAATTGATTCAGATAGTATAAATCTAATATTCAACGGCTTAAACAGACCACTTATTATAGTTCCAGTATCAGACACTTCATTTAGATACTTAGTAATGCCAATGAATAGATAATATGCAAGATATAGGAAAATTTTTTAATAAATTCAACAATATTGCTATTAAAGAATTAAAAAAAAGAGAATTAATATGTAATGTGATTTTTGAATTAACAAAACAAAATATAGATATAAAAGATATATCAATTAAAAATGGAACTATAACAATTAAAGGAAATCAGAGTTTTAAAAATGAGATTTTTATTAAAAAGGGTAGTTTAATAAGTAAAATATCAAAATCAATAGGTGAAAAAGTCTTTGATATAAAATAATTATTTAATAACCTGAATATCTACTGAAGCCTCAGATCTATTGAATGATGTATCATAAACTATTACCTTAACACTGTTATTGTTTTGAATACCTTCTATATCTCTTGGATAAAACACTATATTTTTTGGATCCCTTTCTTCGCTACGTATAAATTTACCGTTTATATATAAATCAGTCTTTCTAATTTGATATTTTCCAATAAGGTTTATTCCTATTATTATCTGAGAATTTAAATCATACATTGTATCCTTTTTGTTTAATGTAAGAGATATCTTTGGTGTATTTGCTTCGGTATGAATATCATCAACTTCTTTTGGTATTGTTATGTTAGTGCTTTCAACAAAAGTTGGATTTTTTAATCTCCATTCATCGAACCATTTCCTTACGCCGTATTCCCAGTTTTCATATTGTGAATCTTGTTTAGGATCACCATTAAATACTGCATTTGGATTATCTTTATCAAGCCAATGTAGTATTGTGTGAACATTATTAAATAATACTTCTTGAGTTGTTTCTGGTGGGGTAAATTGAGTAGCTAATTTACCTGATACAGTATCCTTTTTATATGAAATGCCACCTTGCCATATACCTCTAAGTACAGGTTTTATATCAGATGATATTTCCTCTGGCTTTTTAAAGCTTTCTTTTTCAATCATATCGTTTATTTCAGCCATAAAAGCACCCCATACAGGAGTTATGATTACTCCGGCTACCTTTTTTTCCATTGGTGTATTGTCATTTTTACCTGCCCAGGCACCAACGGCAATATTTGGTGTATATCCCTCAATCCAAACATCTTTAAAATCATTTGTTGTACCTGTCTTTACTGCTACTGGTTTATTTAAATTATCTACAACAGATGAAATACTATTAAGTCTTACTTTTGGATCAGATAATATATCGTTAATTTGTCTTGCTGCTTCACTTGGTATTGCTTGATTTGGATCGAGTTTTGCTTCTTCTAATACATTTCCTTTACTATCTTCAACTTTAAGTACAGATCTATATGGATTTCTTATACCGTCATTTGCAAAAACACTGTATGCACTAGTTAATTCTAATAAAGAAACTTCACCACCTCCCAAAACTAAAGTTAAACCATATCTATTTGGATCTTTAAGACTTGTAATACCCATTGCCTCAGCTGTATCTATTGATTCAGGGATTCCAGCAAGATAAAGGGTTTTAACTGCGGGAACATTTCTTGAATGGGCAAGAGCCGTTCGCATTGTTTCTGGCCCTTCAAATAAGTCATCATAATTGTCTGGTGAATAACATGTCTTTTTGTCATCCTCTGGATTTGGCTTTGGATTTTTAGGTTTGCCGTCTGGTGTACATTGTGAAGAAAATTCAGTTTTAACATCAAAAAGCATTGTTTCTGGCGTATAGCCCTTCATAAATGCAGTTGCATAAACAAAAGGTTTAAATGTAGACCCAGGTTGTCTATAAGCTGTTGTTATATTGAAATTTCCATATCCTTTTTCAAAATAATCTCGAGAACCAATCATTGTAAGTATATCTCCACTTTTTGGATCAATTGCAATCATTGCAGTATTACTTGCATTGAAAGAGTTTTCTAATGTCTTAGAAAAATTTTTAACTACTTTTTCGGCTTTTTCTTGCATTGTGTAGTTAAGAGTTGTTGTAACTTTTAATCCACCTTCCTCAACCATATCCTCGCCATATTTTTTAACTAAATAATCTTTTACATATAGAGCAAAATGGGGAGCTCTGATTCCTGATGTGTTTTTTTCTAAAAATACAACCTTTTCGGCTAAAGCTTTTTTGTATTCATCTTCATTAATAAAGCCATTTGATTTCATTTGTTGTAGAACAAGGTTTTTCCTTATATCTAAACGGTCTTTATTTGCACCATAGGGAGAATAAAATGTAGGTGCCTGTGGAATTGCTGCGATATATGCCGCTTCAGCTAATGTCACATCTTTAGCTGATTTACCAAAAAATGTTTTACTTGCTTCTTCTACACCATAAATACTTCCTCCGTATGGATTTTCATTTAAATATGTGTTTAATATTTGATCTTTAGACAAAACCTTTTCGAGTTTTACAGCTAAAATCCACTCTTTAAGTTTACGAGTGATTGTCTTGTCTTTTGTAAGTATTGAATTTTTAATAACTTGTTGAGTTATTGTTGATCCACCCTGGGTAAGTCCAGAACCAGGAGTAAGATTTGAAATAATCGCTCTAAGTATAGCGGTAGGCTTAATACCCTTATGGGTATAAAATTCAAGGTCTTCGATTGCTATTGTCGCGTCTTTTATTTTTTTAGAAATATCTTCAAAAGGTATTACTGTTCTTTTTGCATCGCTATGAACATCATACAAAAGCACTTGACCCGTTCTATCAAAAATTTTAGTTGATTGAGCGACTTTTCTTGTTTCAAAAACACTTAAATCAGGTGTTTTAAGTGTTGCAAACCATATAATACCCATACCAGACACAATAAATACCAAGGATATGCAAAGTAATATAAGAGGTTTCAAAACTTTCCATTTCCAAGATTTAAAAAAGCTTTTCTTATGAGACATTTAGAAATTTTATCATAAATATGTTACATTACATAGTAATAATCAAACAAAAAGATGTTTAATTTTAACAAAACAAAAGTGATAACTGATGAAGTGCAGATAGACAATTTCCTAAATAGGGGAGTTGAAGCTGTGTTTCCTAATAAAGATTTTCTTAAAAGTAAATTAATTAAGGGTGAAAGACTAACTTTTTATTTAGGTATTGATCCAACTGGGCCAACTTTGCATTTAGGTCATTTGATTCCATTAAAAAAGCTTTCACAATTACAAAAATTAGGACATCAAATAATACTACTTATTGGAGACTTTACCGCCATGATAGGCGATCCAACAGATAAGAGTGCTACAAGAAAAGTTTTAACAAGAGATCAAGTACTAGATAATTGCAGAAAATACAAAGATCAAGCATCAAAATTTATTTCTTTTTCAGGAACAAATAAAGCATTGATGAAATTTAATTCAGAATGGTTATCAAAGATGAACTTTGAAGATGTTTTAAATCTTGCTTCAAAGATGACTGTAGATCAAATGTTAAAGAGAGATATGTTCGACAAGAGGGTACAGGAAAATAAACCAATCTTTATTCATGAATTCATGTATCCCCTTATGCAGGGATATGATTCAGTTGCTATGGATGTAGACGGTGAACTTGGTGGGAATGATCAAACATTCAATATGTTAACCGGAAGGGATTTGATGAAAACAATTAAAAATAAAGAAAAATTTGTCCTAGCAACCAAACTCCTAACAGACAATACAGGCAAAAAAATGGGTAAGACAGATGGTAATGCGGTAAGCTTCGATCAAAGTTTTGAAGATGTATTTGGTAGGGTAATGAGCTGGGATGACAATTTGATTATTCCAGGTTTTGAAATAGTCACTGATATATCAAATGAAAAGATATTTGAAATTAAAAATAAAATAGAACAAGGCGAAAATCCAAAACAATTTAAAGTAATGCTTGCAAAAGAAATTGTCAAAATGCTTTTTGATGAAAGTAAGGCAGATAAAGCACATGAATTATTTGAAAAGAAATTCAGCAAGGGCGAAATACCAGAATCAGCTGTCGAAATAATACTAGAAAGAGATTCAATTATTAAGGATGCACTTATAGGTTCAAATATTGTGAGTTCAAATAGTGATTGGAAAAGATTGATAGAGGGCAATGCTGTCTCAATAATGGAAACAGATCAATTAGTTACAGACCCATATTTTAAGGTAACTAACAGTATAACTTTAAGAATCGGCAAAAAGAGATTTGTTAAGGTGATAGTAAAATAAAAAGGAAAGTAGCTTTTCGGAAACGGAAAATTTATTACTAAAATTTTCCTCGTCCTCGTGCCGCCGCACTGCGGATGTTCCTCAAAACTACTTTCCTTTTTATTATCCTACTCCTCCCACTTATCCTTAAACGGGTCTAATTCGTCGTCATCCATTTCTGACATTTCATCATCCTCTAAGTCCTCTTCTATAATTTCAGGTACGACTACATCAGGATCTAAAACTTTTTCTTCATCGTCTAAAATAATTTCTTTTGTTTCAAGATCCTTTTCCTTTACTTCTTCATCAACAACTTTTGTCTTTTTCTTTGGCATGTTTATCTAAAATAATTTGAATAATCTATTGAGATTTCATATTTGTAACAAAAGTACGGAATTTTTGCAAATATATTTTTCTGTGGACAACTTGTTGGGCAACTTATTTTGATTTATCAAATACTTTTTTTATATGCCTGACAAGTTAAGGCAACAGCAATTGCATCATATTCATCATCTAATCTTTTAATTTTATCCATTTTAATTAAAAGAGGAATCATTTTTATTATCTGGCTTTTATTGCTTGAACCATGACCGGTCACCGCAAGCTTTATCTGAGAGGGAATAAACTCGTGTATTGGTAAATTTTTTAAACTTGCTTCATAAATAATTACCCCTCTTGTTTCGGCAACTTTCATGCCAGTTTTTTGATTATTGGTTATAAAAAGAGATTCAATGGACATTATGTCAGGATTGTATTTTTCAATTATTTCTTTTACCTTAAGACCCACACTTTTTAAACGAACAGGGAATTCGTCTTTTGCTGAGGTTACAAAACATTCAGAGTGTAAAAGATTTTTACCCTCAATAACCGCAATACCTAATCTGTCGTATCCAGGATCTATTCCTAGTATTATCATGAGAGCATTATACTACTTTTAGATTACTGTTTGCACACCTATTTATAGGATTGATTATTTAGCTATTACACCATCATAAATTTATACATAATCGCTAACAACACATCAAATAAAATTACCATAAAAAATGTAATAAAAACCGCAAAGAAGTGAGCCACACAAATTCTGAAATAATAATCTGCTTTCTCTTTTTTACCTAGTATAAAAAATATAGTTCCTATAATAACAAGAGCTATTGGGTATCCAAAAATCCAAACCATTACATACACAATATTATCTACACCATCTTGTAGGGGATGACCAATTGATTTGAGTAAAAGAGGATTAAGAAAAATAATAGCAAGAATAATAATAGTATTCCAAAATAAGAATTTTCTAAATTGTTTTTTTCTAGTCTGTATATTTAAAATATTATCCTGCTGTTTATTTGATTGGGTATTAGTAAGTTCTGGGTTAGATTGTTGAGGAGTATTAGTCCATGATGATTGATCCATGCGTATATATTACAACTACTCAGCATTAGTGTAAACTTCCTGCACCTCATCATTTTCCTCAAGCTCCTCAACTAAAGCATGAAGTTTTTCTATATCTTGATCCTCAAGTGGCATGGTCATGTTTGGAACTAGACCTTCAGCAGTTTTTGTAAATGCCCAAGATGCGCTTCCAGGTGAAGCAAGATCAGAACCATGTCTTGCAAGTATTGCTTTTATTTCCTGTGCTGCCTTATTGCGATTGTCAGTTAATGCTTCAATAAGAATCGCTATTCCACCTGGGCCATATGATTCATATGTTATATTTTCCATTTGTGCCGAATTATCTGTTGTTGCCTTTTTGATGGCGCGATCAATAGTGTCATTTGGCATATTTTCCTTTTTTGCTTTTTCAATTGCCAAAGCAAGCCCCGGAGACTTTAGATTCCCCCCCGACTTTTTTGCTTCTACAGTTATAAATCGAACAAGTTTGCCAAAGATTTTACTTTTTTTGGCGTCATTTGCTGCTTTTTGATGTTTAATTTTTGAAAATTTATTATGTCCTGCCATATTTATATATTATCACTATTATTAAAATTAAAAAGATTGCCTCAATATATTTTGTATTTTTTAATATAGCAAAATAAATAATAATCCCCCAGGCCGAATTGCCTGGGGGATACTAAAAACAAAACTAACTTGTTGATGGTTTTTTTAACTCCTTCCTTAAGACGTCTCTGATGAATATTGCTTTCGTCCTTATCACAATAGCGTCTTCTGGTTCGCCGAGGCGCCATTTTTTTATGGTCTCGATTTGTCCATTACCACTCCCAGAACCAAGACTTTTTGTGACGAGTATGTGCGATATCTCATGTGTCGCCGGATCTGTTGCCACCATTGTCCAACCTTGAATCATGTCTATCAAAAAGACTTTTTTGCCACTCTCATAAGTGACACCGTATCCATGTACATCCTCGGATAGCGATTCGGCATCCCGCGGGTCTCTCCCGTCATCACTTTTGAATGTAATATCCCCGATTTTCAACTCGACCTTCTCAGGCTTTGAAAAGTAAGCATATGCAAAGGCAAATGCGACAATACCAAATATAATAGCTAGTCCATTCATATCAATAACCTCCTTCATGACCTAGTTTCTACTAGCCTTACTCATAAACCAAATCCAAACTGTATGGATAGGTAATGAAATAAAGTTGTCATGTCTAAAAAGATATTACTATTAAAAGTATAATATGTCAATAGCTAAAGATTATCAACAAAATAATTATTTTAATCCCAAATGCAAATAAGCCTTATCTGTCGCCACTCTTCCTTTTGGTGTTCTTTCTAATAATCCTAATTGTATAAGATATGGTTCATAGACTTCTTCAATTGTTGCTTGTTCCTCAGATAGGGCAGCGGAAATGGTGTTTAGTCCTACCGGGCCTCCTTTAAATTTTTCTATCATCACTTTTAAAATATCTCTATCGGCACTATTTAGACCCAAATCATCAACACCGAGCATTTTTAATGCCTTTTCTACTATTTCTTTTGTTAATTTACTTTTTTCTACTTGGGCAAAATCACGACAACGCTTTAAAAAGTAATTTGCGGTACGTGGTGTAAATCTACTTCTTAGTGAAATTGCTTTTATTGCTTCTTTTTCTATTTCTATTCCTAAAATATCCGCAGATCTGTTTACTATTTGTCCTATTTCATCTTCATTATAAAATTCCAATTTAAAAACTCCACCAGAAAAACGTGAACGCAGCGGAGATGAAATCATGGCAATACGTGTGGTGGCGGCAATGAGAGTAAAAGAGGGAAGTTCGAGTTGTATTGTCCTTGCTGACGGACCTTTACCTATTATTATATCCAAAACACCACTTTCCATTGCTGGGTACAAAACTTCTTCAATTGCTTTGTTTAATCTGTGTATTTCATCAATAAAAAGTATATCTCCATGTGAAAGATTAGTAAGTATTGATGCTAAATCACCGACTTTAAGTATTGCTGGGCCTGATGTAACCTTCATTTGTACTCCTGTCTCTTTTGCAATCAAATGAGCAAGTGTTGTCTTACCTAATCCTGGTGGCCCATAAAAGAGTATATGCTCAGGCGGATGATTACGCTCTTTTGCTGCCGTTAAAAGTATATGCAAATTATCTTTAATTGATCTCTGTCCTATATACTCAGCCCACTTAGATGGTCGCAGGGTCTGATCTAGATAACCTGTTTCTTGAGTTTCGTTTGTATTTATATCCTTTTTGGTACTTGACATTATAATTAATATATGCTAGGCTATAGATGAATCAAATACAGATAGTCGGCACTCTACAAATATTCCATTCGGCAATAAATCGGATTCATAATTCTCTAAACAATATGGCTTGTTTGTTCAAGTCATCTGATGTAGTTTTGAGGACATTCTGGTTATACACCTTGTGTGTATTTACTGGGGTTATCCTTGAGTCTACGTTTAACTTTTGGTGATCGCATTGAAAGTATTGTTTAGAGAATCATGCACCTGATCACTTTGATCAAAATCTCATTTATCTGATAATAATTCTACTCTATACAGTACAAAATTCAATTGACAGTAAAATTTTAATGCTTCCTAACACTAATCTTCAATAGCAATTACTCTTTGAAGCTCGTCAATAGAAGTAATTCCACTCAAAACTTTCAAAATTCCATCTTGTTTTAATGTTAATATTCCTTGATCGGCTGATGCTGACTCTATTTCGCCTTCACTTGGATTAGAATCAATAATTGAATTTATTTTTTCATTTAATTTCATACCTTCATAAATACCCACTCTCCCTTTGTAACCAGTTTGATTACATTTTTCACATCCATTTGCTTCAAATATATTTGCAGGTAGCTGAGGTATAACACTTTTATCAAAAATAGTATTTAATACCAAATCTATTTCTTGTTTTACATGCTCATCTATTGCTTTTGGTTTTTTGCAATCATTACAGAGCTTCCTTACTAGTCTCTGTGCCAAAACAATATTTATTGCTGATCCCATAATCTTTGAATTTATTCCTAGATCGATTAGGCGAGGGAAGGCACCTGCCGCACTGTTTGTGTGTAATGTTGAAAACACTAAGTGTCCAGTCAAAGAAGAGTTTATTGCAATTCCTGCTGTTTCGCTATCGCGCACCTCACCAATCATGATTATGTCAGGGTCTTGTCTAAGTGCAGAACGAAGTCCGTCCAAGAATGTATAACCTTTATCATTTACCTGTGTTTGAACTATACCTGGTAAATGGTATTCAATCGGGTCTTCAATTGTTATTATTTTAACTTTTGGATTATGAATCTTTTTTAAAAAGGCATAAAGTGTGGTGGTCTTTCCTGAACCTGTAGGCCCTGTTGTAAGTACCATGCCATTTGGCTTGTCTATTTCTTTTAAAATAATATTTAAAAGTTTTTCAGGTATGCCAAGCTCCTCAAGAGGTACTCCTATTGATTTAGGATTAAGTATTCTAAGTACAATGGACTCATTGTATGCGCCAGGCAAAACAGATGTTCTAATTTCAATATCCATTTCCTTTACATGAACACTAAATCTTCCATCTTGTGCATCCTTTTTTATATTTAATTTTAATCCTGAAAGTAATTTAATACGGGATAGCAAAAGTGAAAAAGTATCCAAATCAAATTTAGTTACATCAACAAGCACACCATCAAGTCTGTATCGCAATCTTATGTAGTTTTCCTCGGGTTCGATATGTATGTCAGATGCACCAGTTGCTAGACTACCAGCTATTATTGTTTCTAATATTCTAGAAACACGATAGCTCTTTTTCATTGCAAGAGTGTCCTCAAGTATTTTGGCTATACTTGGTAAATCATGCGCTTGCTCAACTATATTTGAAATTTCGTCACTAGCTATTTCAAGTGATCCCGCCTTATTTTCGTATGCAAATGAAAGATCCTTGTACGAATTCCATGCTTTTAAAAGACTTGCTGTTGAACAAATATATAGAGTTATTATGTATCCTTTTTCTTTTAATTCATTTACTGTTTCAAGTGCACTTGCATTGTCAGGCTCTCTTAAGGCTATTTTTAACTTTTTATCTATCAATGAAAATGCAACCATTTTCCTTTCTCTTGCTGTCTTTTCATCTATAAGTCTAAGTGCGTCAGTGCTAATTGAATTAACAGATAAATCAATGTAATCAATATTAAATTTAGCAGAAAGAAATTGTACTAACTCTTCCTCCTCTTTTTTTAAAAGGTCACCTAACTTTCTTTTTTGCTTGTCTTCATCAAATTCAATCATATATTTGTTTAATTATATATGAGAAGGGTAAAAAGGGGTATGTATTGACATAGTATATTATTATGATATAATATAAATATAAGGTCAGGAAATGGTTTCTTGATCAAATTGCTCTTAGAAAGTTTATGAAAAAAATTGTTCAGTTGGTATTTGGATTTCTGTTCCTTTTTCTCTGTACGGGTTGCGCGGAAACGGGAAGGAAGTTTTGGAACAGATTAGAGCCTGGTTGTACAAGACCTGGGGTGTATGTTGGGGGATCTCTTTTAGATCCCATCCCAAGATCAGCACTTCCTCCTGACCCAGTTAGGGGGAGTGTGACGGTAATTGTGGACCCCTTTACGGGGTACAGTCGCTATCACTCGCAGGGTACATACAACTCTGCATACAAAACGTTTGACCCATACACCGGTCAAACATCCATAAGTGCTGAGCAAAGCACGTGGAGTAACACTTCGGAGTCGGTGACCCCGGTGTACCCGTATTATTACGGAACCACTTCGGTTCCGTACAGGTACCCAACAACCAGGTCATATGGCCGCGGGCCAGTCTGGAGATCAGTAAGATAAATTTCAAGAGGTTTCCGTGTGGCCTCTTGAGAGCCAGCATTCATCCCTATCTTGTGATAGGGCAAGTGAATGCTGGTTTTTCTTTTTCCTATTTTATTATAAATTCAATATGATATAGTTTTATCAATGAAAACATTAATCAGTAAAAATCTTCAAGAAACCTCTGAGATAGCAAAGGAATGGTATCAAAATATTAACCCTCTAAATGATGAGGCTACAATAGTAGGATTATATGGAAATCTAGGTTCTGGTAAAACAACCTTTACTCAATCACTTGCAAAATATATAAATATTAAGGATTCAATAACCAGTCCGACTTTTGTTATTGAAAAGATTTATAAAATTGAAAATGAAAAATTCAAAAATCTTATTCATATAGACGCATATAGATTAGAAAGTGGAAGGGAATTACAAAATCTTGATTTTGAAAAGATTGTTGAGGACAAGGATAATTTGATCATAATAGAGTGGCCAGAAAACGTAAAAGAAATTCTTCCTGAAAATCATATTAAAATTTACTGTGAATTTATAGATGAAAATACCAGAAAGTATATTATTTAGTAGTCAATACAATACATATTGTATTTGAGGTACAATATCAATATGAATAAAAAACTAGTCTTACTTGATGCACATGCAATATTACACAGGGCATATCACGCTTTGCCTGATTTCGCATCTTCAAAAGGTGAGCCAACAGGAGCATTGTACGGACTCACTACAATGCTTATTAAAATTATTGAAGATTTAAAGCCAGATTATATTGTTGCTTGCTACGATCTTCCAGGACCTACTTTTAGAAAAGAAGTTTACAAGGATTATAAGGCAGGCAGAGCAAAGGCAGATGATGAGCTTGTGTCTCAGATGAAAAGATCGAGAGATGTTTTTCATGCTTTCAATATTCCAATTTACGATAAGCCGGGATTTGAAGCGGACGATATGCTCGGAACAATAGTTGAACAAGTTAAAAATAAAAATAAAATTTCAGATGAAAAACTAGATATAGTTATTGCTTCTGGTGATATGGATACCTTGCAGCTTGTAGACGGTGAAAGTGTGCAGGTGTATACATTGAAAAAGGGTATTAAAGACACAATTATTTATGATGAAAAGGGAGTGATGGAAAGATTTGGTTTTGGGCCATTACTTTTGCCTGACTATAAAGGATTAAGAGGAGATCCTTCTGACAATATTATCGGAATAAAAGGAATAGGCGAAAAGACTGCAACAATTTTGATTACTACATTTGGTAGTATCGAAAATATGTATAAAGAAATTGATGAAGCAAAAAAAGATGAAAAATCAGAAAAGAAATTCAAAGATAAATTAAAAAAGTTAGGAATTACCGATCGTATTTATTCGCTTATAACAGAAGGTAGGGAAGAAGCAGAATTTAGTAAAATGCTCGCAACAATAAGACGTGACGCGCCTATTGATTTTGTATTGCCAAAAGATAGTTTCAATAATTCTATTGATTTTGATAAATTAAATACTCTGTTTAATGATTTGGATTTTCGAACTATGAATCAGAGATTGAAGTCTGTACTTGGAGTAAAGGAAGAAGAAAAGCCAAAGATTGTTGAGGATATTGATAATAATGAATTTGTTAAAACATCTGTTGCTTTATGGCTTTTGAATTCAAATATAACTAATCCTACATTAGAAGATATTAAAAACTTCGCAAGAAATGAAAGTTTCAAAGAATCAAGCAGAATTATTTTTACTGAATTAGATAAAAGAGGATTAAAAAAAGTCTTTGATAATATTGAGGCTCCGATTATTCCAATAGTTGAAAAAATGGATACAAAGGGGGTTAAAATCGATATTGATTTTTTGAATAATTTATCAAAAACATATCATGCAGAACTTTCAAAATTAGAAAAGAAAATATGGGAATATGCGGGCGTTGAGTTTAATATTAATTCTCCAAAGCAATTGGGTGAAATTATTTTTGATAAAATGGCCTTAACTGCAAAAGGATTAAAAAAGACTACAGGTGGAGCAAGATCAACTCGTGAATCAGAATTGGAAAAGTTAAGAGATGCACACCCTATGATCCCGCTTCTTTTTGAATACCGCGAATTACAAAAATTACTTTCTACTTATATTGATGCAATTCCACCTCTCGTTGATAGCAATAACAGATTACATGCCCACTTTATTCAAGCCGGCTCAACAACAGGCAGAATGGCATCACAAGGACCAGGACTTCAAAATATTCCTATCAAAACTGAGCTAGGTAGAGCAATAAGAAAAGCATTTATAGCTGAAAAGGGATTTGTACTGGCCTCACTCGACTATTCACAAATCGAATTAAGAATTGCGGCATTCCTTTCTGGCGACAAAAAACTCATAGATATTTTTACAAAAGGCGAAGATGTACATGCTGCGGTTGCTTCTGAGGTTTTTGAAGTTCCAATAGATAAAGTAGATAAAGAAATGCGAAGAAAAGCAAAGGTTATTAACTTTGGAATATTGTACGGTATGGGTGTGACAGCACTTAGGACAAATCTAGGTGAGGGAACGGAAAGGGCAGAAGCACAAAAGTTTTATAATGATTATTTTGCTAAATTTGAAGGATTAGCAAAATATCTCGATGAAGTAAAAGCAGATGCAAAAAGAAAAGGATATACAGAAACATTTTTTGGAAGAAGAAGGTATTTTGAAGGTATAGATTCAAAAGTTCCATTTATAAGAGCGATGGCAGAGAGAATGGCAATTAACGCTCCAATTCAGGGAACAAATGCAGATATAGTAAAGATAGCTATGAAGAAAATTAATGAATATATAATTTCAAATAAATTAGAAGAAAAAGCGTATTTGATTTTGCAAGTTCATGATGAATTGGTCTATGAAATCAAAGAGGATGTGGTGAATAAAGTTACAGAAAAGATAAAAGAAATAATGGAAAATATTATTGATCCAAAAGATATAAAAGGAATAAAATGCATAGCAAATTGTGCAATAGGTAAGAGTTGGGGAGATTTAAAATAATAAAATGATTTATCTATATCACGGGACAGATATTCAAAAGATAATTAAAAAATCACATGAATTAATAGATTCATTGAAAAAGAAAAAGCCGGATGCTTCTTTTTTTAAGATTGATAGCGAACACTTTTCGATTGCAATGCTTGATGAATATATAGGAGGGCAGGGACTTTTTTCAAATAAATATATAGTACTACTCGATAGATTATCAGAAAATAAAGAAATAAAAGAAGAATTTATTTCTAAAATAAAAGAAATATCTGAATCAGAAAATATATTTATAATAATTGAAGGAAAGTTAGATAAAGCAACGCTTTCCAAAATAGAAAAGAAAGCAGAAAAAGTTGTGGCTTTTGAAATTGAAGAAAAGAATAAAATTAAAAAGGATAATAATGTTTTTGCAATTGCAGATGCAATAGGAAAAAAAGATAAAAAAACAGCATGGATAATGTATAGAGAGGCGATAGATAGAGGAGAGGTGGTTGAGGCATTACATGGTATGGTCTTTTGGAAAATAAAAACACTTATACTTTCTGGTGGAAATAGTGTTTGGAGTAAATCAGACCTACTAAAGGTATTAGATGAACTAATTACTATTTATCACGAAGCAAGAAGAGGGAGATATGAGTTAGAGAGTAGATTTGAAGGGTTTATTTTGGGGATTTAATATTACGAATTAAATTTTTCTCTAGAATTATTTAATTTATAATTTTAAAAGATCTAAGCATTTCTGTCGCTCCGAGACCGTTTGTGTCTATAGGCTAAAATAATGACAAAAAATTACAAGCAATAGTTTCATGCTACTTTCCAAGTCCAACATTTGGCTGTATAACAACCTGTATCCTGTGTTGTTTAAGATGGCCCAGTAATTTTAAAACCCCACGTTTGGAGAATGGTTTAAGCGAAACTATAAAAGAATTTCGGGGTTCAGTTGATCTAACAAACATTATTATCGTGAATTGCTCCGCAAACCAAATTGGTATAGGTAAAGGAACCGATGAAGATATGGGAATCCATGTATTATGAAAGTATTGCAATGCATTTTCAGCTGATTGCTCCCTTGATTCCTTGGTTATTTTTTCCAGTTCGCGTAATTGTCCTACAAATACCCCAGATATTTCATCTAGTCTTATTGTTATCGATTTATTTTTCGGTATATTATTACTCTGCCAAGAAAATGCAAACGGCTTATTCCCAGGAAAAACACTTAAGAACTCAGCATCTAACTTTATGCTTATAATGAAGAAATATAAACTAAAAATTCCACCGAGAAATAATACTAACAATAGAGGGATAAGGAAGCCTTCCGTATCAATACTGTGATAGTCATACCAATCAGATAAATTTCCCAAAAGACCGATCAGCAGAAAACATAACAAACGCAAACCTATTATTATGGGTGATGAGCCACCTGCTCTCAATGTAAATTTATTTATTGAATTAGACATATTCTTATTTATCGTAATGTTAATTAAAGCTTATCTTTACTTAATATAATATCACAAAAGACACATCATTATAAACGATGTGTCTTTTGTTTATTTGCGATTTTATTACATAAATCATTTACTGTAGAAATGTGACAATAAATCTGATTGCGTAATGTATTTTGACGCTTGATTGAGAATTCCTTTGAGCGTGCCCTTCGCTATTGAATCATGATTGGGAATAATCAATGTCTGATTCATACCTAACGTCACACGACGTAATTTTATATGACTTCCAGTCTGATCATGAACAATAAAGCCGAAACCATTCAGTATTTTGACAACATCCTTTCCGGATAATGTCTTAAGTTATACTCCCATAAAGATTTGTGGGAAGTTCAAAACTGGTAAGAATCGATGGCATAGGACCAAATCCTAACGATGCTGAGTCTTCCTCTTTAAAGAATAGTTTTACAGCGTCGAGAATATTTGTCATTAACTCTTCAAAAGTCTTTCCTTCAGTAACTATAGGGATATTTAAACCTTCAGCTGTGTAGATGTTATCTTCATTTGATACAATGAATTGAATGATATTTTTCATAAATTAAATGTATCATTTTATGATGAATTTTTCAAATCAATTAAAATAATAACTAATTACTCCTAATCGCACTTCTGCTTACTTTTTGTTGTACGCCCTTGATGGCCCAGGATAATTCTTAGAGAGATCGCACAAGGGTTATCCAGTTATAATTTCCAGAGCATTCTGACTCCCCTTGGCCACAATCTACATTGAAGTACCTATAATAAATATTAGATAAATAAAAGAGATTAGGTAGCAAGCTAAGAGCAGCCGAGCAATATTTTTAACCAGGCCAATTTTTCTATTATCAGAAAAACGAGATGTAAATAAAACTTGCATCATCTGAGCATGGCCTTTTAATGTAGTAAAAGTTATCTGAAAAGCACGAGTTGAAAATAGGTGAACATAACCAGCCTTAATCATCATAAATCCGTAAGGATATGATTTATTCCAGAAATCCGGAAAATTTTTTTTGATCAAATAAAACAGATAACAAGCAGAAAGAAGATAAATAACAAGCAAGTCCATTGTAATTTCAAATAGTTTCTGAGGAAAGTTCATAAAAAAATAATAACATACCAAAGACTTTTGGTCTATATCTCTAAATTGTGCGCCCAGTTGGAATCGAACCAACGACCCACTCCTTAAAAGGGAGTTGCTCTACCAACTGAGCTATGGGCGCATTTATTTACTTTTCAAACTTTAACATATATACCATAGCTTGACTTAAGCCTACCAAAACAGCTATTGGCGCATTTATTCTTACACCTTTCAAAAACATCGTATGGGAATGATATTAACATAAAATACATAATTGGCTAGGGTCAGTATTGATATTTAATATATTTGATATAGAGTAGATATGTGAAAAGGAATATTCACCTATTACTTCATGATATTAGAAGCACTCACAATGTCGGTGCCATATTTCGTACTGCTGATGCTGTGGGTGTTTCTAAAATATATATTTCTGGTATTACTCCCGCTCCCATTGATCGTTTTGGTAGGGAAAGAAGTGATATTAATAAAGCATCTCTTGGTGCCGAAAAAACTGTTGCTTGGGAAGAAATCAAAGATATTAAAAATTTGATTGAAAAACTTAAAAAAGAAAACTTTCAGATAATATCGCTCGAGCAAAATGATAAATCAATTAATTACAAAGATATTAAAACTCTAAATAATATATTGCTTATAGTAGGGAATGAAGTCGATGGAGTTGCAAAAGATATTATTGATATGTCGGATATTATTGCTGAAATTTCTATGTATGGTTCCAAGGAATCTTTAAATGTTTCTGTTGCGACTGGGATTATTTTGTATAAATTAATTGAATAGTTTTTGATGTGCATTACAAAGATGAGTTCCACGAGTACCCACAACGATTCTTACGATTTTTCCATTACAGCCTTTTTTGCTACATTCCGTTCCAGTCTTTCGATAAGCTCTATGTTGCTCTTGGAATTTTCCTCTTTCTCCATGTATGTTTCTGTAGTCACTCATTGAGTCTCCGCCGAAATCTATTCCTTTTGATAATGTTTCTTTTATTGCTTTATATAATTTTTTTATATAATCTGAATTTTTTTCTTTTAATAATTCTGAAACTTTGCTAAGTGGATGTATGTCGGCTCTCCATAAACTTTCATCTGCATAAATATTTCCAATTCCTGCGATTATTGATTGATCCATCAAAACTAATTTTATATTTCCATTTGGTTTATGACCTATTCTTTCTTTAAAAACTTTTAGTGTAAAATCTTTTTCTAGTGGTTCTGGACCAATATCTTTTAGATGAATTGTATTATGCATTGATTTTGTCTCAATCAAAGTTACTTTTGCAAACTTTCTTGTATCGCATAATTCCATAGTCTTTCCATTTGAAAGATAAAATATTAATCTAATAAATCTATTAAATGGGTCTTTTTTATTATAGTCTCCATACATCACATGTCCTGTCATTTTCATATGAATTAAAATAGTGAAGCCATTTGAGAGATTAATTAATATGTTTTTAGCTCTACGTTTTACATCAATGATTTCTGCACCTTTTATTGTTTTTTTGAAATATTTAAAAAACTTAGGATCTTTAATATTATCTGATCCATGAAAATACGGACTATTGTATTCAGTCCAGACATCGTTTATTACTAGTCCTCGTATGTGACTGTTTAGTCCGGAAACTGTGGTTTGTACCTCTGGTAGTTCTGGCATATAATTATCTTATAACTTTTATATCATATTTTTTAAATTTTAGCTTTTTGAATGAAATATTATAAATACACAATTACTGCATTATTTGCAATAACTATTATAGGCACACCATGGCTTGTAAATCATTTTCCTCGCGCTACGCATTATATTGATGTTGTGTTTAGTTATACAAATAACCTAAGCGCTGTATTTATGAGAGAGGCAATAAGTATTGCCCAGTTAAAAGAAAAATATAATTCAGCGCCACTTAATCAAATTAAGGTAAAGGTTTTAATAGTTCCAGGTCATGAGCCTGATTATGGAGGTGCAGAGTACGGTAATTTAAAAGAAAGGGAAATGACGGTTGAATTATCAAAATACCTTTCTGAATTTTTCTATAATAACCCTCATTATGAAGTAATCGTTGCTCGTGATGGTGATAATTGGAATAAGGATTTAAAGACTTATTTTGAAAATAATTGGGAATCCATAAGAACTTTTGTGAGGGAAAGTAAAAATGAAATGTTAACCTTGGTTAATAATGGCAAGGTAGCTAAAAATCCTGAGGGAGTACTACACAATAATGCACCTACAAATGTTGCGCTTAGATTATACGGAATAAATAAATGGGCAAATGACAATAAGATAGATATGGTTATACATGTGCATTTCAATGATTATCCAAGAAAAAATCATTCAGTATCTGGAGAGTATTCTGGACTTTCAATATATGTGCCCGAAAGACAATATTCAAATAGTACAACAACAAGAGTAATTGCAAAATCAGTATTCAATAGACTTTCAAAATATAATGCTGTGAGTAATCTACCCATAGAGGATTCTGGAATTGTTGAAGAACAAGAGTTGATTGCTATTGGCTCACATAATACTTTAGATGCTCCAAGTATGTTGGTTGAATATGGTTATATTTACGAATCACAATTTGCCGATAAGGAAATTAGAAGTAGTACTTTAAAAGATTTAGCATTTCAAACATATTTAGGTGTTCAAGACTTTTTTGGGGCAGGGAATGATGTGTCTTTGGCATACGATACTCTCATGCTCCCATATAAATGGGATGGTGATATAACAAAAGATACAAATGATAAAAATGCAGTTTTAGCGCTTCAAACTGCTTTAGTACTTGAAGATGTATATCCACCAAAAAATAAAAGCAAAAATGATTGTCCTAGATCAGGTAAATTTGGCCCATGTACTGCAAATGCTCTAAGTGAATTTCAAAGAGTTAATGGTATTAAGAATGAAAAAGATAGGGTAGGTCAAGAAACAAAAAAAGTATTAAATAATAAATATTCAGTACAGATTAAATAATTTTCAGTATTTCCTCACGAGCAATCTCAGTATCACTCCAAGATATCTTTGTTCCATTTGGTCCCATAATGTACGGATCAGTTCCTTTGCCTGTAATAATTACATTATCACTATCACTCGCAAGACTAATAGCTTTATTTATCGCTTGCCTTCTATCCATTATTATTAATGGCTTTATGCTTTGTATTCCTGATGCAACATCTCTGACTATTTGTTCAGGATCTTCATCATATGGATCTTCATTTGTTAAAATAATTTCATCACAATTCATTTCTGCAATTTTTCCCATTTCTTTTCTTTTCCAATTATCTCTTCCACCGCCTGTGCCACCTAGTACACAGATATTTTTTTGTCCCTCTTTTCTTTCAAATACTTTATATAGTTTTGAAAGGGAATCAGGTGTATGGGCATAATCTACTATTACATTAAATTTCTGTCCTGCTTTTATATATTCAACTCTACCCGGAATTTCTTTTAGATTACTTACGGCTTCATTTATTGTTTCATCTTTGATTCCTAACTCTTTTGCTAAGGTTATAGCCGCTAGAACATTGTACTTATTAAATTCACCCTGAAGTGGAGTGCTAATATTTATGCCTTTTAAGCTATATGACTTTTTGATTTCTGCATTGAAATTATGGAATTTGTATCCTTCTTTATCATCTGCATTTGTTATAACTATTCTAGGTCTTTTACTTGAATTAGATAATTCCTTTGCAATTTCCAATTTTGCTTCTACATATTTTTCGTATGATCCATGTGATTCTATATGCTCAGGTGAAAGGTTTGTAAAAACTAAAGCATTTAAATCTATAAATTTATGACGGTATTGAAGTACTCCTTGAGATGTCATTTCCAAAACTATATAGTCGCAACCTTTTTTGATTGCATTTCTAATAAATTTTTGAACAAAAAATCTACCCGGCATAGACATTTTAAATTTATTTGGGAAAGATTCATCTGCGATTTTATATCTTATTGTATTTGATAGGGCAGTTTTGTACCCAGCTTTTTCTAAAATAGCATTAATTATTTCAACTGTTGAACTTTTACCTTTTGTGCCTGTAACACCGATTATTTTTATTTTTTTAGAAGGGAAATTATAAAAAAGGGCAGAAGAAAAAGCTAAAATATAATGATATGCAGGCTGGAAAAAAGTATAAACCTTTTTCGGAATGAACTTTCTTATGATTGATAGGGTATTATCTAACATATTATTTACTTAAAATTTTTAATGCCTCTTTTATCTTTTCATTTGTCTTTGTAATTGTTTTTGGAATTTCTTTTACTGCTTCTCTTGCTTCATTTTGATTATATCCTAATGATTTCAATGCTTCTATTACATCGCTATCATTTTTCATTGCATTTTTTGATTCAACTGAATGTGATACTTTTTCTATTTTATCTTTTAATTCCATAACTATTTTTTCTGCTACCTTTTTACCAATCCCTGAAACCTTAGTTAAATGTGATGTGTCACTTGTCTGTACTGCGGTTTCAATAGCCTCTACTGAAGCGGAATTCATAACACCTAAAGCAGTTTTTGGACCAATACCTGATACGGTGAGCAGTAATTCAAAAATATTTAATTCATGAATTGATGTAAATCCGTATAGGTCTAATGAATTTTCCCTAACTGCCAAATACGTCCATATTGTGATAGGGGAATTCGATATCTCGTATTTACTCAATATATCTACTGTGGCATGTATTTTGTAGCCAATACCGTTTACATCCAATACTAGATATTTAGGGTCTATATGGGCAATTTGGCCTGTAAGTCTGTGTATCATACCTCTATCATATCTTAGACCTTGTCTTTTTTAAAGCTATATGTTAGTTTTTATGTACAAAACACATATGGCAATAACATCATCAGCAAAAAAGGCAATAAGAGCAGGAGATAAGAAAAGGGTATTTAATCTGCGTACAAAGGCAGCAATTGATACTCCTCTAAAGAAATTCCGTAAGTTAATTTCAGAAAAAAATTCAAAAGAGGCAATTGCACTTGTACCAACTATATATCAAGCACTTGATAAGGCAGTAAAAAGAAATTACATTAAGAAAAATACTTCATCAAGATACAAGTCTAGATTAATGTCAGCGATAAAGACAATTACTAAATAACAAAAAGAAAAACCGGAATCTATCCGGTTTTTTTGTTTATCTCAATTTCTGAGAGGTGGTAAGTTAAAAAATTATTGATTGTTATTAAGCCATTCTGAGTGTTAGTCGCACTCTCTTTGTGTGGTGTCCACTCTGTGTCCGCAACAGCTACAAAGTGCAAAGCGCTCAAAGGTATCGTTTACTACTTTGCGATCACAGATTTTACATGTTTGTACTTGAATAATTTTGTATCTCAACATTGCTCTCCCACAATGACGGAAAAACAAGCATTTGTAGAGTCCAAGGAAACTCGGATTAGGTAATTCGAGGTTCTCATATTTAAAATCTCCACTGTGTCCGACGCACTTGCTTTGACCGTGTGGGCAAGTAACATAGCCTAGTTTTCCTTCCGAGAGATGAGTGCAATTTTCCATAATTGATCCTTTTGGATGAGGTTTATTCCAGAGAGAATAATATAATAATTACCATAAAAGTCAACGTCATATTAGATTTAAAAAAAAGTGCCCCCGGTAGGAATCGAACCTACATCACAACTTCCGCAAAGTTGTGTCCTATCCATTGAACGACGGGGGCTATTTAAACTACATTAACATATTTTACTCAGAATCCAAGTCTCTCAAGTATTTGTTGAGATAATGGTTCGGCATGCTCGGTTTCTGCAATATAATTTAATAATATATCTCTAACATGCTCTCTATCAACATTTTCAATATGGATGTTGATATATGGCATAAAAGTTTTGTTAGGTTTTATGATTATTTTTGCAGGTTCAGTATGTGCGTCAATCCAAAATGATTCAAGATTGAGAAAAGGATACAAAATACCGTTAATGACTACACCTCTATCATTTATTTCACAATGTATTGTTTTTGGGTGTTTAGATGAATGAACTACTAAAGCAAAAGACGCAACAAGTATAAATATTCCAAACATAAAATTTCCAAATATAAATGCAAGAGCAGAAGCTGTAATAGTGATTATGCTAACTGCCCAGTACCAGTCATTGTTTTTTTCTATATGATTATGTTCGGGAGCATCCCATGAGATTAGGGGTTTCATAAATATATTATAGCATTATATAAAAATAGGGGACAGATATAGTGATCTGTTTTTATATAATTAACTTAAACAATCAATTTGCGGAAGCGGTGAGATTCGAACTCACGACCCAGTTGCCCGGGTTCCGCTTTTCAAGAGCGGTGCCTTCAACCACTCGAGCCACGCTTCCATCTGTGTTATTCATTCACTTTTTACAGTGTTGAATATACTAGATACTCTCATATTATTGCTTTGTTTTCAAGTGTTATTGAAAAGTGACTATTTACCTGTATAAGATTTCACCTTTTTTCGTTCAAGATGATGTTTTTCATAATGACAGTTTGGACATATGAGTTCTAGATTATCAAAATTATTATTCAATCTATTTCTATCTTTGTGATGAATGTGCAGTATTTCGTATTTGTTGTAACCACATAGTTCACATTTCATACCACGAAGTTCTATAAGTCGAAGTTTTATGATTTCTTGTGCTTTAACTTTATCATTCGGTCTTCGTATTCCATATTTTATTCCAGCCCTGTTCTTGTTTGAGCATGATCTACTACATGTCTTTTTGTGCATACTCGACAGTATCATCTTTCCACATATTATACAGGGTTTCTCGTTTCTACATGATTTGCCGTAACAAGTATTACTGCAAAATACATTCCCGTTATTGAGTTTGATCTGGGATGGTCTTTTGTAAATTAGTTTTTCACATATTTTACAATTAGTATTTGGCTTTCTTTTATATGCTTCAGTCACTCATCCATTATACCAAATATATATGTATGAATAAATATTTTGCTCATATTTTAAACTTAGAGTAGACTGTAGTCATGCGACTGCTAGGCATAGACTACGGCACAAAAAGAATAGGAATAGCACTATCAGATGACGGTGGGCAATTTGCCATTCCAAATAAAGTGATTAATTATTCCAAAAATCTTTTAGATGAAATCATAAAGATACTTAAAGAAAATGATATAAAAGAAATAGTAATGGGGGAGTCAAAAAACTACAAAGGCGAGGCAAATGCCATACTTGAAAAAAGCATGCAATTTAAAAAGGAACTTGAGGAAAAAGGTTATAAGGTATATTTTGAACCAGAATTCATGACAAGTGAAAATGCAGAAAGACTACAAGGTAAAAATGAAATGCTAGACGCCTCAGCTGCCGCTCTTATATTGCAAAGCTTTCTTGATAAGAAAAATATTAAAGGTTAATATAAAAATATGAATGAAAATAAAAAAATAAGTTACGAAGAATACTCAAAAGTAGAAATAACTGCAGGGAAAATAATAAGTGCCGAAAAGATCCCTGATACAGATAAATTATTAAAATTAATTGTTGATTTTGCCGAAACTGTGGAAGTTGTTGATGATATGGGAAATAAAAATACAGTTTCAAAACCAAGGCAAATCGTCTCTGGTATATCATTATATTTCCCAGATGCAAGTGTGCTTGTGGGTAAGACATGTATGTTTATCACAAATCTTGAACCAAGAATGATAAAAGGTTTTGAAAGTAATGGAATGATATTGGGACTATCAACTACTGATGGGAAGTTTTCATTACTTGAACCTAATGAGACAATTCCCGCAGGTACAAAAGCAAAATAAAAATGAATAACATCACTGATTTAATAGATCCAATGTTTATAATTAAAACCCTAGGACTGATTGGGGTTGTTGCTATTACTTTTGCTGAATCTGGATTATTTTTTGGTTTCTTTCTCCCTGGAGATTCATTACTTTTTACTGCCGGATTACTTGCATCTCAAGGTTATCTATCGATTTGGCTACTTTTATTTTTATGTTTTATTTCTGCTGTGCTTGGAGATAGTGTTGGATATTCATTTGGTAAAAAGACAGGTGAGCTTTTATTTAGTAGGGAGGATTCAAGATTTTTCAAAAAGAAGCATTTAGAAAAAGCAAAAGGGTTTTATAATAAACATGGTAAAAAGACAATAGTCTTAGCAAGATTTATCCCAATAGTTAGAACATTTGCACCCATAATAGCGGGCGCAACAGGTATGGATTATAAATATTTCATTAAATTCAATATTATTGGAGCTTTTACTTGGACTTGGGGAATGCTTGGGGTAGGGTATTTGCTTGGTAATATTGTTCCGGGTATCGATAAGTATTTGCACTATATAATTATTGCTATTATAGTCTTTTCATTTATTCCGATATTTTACGAATACTTTAAAGACAAATATTCTCAAAAAAATCCATGATATAATATTTGGTAAATATGAGTACGTTTACCAAGAAATTTTTTAAACTTTTTCCACCACCAAAATATATAAATATTCCTTATGCTGGTTTGGATATTTCTGATGAGGCGGTGAGGTGTATTGAATACTCTTTTAATAGCCATGGATATACCTTACACAGATATGGAAATAGACTTTTAAAACCCGGAATAGTTGATGGGGGTCATATAAAGGATGAAAAGGCTTTAATAGAACAAGTAACATCGCTAGTTAAAGAGTTAAAAATTCACACCGTTAAAGCCTCTTTACCTGAAGAGAGAATGTATTTGTTTAAAACTGAAGTACCCGATACAAATGAAAGACAAATTAGGCAAAATATCGAATTTAAATTAGAGGAAAATGTACCACTTGGTGCGTCTGAGGCTATTTTCTTTTTTGATAAACTTCCACAAGCATTGGATGAAAACAATAGCGGCAAAACATATGCCAGTGTTTCAGTTGCTCCTATGGACTTGGTGAATAGTTATTTAAATGTACTTAAAAGTTCAGGGTTAACTGTGGTTTCATTTGAAATTCAAGCAAAAGCCATAGCAAGAGCGGTAGTGCCACATGATAATTTTGAAACTGAGCTTATAGTGCATGTAATGAATAAAAAAACAGGTTTGTATGTTGTCTATAATGGAATAGTTTGTTTTACATCTACCATTTCATGGGGTGGTGAAAGTGTTAGAGACAAAAAACCAGAGGAAATGGGAGATAGTATCTTTTCACTTAGAAGAGAAATAGAAAAAGTTTATACATACTGGAAACAACATGGAAATGGCAATGATATAAAATCAATAATTATTTCTGGACATGACGCTGTGCATATAAGCCAAATATCTAATCTTTCACCATCAACAGATATACAAGTTTCAGTTGCAAATGTCTGGCAAAATGTATTTTCATCTGATCATTATGTACCAAAGATTTCATTTGAAGAGTCATTAGACTATGCAATATCAGCCGGTTTAGCAATACCATAAATATATGATTCACTACACACTTTTACCAGAAAATGAAATGAAAGTATTAAAGCGAGAATATCGCATGAGATTATTTATTTTTATATTATTTTTTATTTCTCTTGCTATTACTATAGGTATATTTTCATTAGCACCTGCATTTATACTCTCATATTCAGAAGAAAAAGACGCGCTTTTAAGAATAGAAACAATAAGAGAGGGTAGGAAAAACAAAGAAATAGATAAAATAGTTAAAGATTTAGGATTAATAAATGAATATATTAAAAAAATTAATTCGAATACAAATAAAATAGTATATTCAGAAATAATACCTCAAATCATTAATGATAAAAATTCCGATGTCTATATAAATTCATTTCAATTTACCGACAATGAAACTGCAAATTCAGCCTCATCAACAATTTTGATTATTCAGGGCAGAGCAAACACCAGAGATGCATTAATTAGATTTAAGACAAAGCTTGAGCAAAACCCTATAATCACAAAGGTTGAATTACCGGTATCTGATTTAGCAAAGAGTAGAGAGATAAATTATTCTATTAGATTATCATTATCAAACAAATGAAAACAAATCACAGACATTACATTTTAATATTATTTGCTGTCGCATGTCTTGTTGTGTCTATTTTTGTGTATTTATTTGTATATAAAAAAACAATCGGTATTGCACAAAATTATTCAAAACTCACAAATGAAATGAATTCCGAAGATGGACGTAAAAGATATGAAGAAGAATTAGTTAAGGTATATGACAATACTGAGGGAAGTAGACAAAAGATATACAGTATAATTGCAAATGAAGATAAAATAGTTTCTTTTATAGAAACAGTTGAAAAAATAGGTGACTATACAAATACCGATTTTGAATTGTCTTCGATAAGTAATGATAAGGGCAATATTAAAGCAAAGGTTAAGGTTGAGGGTAATTGGGCAAATATAATGAGGGCATTGTCACTCATCGAAAATCTTCCAATTAGTAGTAAGATTAGTAATATTGCATTAAGTACTTCACAAGGATTAGAAAGTGATTTGTTGAAATCAAAGTCATCAAATGTTTCAAGTAAATGGAAATTAAATTTAGATATTGAGGCAATAACTATAAAATAATATGGCTAATTTATTTAAAAAGAAATTTATGAAAGTTCCAAATCTATCTTTACTCTCGTCTTTTAGAGAGATAGGTAGGAATGCTTATGTTGATTGGATTATTATATTAATATTGTTTAGCTTATTGTCTTTGTCACTTGCGATAAGTGGTCTGTATCTTTATTGGGAAATATCAACAGGAAATTATGAAAATTCAACGGTAGCGCAAAAAAATGATGAAAAAATATTCAACAATAAGGATTTAGATGATGTGCTTATGAGATTTGATATCAAAAAAGATTTATCAAATAAATTAAAGGCGGGTTATGCGGGACCTGCAGACCCATCGAAATAATTTTGTATTTTAAGCTTTTTCTGTTATATTCTTACTATTCCATTGCCTTCGTAGTTCAATGGATAGAACAGGACTCTTCTAAGGTCTTGATGTAGGTTCGATTCCTACCGAAGGCACAAAATCGTTTTAATAGGTAAATGGGGAATAACTGTGGATTGCATGTGTATAAGTACTTAGCGTATACGATGTATATTTAGTATAATATAAGGGTATAGGTTAATTATTAATAGTTAATTAAATTTTATGAAAGCTTTACATACAATTGCATTTATATTGGTTGTAGTAGGAGGTCTAAATTGGCTTCTAGTTGGATTAGGATTGGGTGCTGGTGGAGCAGGAATAGTAGCATATTTACCAGCAGTAGTTGCTAATATAGTATATGTTCTAGTTGGTATCTCAGCTTTGGTTCTTATCTTCACACATAAGAAGTCATGCAGAGATTGCTCAGCTTCAGGTTCTACATCAATGTAATTTAAAATAGGGAATACTATCTCTAAACAAAAAGCACCCGAAAGGGTGTTTTTGTTCTATGTAATATTTACTGTTTAAATAAAATATAAATATAAAACCGCCCCTCTGTGTAGGGGCGGTTTGTGAATGCCGTCAAGGTTTGCACTATGCTATAGAAGCTGTCTTTTTTAAGTTTCTCATCGCTTCCTGGAATATCTCTGCTCGACTTGGTTTAATACCAAAGTCATTACTGAGACATGTTTCAAGTCTTTTGAATTCAGATTCGCAATCTGTTAAAAGGTACCCTGCTTCGATAAGAGTCTGTCTGTCTATATCGCGATTTGATCTCATTTTATCAAACAAGATCTGCTCCCTGGCTAGTTTAGTTGCAAGCAAAAGGTAGCTTGTTTTTACATATTCTTCGTCAATCGAACAATTATCAGTATTAATTCCTAGGGGGTTTAGTTTTTTTAGCGATTCAGCAAAATCCTCAAAGATTTGCTCAATCCGCCAAATATTACTTTTTTCCTTCCACCACTTCTCATACACCATGTGCCAGATTACGAGAACAATTCCTGATATAATCATGATAATTGATAGTTTCAGGAGATTCTTGTGATCATTTTTGGATGGTTGAGGCACCACCAAGAAATATATTGTATATATAACAAGGACCAACATTATGGCAGATCCAACAATATAATTTCTGTAGTATTTACGTTTATTGACCAATGCTTCCTCTCGGTCATTTTTGAGATCAATTAAACTTCTAGTCATTTTCCTTGCGGCTTCCCATTTGTTTTGAATAGGGGTGGATGAAGTCGTAAATAAACACTCCACTTCTTGGTTTGTCATTTTTAAAATGCCTGGATTAGAATCCATGGGGTTTGCGACCCATTTCTATATGCGGGCAGCTTATAGAAATACTTCATGTGATTCAAAATAGTTCGGCAGCTATTCTGATATTTTTTTATCATTCTTATAACCTATAGTCAAACGTGATTGTCTGAGATTGTTGTGGGCGATACAGGACTCGGTCACAGATAATTTCCTCGCCATCGCTCGGAAATTTCTTCGACCCCGCCTCGCTACCTCGCCTACTGGCTCGGTATAGCTCCGGCTTTCTCGTCCAAGTAGTACCACAGAACGTAAAAAAGAATGACGGTTGTCATTCTTTTTTAGTTTGTGGGCGATACAGGACTCGAACCTGTGACCTTCCCAGTGTAAATGGGTTGCTCTACCAACTGAGCTAATCGCCCTAATAAATTAATATAAATTAGACTTATAATAGATTATCGTATAATGTATTAATTATCAAGACTTAACTATGAAAATAGACATATTATATGAAGACAAGGATATTGTAGCTGTAAACAAACCAGCAGGCCTTGTCGTGCATCCTGATGGTAAAAGCAAGGGTCCTTTTTTGACTGATTGGATACTTGAAAATTATCCAAAGACAAAAAATGTAGGTGAGCCTGTTGAAACCAAAGATTATGGAATAATCGAAAGACCAGGAATAGTACATAGACTAGATCGCGATACTTCAGGAGTTATTTTAATTGCAAAAACAAAGGCGGGGCACGAATGTTTAAAAACACAATTTCAAGACAGGACAATAAATAAAAAGTACCTAGCTTTTGTTTATGGTGAAGTCAAAGATCAGTTTGGAATAATAAATAGACCAATAGGTAGAAGTCCAAAAGATTTTAGAAGATGGTCTGCAACACGTGGCGCAAGAGGGGAAATGAGAGATGCAGAAACTTGGTATACTGTACTTTCAAATAGGGTGGGGTATTCATTTGTAGAGGTTGAACCAAAGACAGGAAGAACTCATCAAATTAGAGTGCATTTTAAGGCAATCAATCATCCAATACTCCATGACTCACTTTATGCACCAGAAAAGATAGATGATAAGACAAAAAGTCTAGGTTTTAAAAGAAATGCTCTGCATGCCTTTTCTATTGAATTCACTAATTGCCAAGGTAAGGTAATAAAAGTAAAGGCTGATATTCCAAAGGATTTTGTCACCGCTATAACTGAATTAGGTATTAAAGAAGTTGCTAAAAAGCATGGCTTGTGTTAGATTTGTTCATACATTACATAACAAATATGGCAACAAATACTAATATCATTTCAGGGGTAAATATAGAGGAAAGAAAGAAGCTCGACATAAAGGCTGGTGATACAGTTCGTGTATGGCAAAAAATACAAGAAAAGGGCAAGACACGTCTGCAGGCATTTGAGGGTATTATACTAGCCCACAAGCATGGTAGAGAGGCAGGAGCTACATTTACAGTTCGTAAGGTTGTAGACGGTGTAGGAGTTGAAAAGATATTCCCACTATACTCACCAATGATAGATAAGATAGAGTCATTAAGAAGATCAAAGGTTCGCAGAGCAAAGCTATATTTCATAAGAGAAAAGGCAGCAAAGGAAATCAGAAAGCAAATGAGAAGAATGCTCTCAATAGACAAAGATCAAAATACAGATACAAAAGTAATTTCAAAGGAAGAAACAAAAGAAGAAGTAACTGCATAATAAACAAAACTCGAGCAATCGAGTTTTTGTTTTAATTATGATATATTTTGACTATGCACGGGTGGCGTAATTGGTAGCCGCATACCCTTGAGGTGGGTACGCCGTAAGGTGTGGAGGTTCGAGTCCTCTCCCGTGCACCAAACAATAAAAGGATAGATTTAATTTATATTTATTATGTTATACACAAGAAAAGGCGATACAGGAACAACAAAAACATTTGGTTGTGATCAGAGAATTTCAAAAAGCTCAGATATAGCTGAGGCATTAGGATCGCTTGATGAAATAAATTCATTTCTTGGATTAGTAAAAGTAGAGTCAGAAAAGATAAAATGGAAAATACCAGGAAGTGAATTTAAATTAAAAGGATTAATACATAATATTCAAGAAAGTCTTTTTATAATTCAGGCAGAAGTGGCAGGTTATCCAAAACCACTAGGTGAAGAAAAGGTAAAAGATTTAGAAAAGGTAATAGATGAAATAGAAAAGACATTACCACCAATCAAAACCTTTTTTATTTCAGGAGGAAGTAAGCTTGGGGCCTTGTTTGATATAAGTAGGACAATAGCAAGAAGGGCGGAAAGGAGAGTTGTGTCAGTTTCATTAGAAAAAAATGTTAATAAAAAAGAAAAGATTTCAAAGGAAACATTGTCTTATCTCAACAGGCTTTCAAGCATATTGTATGCATTAGCTAGACTAAGTAACCATAAATCTGGTATAAATGAGGTATCACCAAAATACAAATAAAGGTGATTGAAATATGGTGGCTATAGTTTAGTGGTAAAACCTCGGTTTGTGGATCCGAAGTCGAGAGTCCGATTCTCTCTAGCCACCCCATAATAATCTAATGCAAAGCGATTTACAAAAATTTAAGGCCACAATAGTTGGTCCAAACAAACTCGATGGTTACAGTAAATATCTATTTACCATTAAAGCCAGCAGGCCGTTTGGTAGTATTTCAATTTATGAAAATGAATTAATAATTTCATCTTTTTTCTTTAAGACAAAAATAAATAAATCCGACATAATTTCAATTAAAAAAAGGGAGGGGGATAGGGGGATAGAAATAATCTATTTAAAAAATAATGTAAAGATGAGAATTTTGTGTAGTGTCAAAGACAACACTCTACTAAATGATTTCCTAGAGACTAAGGGGTATAGTTTGACTTTATAAACAATTAGTGTACAATACTACTAGCAGCACAAATACGTATGAAAGTTTTATATCCGCTTGCACTGGTTGCATTGTTTTTCGCCACTCTGGGTGCCCTCTACTTGATTTTTACAGGCGAAGCAGAAGTGACGCGAGAAAACGAAGGATTTAGCAAATAGATCGGCAGTAGTTTTTCAAGAAGGCCTTGGCAACCCCAAGGCTTTTCCTATGTTATAATTTTAAAATGAACCTTCACCTAATACTCATATCTATACTCGAGGGTATAACTGAATTTTTACCTGTTTCTTCTACTGCTCATATCATTATTCTTTCAAAGTTATTTAATATAGATACCACCACCGAATACATTAAGTTTTTCTTATTATTTATACAATTTGGGGCGCTTATTGCTGGTGTGAGTTTATTTTCAAAGAGGATTATTTCAGATAAAAAAATTCTATCAAATATTTTAATAAGTTTTATTCCGACTGCTGTAATCGGCTTTGTTTTATATAAAGTATTCAAAAAGCTTTTGGAAGGCAATATGTTACTAATGGCAATCATGCTTGCTCTTGGAGGTATAATTTTTATTATTTTAGAAAAAAGAAATTCATCGAAAGCAAATCAAGGTAAGGATATAAACGATATTAATTATAAAGAAGCATTTATTATTGGTCTATCACAATCACTCGCAATAATCCCCGGTGTATCGAGATCAGGGTCTACCATTATTGCTGGATTACTTTTAAATATCAAAAAATCAGCAATAATCGAATATACATTTTTATTAGCAATACCAACCATAACCGCTGCAGTTTTGTATGATTTTTATAAATCATTTGCTTTTATTGCAAGCATGGATTCTTATGCAATTTTTATTTATGGTTTTATAATTGCATTTATAAGTGCATATTTAATTTTGATTATAGTTAAAAAGTATTTAAATAAAATATCCCTGACTGCATTTGGTTGGTATAGAATACTCTTGGCTGTAATTATAATATCTCTATTTCCTAATTAAATGAAAAAATTCTTCAAATTATTTTTAATTATAATCATCTTACTAATTTCCATAATAATTTATAATAATTATTTTAATCACAATAATAATGTTGAGGTAGTTAAACCCCTTATTAATATTTATCCAGATACTGCATATGTAGGTAACCCTATTTTTATTAATATTAATTCAAGCTCTACGCCAATTGAATCATTTTTAAATAATAAAAAAATAGAATATATTGAGAGAAATAAATCATTCTTATTTATTGTTCCGGTTGATTTTAATAATAAAAAAACAGAATACATATTTAAAAGTAGATTAAGTAATGGGATGAATATAGAAAAAAGTATAAAGATAAATCAAAGACAAAAAATAGTTAAGAAACTTGATATTCCAGCAAAGCTTGGTGGAAATACAAAACAGGCAAGTCAAAATGTATTAAGTAATTTAGCAAAAGAAAATTTTGAATTAAATAATATTAAATCAGAAAACAAAACTTTATGGTCATCTGATTTTGTCTATCCTCTAAAAGATATTTTTATTACAGATAATTATGGATACAATAGAGATACTGTGGGGGAGTCTATAGTTCATAAAGGCACTGATTTCCGCGCGACTACAAATACAAGTGTTTACGCGATAAACGATGGAATTGTAAAAATAGCAAAAAAATACACAGTATATGGAAATACAATTGTAATAGATCATGGAAAAGGAATTCAGACTTTATACATGCATTTAAATGAAATGGGGGTTAAGATTGGCGATAAGGTCAAAATAGGACAAGAAATTGGTAAAAGCGGGGAAACAGGATATGCTCTGGCGCCACATCTGCATTTAAGTATTAAAATAAATGGTATTTCAATTGATCCAGTTGTCTTTATTAAATACTTTACTGCAGATTAAAAGACTATCATTAACATGATATAATTTGCTTATGAATATAATAGTTGTTTCTCCTGGGAAATCTAAAAACTTTTTGAGTGAGGAGATTGTAATTGAATATACAAATAGACTAGTGCACTATACATCAATTGATTGGAAATATATTCAATCAGGGGATATGAAAGACGAGGGTGAAAAAATAATAAAAGCTATACCGGATAATTCTCATATTGTACTTTTGGATGAAAGAGGAAAGACTTTTAATTCTATAGAATTTTCTAATTTTATTGAAAAAAGATTAAATGAAAGTGTTAAAAATCTTGTATTTATAATAGGTGGTTCATATGGTGTAAATGAAATTGTAAAAGAAAAAGTAAATACAACTATTTCATTATCAAATTTAGTTTTCCCGCATGAATTGGTTAGAGGTATTTTGGCTGAACAATTATACAGAGCATTTACAATTATTAAAGGTGAAAAATATCATCATGCCTAAAAGAATAAAAAAGAAAAATGCATATGCGTTGCTATATGATGTCTTGATGATTTCCGCTGGATTGATTGTTGCTGTTTTCCTTTCTGATATTGGTGTAATAGATTATATTGTACTTGCCTTTAGAGATTACTATATACTATCAAGTTTTGTTGCGGGATTATTTTTTACTTCTGCATTTACCTTGGCACCTGCATCTATCGGCTTGGTGCATATTTCACAGACATCACCGATATTGGGTGTGGTTGTGTGGGGAGGTATAGGTGCTATGTGTGGTGATATGATACTTTACTTTTTTATAAAGGACAGATTTGCAAAAGATTTAATGAGTGCAATTAAGCCATCAAAGGTAAAGCATATTTTGAGATCATTTCATTTTGGTTTTCTAAAATGGTTGTCACCTTTCCTCGGGGCCATAATAATAGCTTCACCATTGCCTGATGAATTTGGTATAACCCTACTCGGCATGTCAAAAGTTAAATTAATAGTATTAATCCCCGTAACTTTGATTATGAATATGATAGGAATATTCCTTTTGATTGAATTCTCACATCTGCTATAATGTTTTTATGAATACAAAAAGAATACTGAATTGGTCAATTTTTATCATTATTATTGGACTTATAATATGGGGAATGATTGCTGCTGCAAATAAAGCAGAAAAGGAAAGTGCAAATATAGCAACACCCGATAAGGTTGTAGACAATGATTGGTTGATTGGAGACAAAAATGCTCCTGTTACAGTTATAGAATATAGTGATTTCCAATGTCCTGCTTGTGCCTACTATTTCCCTATAGTTGAACAAATATTATCTGACGAGGCAAATATAGCATTTGTATACAGACATTTCCCGTTACAACAACATGCAAATGCAATACCTGCGTCACGCGCAGCTGAGTCGGCTGGCAAGCAAGGTAAGTTTTGGGAAATGTATCGCTTGATATTTAAAAATCAGAAAAATTGGGAAAATTCAAGAACAGCTAAAACTATTTTTGAAAGTTATGCAAAAGAGTTAAAACTTGATATTGTAAAGTACAATACCGACTACGATTCAGCAGAAGTTATAAATAAGGTAAATGCTGATCAAAAGAGTGGTATAAAGGCAGGTATAAACAGTACACCAACATTTTATATTAATGGCGTAAAAGCTGAAAACATTAAATCATATGAAGATTTTAGACAACGTATTAAAGACGCAGCTAAATCTGCAAATAATCCCTAAGTACATACCGATAATAATATTGCTATTTGCTATTATCGGATTTTCTGATGCAACTTTCCTCACTGTAAAGCATTATCAAAATGTTATTCCTCCATGTACAATCGGCGGATGTGAATCGGTTTTGAGTAGTTCATATGCAAAGATATTTGGCATACCAGTAGCATTAATGGGAGCTATTTATTATCTTGCAATACTGTTTTCTGTTTTTATTTTTCTAGATACAAAAAAAGAAAAATATTTAAGATTTCCAATGATGATTTCGTTTATAGGACTATTGTCTGCTATTTGGTTTTCATTTCTCCAGTTATTTATTATAAAGGCTTTTTGTCCGTATTGTGTGGTATCTGCAATTTCTTCTACGGCTATATTTATCACCGCGGTGTATTCGATTAGGAAATATAAATTAAATGAAATCAATTAATATATTAATAACAAATAAGAGCAAGGACTATGAACTAATTGATTCAGGTCAAGGTGAAAAACTCGAAAGATTTGGCGATGTTGTCTTGTCACGCCCAGACCCACAAGCTCTATGGAATAAAAATAAAAATGAAGCAGAATGGAAAAATGCAAATGCAAATTTCATAAGACATGAGCAAGAAGGTGAATGGAAATCAAAAAATGGTAAAATCGAAAAATGGCAAATTGATTTTTCTGAACTTAAATTTTGGATTAAACCAACTGCGTTTAAACATACAGGACTTTTCCCTGAACAAAGTGTTAATTGGTCTTGGATGAGAAATTTAATTAAAGACGAAAAATCAAAAAGTAATGATGATATACAAGTGCTTAATCTCTTTGGATATACAGGTGGAGCAAGTCTTGCTTGTGCACAGGTTGGTGCAAAGGTTGTACATGTCGATGGATCAAAGTCTGCTATAACATGGGCAAGGGAAAATGCAGAAATTTCTAAATTATCCGATAAGCCAATTAGGTGGATATTGGAAGATGCGAGAGTTTTCGTGGGTAGAGAATTAAAGAGAGGAAATAAATACGATGCCATAATAATGGATCCACCAGCATTTGGTCATGGAGCCAACAAAGAGATATGGAAAATAGAAGAACATTTCCTTGATTTAGTTCAAAATTGCATAAAACTTTTAGCAGATAAACCACTATTTTTTATAATTAACGGATATTCAGCTGGATATTCATCAATTGCATATCAAAATGTATTAAGTTCACTTGTAGATAAATTTGGTGGGAATATAGAAATAGGTGAGTTGGCAATAGAGGAAAGTGATGGAGGAAGATTATTACCATGCGGAATATCTGCAAGGTGGAGTAAATAATATGGACATAAAAGTAGTTTACGAAGACAATCATTTAATAGCAGTTTACAAACCTGCGGGCACTCTTGTTCAAGGAGATAAAAGTGGTGATATTTCCATGCTCGAAGAAGTAAAAATGTATTTGAAGAAAAAGTATGATAAACCGGGAAATGTTTTTCTAGGTCTTATACATAGACTGGATAGAAATGTTGACGGTATTGTGCTTTTTGCAAAGACTAGTAAGGGTGCCAGTAGATTGTCAGAACAATTTAGATTGCATACAGTTGAAAAAACATATCATGCATGGGTTTCAGGAATTCCAAAAGATAAAAATAAAAAATTAATTAATTATTTACTACATGATGATAATCAAAACTACACTCAGGTTTTTGATATGAATGATAAAAGAGGGGATTTGGCTGAATTAAGTTATGAATTAGTTAAATCTGAAGGAGTTTTTTCACTATTAAAAATAAAATTAAAAACAGGTAGACAACATCAGATACGTGCACAACTTTCACATATCGGTCATGTGATAGTTGGGGACACAAAGTATGGTTCAAAAATCAAATTACCAGATCAAAAGATTGCACTTACTGCCACCTCGCTTACATTTGATACAGCAACAACAGATGAGAGGAAAACAATAACCCTAGAAATACCAGAAAAAACGTGGTAATGTAACTCAATGCAAATACTCGACGGAAGAATAGCAAAAAGTCATTATGTGGCTGTACTCATAGATAAAGTTAAGAGGCTTTCTATTGTGCCTTGCCTAGTTATCATACAAGTAGGCAATAGGCCTGATTCTGATTCATTTATTAAATCAAAAAAGATATTTGCAAATAAAGTTGGGATAAATGAAATTCATGTAAATTTACCAGAAAATGTCGAGCAAGAAGAAGTTATTTCAGTAATTAAAAAGTACAATGAAGATAAAGGTGTACAAGGAATAATAGTTCAGCTTCCACTACCTAAACATTTAAATCCTGATTTGATTATAGAGACAATTGATTCAAAAAAGGATGTCGATGGACTAACTTCAAATACAAAATTTGTTCCTGCCACTGCAAGGGGAATTTCAGAGCTTTTTGATTTTTACAATATTAAAATAAAAGATAAAAAAGTCACAGTATTAGGAAAATCAAAATTAGTAGGTACTCCAATAGCAAAAATGTGTGTAACGAGAGGTGCCAATGTAACTGTTTGTGATAGTAAAACAATAGACAATCAAATCAAATCAAAAAATGCAGAAATATTAATTATTGCTATCGGTCAGCCAGAGTTAATAGATGATAAATATATAAGTGAAGGTCAAATAATAATAGATGTAGGGATAAATAGAGTAGAAAAAGGAATAGTAGGGGATGTAAATTTTGAAAAAGTTAAAAATACTGTTTCAGCAATCACACCAGTTCCAGGGGGTGTGGGGCAGATGACTGTCCTGTCACTTTTTGAGAACCTAGTGGATGCGTGTTATAATGATAATAAATCTTAATAAATTAATAATATAAATACAATGAATAATCAAGAAAATATTTGGAAAATAGGTAAATGGGCGGGCATTGCACTCACTGTATTTTTGGCTGTTATTTCTATTAAAGAAATAATATCAATAAAATACGTAGGCAAAGGTGATTTCCCATCTCTAAGTAATATTAGTGTAACAGGTAAGGGTGAAGCTATATCAATACCTGATATCGCTACATTTTCTTTTTCTGTAAATGAAAATGCTAAGACAGTAAAGGAAGCACAAAATAAAGCAACCGAAAAAACAAACACAGCATTAAAAGTTATTAGATCAGGAGGTGTGGCTGATAAGGATATAAAGACAATTTCATATTCTATTAATCCTCACTATGAATACGAACAAGGTATATGTTCACAATACGGATGTACAGGTGGTAAGTCAGTTCAATCTGGATATGATGTATCACAAACAATAGAGGTAAAGATTCGTGATTTAGAAAAAGCAGGAGAACTATTTGATTCAATTGGAAATGCAGGAATCAAAACAGTTAATGGTTTAACTTTTGCAATCGATGATATAGATGTTGTAAAGGAAAAAGCAAGACAAATAGCTATTGCAAATGCAAAGGAAAAAGCAGAAAAAATAGCAAAGAGTTTGGGAGTTAAATTAGTAAAGATTACAAGTTATTATGATTCAAGTGATGAAGTATATCCAATGTATGCAAGAGAGGGAATGAGTGCGGACACTGGTATTATGAAGGCAAGTATTGCTCCAGAAATACCAAAGGGAGAACAAAAAGTCACAGCGTCAGTAAGTATAGGATACGAAATTAAATAAAAATAAAATATAGGAAAAAGGTCAATCAAAAGGCCTTTTTTCTTTTGTTGACTATATATTGTAATGGTGGTAGTATGTATCTATCACCCCGTTCGGGGTTTTTTAATACAAATCGATATAATCAAATAATATGAAAATCACAGAATACATAAAGGATACAAGAAGTGAAATGGAACATGTAACATGGCCAACAAGAAAGCAAGCAATATTTTATTCTATTGCTGTAGTTGTAGTTTCTGTCGGTGTTGCCCTTATGCTTGGATTGTCTGATTATATCTTTGGAAGATTATTAACTCTATTTATTTAATTTAAAATTATGTCAAAACAACAAGCAGGAGGCGAGAGGAATTGGTATGCAATACATACATATGCAGGATACGAAAATGCAGTAGCGAGAAATCTAAAACAGAGAATAGAATCTCTAGGAATGGAAGACAGAATATTTAATGTTATTGTTCCAACAGAAAAAAAGATAAAAATAAAGGGAGGAAAGAGAGTTGAAGAAGAGGAAAAAATATATCCAGGATATGTACTTGTAGATATGATAGTTAATGATGATTCATGGTTTGTTGTTCGTAACACACCTCGAGTTACTGGCTTTGTCGGTTCAGGAGTATTCCCAGTTCCACTAGATAAAAAGGAGGCAGAGTCACTCTTTGCTCGTATGAATAAAGATGAGGTAAAGCATACAATAGATCTAGTTAAAGACGAGACAGTTAAGATTACAGATGGTCCATTTAAAGATCTTGAAGGAAAAGTAAGTGAAGTAGATGATAGTCGTGGTAAGGTGAAGGTTCTTGTATCAATGTTTGGTCGAGAAACACCAGTAGAACTTGATTTCTTGCAAGTTAAGAAGATTTAATATAGTATCTTATTACCTCGTGCTTCTAGAGGAAAATATCAAATAATACAATAAAATGGCTAAAAAAATAATTAAAAAAGTAAAGGTAATAGCACCAGCAGGAAAGGCAACTCCAGCTCCACCACTTGGACCAACACTTGGTCAGGCGGGTGTTAATATTGGAGATTTCACTAAAAAGTTCAATGATGCAACAAAGGGTATGATGGGAGATATGATACCTGTTGTCATAACAGTTTATGATGACAGATCATATGACTTTGTACTTAAGACTCCTCCAGCAAGTTTCTTAATTCTTAAAGCAATAGGAGTAGAAAAGGGTGCAGGAAAACATGCAGTCAAAAAGGCAGGAACAATCACTAAAGCTCAAGTAAGAGCAATAGCAGAAAGGAAAATGCCAGACCTAAATGCAAGCACTATAGAGGCAGCAATGAAGATTATAGAAGGTTCATGTAAATCACTAGGAGTAGATGTAAAATAAACAAAAAAGACTGAGAATCAAACCTCAGTCTTTTTTGTTATCTTAATTTATCTATTATCATTCTTAAATTTTGGTGTTCCTGTGTAGTCCACTGAGTATTCAAGGAGCAATGATCCAGTCTCCTCTGATATTTGTGATGATTTTAATTTTAATAAATAATGCAAATCATCAATAAAAAGGGGAATACCTTTACCAAACATTATCGGTTCAATAGTTAAATAAACAGTATCGACAACTCCTGCTTTCATAAACATAGTATAAATATTAGAACCACCACAAATTGCAATTTCTTTAAATCCTCTCTCACCGAGTTTTTGTATTAATTCTCTTGGATTATCATTTGTCATTTCAACACCGTCGAATTTCTGATTTCTTGAATAGACTATATTTACTCTCTCCTTAAGTGGAGTTCCTATGGTTTTGTATGTAGAAGAACCCATTACTACAACACCAGCTCTTTTTGTTAATTCTATAAATCTTTTTTTATCTGCTTTTCCAGTCCAATACATAGGACTATGTTTATCATCCTTTGCTATGAAACCATCTGCTGAAATTGCTGCTATTATAAAGACTTTGGGCATGTTAATTTATATTTTATGATTATTCTTTAAACCTTTTATATCTCCTTTCATTATATAATCAACTTCTCCGGTTCTCTCTTTTTGTGAACCATCTATTATATCTCTCTTATGATATTTACTCTTATGCTCAACCCTCTCTTTTAACTCTTCAAAGACTACTTGGCATAATCTTTCACCGGGAAATAGTCTAACAACTTGTGAATGAGTATTATTTCGTACTGGTAGTATTAGCTGCCCTTCATAACCCGCGTCAATAATTCCAGTTAAATCCAGTGACATACCTTTTCTATTTGTTGATGATCTTGGATAAAGTATAGCCATTAAATAATCCGGTATTTTAATTGATTCTAATGTTGATATTAAAACATATTCGTTTGGTAATAGGTCAAAATGCTGACCTTCTTCCAGTTCGACAATTTCAAATTGATCTCTAGAATTTTTATCGAAATGTGTAATATCTAAAGATTCTCTACCATTTGTTGTTATATGCCATGATTTTGGAATCATAAAAGTAAAACCTAAACGTAAGTCTACGGAGTGACCTTGTAATTGAAAAAAATCTAGATCAGGCTTAAAACTTATATCTCCTTTTTTAATTAAATCTAATATTTGATTTTTTGTTATTATTGCCATGGTTATGGTGCTATTTTTAATCCACTGATTGCTTCCATAGGATTATACTGCTTTACAATGTCTTCTACCAGATTATCTGCAAAAGATTTGTCCATTGATACTGATTTTTCATATGAATTTTCAGGTAAATTAACAAAAATTTCATTATGTTCATGATCTCTCTTTAGTAACTCCTCGGCTCCAGAATAGTGATTGCTATATATATGAGCATTTGATATTGAATGAGAGTATATTCCTGGTCTTACTTTTAATCTTTGTGACAGTATTAACTGTAGTAAAGCAAAACCAGCAACATCTGACGGTAGTCCAAGTATTACATCATTTGATCTTACAATATTATGTAAATGCAATCTTCCGCCAATTATATTCACAGTAAAAGCAAAAGGACATGGTACATTTTTCTTTTTAAATAATGATAAACCATCTTGAGCTGGATCCCATGTAATTATCACACCCTGTCTAGAGCTGGGTTCTTTTTCTAATAAATCAATCAATAATTCTATTTGATCCCTTCCGAAGTGCTTTCTCCATCTATATCCATAAGCAACTGTCACGACGTCACCTGGATTTGTAAATATATCCCATATTTTGGTGTAATCTCTAAGAAATATTTCCGGTTTTCTTGATCCAGAAAGGAACCATATCTGTTCTGCAACAAACATTTTTATTGGTATTTTCCTAAGAGTTAATAATGGCAGACCATCTTTTTCTAGATCAATTGAAAAATGCACCCCAGGCAATGACTTTGTATTGTACTTGGTTCTTTCGCTGTATTCTTCAATACCATTATTCATTATATTTTCGACTATTCCTTTATAAATCTTATCGAATTTTGTCATTGTGTGATTATTATATATAATGATTATAACAATAACAATGAATAATAAATACCCTTATTTACCTGAAGGCAGAATAATAAAATATGTTAGTATCGAAAATACTTTTATGCAGAAGGCTAAATACTACAGGGATAATTATTCCACTGATCATTTTCACCCTACCGGAGCGGTGGTTGTAAAAGATGGAAAAATAATAGCTTATGGGGCTAATAAATCAAAACTTAAATTTAGGTGGATGATAAATTTACATAAAAAAGGATTATGTGTAAGAAAAATATTAAAAATAAAATCAGGAGAAAAATATTGGCTATGCCCTGGTTGTTCAGATAGTAAAATGCATGCTGAAACATCAGCGGTAAATAATGCCCTTAAAACAAATACAGATATATCGGATGCAGATTTGTATCTATATGGACATTGGTGGTGTTGTAAACCATGTTGGGATTCCATGATAAAAGCAAATATTAAAGATGTATTTTTGTTAGATGAATCTGATATGATGTTTAAATAAAGTAAATGAATATATGAACACAAAAAACAAACCGTTATTTATTGCAATCGAAGGTGGTGATGGTTCAGGTAAATCAACCATCATACAAAAGATAAAAGAAAAACTTGGAGATGATGTTGTGATAACCAGGGAACCTGGTGGATCACCATATGCGGAAGCGATAAGAACACTTGCTTTAAAAAATGAACATGCAGGTCAAGCTGATCATAAGACAATGATGTGTCTAATGTTTGCGGCGAGATATGATCATATAAAAAACGTCATTATACCAGCAATCACATCCGGTAAACATGTTATAACTGACAGATTTGACGCTTCAACTTTTGCATACCAAATACACGCACAAAAAGGTGGTGCTGAATTGGAAAAGTTATTTTGGACACTTAGGGATAATTTAGACATTACTCCAGACTGGTATCTTTATGCTGATGTCGAAACTAAAGAAGGTTTAGAAAGGGTTAAGACGCGTAACGGTACAAATTTAGACAGTAATCACTTTGACGAACAAGATCTTGCTTTCCATAATCGTCTACGTACTGGTTATGAAGTATTCTTCAAATCTGATGGTGTAAAATCAATTAGAATAGATGCAAACAAAGATCTCGAAAATGTTCATGAACAAGTCTCAAGAATAATTAATTCACTTGTCGGTTAATTTATATGAAAATTAAAATTAAAAAAATAAATTCAGATTCTAAAATCCCTACTTATGCTCATCCAGGTGATGTGGGTATGGATATGTATTCAACTGAAAACTATATTTTAAAGCCTGGTGAAAGAAAAATATTCTTCACTGGATTCGCATTGGAATTTGAATCTGGATACGCTGCAATAGTTAAGGATAAAGGTAGTTTACCTAAAAATGCTGGTATACATAGTATGGGAGGGGTATTTGATGCTGGGTATAGAGGGGAATATAATGTTAATTTGATAAATTTAGGACAAGTGGAATATGAAATAAAAAAAGGAGATAAGATAGCACAGTTGGTGATAATACCTGTAGTTATCGCTGATTTTGAAGAAGTTGATAGTTTAAAAGAAAGCTCTAGAGGTGAAGGAAGATTTGGTAGTACCGGTAAATAGTATATTGCTCAAACTCTCGTTTTGTTTCGTAAAAATTTTATTTTTTTGATATATCGATATTAAATGATAATATCTGTATATTAAAAGTAATTCCAAAAATCCCATGAAAGACACTCAAATCAAAAAACTTATTGAATCTGAAGGTAAAAGACAAAAGAAAGTCATTAATCTTATTGCTTCTGAAAACTATGTTTCAAAAGATGTTTTGACCGCTCTCGGCTCTGTCCTTACTAACAAATACGCAGAAGGGTATTCTGGTAAGAGATATTATGGTGGAAATGAAATTGTAGATAAGATAGAGGATTTGGCTATTGAAAGAGCATTAAAACTTTTTAAACTTTCAAATGATAAATGGTCTGTAAATGTCCAAGCTCTTTCTGGTTCACCCGCCAACCTTGCTGTCTATCTTGCTCTTGTGCCACAAGGTGGAAAGATTATGGGTATGTCACTTGATCATGGTGGTCATTTGACTCATGGTCATAAAGTTTCTGCTACAGGAAAATTCTGGTCACAAATTCCTTATGGAGTAGATAAGGAAACTGAATTAATTAATTATGATTTATTAAAAGAAAAAGCAATAGCAGAAAAGCCAGCAATTATAGTTGGCGGATATACTGCATATCCTAGAATTGTTGATTTCAAAAAATTAAGGGAAATTGCCGATGCCTGCGGAGCATTGCTAATGATAGATATGTCACATATTGCGGGACTAGTCGCGGGAGGTGAATATCCATCACCATTTGAATATGCAGATATAGTCACAACAACAGTTCATAAGACATTGAGAGGCCCAAGAAGTGCAATTATTTTTTCAAAAAATGATAAAAAGATAATTGATAGCAAGGGAAAGGAGCAAATAATGGGAGATCTCATAAATAAAGCAGTATTCCCAGGACTTCAAGGAGGTCCACATATTAATCAAATCGCAGCAGTTGCAGTTGCTTTAAAAGAGGCAAATACTCCCGCATTTAAAAAGTATGCAAAACAAGTCAAAAAGAATGCAAAAGTTCTAGCAGATGAATTATCAAAAAAGGGATGGAAAATAATTTCAGGGGGAACTGATAGTCATTTAATACTTGTTGATACATGGATGGAGGGTAAGGGAATTTCAGGAAAGGATGCGAGTGATAGATTAGAAAAAGAAGGAATAATAGTAAATAAAAATGCAATTCCATTTGATACTAGAAGTCCTATTGATCCATCAGGCATAAGACTAGGAACGGCAGGAGAAACAACAAAAGGTAAAAAGGAAAAAGATATGAAGAAGATTGCTGAGAGAATAGACACTATTTTGAGAAGAAAATAAAATAAAAAATAATCAGAAAAGAGAAAGGGCGCCCGAAAACCGAAAATCGGACGCCCTTTGTGTTACGGATAGGACGAGGAAGTGTGAAAACGTTTGTGATGTTCTCACACACACCGATGTGGAATGTTCCTTACAGCTATGATATTGGTCACTTTTTGTTCATTCCCATAGCCAATATCCATGATTCAGGCAGCACATTCATCCTCACCTACCATATCAGTAAAAGAGCTATTGTCTAAAATATACAATACCTACACACAAAGTCAAATGGCTTTATGCACATTTTTAAGTTAATATAATTTTATGAAAAGTAAGATAATTGAAATATTAAATAAAGTAGCTATTGAATTTAATATTCAAAATCCTAAAATAAATATAGAGTATCCTGACAATAAAGATCATGGAGATTTTTCGACTAACTTTGCCATGCTTTATGCAAAACAATTAAATATTTCTCCAAAACAATTAGCAGAACAAATTATAGAAAAGATAAATAAAAATCCAAATGAAATAATTGAATCAGTAAATATTGCAGGTCCTGGATTTATTAATTTTAAAATTAAAGATACGGTATTTAAAAATGAAATAATCAAAATTTCTGAAAATCTAAATGATTTTGGTAAAAATAATTTAGATAAAAATAAAGAGGTGATGATTGAATACACTGATCCAAATCCTTTTAAAATATTTCATATTGGTCACCTTATGGCTAACACTATAGGTGAATCAATATCTAGAATAGTCAGTTATTCAAATGCAAAGGTGATACGAGCTTGTTATCAGGGCGATGTAGGGCTTCATGTTGCAAAGACAGTATGGGCAATGACTAAAAATATAGGTAATATACCAGCCGAAAATATTGACTTGGAAAAGAGAATTAAATTTCTAGGTGAAATGTATGTATATGGTGAAAATCAATATGCAGATAATGAAAATTCAAAAAAGGAAATAATAGAAATAAATAAAAAGATTTTCAATAAATCAGATGAAGAAATAAATAAAATATATAATGAAGGCAGAAAAATAAGTCTTGAATATTTTGATACTATATACAAAAAACTTGGAACAAAGTTCGATAATTTCTTTTTTGAAAGTGAAGTTGCATCACTCGGTGTTAAAAAGGTAAATGAAAATTTAGAAAAAGGCGTATTTGAAAAAAGCGATGGTGCGATAATTTTCCCTGGTGAAAAATATGGGGAACATACAAGAGTGTTCATAAATAGCGAAGGATTACCAACTTATGAAGCAAAAGAAATCGGTTTAACATTTACCAAATTTGATTTATATCCAAAATTAAATGAATCAATTGTGATAACAGCAAATGAACAAAATGCGTATTTTAAGGTTATTATTTCTGCATTCAATCAAATAGATAAAAATATCGCTTCAAAAATGAAGCATTTGAGTCATGGAATATTGAGACCAAGTACAGGGAAAATGTCTTCAAGAAAGGGAAATATAATACCCGCAACAGAACTCATAGAAGAATTTGAAAAATTAGTTGATGTAAAGATGAAAGGAAAAGATTTTGAAGAAGTTGAATACAAAAAAATTAAAAATCAAATAGCAATTGCGGGATTAAAATACACAATACTCAGACAATCAATAGGTGGAGACATTATATACGATGCAGATAAGGCAATTTCATTTGAAGGGGATTCAGGTCCATATCTACAGTACGGAGCGGTTAGGGCAAATGCTATATTGGCAAAGGCAAAAGATACAAAGTATTCAAATGAAATAAAATTTGATGAAAATATTAGTTCATTAGAAAAAAAGCTAATTAGATTTAATGAAGTAGTTGAAAGATCAAGATTAGAATACGCGCCAAATTATTTAGTAACATATTTAATAGACCTTGTTGGTGAATTTAATTCATATTATACAAATAATCAGATATTAGATGAAAAGAGTGAGTATACAGCATATCGAATTATGATTACAAAAATGTTTGCTCATATTATGAAATCAGGATTATGGATATTAGGAATTGAAGTTCCATCTAAGATGTAGGATGAAAAAAAGTTGGTAAAATGCTAGAATGACTTTTATGTCAGATGATAAAAATAATCTAAATGTACCTAAAAACAAAGTAGTTGAAACAGAGGAAAAAATACTTAAATTTTGGGAAGATAATCAAATATTCAAGAAAAGTGTTGAAAAGCCTGCTCCAAAAGGTGATTTTGTATTTTATGATGGCCCACCATTTGCAACTGGAGAGCCTCATTATGGTCATGTGGTTCCAGGAACAATAAAAGATATTATACCTAGATACAAGACAATGAAGGGTTACAAAGTCCGTCGTAGATGGGGTTGGGACTGCCATGGGCTTCCAGTCGAAAATCTAATTGAAAAAGAATTAAATTTAAAAAGCAAAAAAGATATTATCGATTACGGAATAGATAAATTTAACGAAGCATCAAGGAATAGTGTGATGCGTTATGCTAATGATTGGAGAAAAATAATCCCAAGACTTGGAAGATTTGTTGATATGGAAGATGATTACAGGACTATGGATTCAAGTTATACCGAATCTGTGTGGTGGGCATTTTCTGAATTGCATAAAAAGGGATTAATATACGAAGGTTTTAAGTCTATGAATCTTTGTACACGATGCGAAACAACACTTTCAAATTTTGAAGTTAGTCAGGGATACAAAGATATAACTGACATTTCAGTTTATGTTAAATTTAAATTAAAGGATGATAAAAATACATCATTACTTGCATGGACAACAACACCCTGGACATTACCAGGTAACACCGCATTAGCGATAAACTCAAAAATCAAATATGTAAAAATAGAAGTAAAGACAGAAAAGGGTATAGATAATTTGATTTTAGCTGAATCAAGACTTTCTACAATAAAGCAAGAATACAAAGTGTTAGGTGAGGTAAGTATAAAGGACTTGATAGGTAAGTCATATATTCCAGTATTTGATTATTTTGTAAATGATAAAAAAATAAAAAATATTGAAAATGCATATAAAATATACGATGCAGATTTTGTAACTATAGATAGTGGAACAGGAATTGTACATATTGCACCAGCCTTCGGTACTGATGATTATGAATTATCAGTAAAAAATAATATTCCATTTATTCAGCATGTAAGTATGGACGGTAAGTTTACAGCTCAAGTTAAGGATTTTGCTTTTAAAGATGTTAAACCAAAAACAACAGATGAAGATAGAGTAAATAAAGTTGAAGGTCATCAAAAGGCAGATATTGAAATAATTAAATACCTTGCTCATGCAGGAAGTCTTTTTGCAAAGGAAAAGATAATACACTCATATCCACATTGTTGGCGTTGTTCTACTCCACTTTTAAACTATGCAACTTCATCATGGTTTGTAAAAGTGACTGCAATAAAAGATAAATTAATAAAAGAAAATTCAAAAGTAAAATGGACGCCAAAAGAAATCGGTGAAAAAAGATTTGGAGATTGGTTGACTGGAGCAAGAGACTGGGCAATATCCCGCTCACGTTTTTGGGGTGCACCACTTCCTGTATGGCGTGATGAAAAAACAAATGAATGTATTGTATTTGGATCAGTAAAAGATTTAAAAAAGTACAGCAAAGCAAAAAACACATACTATGTCTGTCGTCATGGAGAGGCAATGAATAATACCGAAAAGGTTATAAGTTCAAAAGAGGATAATCCACATCATTTAACTGAATTAGGTAAAAAGCAAGCAAATGAAGCAGGTAAATGGCTATCAGATAAAAAGATTGATTTAATATTTGTGTCGCCTTTCATAAGAACAATGGAAACTGCAAATATAATTGCAGATAAATTAGGCTTGGATAAATCAAAAATAATAATAGATCAGAGAGTAAAAGAATTAAATGCAGGTGTTTGGAACGGCAAGCCATTTGATGATTTTGTTTCAAATTTTTCTCATAAAAATAGATTCGAAATGACTCCAGAAGGAGGTGAAAACTATGTTGATATCAAAAAGAGAATGGGTAATGCAATATATGATTATGAAAATAAATATTCTGGCAAAAATATTTTGATAATTTCTCATGATACACCACTATTTTTACTTGAAACAGTTTCGCAAGGATTAAATAGAAAGGAATCAATAGCACTTAGGGGAAGTGATGAGCATTATAATAAAAATGCAAAACCAAGAAAATTAGATTTCCATCCTTTACCACATAATGATGAATACGAATTAGATTTGCATAGACCATATATAGATAATATTGAGCTGTATACAGACAAAGGCAGTAAACTAAAGAGAATTCCTGAAGTATTTGATTGTTGGTTTGAATCAGGCTCAATGCCATTTGGTGAATCACATTATCCATTCAATAAATGCGATTTCAATCCAAAGCCAGGACCATTTAGCAAGATATTAGGCAAGACAAAGGGTTATCCAGCTGACTTTATTTCTGAAGGATTGGATCAGACTAGAGGATGGTTTTATTCTATGCTTGTTCTCGGTGTTGCACTCTTTGGTAAGTCTCCATACAAAAAAGTCATAGTAAACGGACTTGTGCTTGCTGAGGACGGTCAAAAGATGTCAAAGTCAAAGAAAAATTACCCAGATTTAATGCTTGTTGTAAATAAATACGGTGCAGATGCACTTAGATATTTCCTGATGTCATCATCTGCAGTTAGAGCACAGGATGTAGTTTTTTCAGAAAAATTAGTTGATGAAGTAGTTAAAAAGCATATAGGAAGATTAAATAATGTGGTTTCATTTTATGAAATGTATTCACAAGGATTGGAAATCAAAAATGTTAAAAGTACAAATCAATTGGATATATGGATAAACACAAGACTGTCTCAAGTGGCAAAAGAGATTACAGATAATTTAGAAAAATGTGAAATAGACAGAGCATCAAGACCTATTGCTGATTTTGTGGATGATCTTTCAACCTGGTATTTAAGAAGATCAAGAGATAGATTTAAAAGTGATAATCTAAGTGATAGGGAAATGGCATTATCAACCACAAGAAATGTGATAATAGAATTCACAAAATTAATCGCACCATTTATGCCATTTATTGCTGAAGATATATATCAAAAATTAAAAACAAAGGACATGAAGGAAAGTGTTCATTTGGAATCATGGTCTGATTTAAAGAAGGTTAATGTAGAGGTGTTGAATTCAATGTCTAATCTAAGGAAGATTGCATCTCTTGGTCTTGAAGCCCGCATGAATGCAAAAATAAATGTAAGACAACCACTATCAAAGCTTACAACAAAAGTTAAAATAAATGATGATTTAATTTATATTTTAAAAGACGAAGTAAATGTAAAAGAAATAGTGCATGACGTAAGTATATTAAATGATGTATTGCTCGATACTACTATTACAAAAGAATTAAAAGAGGAGGGGATAGTAAGAGAGCTTCAAAGAAGTATTCAAGATTTAAGAAAAGAAAAAGGAATGAATGTTAAAGATATTGCCGAATTATCTATTTCATCAAGCAAAGAAAATATAGAAATATACAAAAAGGGTGAAGAAATAATAAGGAAAACAACCGGTCTTTCTGCTATTTACTATACAGAAAGTACCGAAGAAACAAAGATAGAAATAAAATAGGTAAGAAAAAGGGCGGTCGCACAAAAGAATGCGACCGCCCCGGAGGAACACCACTGACTCGACCTCACCAATGCCTTTCGGCAACCAAAGAACCAAACTAACCGATTACTGATATTAGTATACACCATATAATTTTATTGTCAAATGCACAATATATACACAACAAAAGGATTTATAGTAAATAGTCTCAATCAAGGTGAGGCAAATAAATTTATTAATATATTTACACAAGACTTTGGTATGGTGGGAGCAGTGGCACAGGGTATAAGACTTTCAAAATCTAAATTAAAATATCATATTGAGGACGGTTCTCTAGTCAAAGTTTCTCTGGTAAGAGGTAAGGAAGTATGGAGATTAATCGGTGCAGAGCAAATACATAAAAAAATAAATAAAGTAAATTTAAAAGTATTAAATTTATTAAAAAGGTTATTGCATGGTGAGGAAATGAATGAAAATCTTTTTGAAATCATTGAAGGATTATATATGTTTGAAGCAGAGGATATTGATTTTGAGCTACTTGAATGTCTTTCTGTTATTAGGATATTAAATAATCTAGGATATATAAGAGAAATTACTCAATTAAAAGAAATATTATCAAATAATAAATACGATAAAGATATGCTAAATCTAGTAGCTAAATATAAAACAGATATAATAAAGATAATCAATGAAGCATTTAAACAAAGTCATCTATAGATACTGACTATGTTATAATAAATCATATGAATCAAGAGGATAATAGTAAAATCGACAATTTAAATAAATCTCTATATTCAAGAAACGCCCCAGAGATTAAAACAAAAAGGCGATTACGTTTTAATGAAAAGGAATCAGACATTCAAACAGATTGGAAACAGGAAGAGGAAAAGTCTGAACCCGTAGAGTTAAACACAAGATATAAAAGCAATTCAATGTCATTTTTTACAAAAATCTTAATATGGTCATTTGTCTTTTTCCTTATTTGTATAGGATTTGGATCACTGCTCATTTTCAAAGGATCAAATATAGTATCAGCTAAAAATGTTGATATAACAGTTAATGGTCCAGTATCAGTCTCTGGAGGAGAGCCTGTGACATTTGAAGTTCAAGTTTCAAATCAAAATAATATCAAATTAGAAACAGTAGACTTGTCAGTAGATTTCCCAGCAGGAACAACAGATGTTCTGGATAGTTTTAAGGAATTAAAAAATACAAGAGAATTAATACCAGATATAGGTCCAGGAGGAGTAAGTCAAAAAACTATCAAAGCAGTATTGTATGGTGAAGAAAATACAAAAAAAGAAATAAAAGTTACTGTTGAATACAGAGTAAAGGGATCTAATGCTATTTTTCAAAAAGAAAAAGTATTTGATGTCTTGATCTCATCATCACCAATATCATTAAATATTAGTTCATTTAAAGAAGTTAATTCTGGTCAAGATTTTGAGATCACAGCAAATGTTTCTTCGAATTCAAAAGAAGTAATTAAAAATCTTTTACTTAAAGCGTATTATCCTTTTGGATTTACATTTTCATCTTCTGATATGAAACCATTAAATGACAATTCAACTTGGAAAATAGGCGATATACCACCAGGAGCAAAAAAGACAATTAAGATTAAGGGTAAATTGGAAGGACAAGATGATGAGCTTAGAGTATTTAAATTTGCAGTCGGTGCATTTAGTGTAAGAAATGAAAAAGTTATAGGTACAGAATACATTTCAAATTCACAAGAAATAAGTATTAAAAAGCCATTTATGTCAGTTGCAGTTACGATGGATGGAAATGAAAATGGTGATTATATAGGTAAATTTAATGAACCCATTCAGGTTGAAGTAAAATATTTCAATAATCTTCAGGTGCCTGTGCTTGATGGTGAAATAAGTGTTAAACTATCCGGAAATGCTTTTGATAAATTATCAATATCTCCTGATCAAGGATTGTATAAATCCGCAGATAATGAAATTGTTTGGAATAGCATAACAACATCAGAATTAAAAAATATAGAGGCGGGAGGAAGTGGAAGAGTAACCTTTAATCTCACACCTAGAGATTTAGGAACAGCCTTTAAACCAATTTCTAATCCACAAGTTAAATTAAATATAAATGTAAAAGGTAATAGAGTAGGGGAAACAGATGTTCCTGAAAATATTTCTTCAAGCGCAATGTCACAGGTCAAAATAGCTTCAAATATTTCATTAAACGGTCAAGTCTTAAGGAATGCAGGACCATTTCAAAATACAGGGCCAATACCTCCAAAGACAGAGCAAGCTACAACATATACTGTAATTTGGTATGTAGATAATACATCAAGTACAGTTAGTGATGTTGTTGTAAGATCAAGTTTACCAGCATATATGAAATGGACAGGTAAAATAGACTCTCAGAATGAAGATATAAAATACAATGAAGTTGACGGGCAAATAGTTTGGAATGTTGGTGATATGGGAACATACACTGTGGGTACAAATAAGAGGAGACAAGTAGCATTCCAAGTCGCATTAACACCAAGTGTGGATCAAATAGGTCAAACATTACCACTAGTTAATCAATCATATTTAACTGCAACTGATGACTTTACAGGAGAAACATTAAAGAGTAATCTAGGTATATTAAATACAGTGTTTAGTTCAGATCCAAGCTATAAAGAGGGTAATGATAAGGTAATAAAATAAATATGGAATCAAAAGAAAATAAAAAAGAGGAAACAAAGATGGAAAAGATAATCTCATTATGCAAGAGAAGGGGATTTGTATTTCAAGGATCCGAGATATACGGAGGGCTTGCAGGAACATGGGATTATGGTCCTTATGGAGTTTCACTCAGGAATAATATAAAGGGTTTATGGTGGAAAAAGTTTGTTACAGATAGAGACGATATGTATGGAGTAGATGCTGCAATACTAATGAATCAAAATGTCTGGAAGGCAAGCGGTCATGTTGGTGGATTTTCTGATCCTTTAGTTGAGTGTAAAAAGTGTAAACATAGATTCCGTGCGGATCAATTGCCAGAGGAAAATAAAAACAAAAATACATGTCCAGACTGTGAAGGTACTCTAGGTGATGTTAGACAATTTAATATGATGTTCAAAACAAATATTGGAGCATTGGAAGATGAAGATTCTATATCATATTTAAGACCAGAAACAGCGCAGGGTATGTTTGTTAATTTTAAAAATATTATTGATTCATTTCATCCTAAACTTCCTTTCGGTATGGCACAGATAGGTAAGGCATTTAGAAATGAAATAGCACCTCGTGATTTTATTTTTAGACTTCGTGAACTTGAACAAATGGAAATAGAATACTTTGTCGATCCAAGAGATGAAAAAAAGGTGAATGAAAAGTTTGATGAATTACATAAGGAACAAATGGAATTTTTGAATGATCTTGGTTTGAATAGTAAAAATATTCATAAAATTGAGGTGCCTGATTCTGATCGTGCGCATTATTCAAAAAGAAGTGTTGATACCGAATTTGATTTCCCGTTTGGTCAAAAAGAGCTACTGGGTATCGCATACAGAACAGACTATGACTTAAAAGCTCATGCGGGTTCAAGTAAGGTTGATTTGTCATATTTTGATGAAGAAACAGGAGAGAGATTTGTGCCTCATTGTATAGAGCCAACATTTGGAGTAGATAGACTTATGCTTGCAATACTTTCTGATGCATATACAGAGGATGAAATAGGAGGTGAAAAGAGAGTATTTTTGAAATTAAAACCAAGCATAGCGCCTGTAAAAGCTGCAGTATTTCCACTTAAGAAAAATGATGAAAAGATAACAGATAAAGCAATGGAAATATATAAAATGCTAAAGAAAAATCTAGGAAATGTAATTTATGATGATAATGGAAATATAGGAAAAAAGTATAGAAGACAAGATGAAATAGGTACACCATATTGTATTACAATTGACTTCGATACTTTGGGTGAAAGTGGAGATGATAAAAAGGACACGGTGACAGTTAGAGATCGTGATACTGGAAAACAAGAAAGAGTAAAAGTATCTGACTTATTAAATTATATTAAAATTTCTTAATGATATTTAATAAAACTACATTTCCAAATGGCCTTAGGGTAATTACTGTTCCGATAGATGATAATCCTGCGGTAACTGTTCTTGTTATGGTTACTACTGGTTCAGAATATGAAAGCAAAGAAATAAATGGTATATCACATTTCCTAGAACATATGATGTTTAAGGGTACAAAGACAAGACCAAGGGCAAAAGATATTTCAAATGAATTAGAATCATTAGGAGCACATTACAATGCATTTACCGGAAATGAATACACAGGATATTATGCAAAAGTAAGTAAGGAAAATGTCGATGAAGCACTCGACATTATTTCTGATATTTATTTAAATCCTTTACTTGAGCAAACTGAAATAGATAAGGAAAAAGGAGTGATAACAGAGGAAATTAAAATGTATCAAGATATGCCACAAAGGCAGGTTCAGGAAATATTTTCAAGTTTAGTTTATGGAGATCAGCCAGCAGGATGGGGTATAGCAGGAGAAGAAAATACAATAAAGAAATTTAATTCTAATGATTTCCAAAAATATTTGGGCGAGCATTATACATCATCAAATACCATTGTTGTTATATCCGGTTCAATAAATGAAAAAGAAATAATAGATAAAGTTTCAAATAAATTTAAAACTATAAATATAGGCGAAAAAACACAAAAACCAAAAGTAGCTGAAAATCAATCAAAGCCAGAGCTTATAGTTAAATACAAAGATTCAGATCAGGCGCATATGGTAATGGGGGTTAGAACATTTGATTCAAAAAACGATTTTAATCCAATACTTTCAGTGCTTGGTGTATTACTTGGTGGAGGAATGAGTTCTAGATTATTCCAGAAATTAAGAGAGGAAATGGGTGTCTGTTATTATATAAATGCAGGAAATGATACATATACCGATCATGGAATATTCACAATATCTGCCGGAGTTGATGTAAAGAGAATCAATGAGGTCATTAAGACAATAATTTCTGAATGCAAAAAAATAATAAATGAAGAAATCACAGAAAAAGAATTAAAGAGAGTAAAAGATTATATGTCTGGTTCCTTTTTACTTTCTCTTGAAACATCTGACTCCAGAGCTGAATACGTTGCCATGGCAGAAATATTAAAAGGCAAAATAATTACACCAAAAGAAAGAATAGAAAAGATTCAGAAAGTAACCGTTGAGGAAATAAAAAACATAGCAAAGGAAATCTTTGTTGATGAAAAGCTAAATCTCGCTATAATAGGTCCATACAAAGATGATACTAGTTTCAAGGAAATATTAACTTTTAAATGAAAACATTTTACATAACCACAACTTTACCTTATGTTAATGCCGAACCACATGTTGGTTTTGCTATGGAACTTGTACGTGCAGACATAATAGCAAGATATAAAAAGGTAAATGGCTATGATATATTTTTCAATACTGGAACAGATGAACATGGTGCAAAAGTACATAGGAATGCCGAAGCAATAGGTGTGGATACAAAAGCATATACAGATGAATTGTCTTTGAAATTTAAAGATTTGCATAAGATTTTAAACATAACAAAGGATGTAAATTTTATAAGAACTACTGATGAAAATCACAAAAAGAGTGCACAAGAATTTTGGAATATTTGTAAGAAAAATGGATACATTTATAAAAAGAATTATAAAATAAAATACTGTATAGGTTGTGAATTGGAAAAGACCGAATCAGAACTAGTCGAAGGTAAATGTCCTATTCATCCACTTATGAATATTGAAGAGATTGATGAGGAAAATTACTTTTTTAAATTTAGTGAATTCGGCGACAAGTTGCTTGATTTGTATAAGCAAAATAGTAAATTAGTTGTTCCTGATTTTAGATATAATGAAATAAAATCATTTGTTGAGAGGGGATTGCAAGATTTTAGTATTTCAAGATTAAAAACTAAAATGCCTTGGGGTGTACAAGTGCCTGATGATGAACAACATGTTATGTACGTTTGGTTTGATGCACTCGTAAACTATATTTCAGCTATAGGTTGGCCAACAGATATGGAAAAGTTTCAGAAATATTGGGTAAATAGTGAAAATGTAGTGCAATATTGTGGAAAGGATAATTTAAGACAACAAAGTGCAATGTGGCAAGCAATGCTTATGTCAGTAGGTATTCCAAATACAAAACAAATAGTGATTGATGGATTTATAACAGGCGAGGGAGGTCTTAAGATGAGTAAGTCATTGGGTAATGTCATAAATCCAAATGATATAGTAAAAGAATACGGTACAGATGCGCTTAGGTATTATATATCTAGAGAATTGAGTTCTTTTGAAGATAGTCCATTTACTCTAAATATGTTCAAAGAAGCCTATAATGCAAATCTCGCAAATGGTCTGGGCAACTTATTTAGTAGAGTTATGAAAATGGCAGAATCAAATGATGTTGCTCTGGATATAAAGTCAGCCCCTGATTTTGATATTAAAAAGCATGATGAATTGTATAATTCATTTGAAATAAATAAAGTTTGTGATGATATATGGTTGAAGATTCAGGAAGTGGATAAATTTATTCAGGAATATCAGCCATTTAAAACTATTAAAACAGATATAGAAAAAGGAAAACAGCAAATATCATTTTGTCTTGCTTCTATATATCATATTGCAAATGCACTACAATGTATTTTGCCTGAGACTTCAGAGATAATGTTGAAGGGGATTGAGTCAGGGAAAATGCCAGAGACACCACTGTTTTTAAGAAAATAAACCCAAATAAAAAAGCCACCACCGATTTCTCGGTGGCGATTGAAAGCTAATTCAAATTACTATGATATACACCCCATGGTTCTCCCAAATCCCACATATTTGCTACATCCCCCTTCCTGCTTCTTTCTAGGATTAATTCTGATGTATCCTCGCCCTTGTTTTGTTTCTCAACTATTCTCCTAGATAAATCTTTCATAACGTTGGTTACAGCACCCTTTACTTGGTCACGGGTTTTTAAAGTATCAAGCGGTAGTACCTCAACGATACAAGCAAACTCTTGATAAAAAAGATTCAGGAAAATAGTAAAGTTATTAACCCTAAACCTCGCTAATTCTCTCTCTGATACAGCTAGTTTAGAGTTATCGGCACTATTTAGTCTTACGCACTCCAGTCTGATATTCAATCTTAACCGATTTGAGTATGCTTCTATAAGCCCACTTGGTATGGATCCTTCATAGACAAGTCTGCAAATGTCTTTACTTGGGCAATTAGGATCACCATTACCACCTTCCGACTTATTGTGTGTGTCTTCGCTCACAATTTTGTGTCACTTTCATCTGGAATATGGTCCAGATTTCCATGAGTACTACATGTACTTCCATACTCAGACTACTATAAGTGAGGTGGTTAGGGAAGTGGACAACTTGCTATAATCGATGATTTATGTTAATATGTGTGAACATGAAAAATATGATTACACAAATAAATATACCAAGAGACGCAGTTACATCTGCGGGTATTTTGTATAGCCTACATAAATCGTATTGCACTATGTTATAAGTATTGGAAATGATTCAAATTCTTAAAATATCGTGCAGAAAGCACGATATTTTAGTTTCAAGTGAGATTAAATGTTCTTAAACAAAAGAAAGGAGATAGTATGTTAGAAAATGAAGAAGTCCCAACAAAAGGGAATCCTGTTATTTATCTATTTGGTAAAACATGGGAGTTCTCTCTCGGTAATAGGGTCAAATTGTCTTTCATCTACGTTATGTTTGTGATAGCTCAGTCGCTCGATGTTATTTTGAGTCCATTGGTTTTATCACAAATAATAAACACTGTTCAGAGGTACGGGGTAAATAGTAGTAATATATTTTACTTGTTAAAACTCACGTTTCTCATTATGATCATAGACCTTGTTTTCTGGTCATTACATGGTCCAGCAAGGGTAATGGAAATGAATAATGCATTCACTGCGGCAAAAATAAACTATAGAAAATATCTATTCGGGGGAGTTTTAAAACTTCCCATGTCATGGCATATTGATCATCATTCAGGTAATACTATTGATAAAGTTGGCAAAGGATCTGATGCTCTGCATCATTTTTCAAGTAACTCATTCAATGTTATTTATCTATCTGTTAGACTTATCGCAAGCTATTGTATGCTTGCGTATATCAGTATGCCCTCTGCTTTAGTTGTACTTGTCATGATGAGTATTACAGTGCTTATCACTATTAGATTTGATCGAGTCTTAGTAGAACAATATAACAAGTTAAATAAAATCGAAAATTCCATTGCGCAAAGCATACAGGATGGTATTAGCAATATAACAACAATCATAATGTTGAGATTACAAGGCAGAATAATTGATAACATAGTGCTGAAGTTAAATGAACCAATTGATTTATCAAGGAAGAATAAAAAACTTTCTGAGATTAAATGGTTTCTTACATCAGCATGTTGTAATCTCATGTTTGTCATTGTGGTATCGATATACCTCTTCCAAATCAAAGATAAGGAAGTGATTCTAATTGGTAGTTTTTTTCTTGTTGTCTCTTATCTCAGTAAGGTTGGTGAATTATTTTTTCATTTCACTGGTATTTATGGAGAAATTCAACAAGAAAGAGCTAGAGTTAGGAATTCTGAAACCATTGCAAATGATTTCATAAAGACTGAGGTGGTAGAGGGCAGACTTCCTAATAATTGGAAAACACTGTCATTGCGAGATATTGATTTCACTTATCATAGCCATGAAGAGGGAGATTTGCATCTAGATAAAATTACACTAGATATTATAAGAGGCGAAAGAATCGCTTTTGTAGGATTAAGTGGTAGCGGTAAGACGACACTTTTAAAGTTGATGTGTGGATTATATATTCCAAAGTCTGGTACGTATTCTGTAGACGGTGAGATTATGTCTGTAAAGGACTTTTCTCAAAGTATTGCATTAATACCGCAGGCTCCAGAGATATTTGCCACTACAATTCTTGAAAATATAACATTTGGCGAGAAGGTGGAAATGTCTTTAGTGTTGAAATATACCGATATGGCATGTTTTACCGAAGTTGCAAATAGACTTCCAAAAGGATTTGATTCCTCAATCAATGAAAAAGGTGTTGATATAAGTGTAGGTCAACAACAGAGACTCGCTCTAGCGCGAGGACTTATGTTGTGTCGGGATTCTGAAATATTATTACTCGATGAACCGACAAGTAGCCAAGACGCTACAACTGAAAAAAGAATACATGAAAATGTATTCCGATCGATGAGAGGGAAGACAATAATTTCCTCCATTCATAGACTTCATCTCCTTCCACTGTTTGACAGAATAGTCATGTTCGAAAACGGTAAATTGATTGCAAACGGAACTCTTGAAGAATTAAAATCAAACTCTCCTAAGTTTAATCAATTGCTTTCTGACTATACAGATCAAGTAAGGGGCGAAATGCTCTGAAGCTAAATTAGCAAAAAGGTGTCCATACAGAATGGACGCCTTTCTTTTTTATAGTGTTATAATTCACATATGGATGATATAAAAATCGTATTGATTGTACTGGTAATCATCTTTATTTACATAACTTCAAAACCATCTCCAAAAAAGGATGATAAAAAGGGAGGGAAGAAATAGGGGAAAAGGGAAAACCCGAACAGTGCTGTATGCACTGCCCGGGTGTTTCGTGTTCAAACATCATAAATGTTCAAATTAAATTTACTTGCTATCTCCCTACCCTCAAGTAATAATTCTCTAATTTCCCTCGTTTTATGATGAGGAATTGAATTCATATCTCCTTTAAGTTTATTAATCCTCCTCCTAACTTTTTCGATCAGTTCTTCTCTTGTTAGTTGTGAGAATCGCCCGTCTTTTTTGGTTACCAGGTAATTACCAAAGAAGTTTATAAATGCGATATAGTCGGCGTAGAAGTTACTGATTAACTTCCTGTAGTAAATAACTTCATGTACGAGTTCCAATATTTTTTTGGAATATAAAAGCACAAGAAGAAATAGAATACAGAAGAGAAACACAAATAGTAGTGTATTGAAGTGAAAAAATGAAAACACTATCACTAAAGAACTAATGAAGGTAAAGACTATCAAAAGCTTATTTTCCAGTTCATCAAGCCAAGACTTTTGTGCCTCAATGTTGTACGTGTATCCATCAAAAACATAGTTACAAATTAGTGATTGTGGAATCCTCCTCATCTTAATCCACTTATCAATTATTTTTATAGCTTTTTCATGAGAAGATTTTTTCACTTTTCTTATGTGACCATATTCCAAATACCTACAATCGTCAGAAGCGGTTTCGCTACTTTTCATATGATTTCCTGTTGTTCAGATGTTATATTCTCTAGTTCTGTATCATTTTCTATGATCAGATCCATTGTTTTTATATCATATAAAATTTTGTGTGGAAAGGGTTGAGCAAAAATAAATAAAAATTTTTCAATAATTAAATTTTGTGATATAATACTGTTGATACAATTATGGAAAATCAAGTAAATACAAGTCCATCTTGGAATGAAATATTTAAGGAAATAGGAATACAGATGAATAAAAGATCTGGTCTATTAACCAAAAGAGTATTATTAATTTCTGCTCCCGTACTCGTATTGTTTTTTATTTTTCGTTTAATTATTAATGTACCAATGACATCATCATGGCTCAAGGCTTTAGATATGTCTTATCAATTAGAAATCGTTTATATGGTAACAGCATTTATTGTTATCTTGGCAGTATTAACAATGATATCAACTGCTATTTCTAAGGTAGAGCAAACAATATGGCTGGACTCATATTTTGATGGCAAAAATTTAACTCCACAAGAAAGTTGGAAAATTGCTAAGAAATTATATTTCCCATGGAATAATCTACAAAGTAAATTATTTTTTAGATATTATATTTGGATAATTCTATCTATTATTGCTGTTTTTGTTTTTGGAATATATGTCTTTGTTGTCTCTAATTTTGGGCGAACATTACCTGAAAATGTAACCATGATTGCATGGAGTTCTTATATAATTATTTCCGGAATATCTTTGGTTGTTTGGACCCGCTACCTAAAAATTAAATTGAGTTACGCGCCATTTCTCTTCCTTGATCGTTACACTGGAGATGCTAAGTCTGATTTTTGGAAAGAATTTTTTATTGAATTAGATAAACTTAATGAAGTAAGTAAAGGAGACTCCTTTAAAAAGAATGTAATGCTTGAGTTGGGGGCAGACGCTGCAATGAGCTTAGTAGAATACATAGCTATGAAAATGGCTGGAATGGGAGTACCCAATATTGCGCTCTTAGCTGGAAAAGAAGTTGGTTATAGAATAATCTTTTTTGCAAAGATGACTGGAAGATACGTTCTGTATAGATTTGCTTATAAAACTGTTCATGGGGATACGCATTATGTGAATGAGTATGTTTATGGGCTTAGGTAGAATGTATAACAATTAATATATTTTGGGCAAGAGAAAGACCTTCACAAGAAGGACTAGTGAAAGTCATTCTCATGAAGGTCTGGTGACATCAGAAGAAGTTGGCTATAGAGAGGATTAGAATACCTATCCCCAAAGCCAGAACTGCTTTACCCCATTTTATTTTTGGCTCAAGACTTCTTCTATATTCTGCTTCGGCATCTGCAAGATACATAGATTTAAGGGGGCGATCATCTTCTGTTGCTTTAAACGACTCCTGTCGTAGTAATTCAATCTCCGACTGCGATGGTGGATTATCACTCATAGATTGTAGGCAGTAAGCAGTCCAGCCCACATAAACTAGAAAGAGTCCGATGATGCAGCCGATAATGTTAAGTATCATAAGGTTCCTTAGATTTCAAAAGAGGACTTGTGAAGGGTTGTTGATATTCTCTATATACTATAACAGAATATGTACAGATTGTCAATTATTCGCAAGGTATTCACACCATCTATCAAGTTAGGTAAAAGAAAGGGCATCCAAAAGGATGCCCTTTCTTTCACTGTGGACTTGGTGAGCCAGAGTTGGAACTAGTTATGTCCTAGGTTTTTAAACAAAGTAGCAGATAGACAGATATATATATATAGTGTTAGGATTAATACATGAAAAATAAAACATTCAACATCTTTTATATAATATCCATCTTTATTTATGCGGGTTTGTTTCTCTGGTATTATTCAGCAAATTGGGCAGGAGGGGGAAATGCTCAAATTATGGCTATGTCACTTTACTCAGTAATTTTAGCTATTGTTATCTCTCTCAATATTTTTAAGAAATCAAAGACGAGTTTAAATCAAACAACAGGATTGATATTAAGAATTATAAGTTATATAATTTTTATTTTAGTGATTTTCTATTTAATTCTCAGTATTTTTGGTTCTATGTTCTACTAAGGGACTAATTTTGTGGAGATGCTGGGAATCGGTCACGGATAATTTGCTCGCCGTCGCTCGCAAATTTCCTCGACCCCGGCTCGCGGTTCGTCCTACTGGACTCACATCGCTCCGCCTTTCTCATCCCAACATCTCCTCAACATTAAGTAATAAAAAACACCAGCATAAGCTGGCATTTTTTATTATTGTGGAGATTATCGAATAAGGTTGAAATTCCTTCTACTTAAAATAAAAATAGCGCAGCAAATCCCGTAATGGAAAGCCGCACTATTATTATTTTAGACAACATTGAGTCTGTTGCCTAAGGTGGCACAGACGAATTCAATCTATTCAAAACGTTGGATTGCCACATGTCCAAATTTTGTACTTTTGATAAAGCACGTAAGTGTCTAATGACATCAGAGATGAATTCCTTTGTACTCAGGGTTTCAAATCTTTTTTTGTCAGCAGCACTCACCAATTCAAACGACCAACTTGTCATACGCTTAATCATGAAATTTGCATCCCAATATTGTTGCGTACCGGTTTTAAAAGGGTACTTAGGTGAACTATTCATAGTTTAAACCTCCAGTTTCCAATATAACATATCCATATCTTCATGTGAAATATCGACTGAAATGCTAGGAATCGGTCACGGATAATTTGCTCGCCGTCGCTCGCAAATTTCCTCGACCCCGGCTCGCGGTTCGTCCTACTGGACTCACATCGCTCCGCCTTTCTCATCCCAACATCTCCTCAACATTAAGTAATAAAAAACACCAGCATAAGCTGGCATTTTTTATTACTGTGGAGATGCTGGGAATCGAACCCAGGTGCAGATGAAATCTCATAACACTTCTTCATTGTATAGATTACTTTATCGGAGTCGCCTCCTTTTAATATATACACTTTAAAATAATCAAAATATGTATATACGATTCCCGAAGTTTCAAGTTGAGAGTAGGGAAGTAAACTCAACTCTATGTCTAGGTTATATCACCCCAATGAAAGCATAGACAATACTCTCATGGAATGTCGCTTAGGGGAGCAGTATTAAACTGTCGCGTAAGCGAAAGTAAAGTTCTGTGATCCAAAATATGGAGACACTGTTGACTTTGCTTTTGTTATTGCTGATTTAGCATTTAACGTTTTCTGTATGTTTAAAGAGTAAACAGAACTCTACAATGCATATTATGAGGAACCTCAACTGTCGAGGCCTATCATCCCCATGATTATGATTTCTGAGGTAAATGAAGTAGCTTATGAAGAGCCTTTCGCAGGTCATGAAGATGACCGAGAAGAGCAAAAAGCCAGCAGGCTTTTATGCGAGCTCTGAATGAGCTACTTTATTTACCTCTACTAATACTAATTGTCGACGATCAACGATCTTTGTATTCTCTACGAATCTCGCGATCGGTATCTCTTTTTTTGATATCCTCACGCTTATCGTGCTTTTTCTTTCCTCTAACTATGGCTATTTCAACCTTAATTAGCTTGCCTTTATTATACATTGAAATAGGTGATATTGTCAAACCTTTTTTTGTTTCAATGGATGCTAGCTTTTGTATTTGTTCTTTGTTTAAAAGTAGCTTGCGATTTCTTTTTGCATCATAGTCTTTTGGAGCATTTTTTTCTTGATATGCTGGAATATTTGCAGAAATCAAAAAGGCTTCTCCTCCACGCACAGTTACATATGAACCCAAAAGAGAACCATTTCCTCCTTTTATACTTTTAACTTCAAGACCAAGCAACTCGATACCAGCCTCGAATTTTTCGAGAATTTCATAATCTAGCTGTATTTTTTTGTTATAAATTAATGAATCCGCCATAACGCAATAATCATAGCATTTTTATTATATTAAAGTATAATCATCTAATATGAGTAAAGAAAATAACAAAAATAAGGGTAAAAAGGGAAGCAGGGGTAAATCCGGTCTTGGATTTATTAATAATCTATTATTTGGAATATTAATATTATTTGTTTTGACCAGTCTGTACTCTTTTGCTATTGGTAAATCATTAAATATACAAAATATTGCGATTTCTGATTTAGCTAAAGATATTGATGCCCAAAAAGTTAATTCAATTATAGTAAAGGGTGATGATTTGGAAATAGAGTATTTGGATAAGACCTTCAAAAGAGCAATGAAGGAAACTGATGCATCAATAACTGAAACATTATCTGCTTATGGAATAACTTCAGCTAAATTAAATGCAGTTAAGATAGATATAAAGGGTCCAAGTGGATTTGGTTATTGGTTTTCAAATTTAGCTCCTTTTATTTTTCCAATTATTTTCATTGTCTTTATATTTTGGTATTTATCAAGGCAGGTTAAAGGTTCTGGTATGCAAGCTTTTTCATTTGGTCAATCAAAAGCAAGGATAACATTACCGGATGATAAAAAGGAAAAAATCACATTCAAAGATGTTGCGGGTGCAAAAGAGGCAAAACAAGAACTTTCTGAAATTGTTGATTTCCTACGAAATCCTAAAAAGTTTTTGGAAATCGGTGCTGTAATACCAAAAGGAATATTACTTATGGGTGCTCCTGGAACTGGAAAAACTTTGCTTGCACGTGCAGTAGCGGGGGAGGCGGGAGTAGCATTTTTTTCAATTTCAGGATCTGAATTTGTTGAAATGTTTGTAGGAGTTGGTGCATCTCGTGTGCGTGATCTTTTTAAAATGGCAAAAGAAAATTCACCAGCCATAATCTTTGTTGATGAAATAGATGCAGTTGGAAGAGTGAGAGGAACAGGAGTTGGTGGAGGAAATGATGAAAGAGAACAAACACTAAACCAAATACTAGTTGAAATGGATGGCTTTGAACCAAATGAAAAGGTTATAGTCATGGCGGCAACAAATAGGCCAGATGTTCTCGACCCTGCACTACTTCGTCCTGGAAGATTTGATAGAAGAGTTACTATTGATTTGCCAGATAGAAATGACAGAGAAGAAATATTAAAGATTCATTCAAATAAAAAGCCATTAGCAGAAGATGTTAATCTAAGAGTTATTGCTGAAAGAACTCCAGGCTTTTCGGGTGCTGATCTCTACTCACTTATGAATGAGGGGGCAATACTAGCTGCTCGTGAAAATAGAATAAAGGTAAGTCAGTACGATTTAATAAGGGCAATTGAAAAAGTAATGCTAGGACCAGAAAGGAAAAGCCATATTCTTTCAAAAAAAGAAAAAGAAATCACAGCATATCATGAAGCAGGACATGCTCTCGTTGCATCAGTACTTCCATTTGCAGATCCTGTTCATAAGATTTCAATAATCTCACGCGGACGTGCAGCAGGGTATACGCTTCATTTGCCAATTGATGATAGGAAAATGCAAAGCAAAAAAGAATTCCTAGATGATATAGCAGTATCACTTGGAGGATATGTAGTGGAAAAAATTATGTTTGATGATGTGACAACAGGACCATCAAATGATTTGCAAGTTTCAACGGCACTTGCACGTGATATGGTTACAAAATACGGTATGTCAGAAAAGATAGGAGTACTTGCACTTGAAAGTTCAGGCGGAAGGGCAATGTTTGGTAAGGGAATTGAGGATAAAGAATATTCAGAAAAAATAAGTGCCGACATAGACGCAGAAGTATCACGTATAATGAATGAAGCATATAAAAAAGCCGAAGAAATAGTTACAAAATACAAAAATGCACTTGATGCAATAGCAAAGAGATTAATAGAAGTTGAAAATATAGAAAGGGAAGAATACGAAAATATAATTATTGCTCACGGTATACAACCAAAGAAAAAGTTGGATATAGAGCATTCGGGTAATGTATAGTATTTAAAAGCTTGATACCAAGACAATTTATTGATAATGTATTATGTACATATCAATAAGTATGCGCCTTTAGCTCAGTTGGTTAGAGCACAGAGCTTATACCTCTGGGGTCCTAGGTTCGAATCCTAGAAGGCGCACAAATAAAATTTAACTCTTGAGATTTAAGTTAATTTGTGATTATATAAGTTAAACAGCACATCAAAATTTAACAAAGGAAATCAAAATGATAAGGGTGTATTCTAATGGTCCGGTCATAATCGACCTTAAACCATTTAAAATGCCTGATGGTAATTTTAGTCTAATTGGCAATGATCTGGAGATGTTCTTTCTTGATTTTGTGGAATCAAGGGTAGATCGTATAATACCCTTTCAATCCAGAAAAAATGAATACGATAGTCTTGCAAGAATGTCGGAAGAGAATCCTGGTAGGTTATTGGTTTGTGAAAGAACTTCTTTTTTTACTGTGTTTGGGGCAGTTAAATCAATAGATATGGAGGATTTGGTTGTGGTGGTTGAGTATTGTGACCCATCTTATGTACGTCAGACCACACAACAGGTGAATGAGGAAGAGTTGCCATGTCTACATGAAAACTTCACATCTTGCTTGGGTATACGCGATGTTGGTCAATTGGGAGCACTTAGATTGTCGATAGACTTCGATAGTAATGACTTTGTCCTAATCGATAATGGAAATGGCACAAAGTATAAGTTCCCAGCCAAGAATTTTTTTAAGTGAAGCACGGATTTCCCACAAAAGGCACTGCGTAGAAGCGCTGTGCCTTTTCCTTTATTCCCAATGTTTCATTTCTTCTAATCTATTATTTAATTCCTTTTTGATTTCTGAAAAATCTTTTAAATTTAAATCTTTTTCAATTATTATTTTTGCTTCTGTTCTAGCGGCTTCAACCATTTTTATATTTTGTAAAGCTTCCATGGCAATGTCCGAAACTCCCCATTGTTTTCCCCCTGAAAGTTCACCTGACCCTCTAAATTTTAAATCATATTCTGCTAATTCAAATCCATTTTTTGCTGTTTGTAATGCTCGCAGTCTTTCTATTGTTTTTTCTGACTTTGTATCTGCAAAAACATAACAGTATGCTTGATGATTTGAGCGAATAACTCTGCCACGGAGCTGATGTAATTGTGCAAGCCCAAATCTTTCAGCTCCTTCTATTATTATTACAGTTGCATTTTCAACACTTACGCCGACCTCAACAACTGATGTGGCGCATAGTATATCTATTTTATGTGCTTTGAAATCCAACATAACCTTATCCTTTTCTAAGGGTTTCATTTTGCTATGCAAAATTCCTGTATTGTATTCTGTAAAAACTTTTTCTTTTAATCTTTTTGCTTCCTCTTTAACTGATTTTGCATTTACTGCCATTTCTTTGCTTGGATCTGGTTCGTCTATTCTTGGACATATCACATACACTTGTCTTCCTTGTTTTAATTCGTCTTTTATTTTTTCATATATTTCATCACGTCTATCTGGCGTTACTATGTCTGTGATTATTGGCTTTCTACCATGTGGCATTTGATCAAGGAGAGTGAGGTCTAGATCACCATATATTGTTAAAGCCAATGTTCTAGGTATTGGAGTTGCAGTCATGGAAAGTAAATGAGGTGCGCGCATATTGCCATCTTTATCTTTTTGTACAAGGCTTGCTCTTTGTTTTAATCCAAATCTATGTTGCTCATCGATTATTACATATGCCAAATCTTTGAATTTAACTGATTTTTGAATGAGTGCATGTGTGCCAATGAGTATTGGTATTTCACCATTTGCCACCCATTTTAAAAGTTGTGTTCTAGAAATATCTGTCCAGCCTTTTGGATTTAATTTTGAAGGGAACTTTTTGCATCCACTACCAGTGATGAGTCCGACTTGAATACCTAAATATGAAAAGTATTTTATAAATGATTCAAAATGCTGTGATGCTAATATTTCAGTAGGGCACATATATGCTACTTGGAGATTTCCGTATTTACGTTGTACTCCATTTTCAATCGGTTTTGTTGTAACTATAGAATACGCAGTTGCAGCTGCCACGGCTGTTTTGCCTGAACCCACATCGCCCTCAAGTAATCTAGACATTGCATATCCATTTTTGAAATCTTCTAGTATGGTCTCTATTGATTTCCTTTGTGCTTCTGTTGCTTCAAATGGAAATCTTTTTATGAATTCATTTATATCGTTTTTCTTTGTCTCTATTATCCATGCAGGATTTTCCCTGTATTTTTTTCTTGTGATTTGCTTTTCTAATTGAATATAAAATACTTCTTCAAATGCAAATCTTTTCCTTGCTGAAATAGCATCTTCATTTTTCATCGGTGTGTGCATCCAGATAAATGCTGTTTTTAAACTTGGTAAACTGTATTTATTTAAAATATCTTTTGGAATTATATCTTGTATTTCGTCCAATATACCACTACGGAAAATCTCAATTACTTTATGATATATCCAATTTGAAGTTATACCTCTTGATTCTTTGTATACTGGATAAAGAGTATGATTTTCGCCATCATTTCCAAAAAGGGAATCACCAACACCTATCGGAATTTTGTTAACCACTTCAACTTTTGGATTAGAAAAATACAATTCACCATCCTTTTTCCTCAGAGAGACTTTTCCTTCAATTCTAACTAATGATTCATCGCTAATCATTTTTGCTAGATAGGGTTGATTGAACCAAACACAATGTATGCTTCCGCTCTCATCTGTTATCCAAGCATCCGCCATTGTGATTTTTGTTTTAAAACCTTTTCCAGTTTTTAGTCTATCTATTTTTCCAAAAATAACTGCAGTATCACCTTGTTTCAAAGATGAAATATTCATAGTTTCAGAGGTGTCACCATAACGAGTGGGAAAATGATATAGCAAATCCCTGACTGTAACTATTCCCAATTTCTTGAGTGCAATCTTTTGTAGGGGATTTAGTCTGGCAATTTCTGAAATGGGTGTATGGTATTGCATTTAGGTATTATACGATATTTTGATTAAAAGTACTTTTTGTGTAAGAATTGCAATACTTGGAGCCGTGGTGGAGTGGTCTAACATACCTCTTTGCTAAAGAGGCAGGCCCCTTAAAGGCCTCGAGGGTTCGAATCCCTCCGGCTCCGCAACGACTGCAGAAGCACCATAGGTGCTGATTGCAGGCGTGTCGGAGGTGATGAGAAAGGCGGAGGCACGAAGGTGCCGAGCCGGGGTAGCGGAATTTTTCAGCAGAAAAATATCCGTGACCGAATCCCTCCGGCTCCGCCAAGAAAACAAAACATCGGAGTCGACTTATTTATATGAATACAGGTCACGACCCTAAAAGGATCGCGACCTGTCTACTCCAAATTTACGGAACACGAAAGACTAATATTCATGTCCGTTGTTAAGATTAGCATTTCAAGACTTTGTATTCTCCATCCTGATAACATCAGGTTTTTTCTGAAAACATCTTGGACATGGCTCAAGTTTTGCAACGTCCTGAGCATAAAAGGCCAAAACCATACCCTTACCATTGCACTCCCGACAGTCTTTCTGGGCGTTTTCGTTGTAATATTTCTCTGATTCTGTTTTCATAAAGGAACTTTCTTTTTTTGGTGTTTTCTATACTGACCTGAATAATATAGAAAAATTTTTAAATTGCAAGAAATAGATCTAAATCACATACCTAATTCCTCCTCATAATCGCCCCTTTAATATCATCAAAAGTTCCGTAAACTTTTTTGCCTGGATTAAATATATTTTCAGAATCAAATATCTTTTTCACTTCTTCAAATAACTTAATTATATTGTCGCCAAATTGTTGTCTCAAATACGGTGTCCTGATTATTCCGTCATTGTGTTCTGCGGTTATTGAACCTTTGAATTCTTTTACTAAATCATAAACTTTTGTACTTAATTCAATAATTGTATCTGCTGAAAATGGGGAATTTAAATCCATAAGAGGTATTATGTGAAAGTTACCGTTACCCAAATGCCCCTGTACCGTATAATCTAATTTGTATTCATCTAATAGTTTTTTGATTTGTGGAAGGAATTTTGGTAAATATTCTGGTTTAACTATTATGTCATCAATAAATGGGGCTGTTCTTTTTCCATTACTATGCTTCCTCAATAAATTAAAACTTTCATGGCGTATTTTCCAGTATTTATTTGCTTCCGCACTTGAATGGGCTATATGAGTATGGAAACCAAAAGGTTTTATATGCTTTTCTACTTGTATTAATTTATTTTTAACTTCTGATTCTGTATTGCCTGTAAATTCAATCATTAAAATTAATTTTGGAACGCCACCGATTGCGAGCATGTAAGTTTCTGGAATAAATTGAAAACCTAATTTAATTGCTCCCCAAATACCTAAATACTCAATAAAATCATAGAAAAATTTAACTGCCAGTATCATACTCTTGTCATCATATGTTTCGAGACTGTCTGGTTTATAGGGAAGTATTTCATTTACAAGTTTACTAACATGATCAATTGAAGGCAAAAAGACAGCCATAATATTTGAACATGCTTCAAAGGGGATAATTTTGAAATTTATTTCAGTAACAATACCTAATGTTCCCTGTGAGCCAACAATCAATTTACATAAATCAAATTTATTATTTTCTTTGTCATAAATATTCCAAAGATAATATCCAGCAGAGTTTTTGGATACATTTGGTTTTGCTGACATTATCGCATCATAATTATTTTGAATTAATTCAAAAATCTTTTTGTAAATTGAAGATTCAAAATTATCTGATTTTATTTTTTCTTCTAATTCACTAAGACTTAAAGGTTTAATTTCATATTCATTCGCATCACTCAAAACTACTTTTAATGAATTAATATAATTTTCTGTTTTACCGTATTTAATAGATTTTTCGCCACCACTATTATTGCCCACCATTCCGCCTATTGCATTTATATCTCTCGATGCTGTGTATGCTGGCATGTATTTACCATGCTTTTTAGTTTCAATATCAAAATCTCTATACAAGCAACCGGGCATGGCTATTGCATAGTCATCTTTTATTTCAATAATATTATTCATATACCTAGTAAAATCAACAATTATTGAATTACCAATTGATCCACCAGTCATGCATGTCCCTGCACATCTTGCGGTTATGGATAGGGGATTGTCTTTGCTGTTATTTTCATTTACCCATTTGACTAGATTTTTGATATCGCTACTGTCTTTCGGAAATACAACTACTTTTGGTTTAATTTCAAATAGACTTGCATCATGAGAATATTCGAGTAATGTGCCTTCGCTTGTATCTATGTCGCCATTAAATATTTGTTTAAGAGAAATCAACTTTTCTTTCATTTCGATATTATATCATGTGAGTTTGTAAAAGATCTTAATTTTGTATAGTATATGAAGGTATGGAAAGATGGGTGAGTGGTTTAAACCAGCGGTTTACTAAACCGCCGTTCCTTCATCGGAACCGCGAGTTCGAATCTCGCTCTTTCCGCCAAGAGAATAAAGTATCGGAGTGACCCGAGTGCCTAGGTATGTGGGGCGACCCAAGTACCTAGGCACCGAAGCTTTACGAAACTATAAATACGTGTTACTATTCAACTAGAACTCAAACCCAATAAAACCCTGAAAGGAGGTGTCTCGTGCAAAAAACAGTTCTTATCGAAGATGTAATCAGATATCAAAAACCACTCGCGGATGCCTGTCAGAAGAACGGATTCGAAGTTGTCCTGACGATCACTCCGAAATGGGATACTTCTGCTGATGAAATCGTAAGGCAGATTCTGGAAGTTGATCCTGTCCTTATCCTGCTTGACCACGACTTCTGCGATTGCCGGTTCACTACAGGTCGCTGCAAATGTCTCAATGGTCACGATGTCTTCGAAAGACTCGGCCCTCTGCAATCTCGAGTGATGTGCATCAGCGGGATGAACCGCGACTACATTCCGCGCGAAAGGACTTTCAGCTTCAAGGATCGTCTCGACGAACTCTCGGTAAGGGAGAACTTCGGTACACGACTCGGCTGGATGTTTGAAAAAGCCTAGTATCACGTTCGATCCGTGAGCTAGGCTTTTAACTTGTCAAAATCTGTAAAGCAGACCCCGACCCACATACCTCATTTCAACCTCCAAAAGTCTGCTAAAATACCCTTACGGTGTCTCACTGCTTTGGTACTGAACCCACGATGCCCGCAACAAAACAAAAGACTAGATTGTTTTAGTCTTTTGTTTGGTCTGTGATGGGTAATGTTAATTTGTGATATAATAGTTAAATATGATGACAAATAATTTTATTGCTGGTGCTCATGAATTTGGTTTTGGATTACCAATGCTTGGTATGGGTTTTGGTCTATTTGCATTAGGAGCTTTTCTATTTTTCTTATTAACTATTGCGTCTATTATACTTAAGGGTTATGCATTATGGCATGCAGCAAAAAGAAATGAAAAGGGATGGTTTATTGCACTACTTCTAATAAATACTATGGGAATTCTTGAGCTTATATATTTGTATTTTGTGGTAGATATTTGGAATAAGAAAAAGGTTAATGAGCCAAAGTAAAAGCCAATACATCTCTTTCTCCTGATTTATTTATTGCATTTCGAACATTTGCCAATGTACTACCTGTGGTTGTTACATCATCTATTATTATGATTTGATAATCATTGGGTAAATTATTTTTTAATTCAAAAATATCTTTTGAATTTTCTAATCTCTCATTTCTATTTTTATGCGTTTGTTTATCAATATCTTTTGATCTGATTAAACTTGTATAATCTTTTTTTAATATATTGTCGGTATCGTATTTAATAATTTCATCTATTATTAATTCACATTGATTGTAGCCTCTTTCATTTCGTCTTGCTTTTGAAATAGGAATTGGTATCAGTACAACTTTTTCTATTTTATTTTCATTAATATATTTAATAATTTCACTGTACAATGCATAGCCTGCACATTTTATTGCATGTTGATTTCTTTTGTATTTTATTTGCCAGACTAATTCTTTAATAAATTTGTCTTTATATGGGAAAATACTATGTGTTAATGGATGATCATTATTGTATTGCCTGTATTTAGTATAGACTTGTTGTTCGTTCAGATTACGTAATAACAACTCCTCAGTGTTTGGAGGGAAAATATAATCTAGTACTATTTCGATAATTTTATTCATTGCAGTCATTTTACACTATATAATTATGCTATAATATATTTTATGAATTCTATAAAAGACTTATTTGGCAGTGTGATGTCATTGTTTTCTAAAAAAAGTCAAAGCGTTTTGGGTATTGATATTGGTTCATCTGCTATAAAAGTTGTACAAATCAAAAAGAAAAGGGGCAAGGCAGTACTTGAAACTTATGGTGAACTAGCCCTAGGTCCTTATGCTGGAATCGAGGTGGGTAGATCAACAAGTCTCACTAATGACAAGATTATTGAGGCATTAAAAGATATTTTGCGTGAAGCAAAGACTACAACAACTGAATCTGGTATGGCATTGCCACTATCATCTAGTCTAATTAGTTTTATAACTATTCCGCCAGTACCTGAAAAGCAATTACCAGAAGTCATCGCTCTTGAAGCGCGCAAATATATTCCAGTTCCAATGAGTGAGGTAATGCTTGATTATTCTATTATTCCACGTGAAGACAATTATCCACCAGAGGATCCTGATATTGAAAAAAGGGATGAAAATAATAAAGCAGTAAATCAATCACAGGATGTTTTGGTTGTTGCTATTCACAATGAGTATGTAAATAACTATCAATCAATTGTTACATCAACAGGACTTCAAACATCTTTTTTCGAAATTGAAATATTTAGTTCAATACGCGCAGTTGTTGAGCCTGGCGTAAATGCAATGATGGTTGTGGATATGGGGGCGAGATCAACTAAGCTATACATTATTGAAAGAGGTTTATTGAAATCATCACATATTATCAATCGTGGTGCACAAGATATTACTTTGGCCATTTCAAAATCATTAAGCATAAGTGTAAATGAAGCTGAAAGTATGAAGAGGGCGTACGGTCTAAAAGGAGGCCCAGAATACAAAGAATTAACTGAAATCATAACTGTTAATTTGGATTATATTTTTTATGAGGCAAATACAACAATGTTTGCATATCAAAAAAAGTACTCTAAAAATATCAGTAAAGTAATACTTACAGGAGGAGGTGTATTGTTAAAAGGTTTTGTTGACTTAGCAAAGATAAGCTTTCAAACCGAAATAATCTATGCAAATCCATTTAGTAAACTAGAAACTCCAGCATTTTTGAATGAACAATTCAGTGAAGCGGGTCCAGAATTTGCGGTTGCGATAGGGTGTGCATTAAGACGATTGTCTGAAATAGAATAATCAACTATAATTATTGCAATGGATACAAAATTCCAAACATCGTTCATTCCTAAGAAGCCAATACTTGCAGAACAAAAAGTCGTAAAGGGAGGTGCAAACATAAGCATCTTTATGTTTATCTCTGTTTTGATCTTTATTGTTTCTCTTTCTGTTGCTATTGGAGCTGTTGTTTGGAAAAGTATTTTAACTAAAAGTCAGGAAAGCTATATAGCAAATCTAAGAAAAGCAGAAGAAGCTTTTGATACAAAGACAATTGAAAAGCTCAAAAAAGTAAATACTAAAATAGATTTAGGTAAAAAGCTTTTGAAAAATCACCTAGCAGTATCCGAAATATTTAATATAATTAGTTCATTAACTATTGAGGGAATAAGATTTAAAACATTTACATATACAGCACCAGCTAAAGACGGGGATTTAATTAAAATAGTTATGAAGGGTATAGGAAGTAGTTTTAGTGCAATTGCATTTCAATCAGATGTCTTTGGTCAATCATCAAAGTTTGGTAAAAATAAAATAATTAAAAATCCTGTGATGTCTGATCTTGTACTAGATGATTTTGGAAATGTAAACTTTACATTTACCGCCTATGTAGATCCGTCTGAAGTTTCCTATGAGAGGAAATTAGAGGAATCAATGACTGTAACAGATAATCAAGAATCAAATTAATATGAATAAAAATCTTACACCAATCATACTAATAGTCTTGGCAATAGGAGTGTACTTTACTTTTACTAGAATCAAATTTGATGAAATCAAATCTGTAAGAGCGGTAAATGCTGTATATGCACAAGCATTGGATAATTCACAAAAACTTATAAAAGTTAGAGATAATGTTATAGCAAATTACAATAAACTCGATATTGTTGATAGGGAAAATCTAGAAAAATTAATCCCAGATAATATTGATAATGTTAGATTAATTATTGATACAAATTCAGTTGCGGCAAAACATGGAATAGTCGTTAAAAATGTTAAAACAGTGGCATCAAATGCAAATGATTCAGCAGGATTAAGTAATCAAGCTTCAATAGCGAGTGCTCAGCAGTTAGGTGCAAATGCTTCAGCGTCAAATCAGTCAGTGTACAATACTATGACACTTACATTTACTGTTGTAAGTAATTATGAAGCGTTCAAGGACTTTTTAACTGATTTGGAGGCAAGTCTTAGAATTATGGATGTATCAAAAATACAGTTAACAGTTGGGGAGTCAGGTGCTTACACATATGATGTTGAAATAAAAACATATTGGTTAAAACAATAATATTATGCAACAAAATCAATCACAAAATTCAAAGGGAACAATGATAATACTAATAGTGATTATTTTTATTAGTATTATGCTTTTCTTTTATTTTAAGGGTAAACCAAGCTCAGATAGTATTTCATCACTTGAAACATCAGGAGATTCAGAATCAAATGAAGCAAAAGCAGCAAGTGACAGAGTTGTAAAATTATTAAATCAAATAAGTTCACTAGAAATAAATGATTCAATATTTAAAACTTCTGTATATAAATCACTTGTAGATTATACAGTCGCAATTCCAGAACAAAATATTGGTAGACCAAATCCATTTGCCCCTATTCCAGGAGTTACTGAATCTAGTGTCAGTACTTCAAAGAGATAATAAATAAAAACATGAGTGTAATTGACATCTTATTAGAAAAAAATCTTATAACAAAAGATGCAATAAAAGAGATTGATAAGAGAGTTGCAGATGGTGCAACTATAGATCAAGCTTTACAAGAACAGGGAGTATTACCTACTGATATTCTTGCTGCTCATGGAGAATATTTAAATATACCAGTTAGAAGTTTGGCAGATGCTTCGGTTCCTTTTGAAGCATTGGATTATGTACCAGAAGAATCAGCATTACATTACAAATTTGTACCTATAGGTTTAAAGGATGGCACATTGGAGGTTGGAATAGTTAATCCGGACAATATAGAAGCGAGAGATGCACTTAACTTTATTACTGCTAAAAATAATATTCCATATAAAGTATTTTTAATAACATCTGAAGATTTTGATAAGGTAATAAAATCATATAAAGGCATCGGTGGTGAGGTTTCAAAAGCATTAACAGAGCTCGAATCAGTACTTTCAGTTGATGTAAATGATGCAATAAACACAAAAGATAGTAAGGTAGAAAAGAAAACAGATGCAATAATTATTGAGGATGCGCCAGTTGTTAAGATAGTGGCGACAATTGTTAGATATGCAACCGAAGGGGAAGCATCAGATGTGCATATTGAACATATGCGTGACAAAATACGTGTAAGATTCCGTGTTGATGGAACTTTAAATACTAGTTTGGTGCTTCCACCACAAGTGCATGATGCTGTGGTTGCGCGTATTAAAGTTCTTTCAAATATGAAATTGGATGAAAAAAGAAAGCCACAAGACGGAAGATTTTCAGCACGTATTGATGGAAGAAAAATAGATTTTCGTGTATCAACATTCCCAGCGTATTACGGTGAAAAGGTCGTGATGCGTATTTTGGATCAAGAAAAGGGCGTAAAGAGATTGGATGAAATGGGTTTAACTAAGAAAAATCTGGATGCAATTAAAAATGCAATTCAAAGACCATACGGACTTATACTTATAACAGGCCCTACAGGATCCGGTAAGTCAACCACACTGTATTCCATGTTAAATGATGTTGATAAGGAAGGTTCAAATGTGCTCTCACTTGAAGACCCTATCGAATACAATATGGATGGCGTAAGTCAGTCACAAGTTCATCCTGAAATTGGTTATACATTTGCATCTGGACTTAGAACAACACTTCGTCAGGACCCAGATGTAATCATGGTGGGAGAGATTCGAGATAAAGAAACTGCGCAGCTTGCAGTGCAAGCTGCGCTTACCGGCCACCTTGTGTTTTCAACTCTACACACAAATAATGTTGCAGGAGTTATACCTCGTCTTATAGACATGGGAGTTGATCCATATCTTATCGCGCCAACACTTATACTTGCAATTGGACAAAGACTAGTCGGTAAGCTACCAACAGGCGGAGGAAAACCTGTACCAGTTGAAGGAAGTATTAAAATGATAATAGATAAACAATTTGCAGATTTACCTGAACAATACAAAAAGGAAATACCATTTTCAGATACAGTATATGCTATAAACCCAACTTCAGATTGTCCAAGAGGTACAAGAGGAAGAATGGCTGTATTTGAAGTATTTAAAATGGATAAGGATATTGAAAATGCAATACTCAAAAGTCCAACAGAAATGGAAATTAGTCAGTTATTAAGACAAAAAGGAATGCTAACAATGAAAGAGGATGCAATGATAAAAGCTTTTGAAAGAGCAATACCTTTTGAAGAAGTGAATAAACTTTAATGATATAATCAATACATTATGGAAAACAAAAAACTTTCAATACTATTTGTAGATGACGATAAGTTTTTGCTTGATATGTATATTATTAAGTTTTCAAAAAATAATTTTGATATTCATACAGCACAGGATGGGGAAACAGCATTAAAAATGCTAAGGGATGGATTGTCACCAGATATAATGCTTATAGATGTGGTGATACCAGGTATCAATGGTATAGAGCTTTTAGGTACGATTAGAAAGGAAGAATTAATCAAAAATACTGTAATAATAATGCTTACAAATCAGGGATTACCAGATGATATTGCAAAAGCAAAGAAATTAAATGCAGATGGGTATATAATAAAGGCAACTACGGTTCCGTCGGAAGTTATGGGTGAGGTTATGAAGATATACGATTCTTTGAAAAAAAGTAAATAAAATAATCATTTAAAAATATGGAATACAAAAAACAAATTGAAGAACTTGTGGACATGCTAGTAAAAGAGGGAGCATCGGATTTGCACTTATCTGATGGTAGACATCCACTTGTGCGTGTATCTGGTGGCCTCATACCACTAGTTAAAAAAGCAGAGCTAACCTCTGAGGATATGAAGGGTTTTTTAAAAGTATTTTTAAATGAAGAAAATCAAAAGCTATTAATGGACAATAGAGAGGTGGATTTTGCATACAGTCTAACAAATACACGTTTCCGTGGAAATGCATTTTATCATCAAGGAGTGATCTCTATCGCTCTTAGACTTATACCAAAAGCAATAAGGACATTGGCTGAATTAAATCTGCCTCCAATACTTGAAACTTTTACTAGGAAACAGCAGGGATTTTTTATGGTTGTGGGTCCAATAGGACAGGGAAAGACTACAACTCTTGCATCACTTATTGAATTAATAAATCAAACAAGAAGCGAACATATTTTAACCATTGAAGATCCAATAGAATATTTATTTGAATCAAAGAAATCTATAATCGATCAAAGAGAGGTGAGAAGCGACACCCCTGATTTTAACGGAGCATTAGTCTCAATGTTTAGACAGGATATTGATGTGTGCTTGGTGGGGGAAATGCGCGATAACAACACTATGGCAACTGCGGTTACGGCCGCTGAAACTGGGCATTTGGTTTTTTCAACTTTGCATACAAACAACGCAGCACAGACAATCAATCGTATTATTGACTCATTCCCAAGTGGTCAACAAGATCAAATACGTGTACAACTTGCAGGAAGTTTGACTGGTATATTTTCACAAAGATTAATCCCTCGTATTTCAGGTGGACTAATTCCTGCATATGAATTACTCATAAGTAATAGTGCGGTTGCAAATCTAATAAGAGAAAAAAGAATACATGAAATAAATACAGTTATAGAAACAAGTTCAGGCGAAGGAATGATAGATATGAACAGATCATTGGCAGAGCTTGTAAGAAGAGGGGAAATATCTGTTGAAAATGCTTATTTGAATTCATTTAATCCAAAGACATTGGAGAGAATGATTTAATGATATAATTTATTTATGCTTTTTAATTATAAAACAATAGAACAAGATGGTTCAATAAAGTCAGGGTCAATAGATGCGGCAAATGTAGATATTGCCATAGCATCACTTCAACGCAGGGGGCTAGTTGTTTCATCAATTGTTGAAGCAGACAAAGCAAAGGGCTTTCTGAATATGAATATCAATTGGCTCGATAGAGTATCAAACAAGGATGTTGTGATACTTTCAAGACAATTAGCAACACTCTTTGAAGCACAAGTTTCAGCTCTTAGAATATTTAGACTTTTGGCAAGTGAAAGTGAAAACAAAGTACTAGGTGCAAAACTAATAACAATTTCAGATGACCTGCAATCAGGTAGTCAAATATCTGCAGCATTAGGGAAGCATCCAAAAGTCTTTTCAGAATTTTACGTTAGTATGGTAAAGGCAGGTGAAGAATCTGGAAAGTTAAATGAGACATTTACATATCTTGCAGATTATCTTGACCGAACATATGAGCTAGTTTCAAAAGCAAAAAGTGCGCTTATATATCCGGCATTCGTTATCTTTACATTTATTACAGTTATGATACTTATGTTCACTATGGTTATACCAAAGATAAGCTCTATCTTGGTTGATTCAGGACAAGAGATACCGATATACACACAGATAGTTTTGGGTATTAGTAATTTCTTTGTGTCTTATGGTTTTATAGTGCTTGGAGTTGCTATTATTGGAGGATTTTTCCTTTATAAATACATCAAAACTCCAGTAGGTGCATTGATGTTCGATAAATTTAAATTAGCAGTACCATATATTGGTAATCTATTTAGGAAATTATATTGGTCAAGATTGTCAGACAATATGAACACAATGCTTGCTGCAGGAATCCCTATGATAAGAGCATTAGAGCTTACATCATCAGTTATAAACAACAGTATATACAATAAGATATTAAGCGAATCAGTTGAGGCTGTAAAGGCAGGAAAGCCAGTATCTGAGGCACTTTCAGGTAATGGTGAAATACCAGGTATTATGATTCAAATGATGAAAGTGGGTGAAGAGTCAGGAGAGTTGGGAAATATATTAAAAACATTAGCTAGGTTTTACTCAAGAGAGGTAACTACTGCTGTGGATGCTCTAGTTGATCTTATAGAGCCTGCCATGATAGTAATGCTCGGTGCTGGAGTAGCAGTGCTTCTTGCATCTGTGCTTATACCTATATACAACGTTGCAAGTGCACAATAAATAAGCACAGTTTATCCACATAACGTTTAACAGACATTTCTATATTTGCTATACTTATAGCTATAAGTTTAATTATTAATAAGTTTTTGGTTAATTTATACGTTATGAATAAAACATATTTACAAAGAGGTTTTACATTGATCGAGTTGCTAGTTGTTATAGCAATCATCGGTATCTTGTCATCAGTAGTTTTGGCTTCACTTTCAACTGCGAGAAACAAGGCTAGTGATACAAAAGTTAAAGAGCAACTTGCAACTGTAAGAACAGGTGCTGAGCTGTTTGCTAATGCGAATAATAATGGTTACGCTGCTTCAGTTATGGCTTTACCCGCTCTACCATGTACTGGTGGAATGTTTATCGATAATGCTTCAGGTTTGATTGCCGTAACTGGTACAGCAGGAGCATGGCCAAATGGAACATTGCTAAGTTGTCAGGCAACTGCAACAGCATGGGCAGTGTCAGCTAATCTTCCAAGTGGAGGTTTCTGGTGTGTTGATAGTTCAGGTAAATCAGAATCAAGAAATGCAAACTTAGGTAGCGGAGTTGTGGTCTGTTCATAATATTTTTTAAAAGATATTACAAATCTCCCGCTTATGGCGGGATTTTTGTTTGTATAATTTAATTGTTCTATAAATTACTTTCTAACAAAACACCCTATCCAAAAATTCCTCTTATAAGACCTATTATTAAATTTAGTGTAATGTGTTTCTTTTTTTAAATATAATAATTCAAAATCGCTATAATAGTTGAGTAAATCTTCCTTACTCCAAACTCTCTCGGTCAGATTAATATCTGGCATTATATATGTATCTTTTTCTTTTCCTGGAAATGTTTCAATTAGATTTTTTGCATTTTGATCACCGTCTTTACAAAGTGTTCTTATAAATAAATATCCACTAGGCTTAATAACTCTTTTTATTTCATTTAAATATACTTGTCTCTCAGTCTCGCTAAGTGAATTTGAAGAGGTGATATCTAAAACAATATCAAAGCTCTCATTATCAAAAGGTAATTTATTTCCAATACTTCCTTTTATAAAATTACCATTGTTATTTAATTCACGAGCGTATTTGATTGCGGTTTCTGAAATATCAATACCACAAACTTTATTATTTAAACCGTGCTCACTTATATAAAAGCTATTTTTGCCATTGCCACAGCCCAGGTCAAGAATATTTAAATTAGATAATTCGAGATTTCTATCCTTTCTTATAAATCTAACAAAATCCTTTACGCACTTAGCTGGCTCATTACTTAAACTAATGAGTTTGGGGTCTCTGTATTCATTTTCCCATGTATTTTCCTGCATATTGATATGTTTAACGATAACATATTTTTATGCTAAAATGACAGTATTATGATTATTACATATTTCGGAGCTGAATTTTTAAAGGTGCAATTTGGTGATACAACACTAGCTTTTAATCCTATTTCAAAGGAGTCAAAGCTAAGTCCAAAGCGTTTTGGTGCTGATATTGTGCTTATAAGCAGATATCACGAGGATTTTAATGGCATTGATCAAGTAACTCATGGCGACAAAAAGCCCTTTGTTATAAAGGGCCCAGGTGAATACGAAGTTGGTGGTGTGTTTATAAAAGGTCTACCATCAGTGTCAGGATACGATATAAAGGGTGATGGTGATGCGATAAATACTATTTATACTGTTTCTCTTGAAAATATGAATATTTGCTTCCTAGGTGCAATAAATGTCACTGAATTAAAAGCAGAAACAATAGAGGCGCTTGATGAGATTGATATACTTTTTGTACCTATTGGTGGTGAGGGAGTACTTGATCCTGCGCGTGCATATAAGTTTGCAGTGTCTTTGCAACCTAAGATAATTATACCAATGCATTATGGCGAAATCGGCTCAAAGGATGCTTTGAAAGTATTTTTGAAGGAGGCAGGTGAAAATCCAGCTCCAGAAGCCAAATTAACTTTAAAGAAAAAGGATTTGGAAGGCAAAGAAGGAGACATTATGCTACTTCAATCATCACAAGATTAAAATATGAGTTTAAATAATTTTATTGAAAATTTAAGAGAAAAACCAGAACATATCAAAAAGAGATTTGCTTTTCTTGTGTCTTTTTCTTTTTCCTTTATTTTGTTTGCTGGATGGATGATTTCAGTAAATCAAAATACTTCTCAAATAATTGTCAAAAAGTTACCAGATGGAAATACAGTCGAAACTCCAGTTTCAACTCTAACCGCAAATGTTATAGGTGCATATCAGGATATCAAAAATATATTTAGGTCCTCAAACAAAGTTGAATACGTATCATCGGATTTTTTAGAAGTTAAAGCAGGTGATAGATAAGATGAAATACATAGATATACATTGTCATATAAATTTTGATGATTTTAATTTGGATAGACAGGAGGTTATAGATAGATGTAAGGAAAAAGGTGTCGGAATAATAATTGTCGGTACAAATCTACAATCATCTAAAAGGGCAGTGGAAATAGCAGAACAAAATGAGGGAATATGGGCAATTATAGGATTGCATCCAGTTGAAATACCATGCGAAGTAATTGATGGTGAATTTGCCTATCATGAATATAAGAAATTAGCAGAACATAATAAAGTTGTAGGAATTGGTGAATGTGGTTTTGATTATTTTAAAAATAAATACAACGAGGAAAAGGGAATAGATAAAGATTTACAAAAAAAGGTTTTTGAAAAACAAATACAATTAGCTAATGAAGTAAATAAACCACTTATGTTACATCTAAGAAGTAGCTTAGATAAAAAGGAAAATGCATACAATGATGCATTGGAAATACTTAAAAAACATGCAAAGGTTCACGGTGATGCACACTTTTTTGCTGGATCACTTGATGAAGCAAAAGCTTTTATAGATTTAGGATTTAGAATTTCATTTACAGGTGTGATAACTTTTGTGAGAGATTACGATGAAATAGTTAAAAGTGCTCCACTTAATATGATTATGTCTGAAACAGATGCGCCATATGTAACCCCATTACCGTATAGGAAGCGCGGTCATATGATGAGGAATGAACCAAGTCATGTTATCGAAATTGCACATGCAATTGCCGATATAAGAGGGGAAGATAGGGAAATGGTACTAAATCAAATAGTCAATAATGCAAAGGAATTATTTAAACTAAGTTAAATAATAACTTTTGATCAGGATAAAATCTTAATAAAAATTTCATTTAGATTTTATTAATATTTTATACGGATTTCATTTCAATTTGTTATCGTTTATTTAACCATTTCACCATGGTTAATACCTTGATTTCCATCAATTAACATGTTAATCTGCATTTACGTGCATTTTATCAACTACATAACGTGAACAGTCTTGGCAATAGCACGGGCCATGCTTTACTAAATTTCTTTTAGAAATGAGGGTAAATTACTGTCACTATTACCATTAGGTATAAACAAATGAAGGAAAATTTAAAGGAAAGTAAGTCTCAGGTATATGAAATAGGTTATTTGCTTGTTTCAAGCATACCAGAAGAAAAAGTTGAGTCTGAGGTCTTAAAGTTAAAAGAAATTTTAACAAAAAAGAACGCTCAATTTATAGGGGAAGAAGCTCCAGAGCTTAGAACATTGGCCTATACAATGATTAAAAAGATAGGCCCTACAAATCATAGATTTGATAAGGGATACTTTGGATGGTTCAAATTTGAGCTAGACACAAAGGAAATCGAAGCTGTTAAAAAGGCATTTGAGGAAAATGTAAATATGCTCCGTATGTTGCTTATAACAACAGTTAAGGAAAATACATATTTGGGCAAAAAGTCTACAGAGCCAATGCCAGAACCTCAAGCAGATGTAAATGTAGAGGTTGTGGAGGGTGTAGAAGCAGCTCCAGTTGTATTAACTGAAGAAATGGATAAAAGTATTGATGCTATGGTGAAAGAGGCGTAGTTTTTATTAACTTAACTCTAAAAAATATGTACTTAAACAAAGTAATGATCTATGGAAATATAACCAAAGATCCAGAAATAAAAGCATTGCCATCAGGAAGTAAAGTTTGCTCATTTAGTGTAGCAACAAATCGTGTTTGGAAGGATCAATCAGGTGCAAAAAAAGAAGCAGCTGATTTCCACAATATTGTTGTATTTGGTCGTCAGGCTGAAATAGTCGGACAATACTTAAAGAGAGGAAGTGGAGTATATGTTGAAGGAAGACTTCAAACACGAACATGGGACGGTCAGGATGGACAAAAAAAGTACAGAACAGAAATAGTAGCAGATAAAATACAGTTTGGTCCAAAGAGTTCAGGTGCAGTAGCATCATCTCCATCAAAGGATGCAAAGGGAATGCCAGCATCTGAAGATAATACAAAGGATAATGCTCCAGTAGATACAATAGATTATCCAGAAGAAGAAATTAATCCAGATGATATACCATTCTAAAATTATTAAAATAAATTAAAAATATGAATAAACAGTGTTATTTTTTACAAAACAATATTAAGCATATAGACTATAAGGATACTGAAATACTAAAAAAGTTTCTTAATCCTCATGCTCGTATGATTAGTAGGAAAAAGACAGGAGTATGTGCAAGAAGTCAAAGACAATTATCTATTGCAGTTAAGAGAGCTAGATTTATGGGATTACTTCCATATGTAGCAATGTAATAGTAAAAAGGGAATACAAACAAAACAAAAACCGAGATAATCTCGGTTTTTGTTTTACTTATATGTTATTTACCCACTCTATCTTTATATTCTTCAGTTTCAGTATTTACTCTAACGATATCGCCTTCATTTACAAAGAGTGGTGCGTTTATTGTTGCTCCTGTCTCAAGTGTAATGATTTTATTTCCACCTGTTGCACTATCACCTTTAACATTTGGTGGGGCTTCTGTAACCTTAAGCTCTACTACTATAGGGATTTTAAAACCAATAGTTTGTTCACGGAACATTAATTCTGTGATTATTGTATTTGGCTTAATGTATTTGATTTGATTACCAACTTTGTCGCCTGTAAAACTAAATCTCTTACTAGGATCTGTTGGTAGGCAAAACCAATATTCACCTTTTCCTTTATTTTCGTATAAATACTTAACCTCTCTTGATTCTATTTCTGCCTCTTCAACCTTTTCAGATACATGGAATGAATATTCTGTTACCTTTCCACTAAAAAGATTTTTAAGCTTAGTAGCATTAACAGGCTTTCTCTGTTGTTTTCTGAAAACATGAGAAGAAATAACCTCATAAGGCTGACCATCCATAACTATATATTTCCTTTCTACAACTTCATTATATTCTAACATTGACATAGTATTCACATATTACACCATTATTTGGCTTGTGCAAGTTCTACTCTTATTTTCTTTAGGATTTCGTTTTTGATGGGTGTATTTTCCTTTAAAAACTGTCTTGTCGCATCATATCCTCTACCTAGTTTAACCTCATCGTTTTCCTTTTTATATGAATATGATGTACCTGATTTTGTTATTATACCCATCTTTTCACCTAGAGCTATGATTTCACCTTCCTGTGATATTCCTTCATTGTACATTAAATCAAATTCAGTTTGCCTAAATGGGGCAGCGACTTTGTTTTTAACTACTTTCACACGCACTCTACCTCCCATTATTTCTTCTCCTTTTTTGATTTGTGCTATTCTACGTATATCTAATCTTACTGAAGTATAAAATTTTAATGCTTTGCCTCCTGGTGTTGTCTCTGGATTACCGAACATAACTCCTATTTGCATTCTTATTTGATTGATGAATATCACAACTGTCTTTGACTTTGCTACTATACTTGTGAGTTTCCTTAGAGCTTGTGACATAAGTCTTGCCTGCTTTCCAACATGAAATGCTCCCATATCTCCCTCGATTTCATCTTTTGGAGTAAGGGCTGCGACAGAGTCTATCACTATCACGTCCATTTTTCCTGAATTCACAAGACTTTCAACAATACCAAGGGCTTGTTCTCCTGTATCTGGTTGTGATATTAGTAATTCTTCTGTTTTAACACCAAGTCTCTTTGCATAATCTGGATCCATAGCATGCTCAGCATCAATAAAAGCACATATACCACCAAGCTTTTGTGCTTCAGCGATTACATGTAATGATAATGTTGTCTTTCCAGATGATTCTGGGCCGAATATTTCGACTATTCTTCCTCTAGGCATTCCTCCTATACCAAGTGCTGCATCAAGTCCTATTGAGCCTGTAGGAATTGCATTTACATTTACCTTTGGCTTATCACCAAGCTTCATTATAGACTCATCGCCGAACTTTGAACGTATTGCATCAAGAGTAGAGTTTATACCACCTGCATGATCTATTTTTTTCTGTTCCTTTTTGTTTTTGCTATTTTTTATTTCTTCACCTTCACTATCTAATTCTTCAAATTTTTCTTCAACTTCATTCAATTCTTCCTTTACGTCTTTTGTTTTCTTTGCCATATGTATAGTTATTAAAAATAATTCCAGGGTACTACATATATTCTACTACAATCTACTAATCTTTTTTATAGACAAGTTCTAATTTGTATTCAATAGTTCTATTAAATTTATCTATAGCATTTATCATTGAAACATTGTAACCAGGGGCAAGTAAAAGTGTTTCATTGAAGTTTCCTTGTTTATCGATAAGTAGGGGTTTACCATTTAATGTTATTTCTTTAATCCTAAGTGCCTTACCTAGAACCTTTACTGTTGATGTGCTTGTTGATATACCGTTTTCTGGTTCAGTTATTTCAATCGATGGGCCTTTGATATAGTCTCTTGATGCAAAATACACATATCCAAGTATAAAAAAAGTAATTAGGACAAAAATAACAGCAGCTATTAATTTCTTGAATTCATATCTATTCATGCTTAGATACTATCACGATTTGATTGTATTGTGTCTTCGCCTGTACTTGATATATCTTCAGTTGATTGAGATGGAGAATCATTTCCATAAACTTCTCTTGGTTTTGAACCATTGGCAGGACCAACTATACCTTTACTCTCAAGTAAATCAATTAATTTGGCAGCCCTTGAATATCCTATGCCTAATTTCCTTTGTAACCATGAAGTAGATGCCTTGCCGCTTTCAACTACAATTTGTTTTGCCTGACCTAGTAATTCATCTTCATCTCCTAAATCTTCGCTATCAGAATCAAAATTTGCCTCAAATATGGCATCTTTGCCAGCCTCAGGTACTGCTAGATTTATTTCACCCATAATTTCATCTTTATATGTGTCAGCAAGATATTTAACTACCTCTTTAACTTCACGCTCAGTGATATATGCTGATTGTAATCTCTGTGGTTTTGACATTTCAGAGCCAAGATAGAGCATATCTCCTGCACCCAATAGCTTTTCAGCTCCTCCAGTATCCAAAATAGTTCTTGAGTCTATCTGTGCAGAAACTTGAAGCGCAACTCTTGTTGGTACATTTGCTTTGATTAACCCTGTAATAACATTAACACTAGGTCTTTGTGTTGATAGTATTAAATGTATACCAACAGCACGGCTCATTTGTGCAAGTCTTACTATTGCTGATTCAAGCTCTCTTGGATATGTCTGCATAATATCGGCCAATTCATCCAATACGATTACGATATAAGGCATCGATTCAGGTAATTTGGTTTCATCATCGCCTGACTTTTTGTTTTTTAATGCTGGAGCCAAAACAGTTTTGTGATATGAATCAATATCCCTTACTGTGTTTTTTTCTAATATATCGTATCTTCTACTCATTTCCTTTGCCGCCCACTTTAGTGCCAAAATTGCCTTTTTTGCATCAGTTATAACTGGTGTTAAGAGATGAGGGATTTTATTGTACAAAGTTAATTCAACTCTTTTAGGATCAATCATTATGAATTTTAGATTTTCAGGAGAATTTCTAAATAGCAAAGAGGTTATAATCGCGTGAATTGTTACTGATTTACCAGAACCAGTTGTACCCGCTATAAGCATATGTGGTGCTTTTGCAAGATTTGAAAAAAATGATTTACCTGAAATACCTTTACCCAGTGAAATAAGTAATGGTTTATCTGAACCTTGATATTCATCAGAACCCAAAAGTGTTGCAAGTCCCACTGTGGTCTTTGTGGTATTTGGAATTTCGATACCGACTAGTGATTTGCCTGGTATGGGGGCCTCTATTCTTATCGGATGTGCGGCAAGTGCCAAGGCAAGATCATTATTTAGTCCGACTATTTTTGAGAGTTTAACGCCTTCAGCGGGCTTTAATGCATATCTTGTAACTGAGGGTCCAATAGATATTTCATCCATTTCAACACTGATACCGAAATTTTGTAGAGTTCTTTTTATTATATTTGCATTAGCTTTTATATCTCCAGTTTCTGGTTTACCCTTGTCTTTTTCAAGTAATGAAAGTGGTGGAGGAGTAAACTCTTTATTGATATATGATTTACTCATTACAATATCTTGAACCTCATCTTTTGCTATCTTTTCTGCTTTTTCATTTTTCTTTATATTATTTTCTACATCCTGCACTGCTTTGTTGATGCGGTTTTCTGATTTGATATCAGAAAATTCATCATCTTCAATATCAACAGTATCCACTGACTCTAATTCATCCTCATCCCTATGGAACCATTTCCAAAATTTTAAACTCTCAGCCGTTATATGCATTTCAAAAGTTATAATCACTGAAATACATATACATGCTATAAGTATCGCTGCGGTTGCATAAACATCAAATAAATTAATAAAAGGATATAGTATCCATTTACCAACAATTCCGCCCTCATTTGCAACAAGTAGTCCCATAAGTCCTAAACCAGAAAAGAAAAACAGAAATATACTTATTATTTTTGATATTTTGAATTCCGCTTTAACACCCATAATAAAAGCGATAGCGGTCATTATAAAAGAAATAGGTATAAGGAAATAACCCATTCCAAATAGTATTGCTAGGTGTTTGTATGCATAAGTACCAACTTTACCGGCAGCATCTATGGCAGATAATATTGATAGCAATGCTAGAACAAAAAACAATACCGCAAAGACAGTTTGTTTGGTTTCCTTTTTTACTGGAATACCACTATCAATAATTTTCTTTTTATTTGCCATATATTTATTAAATAATAATAACATATTATATCAAATAACCATTGTAATTATTCACTGTGCATGTCATAGAATATTATTTCTTTGCAATATGATTGCGTCCTTTATATAATGGACATATAAAATATTGATTTTGCTATAAAAGACATTGATTACTTAATTTTGTAATCAAAAAAGACATAATATATTTTATTAAAGACATGAGTAATTATATAGTACAAAAGTCAGAAAGAATCGTATCTGCAATATATTTAATCACAGACAACATAAAAGACAGTGACTGTATTAAGTGGGAGATACGCGAGGAGGCAATAAGCTTTGTCTCTAATTCTCATATTATGTATTCACCAATAACAAGCGAAAAGGACTATGCTTATAACCTTTTTATTAATTCTTTGAATAAGATTAATTCATTACTTAAGATTTTGGAGTTATCAAAGCAGGTTTCAATAATGAATACTAATGTAATCTCTACTGAATTAAATCAATTAAAACTTTACATTGAGAAAAATCGCAATTCACTGGAGGAGCTATCTGGATATGTACTTTCAAATAGTTATTTTGCTACTGACAATAGTGGTGAAATGTCTATAGATAATTTTAAAAATAATCAAAATAAATCATCAAGTTTTAATGTTAAAAATACTTCAAATACTATAGGCAAAATGCCTAAAAAAGATAGGCAGGAAAGTATAATAAATCTATTAAAAAATAATTCAAATCTGACCATAAAAGATTTCGTTAAAGTGATAACAGATTGCAGTGAAAAGACCATACAAAGGGAGCTGACAGATATGGTTACTAGGGGTTTAATCAAGAAAGAGGGGGAAAGGAGATGGAGTAAGTATTCATTAATATAGACTCTGATTACAAGATCATATCCTGATCTTAAATACCGGTATATGGCTTAAATTAGCCATATTATCAATTGATCCCACACTATATATATTATGAGCTGTATATTATTGACTTTCGACCTTATTTTGTGTAATATACCGATGTGGTCTTTATGGCCAAAAACCCCTAGTTATCCACATAACTTTTGCAGTTTACGTACATTTAGATGTATAATATTCTGCAGTTACGGTTTTGGTTCGTTGACAATTTAATTGAGTTATAAATACCGAATTTACCCATACCTTTATTGTTAGTTAAAGATAGAAATTCAGACTAAAATCCTTATAGCCTAATCCTTTTGCCTTGTGTCGATAACAAGGCATTGGGAAATGGTGAAATTAGATTATCAATTATCAGTAGGTTTATCAGTTTATAAATGATTTTTCTTTCAACATTATTAATTAACCGAAAGAAAGATTATTTAATTATAAAATTTATTATGAAGAAAACTATAGTTTCAAGTGTTATAGCTTTGACAGTTGCACTCGTAGGAGCAGCATCAGTTAATGCAGCATATAACGCAAATCTAAGTGTTGGTAGTACAGGTGCAGACGTATCTGCTCTACAAGCATTTCTTATAAGCAAGGGCTTTGATATCAAGGCTGTTAGTTCAAAGGCAGTAGCTCCAGGATACTTTGGTTCACAGACAAAGTCAGCAGTTTCTGCATATCAAGCTAGTGTTGGTCTTCCAAGTACAGGATTCGTAGGACCTCTTACAAGAGGAGTTCTAAATGGAACATCAGCAACAGTTTCAACAACAGCATGTCCAGTAGGATTTACATGTACAGCTAATCCAGGAACAGTAGTAACACCAGTTACTCCAACTGCTCTAGTAATGGATGGTACAGACGGATCTCTTACAGCTTCTCTATCAAGTTATGCATCAAACGTAACAATAAAGAAGGGTGAGACAAAGGACTTGGTTGCTGTTAAGCTTCAAGCTACAGCTGCTCCAGTTTCAGTTACAAGATTCGATGTAAGATTCAATACACGTCCATGGTTGTACTTCAGTACAATTACATTGAAGGATAGTAACGGAACAGTAGTTGCTACAAAGGCTCTTTCAAGTGCAGCTGACGCAACTGAAATTACAGTTGGATCAGACTACCTAGTAAGATTCGAAGGTATCAATGCAGTTGTTACACCAGGTACAGACAGAACAATGGTTGTTTCTGGAACAGTATTGTCTACAACAGACAAGCTATCATCAGATGTTTCTGTAATAGTATCAGTTCCAAATGGTTCAATCAGAACTCTTAACGGAAAGGGATACACAGATTCAATCGGTCTAGGAACAGTTGCTGTTTCTGGTACAACAGGTAGAACAGCTACACTGTCATCATCAGGATCAACAGGAAACATCCTTGTAAAGATCGCTCCAAATTCACCTTCAACAGGTATACAAACAACATCAACATCTGGTGAAACATCAAATGTTGTTCTTGGAAGATATGACTTTAAGTCAGAAAATAGAGCTTCTACAATCAACACATTAACTTTCACATTGAAGGATAATGGTAGAAACAGAGCTTTCTCAACTATGTTCAAGAGATTGTACATTGTTGACGGTGCTACAAAGTACAATGTAGATTCAGTTGCTACATCATCTGTGTTCTCAAATCTAACAATAGATCTACCACAAGATTCATGGAAGACAATCACATTGATGGCAGACGTTGCTGATCAGGATGATTTTGTAAACGGAGCAATAGCTTCAACAACAATTACAGTAAACACAACAAACATTGTTGGTGTTGATAGTAATTACACAACAGTTACAGCTTCAGGAGCTAATACAGTTACATCAAGTGACTTGACATTCCTTTCAAACGGAGCTTCAGTTACAGGTATAGTGTCACCAGTAGTAGTTACTCCTGTTGATAACGGTAACTCAGCTGTTGTTAAGAAGACATTCGCATTCACATTCAAGTTTAACAACACAGGTACAAATGATTTGTATGTTTCAAAGGATGGAAACATCGCTCTAGGAACAACAACAACATTTGCAGCTACAACAACTCAACCATGGGCAAACACAGTTGTGTCTGAGGCAGTTGTTTCAGGAGATACATCAACAATGTATGTTATCCCAGCTGGTGGATCAAGAACATTCACATACCAGAGTACAATCGATACAACACGTGATAACACAACAAAGACAGGTACAGTTAAGATCAGTTCAGTTTACTTTACAGATCTTACAAACATTGCAACTCCAAGAACATACAGTATAACTTATGGTCTAGAGTCATTGACTACACCTCTAGTTGCGTTCTAATTCACTCTAATCTCCTAACATCGGGTTAAAATGATGTACAAAAGCCACCTTAACGGGTGGTTTTTGTTTTGTCTAAAGTTTTGATTGTGTATTGTAATAATAGGTATATAATTATCTAAATATAAATACAGTTATAAAGAAAATATGAAAAAAACCGGAATACAAATACTATCATTTATTACCATTCTTATAGTCGGAATATTTATTGGGATTATTTATTGTAGAACTGAATATAAAGCACCAATACCAGTTGAAGTCAGAGAAAATTCAAAAGATTATAAGTATATAAACCCACTATTATTCTATAGAATCAGTAAGCTTTTTTATGAAGATGAGTTTAGTGTTTTAGATAGTGATTTACAGAATTATATTAAAAAAAGCACAAAAGAAAATAAGGCTGAGTCAATCTCAGTATATTATAGAGACATGAACTCTGGTCACTGGACTGGAGTTAATGAGGATTTTAAATATCATCCATCAAGTATGTTAAAAGTCTTGGGAATGATGAGTTATTACAGACAATCACAGGATGTAGAAGGTTTGCTCTCAAAGAAGTTGTTTTATAAATACGATAAAGACTATGGGCAAAATTATCCACCAGAAAAAATATTAAGTGTTGGAAATTACACATTTGACGAGCTGATAAAGCAGATGATTATATATTCTGACAATACTGTACTTAGTATATTTGATAAACAGGATAGTGAAAACATTTTTAATAAGGCATATAAAACATTTCAGTTGCCACTAGCAAATAATTTGGATGATGTAGATGGGTTTATGTCACCTAGATCGTATTCATCCCTACTTAGGGCATTGTATAACTCTACATATCTATCAAGAGAAATGTCTGAAAAGGCATTAGATTTACTAACAAAGACCACCTTTAATAAAGGTATAATTTCTGGTATTCCAAAAGATATTGTTGTAGCTCATAAATTTGGTGAACATACTTATGAATTAGAGGATAATAAGGTACAAGATAGAGAGCTACATGATTGTGGAATAGTATATTATCCACAAAGACCATACCTAATATGTATTATGACTAAAGGTCATGACTTTAAAGAATTAGAATCTGTTATATCTGAATTGTCAGCAATAGTATATAATTATGTTAATAGTTTACGTAAATAATATGAAAAACCCTTTTGATCAAAACTTTTTTAAATTTATTTTAGGTTTCAGTTTTATATTATGTGCAAGTTTTTTAATGATGCTTTTTGTTGGTCAATACAGTACTAGTTTAAACTCACAACAAGTTAAGGTTTTGCAGACAGGTAAATAATCATCTTTCATATTTAACGACACATCATTTAATCAAATCCCATTAATTGGAAAGTACAAAATGAAATCCTGATAAAAATTTCATTTAGATTTTATTTCGATTTTATTTGGATTTCATCGGTATAGATTAATATAAGTTAATTAATAGCTTAATTAACTTCATATGAAAATCAAAAATCCATATATAATCATTTCTATAATTACTTTCTTTATATTGTTATTTCCACTAAAGATGGTTTCGGCACTTACTCATATCAACTCTGCAAACATATTAGATAATTTGGAGTGGAAAGACAGTGGTAGTCCATATATTATTGATGAATCAATATATATTCCTGATAAATATAAATTAAATATTGATAGCGGTGTTAAAATTGAATCTTTAAAAAATGATGAAAATGATAGGGTGGCAATCACAGTAGATGGAGGCATTAACATTAATGGCAGTAAAGATAATGAAGTTTTGTTTAAAGATTTGGGTGAAATCAATCTGGTTTCAAATAATTCAGTAATTAAATACGCGGTTTTTGATAATTCAGAATTGATTTTAGAAAAAAGTACAACCACAATTACAAACTCAATAATTAAAAATTCAAAAAATGCCATTATTTCAAGAGGTAGTAATTTAAAAATAGATAATAGTACAATAAATAATAATATTAACGGTATAAAATCAGAATACGAAGGTCAGGTATTCCAGGTTAAGAATAATATAAAATCTGAAATAGGTGGTATTGGAAATGCTGTAATAATGGCAAGGGAAGATGGTCAATATGATTTAGATATTTATCAAAATATTATTAACATTTCTAATTCAAATTTATTTGATAATCAAAATTATGCAATAGACAATTCGTCGACAAATCCTGTATTTGCTGAAGACAATTGGTGGGGTAATGCTAAGGGACCAAATACACAAGATACAATTAAAAATGATCAATTTGGCGATATTATACTAGGAGACGTTATCTATAGTCCCTGGAAAGACAATATTGTATCTCCTGATATATGTTGCTCAAATATAATTTTTATACCCGGCATACAAGCGACTAGATTATATAAAGATGATAAGGGTGTATTAGGCACTAGTACAAATATGCTATGGGAGCCAAATAGGGAAAAGGATATAGATATTTTAAGTATGAATGTTAAGGGGCAAAGTATAAATAGTGGAATATACGCTAAGGATATTATTGATAAAGCATACGGTGTTAAAAGTATATATTCCAATTTAATTGACTATTTAAATCATATTGTTGAAAATAAAAATATAAATTCATGGAAATCAATACCATATGATTGGAGATATAATGTTTTTTCATTAATTGATAATAATGTGATAAACAGTGTATATAGCATGGCTTCAACATCAAAGACGGGTAAGGTAACTATAATTTCTCATAGTAATGGTGGTTTATTTACAAAGGCACTTATAAAGAAATTAAATGATAAGGGTAGGGGTGATACTATAGATAAGATAATTTTTGTTGCTGTGCCTGATCTCGGTACACCACAGGCTCTATTAGGAATGTTGCATGGCTATGGTCAGTCTATACTTGGGGGAATATTTTTAACTGAGAATAAATCCAGAAAATTTTCACAAAACTTGCCTGGTGCATATGGTTTGCTACCATCATTAAAAATATTTGATAATAATAAAGATATTAAGATTATAGATTCATATAGTAGCGCTACTTCGAGCAAGGTTTTGTCCGGTTATACGCAGATTAAGGATTTTTTAATTGGTAATTCTTTTTCTCTTAAAAACACTGATGATATAAATATTCCTCTATTATTAAATAAAACCTTACTCACCGAAAGTGAAAATTTACACAATACCTTAGATAATTTGTTGATTTCAAGCTCCACAAAAATAGTAAATATTAAAGGATGGGGCAATATCACAACTCAAGGTATTGAGTATCAAAGAGAGCCGCACTGTTTTGTATTAAAATGTCCCATTGAATTTAATCCTATTTTCACGAATGATGGTGACGGAACTGTTATAAATATGAGTGATTTTATAAACGGTTCAAATACTGAATATCTAAATTTAAAAAAATTAAAGACTGCTAAGAAATTAAGTATTAATCATTCAAATATATTTAATTCAGATGAATTGATTGAAAAAATAAATAGTTTAGTGACCGTAAATAATCAAATTGCTAACACCTATGACTCATATTTTTCAGCTACTAAACCAGTTGATGATACAAAGTATCTAAGTGTTAAGGTTCATTCACCGGTAAGTATTGATGCATATGATGAGGATGGTAATCATACAGGAAGAGCTGTAGATAATCTGAGTATTTCAAATGATATTAATAAATATGATACCGATATACCAGACTCGTATTATGAGGAGTATGGTAGGGTAAAAATGTTAATACTTCCATACGATGGAATGCAGTATAAGATTAAGTTGAAAGGTTTGGACACAGCCCCTTTTTCTGTCGATGCAAGAGTAATACAAAATGATAATACAATAACTTCGATTAATTTTAGTGATATGCCAATAACTACAAATTCAATAGCCGAAATCGAACTCGCTACAAGTACAATAGACTTTGCAAGTAGTTCGCAAATAAAGATAGATATTGATGGTAATAACACAATTGATTTTATTAATAAATCAGATGATTTGATTTCAGAAAGTAAATTGGGACCAATTTCTGATCTATCTACCTATATTGCTACATTGAAAAAGATACTATTTTCTATTAGGGTGAATGAAGATAAAAGAGTCAATAGCCTACTTATGAAAATCAGCAGGCTTGAGACTAAATTAAGAAAAAATGGTTATAAACCCGATAACACCATGATTACTACCAACATTAAAATCAAAGAAATAAAGCTTAATAACTCGGAATTCACAAAGACCATTACGGGGATTGAAAAAATGATAAAAGATATAGAAATTCAAAATAAATAGTATTCTTATTTTGTAATACGCGACAAAGTTTGACTAATCTGCTCTATTTTGTTAACTTATATTTCATAAGGCCAGAGACAGAAGGTATGGGAATATCCCTTTAATATCCTTCCGAGGTTCTTCTATTTTTAAATAGAACCACTCTATATCCTTATAAAGGTCGCTAGTTATTAAATAATTAAATAAAATGGCAAGAACAAAAGTAGAGAAAAAGGAAATACTTGAAAAACTCCAAAGTATAGTTAAGGACGCCAACTCTATGATCTTTGTTAATTTTCACGGATTAAATGTGGGAGATACTACATTGGTACGTAGAAAATTGAAGAGTGAAAATGTAGGATTTTTTGTATCAAAGAAAAGTCTTACAAGAAAGGCTCTTGAATCAAAGAAAATAGAAGGAATATTACCTGAACTTACAGGAGAGGTAGGTCTAGCATTTGGTCCAGATCTTATCGCACCTGCACGTGAGGTATATGAATTCCAAAAGAAATATAAGGGCAATATAACTATTCTCGGGGGAGTATTTGATGGTAAGTATATGACAAAGGAGGAAATGATGGGAATAGCCCTAATACCTTCTGTAAATACACTTCGTGGTATGTTTGTAAACGTTATAAATTCACCAATACAAGGATTTGTAATGGCACTTGATCAAATAGCAAAGAAAAAGACAGCTTAGGTTTAAAATTGAAATTATAAATTATTAAATTAAAATTAAAAAAATGGAAACAGTAGAAGTACCAGCAAAGTTCAAGTCAATTGTAGAGTCTATTGAGACTATGTCAGTTCTTGATCTAAATGAATTAGTTAAATTATTAGAAAAGAAATTCGGTGTTTCAGCAGCCGCGGTAGCAGTTGCAGCACCAGTTGCAGCAGCCGCATCAGATGAAAAATCAACTGTTGCACTTCACTTAACAGCAGCAGGTGATCAAAAGATCGCTGTTATAAAGGTTGTAAAGGAAGCATTAGGTCTTGGACTAAAGGAGGCAAAGGATATGGTTGATGGAGCTCCAATATTAGTAAAGGACGGAATGAAGAAAGAGGATGCAGATGTACTAAAGAAGAAAATAGAGGAAGCTGGAGGTAAGGTAGAATATAAATAAATAAAATATTATACAACAAAAAACCACCTGACATCACGGTGGTTTTTTGTTATTATGTGAAATATGGAAATACTAGAAAAGTTATTCGGAAACGCCACCAAGGTCAAAATAATGAGAATGTTCCTATTTAATACTGATATAGCATATCCGATTGTTGATATTGTAGAAAGGTCAAAATCAAATATAAAAGACATAAAAAAGGAAATCACAATACTGCTAAATATTGGTCTAATTAAAAAGAGAAATATTACTAGAGAGATACATCAGAAAAAGGGTAAAAAGGTTGTTATAAAAAAGTTAAATGATGTCGGCTATGTTTTAGATACAAAATTTCCTTATTTACAATCACTTAAAAATCTCTTAATTACAGCAAGTCTACATGCAGATGATAGTTTGGTTAGAAAAATTGGCACAGCAGGAAAGATGAAATTATTCCTCGCTTCAGGTCTTTTTATACAAGAATGGGATTCTAGAGTCGATTTGCTTATAGTTGGAGATGATTTAAATATGAGTAAATTAGAAATCGTTATTAAAAATATAGAATCAGAAATAGGGAGGGAAATAGCATATTCAGCATTTGAAACTACAGATTTTGAATACAGGTTAGGTATTCACGATAGATTGATTAGAGATATTTTAGATTCACCACATACTATACTTGTGGATAAGCTTGGAATTCTAAATAAATAAAATGTTATAATTATTGTATTAGTAATTATTAACAAGGCTAATTTAATTTAAATTATGAATTTTGTAGAAAATTGGGGTGTCGTATTTACACAGTCATTACAAAGTATATGGTTTGGTATTGCAGACTTTTTACCAACACTTGTAATAGCGATAATCATTTTTGCTATCGGTTGGATATTGGCAGCATTAGTTGAAAAATTAATCGAAGGTCTATTTAAGACATTCAAAATAGATCAAGCTCTTAAGACAGCAGGTCTAGAGGATGTTGTTGAGAGATCAGGACATAAGCTTAACTCAGGAAGATTTGTTGGATCACTTATAAAGTGGTTTATCATTGTGGTTTTCTTGGTTGCATCATTTGATGTTCTAGGACTACAGCAAGTAAATGATTTTCTAAAGAGTGTTGTTCTTTCATATTTACCAAATGTTATAGTAGCAGTTCTTGTAATTATGGTATCAGCAGTTATAGCTGATGCAGTACACAGAATAGTTGTTGCTTCAGCACGTGCTGCACATATTAAGTCAGCATTAATGCTTGGCGCAGTAGCAAAGTGGTCAATATGGGTATTTGCAGTCTTAGCAGCATTATACCAACTAGGTATTGCTCAAACACTTCTAAATACATTGTTTATGGGAATAATAGTAGCTATTGCTCTAGCACTAGGATTGTCATTTGGATTAGGAGGAAAGGAGGCAGCGGGAGAGATAGTTGAAAAGACAATCAGAGCTATTTCAGATAAAGAGTAATTTAATTTTAAATTAATTATCAAACAAAAAGCACACAGAAATGTGTGTTTTTTGTTCTATTTTATGTATCGCTATTGACTTTAATTTCACCTTCGTATACACTATCCCTTACACAGAAATATGTTAAAAACTTCACTATTTAAACGGCCATAATAACGCTTTAAAACGGTGTTAGGAAAGGTCGCTTAATAAAGCGATTTTTTTGTAAAATTGAAATGAAAAATTCAATAACATAATGACAGAAACATTGACAATTAAATAACTCAGTAATTTCAACAATCAGGAAGTTACTGAGTGATAAATAAAGGTAATACTATAAGATGTATATATGTTAGGGTTTTTTCGAATATATACATTAAATAGTATGTTGTAAGTTGTAGACAAATAATTGTGGTTTTTAGATTTCCTAATGGGAAATTTAAGAGTATATGGTGGATGCCTAGGCTTCTAAGAAGCGATGAAGGACGTGGCATGGCGACGATATTTTCCGGGGAGGTGCCTAGCAACCTTTGATCCGGAAGACTCCGAATGGGGAAACCCTCTGACCTCGAGTCAGAATTCAAGTACTTGATATTTGAATGCGCACCCAGGGAAGTAAAACATTTCAGTACCTGGAGGAATAGAGACTAAATAAGAATTTCGTAAGTAGCGGCGAGCGAAAGCGGAAGAGCCCAAACTCAACCTTTATCGTGCTATAGGAATTTTGGGGGACAGCAATGTCTCTCATGTCCTATCGTGCGATAAAGGTTGGGGGTAGTAAGGTAGGAACGTGTTATTTATAACAGAAAAGTTACAAAATTTTTTGATAGAAGAATAAGCTGGAAAGCTTAGCCCCAGAAGGTGATAGCCCTGTAGTCGAAATCAAAAGATCTTTTTTGTTCCTATTCTTGAGTACCTCGAGACACGAATAGCTCGGGGGAATCTGCCGGAACTAACCGGTAAGGCTAAATATTCTAGAAGACCGATAGTGAACTAGTACCGTGAGGGAAAGGTGAAAAGCAGCCCGGTAAGGGCGATGAAATAGACCTGAAACCATATATTTACAAGGAGTAGAAGAGGTAGCAATACCTCGACTGCGTGCCTATTGAAGAATGAGCCAACGAGTTGAAGCATGCTGCAGGCTAAGGTCGAGAGACTGGAGCCACAGGGAAACCGAGTGTGAATAGCGCGTTCGTAGTATGCATCAGACCCGAAGCCAGATGAGCTTGCCTTGAGCAGGATGAACTTTTCAGAAGTGGAAAGGGAGGTCCGAACGCTAGAGTTGTGCAATTCTCTGCGATGACTTGAGGTAAGGAGTGATAAGCTAATCGAATCTGGTAATAGCTGGTTCTCTCCGAAATAGCTTTTGGGCTAGCGTTGAATGTACCCCTCTGGGGTAGAGCACTGGAAGGTCTCGACAGGTCGAAAGATCACGAGACCTATCAAACTCCGAATACAGAGGTTAAATTATTCAGCAGTTAGACGGTGGGGGCTAAGCTCCATACGTCAAAAAGGAAACAGCCTAGATCTCCATTTAAGGTCCCTAAATTCATGTTAAGTACGCTTAAGGTGGTTGAATTTCTCAAACAATGAGGATGTTGGCTTAGAAGCAGCCATCATTTAAAGAAAGCGTAACAGCTCACTCATCGAGAGATTCTGCGCCGCAGATAATCGGGGTTAAACATGATACCGAAACTGAGGATTGTATTTTATTTCGATAATATACAGTGGTAGGAGAGTATTCCAATCTGCGTTGAAGGCAAAGGCGTGAGCCATGCTGGAGCGTTTGGAAGTAAGAATGTTGGCACAAGTAACCACAATGCCGGTGAGAATCCGGCACGCCGAAAGAACAAGGTTTCCTTGGCTATGTAAATCAGCCAAGGGTTAGTCGGGCCTAAGGGGATGGTGAAAACCGCACCCGATGGACACATGGTTAATATTCCATGACTTTTGTATAGAGTGATGAAGGGACGGAGTGCAGTATATGACGCTCATTATTGGATTTGAGTTCATGCTATAGGGAATTTACCCAGGAAAATCCGGGTAATGTCTTTGATGACAATTCCGAGTAGAGTGAAAATAGAGGGGTTCGCCCTTTTAGATGTTATAAAGCGCGCTTCCAAGAAAATCTTCTAAACTTATCTATGCAGGAACCGTACCGCAAACCGACACAGGTGTTCAGGTCGAGTAGACCAAGGCGAACGAGTGAGAGGTCTCCAAGGAACTCGGCAAAAAATCAGCCGTAACTTCGGAATAAGGCTTGCCCTTCGCAAGAAGGGCCGCAGCTAAAGTATCTCTGGCAACTGTTTATCAAAAACACAGCTCCCTGCGAACTCGTAAGAGGATGTATAGGGGGTGACACTTGACCAATGCCAGAAGGTCAAACAACGGCGGTGCGATTATATCAAGCTGACTGTTGTAAGCCCTGGTGAATGTCGGCCGTAACTATAACGGTCCTAAGGTCCTGTAGCTAAGATTTAGCTACAGGAGGACTGGGACTGTTATATAGCAAAAGTGAATCGTTTTTAGATAAATTAAGTTAAAATATTACATAAACAAGCTACCTGCATTTGAGTAATCAAATGTGGAGTCCATGTGGGTAAATAGAGACCAACCCCACGCATCCCAACTCCGAAAGGTGAGGATGAAGATAGAGTCCTACTGTGCTTAAAGGAATAGTAGAGCGAAATTCCTTGTCAGGTAAGTTCTGACGCGCACGAATAGTGTAATGTCTGGAGAACTGTCTCGGAGACTTGCTCGGTGAAAATACAATATCGGTGAAGATGCCGATTACCTGCAGTTAGACGAAAAGACCCTAGAAGCTTTACTGCAACTTGATTTTGACTATATGTTTTTTATGCGTAGCGTAGATGGGAGGATTTGAAGTTTTTCTTTCGGGGAAGATGGATCCGACAGTGAAATACCATTCTTAAAAAATATATATTCTAACCTTGACGGCAAAAACGGCAAGAGACAGAATCTGGCGGGCAGTTTTAGTGGGGCGCTATCCTCCTAAAAAGTAACGGAGGAGTTTATTAAGGTCAGCTAGGCGCGAATGGAAACCGTGCCGATAGTGTAATGGCATAAGCTGGCTTGACTGTAAGACGTACTTGTCGAACAGATGCGAAAGCAGAACATAGTGAACCGACCTTACGCATTAGACGCGGGGGAAGATTATCGGACCAAAAGCTACTCTAGGGATAACAGGCTGGTTGCGCCTAAGCGTTCATAGCGACGGCGCAGTTCGGCACCTCGATGTCGGCTCAACTTATCCTGGAGGTGGAGAAGCTTCCAAGGGTTTGGCTGTTCGCCAATTAAAAAGTTACGCGAGCTGGGTTCAGACCGTTTAGTTGTGATGACTAAGCGGAGCAAAATTTGTTTCGAAAAATACCTTTCGCAGGCGCTTGGCGCCGAGAAGAGCAACTTTTCAGCAGAAAAGTATGCGAGTATTTTGAGAAATATAATTTTGTAAAGCAATTATAACAATTGAACAGTCTGAATCACTTCGAGTTTTTCGTTTAAGAAAAGTATAAAGTAACATTTATACAAAATAAAAGTATAGGAAGTAGATCAATCAAACACGGCGGTCACTTATAGTAATATAAGAAAGATCAAGTTAACTAAAATCGGTGGAAGTCCATGAAAAAGGGATAATACCGAGGGAAGTTTGTGAGTTTTGTAGAGAATTTTTGTTCTCAAATTTTGGTGAGGCACATGTATTGCTAGGCGTATCCGAAGGAATCACGCCTAAGAGTCCCCTAGGGGACGAGGGGCGAAAGCTCAGGAACTTGTGTCTCGCCTTCTCTTCAAAACTCATAAACACCCGTAGAGACTAAACGTTAACAACCTTCGTAAGAAGGTGAAGCTATAGTCCATTGCATAGAGTAATCTATGATAACAAGCGTGAGACAGGTTGGTCTCCTATCTACTGCAGGCGTTGATTCTTGAGGGGATTTGATTTTAGTACGAGAGGACCAAATTGAACGAACCTCTGGTGTGACTGCTGTTCTGCCAAGAGCATCGCAGTGTAGCTATGTTCGGAATGGATAACTTCTGAAAGCATCTAAGAAGGAAGCCAACCCCAAGATTAGGAATCGTTTGAGACCCGTAAGAGATGATTACGTTGATAGGCTTTAGGTGTACGCATAGTAATATGTTAAGCTGAGAAGTACTAATCCGTCGATCCTATTAGGAAATTTAAGAACCACAATTACTTGTCTATAACAAGCACAAACCTTTATTTATTAAAATTCGATAAGCTTTTGTTTATCTGAATTTTTATCAACAGATTGAATTTTTTGTTCTGGTGATTTGGCGCTGTGGAAACACCCGTTCCCATTCCGAACACGGAAGTGAAACGCAGTTGCGGCGATGATACTCATATGAAGGGGAAAGTAGCTAGTCGCCAGTACAAAGTATTCAATTAAAACAACACAGACACTATGGAGAAATAGTGTTATTTTTGTTATAATAGAAAAAAATAATAAAAATAAAATGGACACAAACACAATTGGAAGTTTTCCAAAAATTACACAAATAATTAAAGAGTCAGTAATCTACTACAGAGATAATTTCAAAATAATATTATCAATAATGTTAGTGCCTCTATTGATAGGTGTATCTCAGACACTAACAAGTGGTCCAAGTTTTGAGACTGGTATTGAATCAATATCTTCATTTGTGTCATTTATAATTTCGATGTTGTCAGCATTTATAAATATTTTATTACCAATTATATTTTATAAATCTATGTCGGATATTGAAAATAATAATTTTTCATTAAATGAATCATATAAATACGCGTTTAAAAAGCTTCCTAGTGTACTCTTAATTTCCCTAATAATGGCAATAGTAGTTATGGGTTCATTTGTGCCATTCATACTTCCTGCTCTAATACTTGGAATGTACCTGATGTTGGTACAAGTCGTTTTAGTTAAAGAAGAAAAAAAGGGATATCAAGCATTAATTGCAAGTTATAATTATATTAAGGGAAATGCTGTTAATGTATTTAATGTCACTCTAGTTGCTTCTCTTATATCTTTTTTCTTTATACTTGTAATAATTGTTCCTCAGATAATATTAGTTCATTTTTCAATGTTTCCAAAGTATGCCGAGATTATGTTTGGAATTATAAATCAATTTGTGCCAATCATGATATCATCGATATATTTTATTTTAATTTATAAAATATATAGTTCATTGAAATCTATTAAGATTGAGGTTGTGCCAGATGAAAAATTAAAAAAACAGAAAAAAGTATTTGTAGCGTTAACTGTTTATGGTGTAATAATTTCAATATTACTAATAACGATAGTACCAATTATTGTTGTCCAATCTTTAAAATACAGTAGAGATAATAGTGGTGCACAAATACAAGAAAATGTGAGGTTAGAAAGAGGTATACAATAAATTCAAATAGCAACCTGGTCAAGTTTAAGGTAAAAGGAAAAGCGCAGAGATCATAATGATCAATGCGCTTTTTTGTTTGAGCTAATTCCGGTCTTTCTCAGAGCTCTTTTGCTCTAAAGAATCCTAGATTAGCCGAAGGGATTTGGTAGACAATAACATCACCAAATATATAATATGGTTGTACTGTCATTTCTCGCCAACTTTTTAAATCGGTTGATGTTTCAATTCGTAGTTGTGCTACTTCTTTTGGTGATGAGACCAACAGATATAACCCATCCGATAGACCAACTTCTCCTTTTGAATTATGCAACCAGACCTCTGTTTCTGTTGCCGGATCCTCAACTGAGACATCATCGAATGTATCAATTATTGTTCCGGCATGCATTAGATCTGATTCGGCTCCCCATGTCATTGAGACTGTGGGATAGCGGGGTGTGTCTGCATAGGCGATGACAATATTGTAAACATCACCATGGATCACCAATGATCCGTACTGGAAATAGTTTTCCAGTAGTCTTCCGTCGGTACTTGTATAGTCATATGGACCATTGCGGACATCTTGTGTCTGGAGTGAAGGAAAAAACACTTCTCCAGTTAGCACATCCGTGAATACTGGTGGTACTGACATTCCGCCAAATACCGTCCCGATGGGGGACATTTTTAGGATTCGCCCCCCATCACGATTAGATGCTTTGACTACGAAGTAGTCTGGCAGTTCTTGAGCAGACGAGTACTCATTTGACCACTGCCCCTCGACTGATACAAAATGATTCGGGTATTTTTGACCCTCGGCTACCTTTTTGTAGTAGTCTATTTTCTCTTTGAGCTTCTCACTCACGCGAGGTGCTCGTACTATTGGATCCGCAGTGCAGTTTATTGTTGCGACCGCCACCACCATGACAATGAACATTAGGACTCTCATACATTCTAAATTTAAGTTTTAGTTGTCCAACCTCTGACTATTAATATGATACCATATATAGTACATAAAGTCAATAGTACAGTAAACAGCTCAAATACTATATACTTAAGCCATGGCAACCTGGTCAACAAAAAGAAAATTAACATATGCAGGATCAGCAATAATATTATTAGGAGTACTTATCATAGTTCCTTTATTCAAGCTTTTTTATAAAGCACCAACTTGCTTTGATGGTAAACAAAATGGAGACGAAACAGGATTAGATTGTGGAGGGTCATGCAAAAGACTTTGTCAAAGTGCATTTTTGCCACCACGGATAAAATGGGGAGGAGCAAAACTCGAAAAGTTAGCAAACGGATTATATAATGCTTCGTCATATATCATAAATCCAAATATAATAGGGGGTGCAATAAAAGTACCATATAAGATTTCACTTTATGATGCAGAAGGGGTTTTGATAACTGAGAGATTGGGTAAGGTAAATCTTTACCCACATAGGGATTCATTGGCTTTTGAAAATGCAATAAAGGTAAACAATAGTATTCCGAAAACGGCTACTTTTGAATTTATTAATTCACCGCTATGGTTTAAATCAAATGATCAATTAGCAGGGATATCAATAATTGATAAGAAATATGAGGAGGATGATAAGACATCAAGTTTGCAAATTATATTAGAAAATAAAACATTATATCCATATACAAATATACTGGTATCAGTAATATTGTATGATATTGATGATAATGTTATCGGTTTTTCACAAACAAAAGTCGATAATATATCAAAAAATTCAAAAGAAACAGCAGTATTTACATGGCCAGTTTCGAGAAATGGTCAGGTTGTAAGACAAGATGTGCTTCTCAATTTGATACCTAATTAGTTTGTAGGAATATATTATGAAAAATATTTTTGAAAGACTATTTGGAAGTTATTCAATAATGAATAATGGTGATAAGGCGGGTATAGACTGGATACTTTTCCTAGCTACTTTACCACTACTTGGTGCTGGACTTATCACTATGAATTCATTTGTTGGAGATGGTAGTTATTTTGAAAAGCAGTCAATTTGGATTTGTATTTCCCTTATAATATTTTTTAGTCTGAGTTTTATAGATTTTAGATTTTTAAGAAAGACATGGGTTTCTGTAACTCTTTTTTTTGGATCATGTTTCCTTCTTGTGCTGCTATTTTTTGTTGCAAAAGTAACAAAAGGAGCGATATCGTGGTTTGATTTTGGACTACTGTCATTTCAGCCATCAGACCCAATTAAGCTTGTTGTGATAATCATTTTAGCAAAGTATTTTTCAAGAAGACATATAGAAATTGCTGATTTAAAACATATATTTATATCTGGTATATATGCATTTACGATTTTCCTTTTGGTATTGATACAGCCTGACTTTGGTTCTGCAATTATAATATTTTTTATATGGCTAGGAATGATATTCGTATCGGGTTTATCCAAAAAACATCTTTTAGGTATGATTTTGCTGGGAATTATGATGTTTATAGGGCTATGGAATTTTGGCTTCAAGGAATATCAGAAAAATAGAATATTGAACTTCATAAATCCTATGGCAGATATACATGGTACTGGCTATAATGCCTATCAATCGACAATTGCGGTGGGGTCAGGGCAAATATGGGGCAAGGGTGTTGGATATGGCACACAGTCTAGATTAAAATTCCTACCTGAATATCAAACTGACTTTATTTTTGCAGCATTTGCAGAAGAATGGGGATTTATCGGAGTGATTATTGTATTTTCACTTTTCGGTATAGTTATATGGAGAATAGTACGAAACAGCATGAGAGGAGATTCGAATTTTGAAATATTATTTGGTACAGGTGTTGCGATACTTATTGTTGTGCACTTTTTTATTAATATTGGTATGAATATTCAATTGCTTCCTGTTACTGGAACCACGCTACCTTTTTTGAGTTATGGTGGTACGCATTTACTAACAGAATTCACTGGACTCGGAATATTAATGGGTATGAGAAGATATAGAAGAACAGCCCATAAAGACGATATGAAAAATGAATTTATTGGTGCTTAGTATTGTATACTTTGATTGTATTTTCAAGCATTTTTGAAATAGAAAAATTGTTCTGAATATTAGTCATTAACAATTTTGCATGATCACCCTGAATCTTTTTGTGTGATATGTAGAATTCTAATGCATGCTGAATTTCTTTTGGTTTTTTAGATTGTATTAATACACCAGTTTTCATATCCTCCACAACTTCAGGTATTCCACCTACTGCACTAGCAACAACCGGAAGACCAACAATACCCGCCTCAAGAAGGGCATATGGTAATCCTTCTGATATGGATGGCATAAGGTAAATATCAAATGCCTTCATATATTGAAATGCGTCTTTGATATTACCAAATAATATTACTGAGTCTTTTAATTCTTGATAATGTATTTCTTTTTCTATGTTAATTCTGTCTTCACCTTCACCAAATATTGTATAGATTATTTTTTTATCGGGGCTACTCTTTCTAATATCTTTTATTAAGTTTGAAATAGCTCTAATAGCGTATTCATAGCCTTTTATGTGATGCAATTCACCGACACTGCCTATTATAATTGTGTTTTTATTTTCTTTAATTATTTTATCAAAGTCTTTATTGATTTTCCCTAATTCATACCTAGCATTTATTTTAGAATATACTGCTTTGCTATCTAAACCATTACGAATTACATATAATTTGCCTTCTATGTATGGCCAATCTGCTATTTGATATTTTAAGGCTTCTGAAACTAATATAGTTTTATGAGAAAGGAAAATAGTTAACCAATGGAAGAACTTAATAATTAATTTAGAAAGACGACTTCTGTCTTCATTGAATGCAAAACCATGAGCGGTAAATATTATGTTTTTAATTCCAAGTAATCTACCAATAAATGCTCCGATGCCGCCTATTTTAGAACTATTTACATGTAATACATCTGGCTTTTTTTCTCTTATTATTTTAAATAATTCAAAAAAAGATTTTATATCTTGAATGAGATTTATATCTCTACCTACAGGTAAATTTCCTGAAGCTTTTATTCCAGCGGATTGCAGGCTTTCAATAAGTGGCCCATTACCTCCCGCCATAACCTCTACTTCATAGATGTCTTTAGGTAAATTTGTGGCGATATCGTATACATATCTCTGTGCGCCACCCATATTTGATTTGGTGATAAGTAAAAGCACCTTCATACTAAAAGAGTACCATTTTTCTTGATTTTTGTGTATTATATCGCATATGAATAGATTTCACCGAAAAGACCATATAATACTGTTTATTGGGGATATATTGGTGTTATTAGCGTCACTTGTACTGACCTTGGTACTTAGATATGGTGAATTTCCTTCTCTAAATCTTTTAGAGCTACATATCATTCCTTTTTCAATTTTGTTTATTGCATTTATCTTGGTGTATTTTATTGCAGGTTTATACGAAAAGCATACTATTTTATTAAGAAATAAATTACCCCTAACACTACTAAATGTACAATTAGTAAATACTATTGTTGGTATCGCTTTCTTTTATTTTATTCCAAATTTTTCTATTGCCCCTAAATTTGTTCTATTTCTTTTCTTAGTACTATCACTCATTCTGATTTATTGTTGGAGAATATTTTTTGTTTATAAATTTAGTTCAGATAAAAAAGGGGATAAGGTTCAAAAAGCCATTTTGATAGCAAATACAAATGAGTCAAAAGAATTAGAAAATGAAGTTAATAGTAATTCTAGATATGATATTAATTTTATTAAAACAATTATACCAAATGATAATAGTCAGGAATTATTAAAGGAAATTAAAAGCACAATTTCACAATATGATATAAGTTTAGTTGTTCTAGATACGAATGATAAAAGGGTAAGTGCGATTATTCCTTCACTTTATGGAATTGCTCTACAAGGCGTTTTGTTTTATGGAATAGGTAAAATATATGAAAATATTTTTGATCGTATACCAGTTTCAATGATTGGTAATACTTGGTTTATTGAACATATGTCATCAATGGCACCAAAGCTCGTTTATGATGGTATTAAAAGGCTAATGGATATTATTATTGCCTCTGTTTTGGGTATTATTTCGCTTGTTATTTATCCGTTTGTTATCATTGCAATTAAAATTGAGGATGATGGTGAAATATTCAGCTATCAAACTAGAGTAGGACAATACGATAAAATGATAAATATTGTTAAGTTCAGAACTATGAATATAGCAAATGATGATGGTAAATGGGGTCAAAAGGAAAATAAAGTCACAGTTGTTGGTTCATTTTTAAGAAAAACAAGAATAGATGAACTACCACAATTATGGAATGTTATTAAAGGTGATATATCACTCATTGGCCCTAGACCAGAATTCAGAGATGCAGTAAATAAATACACTGAACAAATACCAAATTACACTATTCGTCATAGTATTAAACCTGGACTTTCTGGTTGGGCACAAATTTATCATGAAATGCATCCTCATCATGGTATAGATATAGTCGAGACAGCAAATAAGCTATCTTATGACCTTTATTATATTAAACATAGATCACTTTCCCTTGATTTAAAGATTGCACTTAGAACATTAAAAGTACTTGTTACATTTGTCGGTAGATAGCTTTATTATTGCAAAAAGCAATTAAATCTCTATAATAGACCTATTATGCTTAAAACAAGAATTATTGCCGTATTTCTGATTATTATTTCATTAGTCATTGGTTGGTTTACATATTATTCACAAATAGTTAATACAGAATCAAATCTAAGTAGACCCTTTAAACTAGGATTGGATTTAAATGGCGGTACACATTTGGTGTATAAAGCTGATGTTTCAAAGATAGCCTCTTCTGAGGTTAGGGTTTCAATGCAGGCATTAAGAGATGTTATTGAAAAAAGAGTGAATGTTTTTGGTGTAAGTGAACCAATTGTGCAAGTTGAACAAGCGGGTGTTCTTGGTACAAAAGAAGCTCAAGAAAAGCTTATAGTCGAATTACCTGGTGTTACAAACATTGATGAGGCAATAAGTATGATAGGTCAGACACCAGTTCTTGAATTTCAGGTTTTAAATAAAGAAGATTCAGAAGCGTTTAATACGAAATATAAAGATAGTAGTGCTACTGATGAGGAAAAGACAAAGGAAATGATGAAATTGTTTAAGCCAACTGGCATTACAGGTAGAATGCTTGAAAGAGCAACACTCGAATTCAATCAAACAACGGGTGAGCCTTCAGTATCATTAAGTTTTAATTCAGAAGGTAGAAATTTGTTTGCAAAAGTCACAAAGGAAAATGTGGGTAATATTGTAGGAATATTCTTAGATGGAAGTCCTATATCATTACCAACTGTCAGGGATGAAATAAGAGATGGTAAGGCGGTTATATCTGGTGCCTTTAATATTGATGAGGCAAAGTTATTAGTAAGAAATCTAAATTACGGTGCATTGCCAGTACCTATCGAATTAATTTCAACTCAAACTGTGGGAGCATCACTTGGACAAAGTGCTTTAAATGGGGGAATTAGAGCTGGAGTAATATCACTAATTGTTATAGGTATATTTTTGATAATCTGGTACAGACTACCTGGCTTTATTGCTGTTGTATCACTTGCTGTTTATACACTTATAATGTTGTTTGTATTTAAAATGCTACCAGTTACTCTAACGGCTGCAGGAATAGCAGGGTTTATACTTTCAATCGGAATGGCGGTGGATGCAAATGTGCTTATCTTTGAAAGAATGAAAGAGGAATTAAGAAGAGGAAAGGGAATAAGTGAAGCGATGCACGAAGGCTTTGCTAGAGCATGGCTTTCAATACGTGATTCAAATACATCAAGTATTATTACGGGCTTAATTCTCTATTATTTTGGTAGTACATCAGTAATTACTGGATTTGCACTAGTATTCCTAATCGGAGTGCTTGTAAGTATGTTTACAGCTATTACTGCTTCTAGAGTATTCTTATACTCTGTAGCACCAAAAAAGACCAATAAAATATCAACATTTTTGGTAAGTAACGGATTTACTAGAACAATTACTAATAATTTAAATAAATAATATGTTTGTCGTAAAATACAGAAAACTTTTCTACACATTATCAGCGATACTCGTTATTGTATCTGGAATTGCTGTGGCAAAGTGGGGCTTAAATCCTGGTATAGATTTTAAGGGTGGATCAATACTTGAAATCGAATATACAGATGCAAGACCAGAACAATCAGCACTATCTTCAATGATTTCACCTTTAAATTATGATGCTTCAATAAGAGCAACAGGGGAAAAGGGCTATATAATCAAGATGAAATCTATTGATCAAAGTGAAAAAAATAAATTAATAAGTGTAATAGGTGAATACGGTAAAGTTTCAATAAACGAAAAAAGATTTGATTCAATAGGTCCTATACTAGGAACTGAAGCATTGATTAAGTCTCTAACATCAATTGTCTTTGTAATATTAGCTATCGTTTTGTTTATTGCTTATGCCTTTAGACATGTGTCTTTGCCGATTTCTTCATGGAAATATGGCTTTGTAGCTATCATTGCACTAATTCACGATGTGATAATACCTACAGGAGCATTTTCAATATTAGGACATTATAAGGGATATGAAGTAGATACTCTCTTTGTTACCGCACTTCTAGTAGTTCTAGGCTTTTCAGTTCACGATACAATAGTTGTATTCGATAGAGTAAGAGAAAATCTAAAAGAAGGTAATTCAAAGAAGCCATTTGACCAAATTGTAGGGGAAAGTATTAGTCAGACATTCACAAGATCAATAAATACCTCATTAACTACATTATTGGCTCTAATTGTACTTTATTTTGTTGGTGGTGAGTCAACACAACATTTTTCTTTGGCGCTCATAATCGGTATAGTTGCAGGAACATATTCATCAGTGTTCCTAGGCTCACCATTACTTGTAACAATATGGAAATGGCAGGAAAAAAATAAGGGAAAAAAGAAATGATACTATGAATAAAATTAGTCCAAAATTAAATAGTATAATTAATATAATATTTATTATTACAACCCTACATATTATTTTAGTTATTTGTTACGGTGTTTACAACACTACTTTTGGTTATTTGAATACACCGGCAGATGTGATCTCGGCTGATATAGATGATTCACCCTTATCTTATTTTATATATTTTTTCGTCGGATTTGAATTATTTATGTCCTTGATTACAATTCAACTGATTTTGTTTGCTTATAAAATTAAGAGTGCCTGGTTTTATGTGTTATATTTGATCTATCATTCATTTTATCCATCCTTATTTTTAGGACTATCCTTTTGGGGTATATTAAAGTATCCACTTTCAATAATTATTCATCCTATCTATAGTATAGTAATATTTATAGCAATATTAATACTGTTGGCAAATATTATCATACCAGTGCATCTTTTTATTAAAGAAGAGAATAAAAAATCAAGAACTAAAGATTATTTTTATAGTATAATAAGTTTACTTAAAAATAAATTAAAGTAATGAAACAAATCGTTACAGCTTCAGGAATTGTAAATGCGCAAATTATAGTTGGTTATTTGGATGGTGTAGGAATACATGCAACATATGCTCCAGCAGTGGATTCTCTGTTATGGAAAGGTACAACAACTGCAGCAACATCACAACATATTTATGTTTCAAAAGAAAAAGCTGAAGAGGCTTTGAAATTGTTGAAAGAGCAGGGATTGATTGCTTAATGGTATAAATATACATTTTCGCTTGACTTTAAAATTACTTCGAGTAGAATACTACCTACGCCTTAAGTAAGGCGAATTTAATGAGTTTTTCGACAATTTAGTAAGTTGTGCATTAAAGAACGTATTCGAATTCAAATGATATTGAATGCGTGCAAGTTTAATGTTTATTTTAAAATGATTCCAAGTTAATTTATTCACATTAACGGGAGCGAAGTTTGAACTCTATATCATCTAAAACAAGATCAAGATAAAAGCTATAATTTAAGTATTACTGTTTTCTATTTTGTTCCGTTCATTTTAGTTAAGAGTTTGATCCTAGCTCAGGATGAACGCTGGCGGCGTGGATAAGGCATGCAAGTCAAACGGGCTGTATAGCAATATATAGTCAGTGGCAGACGAGGTAGTAATAAGTAGGTATCAACCTTGAAGTCAGGAATACCTCATCGAAAGATGAGTTAATACTTGATGGTGTCGAAAGACTAAAGATTTATCGCTTCAAGATGAGCCTGCTCGGTATCAGCTAGTTGGTGAGGTAAAAGCTCACCAAGGCTATGACGCCTAGGGGACCTGAGAGGGTGACCCCCACCGATGGAACTGAGACACGGTCCATACACCTACGGGTGGCCGCAGTCGAGAATCTTCCGCAATGGACGAAAGTCTGACGGAGCGACGCCGCGTGAACGATGAAGTGCTTAGGCATGTAAAGTTCTTTTGCCAGGGAGAAAGTTTATTGATAGTACTTGGCGAATAAGAGGTTGCTAAACTCGTGCCAGCAGCAGCGGTAATACGAGTGCCTCAAGCGTTATCCGGAATCATTGGGCGTAAAGGTTGTGTAGGTGGTTATATTAGTCTCTTGTTAAATTCTTCGGCTTAACCGGGGGCATGCAAGGGAAACGGTATGACTAGAGGATGCGAGAGGTCTGCGGAACTCATAGTGTAGCGGTAAAATGCGTTGATATTATGGGGAACACCAAAAGCGAAGGCAGCAGACTAGAGCACTCCTGACACTGAAACAAGAAAGCGTGGGTCGCGAATGGGATTAGATACCCCAGTAGTCCACGCCCTAAACGATCTTCTCTAGCTATTCGGAGTATCGACCCTCTGAGTGGCGTAGCTAACGCGTTAAGAGAAGCGCCTGGGTAGTACGACCGCAAGGTTAAAACTCAAAGGAATAGACGGGGACTTGCACAAGCAGTGGATCATGTGGTTTAATTCGATGATAAACGAAGAACCTTACCAGGGTTTAATCTAGCTGAAGCCAAGAAGAAACTTTTGGCGTCGCAAGACAGTTAGTCAGGTGATGCATGGCCGTCGTCAGTTCGTGGCTTGAGTTGTTCCCTTCAGTGGGGTAACGAACGCAACCCTCGTTGTCTGTTATATTTGTCAGGCGAGACTGCCCACGACACAGTGCGGAATTTTGTTGAGATGATGAAAAATTGAGTGAACATCCGGTGCGGAGAACTTTTTATAGCTCGTAAGAGATATAAAAAGTTACTACGCACGCAAGTGATGTGAACCAATTTTTCCTAACCTCTGTAAAATTGTTTGCTGCGTCGTGGGAGGAAGGTGAGGATGACGCCAGGTCAGCATGTCCCTTATACCCTGGGCTACACACGTGATACAATGGATAGTACAACAGGACGCAAAGTCGAAAGATGGAGCAAATCCTTATAAAGCTATCCCCAGTTCGGATTGAGGTCTGCAACTCGACCTCATGAAGTTGGAATTGCTAGTAATCGCAGGTCAGCTATACTGCGGTGAATACGTTCTCAAGTCTTGTACTCACCGCCCGTCAACTCAAGGGAGTTGGGAATACCCGAAGTCTACGCTTGTCGTGGCCTAAGGTAAGCTCAATGACAGGGAGTAAGTCGTAACAAGGCACGGGTAGCGGAAGCTGCTCGTGGATTATTTCAATTTGATCATACGAAATTATTTATTGCTTCGGCGTAAATATTTCTAACCGAGTCGATTTTTATCGTAAGATAAACAAGGATTATTGTTCTACATCCTAAAAGTGAACACTCAGTCCGCGAGATAAAGGACATAGGTCGGTATCCTCTATAGAGATACTGACCGGATGAACGGAACAAAATAAAGAACAGTTAATATTAACAAAAGCCACTCCAAAAGAGTGGTTTTTGTTTTGGTATTTACAAATATTTATATGAGAGTACTATGTTAATGGATTTCACTATACGTGTGTATGGTGGTTTACAGTCCTCATCTATGTCGCAAGAGATAGATTAGACAATCGGCAATCTCGCAAGAGATGTCACTTCAGATGGATTTTTTTATGAATCAATTGCCTGGAGTCTTTGCACCTAGTAAAAAAAGTAGAGAGAAGCAGTTGGAACTGCTTCGCGAAAAACTTACCGATAATAATGCGTTTAAATATTGTAGGCGGTATTTCCGTAAATCTTCCTATTCATTTTTAGGAGTGAACACACTACCATCTAAGGTGGTAAGCGACTGGAGCGATCATGGTAAAAGTGTTGGGGTTATGCTGAGTCTGTTGGCTAAGCTTAGGCGTGATGGTCATGAACATGCTTATAGTGAATTGTACAATGCACTAGTATATGGAAAAACGATTGAAGGTGAATCATTTCCACTAGATCAGACTACACCAGTCACAGCAGTCATCTTTGATCCATATATCACATTACCAATGATTATATGGGGTCTTACACACTCTGTTGATGATCTGGAGAAGTTTGCTCGAAATCGACATGCTAAACACACTGATGATGTGTTAAGTAAACTCTATAGTATATTGCCTGATCTTGAGGAAAACTTGTCTGAATGGGAAAAGACTACAAGATTTTCCCACGAAAATAGATTTCAAGGTCTCATGCAGAGCTATAACGCTACAAAATGGTGGAGGGGTGATGGGTGTTTAACAAAAGTATTGTCTTATGGAGCACGCGATGAAGTCCTTTTACGGCTTTATAACAGTGATCAGAATAATATTGTCGCTGTCAGACGCTACTTATTTGGAATGCTACTTCACGGGGAACGACAAAATGATGTTCTTGGATGTATTCCTCGTGACCAGCAACATAGGGTAGCCACTTGGAGATTTGATATCCCAACACTTCACATTAATTCAATGCAGGGAGGAGGAAGTTCGTCTAATTTTTCTCTTTGTATTCATCCTGAAGATGAGCATGAGAAATGGAAAACGAAGTACCCCTCACTAGTAAGTAAAGGATTTCAGCATGGATTTGGAGCAATCATGCTGCCTAGAGATAATCATGTAGGGTATTTACTACCGAAAAAGGGTAAGTTACCAATTGATGGTAGAATGAGAATTAAGTTTGACCTCTACGATCATTCCGATGATGGAGTTCACTAAATAAACATCATCCTCCGATGATAACAAGCACCCGCATTGACCATGCTGGGTGCTTTTTTATTAATGATTAATAACTTAATTTATTTGACATAATCAATATTAGGGTGTATAAAGTTAAAGGTATGAAAAGCTCATCGTTATCTCCTTTACAAGGGGTACTATTGCTAGGCGGTGATAATTTTCTCTCCAGAAAGCCAATTTGGAGGAGAGTTATTAACTGGTTTGACAGACAGCCTGCGTCAAAGGTTGTGTTCTGTGCACTTATGTTTATAGCATTTGTGACATTACCAATAACAAGTCTTGCTATCAGTATCGTAACCCCTTGGTAGAAAAAACAAACAAATGAACAAACACAAACAAAGGTCGCGACTTACACTCGCGACCTTTAAACTTTATAATTGCTATTAGTAATGATTTTTGATATATTTTGACGGTAAATACGGGATTTAATGTATGCGCGTGTAGCTCAGTTGGTAGAGCACACCACTGATACTGGTGGGGTCCTAGGTTCGAATCCTAGCACGCGCACAATGAAAAATAAAATACTTTATACTGTGATTTTCCTACTAGTAGTTATTGTATTTTTGTTGATTGGTTCTATTCACTATATTTCTTTTGTAAATAAGCAAAGTGTAGTTAATGAAATAGCCACAACTACCACGGATTTAATTCAGATATCAAAAACAAATATAGTTGAACAGACCCCACAAGTTCATAAGTCTGGTGAGAGTTTTTCTGAGGTAATTGATTCTCAGCAAAAATTTTTTAGAATTAGAAATGTTGCACCGACATATGATGGTATTACGGCATCAACAACAAATATTCAAGGTAAGTACTCGTATTTATTTGAAGAAAAGAGAGATCAAAATATTAGTAATATAGTGGGGTATTTCGCTCATGGTGCGTTTGCATGGTCTGTTCCAAATTGGCTCGCCAATAATTGGGTAATGGGTAAATACGGATCTGAGGGTATGAAATTTACCCCTAAGGTAAGGGAAAACTATGATGATTTTTCAGATATTATATATGATGTAAGTACAAGCACCGAATCAAATAACGCTGAAAATATTTATCTTACTATGATAAATGATATTCCAAAGAATGAAATGATAATTAGTGAGATAATACTTAATAAAGCCACAAAGGACATGATCAGTATTCAGATGGAAAATAGCACACGAATCTATCATATTGCAGCATACACAGGTGATTTTAAACATATTACAGACCTATATTTTATGGATGGTAATGGTAAGACGCTGGATCTTAGATTCGAAGCTAGTGTAACTGCCTATCCACAATTTTCTGATAAGATAAGAGATATGGTTGAAGGTATTGGAGAATTAAAATTACCTCAAGGATAGATATATACTAAAATTTTTGTGACCGAATCCTAGCACGCGCACAAAGGATAATGTATATATATTTAGATTAATGATTCAAATATAGAATATAAATCTAATTTGTGTTATAATATCGTTAATATGAAAAAAATCTTAAAAGATAATTTCGCATTGTTTTTGGCTTTTTCCTTACCGATAATACTAATTGTTGTAGTTGTTTGTGTAACTTATATTCCTTCAGCTTTTATAAAGACTAATTATAATTTTATTTATTCAATGTGCATGGATAATAACAATCACTATCCATATAACTGTAATGATTATTCAAAAGAAATATATTCTGTTGTTGACGGTAAATTATTAGTGAATAAAAATGGTAAAGATGATAAAGATGTTTCTATCGAAAAATATTCAGAACATATTTTTTTTCATGACACCCAAAAAAATGAAAGTAGGGAAATATCTTTAAAAGAGGCTCAAATCATGACTTTGAGTGATTTATTAACTTCCCCTGATCAAATTACCATTTCTAGTTCATACGACAGAAGAGGTGATTATTTTATATTTCCTTTTGTGGGTGGCGGTTATTCATCTTATGGTTATTACCTTACAAAAGGTAAGAGTAAGTCAAAATTAAATTTAATTGATATTAACGATAGATATAATTATCAAAATAACTTTAAATTTTTAGGTTGGGTAATTCCAGATAGAAATTAATATTTAAAATAAAATATTTTTATGAATAAAGAACAATTATTAAATGAGCTCTCAAATAAAATTAATACAGGCGAGATTAATCACGATGAAGTGGTGAATCTTTCTAAAATTAATGCTATAAAAAGTGAATTACCTTTAAAAAACTCAACAGCTATTACATCAAGTTCTGTTACAAAGTTACTATATGTTTTGGGTGCAATTATTGTTATCGTTGGGGTTATCTTATTTACTTATCAAATATGGTATTACATAGGATCATTTGGAAGAATATTGATTACTCTCGGAATGGGTCTAGTTATTACTGGTGGTGGATCACTTTTACATAAGAGTAATAAAGAGAGTGATGTTGGTAAAATATTCCATTTTATTGGAGGAATGTTAATACCTGGAGGTGCTCTTGTAACTCTTATGGAGTTTAGTACTGGACAACCACCAGAATGGCCATTAGCGATTACTTTTGGATTAATTTTTGCATTTTATTTAATAATAAATTCAATACATAAAAGTGTTATTTTGACTTTCTTTACTATCGCAAATGGGACAGCATTTATCTATCTTTTGGTAGAAGCTATCACAAAAGGAATGTTAAATAGTTATTATAATTTGTACGCATATCTTACTATAATTATAGGTATGTCGTATATGTTTTTAGCATATTCATTTAAAAATGGATGGAATGATAAGCTTGTAAGAATACTTAATCTGTTTGGTGTTTTTGGAATACAGATAGCGGTTTATATTCAATATATAAATATTTATTCATATGGTTATAGACATTCAGTATGGCCATTAGTTCTTTCTCTTGGAACTATATTTTTCCTTTATCTTTCACTTAACACCCGTCTTAAAGATACAAGATTAACCTTACTCGCTATTTTAAATGGTTCTGCTCTATTATATTCAATACTTAGTGCGACATTGGGATCTTATCTTGGTCCAGAAACACATATTTATGTTTATCTAACAATGGTTATCGGTGCGGTTTATTTATTGTTATCATATTCATTTAAAGATACTTGGAATGCGGTTCTAATTAAGCCGCTAAACTTATTAGGTATTATTGGTCTACTCGGATCTGCATTTTCAGAGATATTTGGATCATTACCTTGGCAAATATTTTTCCTAATACTTGTTATTTTTAGCTTCGCGTTATCAATATATGTTAGAAGTTTAATTATATTGATCGCTAGTACTGTATCTTTGCTTGCTTTTGCTTCTTATATAACAAATGAATATTTTGCAAACTCAATAGGCTGGCCTGTCTCTTTAGTTATTCTTGGATTCTTATTTATTTCATTAGGTTACTTTTCAATTACAATAAATAAGAAATATATTAAATAATAATTCTATTTTGCAAAATGACGTATTTTATAGTAATATGTCATTTCGTATTATTAACCATATATTTATAGATAAGTAATATTAATTTCAATAAGAAAATGAATAACGGCAAGAAAACAAAGATAGTTTGTACTATAGGTCCAGCAACTGAAACGGTAGAAAAGTTAAAGGATCTTGTTGATGCAGGAATGAATGTAATGAGACTTAACTTTTCTCATGGAGACTTTGCTGAACATCAAAACAGAGTCGAAAATCTAAGAAAGGTAGTTGAAAAGACAGGTAAAAATATAGCCATACTTCAAGATCTTGGAGGACCAAAGATTAGAATTGGTGAATTTGAAAAAGGATTAATTGTTTTAAAAGAGGGACAGACATTTACCCTAACAACAGATAAGGTAATGGGAAATGAGGAAAGAGTATATGTAAACTATCCATTATTACCAAAGGAAGTAAAAGTTGGTGGTTATGTTCTTTTGCATGATGGTAAAAAGAAATTACAAATTACAGATATAAAGGGTAATAATGTTATTACTAAGGTTATTGTCGGTGGTGAAATCAAAAATAAAAGAGGAGTAAATCTTCCAGGTGCATATCTATCTATAAGTTCAATCACAGAAAAAGATCGTGCGGATCTAGAATTTGGAATTAAAAATAAAGTCGATTTTATTGCTCTTTCATTTGTACGTAGACCTTCAGATATTACAGAGCTAAGAGGAATACTTGATAAGGTAAAGAGTAAGGCTGGAATTATCGCAAAGATTGAAACACCAGAAGCATTGGAAAATATCGATGAAATTATCAAACTTTCTGATGGTCTTATGGTTGCACGTGGAGACTTGGCAATTGAAATACCAGCAGAAGAAGTTCCATTGGTACAAAAAATGCTTATACAAAAATGTAATGCAGTAGGAAAGCCTGTTATAACAGCAACACAAATGTTGGAATCAATGATAAAGAGTCCAGTACCTACTCGTGCAGAAGTTTCAGACATTGCAAATGCAATAATTGACGGAACTGACGCAATAATGCTTTCAGAAGAAACAACACTCGGAGATTTCCCGGTTGAAGCAGTTTCAATGATGACACGTGTAGCATTGAGAGTTGAAAAAGAAGTATTTACAAAAGACGTAATAGCAGAATACCAAGATCTACACGGTATAACAGATATAACATCACAATCTGCAGTACAAGCATCACATGGTGTTGAGGCAAAGTTTATAGTCGCATTAACAGAATCAGGAAGAACAGCAAGAATGATAGCAAGATATAAGCCAGCAGAAAGAATAATTGCATTAACTTCAAATCAAACAACAGCAAATAAACTAGCATTAACATTTGGATGTTATGCAGTGTTGGTACCAAAGTTTTCAAGTATCATACAGATAATGTCAGTAGTTAGAAAGACAGCTATTAAATCAAAATTAGCAGCAAAGGGTGATAAGGTGGTGATCGCATCAGGAATGCCTTTCGGTAAGGTTTTGGAGACAAATATGATGTTGATTGAGACAATATAGTATTACTTATCCCAGTTATCCCACAAGGGGATTTCTGTTTTGATAAATCAAAACAAGTTATCCACATAAGATAAAATTTTGATAAAATTTTTACAAAAAATGCTCTTGTGGGCATTTTTTGTTTGAGTAATAATTAATATGGCTATAAATTATTAAAATAAAATTAAAAATTTATTAAATACAAAAATATAAATACTGATTTAGTATTAGATAATATCAATAAAGAGTATGTTCTAAAAATACATGATATACCAAGGGATGAGCAACCAAGGGAAAAGATAATCAAATACGGTCCAGAAACATTATCATTACAAGAGTTAATGGCAATTGTTTTAAATTCAGGCACAAAATCAGAGGGTGTGCTCGAAATGGTCAATAGACTTGTTAGAGATTATGGTGAAAAAAGTATAATAGAAGAAAGAAATCCAAAAAGATTATCAGAAGAGTCAAATATTCCAATCGTTAAATCATGCCAAATTGTAGCATGTGGTGAGTTAGGCAGGAGATACTACTCACATAATTCTAGAGGTTTTGTAACTATTCGTACAGCTGAAGACGCTTTCGGATATTTAAGTGATATGAAAAATCTCTCAAAGGAGCATTTCCGCGGTCTATATCTAAATAGCCATAATCGTATTGTTCATGATGAATTGATTTCAGTTGGAACAATAAACTCAAACATAGCACATCCTCGAGAAGTATTCCGTCCAGCGATTGAGTATGGGGCGGTTGCTATTATACTTGCTCATAATCATCCATCAGATGTTAGTACTCCAAGCACACAAGACATTGAGATAACAGAACAATTGATTAAAGCAGGGAAGATATTGGGTATTAGAATACTAGATCACATAATAATTACTAGAAATAATTACGAAAATATAAAAGCTAATTATTAAATAATAAAAAATATGAAAACATATTCAATGAATATACCTATTATTCAGGGCATTTTGTCTGATGATTTCCTATATTTTGAAGGTGTAAAAAGACCAAATAATATAGAAATGATAAAAGACGGAGAAATTGAATTACATGATGTAGACTTGCTAGAAAAGTATTTTAATGATGTGTATAATCTTTTCTTGAGAAAGTTCGCTTCATTTGCTATGTTTGAAAATATAAGCGATGAGGAAACGATAAAAATGCAGGCGCTTTTACAGGAATTAATAAAGGTAAAAGGTCTGATCGTTAATCCAAAATCAATTAAAGATTACGATTTGCTATAATGATATTGTGATATACAAAGACTTTTTTAAAGATAAAAAAATATCAGTAATAGGACTAGGTCCACATGGAGAGATGTTGGCTGATATAAAGTTTCTTGCAAAAAATAAATCAATTGTTTCTGTGTATGATATGAGAAGTGAATCAAAGTTAGAAGATATCGCCTCAGATTTAATTGATTTAAATTTGAATAAAGTTAGTTATGGGAAGATAAATCAAAATGATTTACTTGATTCGGATCTCATAATACTTTCCTCTGATATCTCTAAAAAATCTCATTTCCTTAAAAAGGCAATTGAGGCAGGTATACAGATTGAATATGCTGAGATATTATTTTTTAAATTAGTTCCAACAGTTACAATCATCGGTGTTCTTGGTGTGTACGGTAAAAGCACAGTTGCTCATTTGATACATCAAATGCTTAAAAAGTCTTTTGTTGATTATGAGGATCAGGGGCTTTTTGTTATTGACTCAGATACATCAAATGGCGTACTCACACACTTAAAAAAGATTAAAAAAGGCGATGTTGTTATTGTTCGCATTCAAGAAAATCTCATACCTTATTATCATGAAATTCGTATTAGTCCTCATGTTGCAGTACTAACATCAAAGATCTCTTCAAAAATATTAGAATTCCAAACATACAATAACTTTATTATTGCCTCTGATAATGTTATCGATTTAGTTAAGGATGAAATTGAAATTAGGGCAAAGATATTAAGGACAAGAAGTAGCAGTATTCCAAGTGATTGGATTTCACATAGAAAGGTTGCTTATGACAGGGAAAATGCCTCTTTAGCCCTACAAACCAGTGAATTGTTCAAGGTATCAAAAGACATAGCAAAAGAGGTTATACAGGGCTTTTTGGGTCTTAAAGGACGTATTGAAGCCATAAAGAAGGTTAATAGTATAGAGTTTTATAATGATTCTTCATCCATATCACCACATTCAACTATTTTGGCATTAAAATCATTATCAAATAATAAAAATATTTCTATTATAATAGGTGGTTCATATACAGGTCATGACTATAATTTTTTATTAAAGGAATTATCAAATTATGTAAAAAATATAATTGTATTACCAGGAAGTGGAACCATTGGATATAGAAGTGTTATAGACAAAATAAATGAAGTCAATGTACTCCATGCATTTGATATAGATGATGCTGTATCAATTGCTTTCAATAATTCAAGCAAAGGTGACATTGTATTATTTAGTCCAGCATTTGATGCTGTGGGTATTTATAATTCACGCAAACATAGAGGGGAAGTATTTGTAAGAGCGATTAGAAATCTCTAACTAATCACCACATATAACACAAACTACTGATCCAGCCCATTCCTTTCCTGTGTAAACTGCTTGCATAAGACCAGCGATTGATAATGCACTATTATTTGAAATTTCAAGATTTGCGTATTTTTTGGTCATTTCTTCGGCGCTTTTTATTTGTTCATTTGTCGCAATCCATCCTGATCCATTGCATTTATTTATTAATTCAATAATTTTATCTTTTCTAATTGCAGTTTGATCTACTATTGCATCTGCTACTGATATTTCTTCCTGTACTGAATCCACATAATTAATTGCTATAGGATGACAAGAAGTTGTTTGAACTATATGAATTTCAACTTTTTTATTTTTTTGTATAAAGTATTCTGCCAATGCTTGTGCTGTTGTGCCAGATGATGTCCCAATAAAAATAGCTTCAAGATCATTTATTTTTTCTAATTCTTCTGCTAATTCTCTATAACCCAAAAGGGCATTATCATCTGTTGATTGTCTAAGTCCGACTATATTTTGATCTTTTAAAATATTAAACAATGTCTGCAATGGTCTATCATGCATTGTTATATTTATATTTTCGCTTTTAAAAGGTTCTATTTTGTGTAGTTTTTTCTTATTTATATTTTGACCGACAAGTATATTTAAATTAATTTTTTCATTTTCGCCTAATTTATTTTCTGAATTTAATTTATTTATATAAAATGCCGCCGCGAGAGCTGCATTACCAGATGAAGAAATAGCAAAATGCCTAATACCTTTCGATAAATACAAATCAATCATTTTAGGAATTGATCTGCCTTTATGAGAACCGTATGGGTGCAAGTCTTCTCTTTTAAGTATTAATTTGTTAATACCCAAGACTTTTGCTAAATCTTTGTACTCATCTTGTTTTGTTAGCATATTGATATATTACACCATTTTATGTAATATTAGAATTAATTAAATAATATAAAAAATATGAAATCAATTTGTCCAGAATGTAAAAATGAAATAGATATTACAAGATATCCAAAGCTAAACGAAGGTATGGTTATAGAGTGCAATCATTGCGGTATAACATTATCAGTAGATAAAATAGAAAGTGATACAGTTGCTACTTCAATTGTTGACGAAGGGAAGTAATAGTTTCTTCGATCATTCCTCTAAAACCGTGCGAACCAAGATAGACGATTACATCGTCTTTTTTTGCAATTTCAACTAATGTTTTTATAACAAGTTCATCGTTTTCAATAAATTTTGTATTAGAATGTGTTTTTGAAATAACTGAAGCCAATTCATTTCCTTCCATTGGTTGTTCTGTAGCTTTTTCATCTATTTTTAATTTACTTAGGCGAGGAATTATTACAACATCTGCATTTTTGAAAGCATTGTCATACATTGAAGCCGAACTTCTCTGTCTACCTCCTATATTTGGTTCATAAACTGCAATTATGTTTTTGCTATAAACCTCTCTGAGACTTTCGAGTATTGACATTGCCTTTTCAGCTGTGGGTGCATGACAATCAAAAACAGTAATATCCGTTTCGAGTCTTTTTTCAAATCTTCTTTTGATTCCTTTAAAATCAGAAATCGCTTTTATTATTTTGTCTGTTGGAATTCCGATTTCTTTTGCCATCGCAAAGACCCCAGTGATATTTTCGGCATTAAAACGTCCGAGCATTGGTGTTTGAATATCGTATTCTTCTGAAGCACTTTTAATTTTAAATTTAAGTCCGTCCTTATTATGTGAAATAGAATGAAAATAATAATTTGCTTCCTCAGTTTTACCGTATGTAATTATTTTTTTCTTACTATTTTTGATTACCGTATTTACACCTGCGTCATCATTACAAGCAACAATCAGATTAGGCTTTTCAACTAAATCATAAAAAACCTTAAAATAATCTGCTTCTGTGGGGTAAAGGTCAGCGTGATCCCAAGAAACAGATGTCAGGAGCAAATGTGTTGGTGCATAATAAACAAACTTCGGTCTTTTATCAGAAATAGAGACTTGATATTCATCACCCTCAACAACACTCCAATCGCTATCTGAAATAGCACCAGTGTCATGTGAAAGCGAAAGACCTCCAGTAAAATACGATGGATCCATACCTGCTTGAATTAAGATAAATGAAAGCAGGGAAGAAGAAGTGGTTTTCCCCCAGGTTCCAACAGTCACGATAGAGTTCTTTTTAATGAAATATTTTTCAAGAATTCGAGGATAGTCATACACTGGAATATTATTTTCCTTTGCATAAATAACTTCAGGATTTGATGCGCTTGTTCCACTTCCACCGGTCATTATGAGATCAGGCTTTTTTTCAAAATTTGCAATATTTTCAGGATGCCAACCAGCATAAAATGAAATATTATTTTTTTCTAATTCGGTTGAAACAGGAGGGAAAAATCCCTTATCAGAACCTGTAACTTTCCATCCAGTTTTATGAAAAGCAATAGCGATAGCGCTTGTTGCTACACCGGCTATGCCGACTATATGTATGTGTTTTGGTGATGACATGAGTTTATTATAAGGTAAAAAAGTGAATGAAGTGCTATTGACAAAGTCTGTGTTGAGGAGTGTGCTTCATGAATTGATATTATTATAATTCAAATGATATTTGACTAAATCATACCATTGTATATACTTTGGTATATAAATTTATGAAAACACTTTTAACAATTAAAACGGATAAAGTAATAAAAGATACAGCTCAAGAGGTTGCTGAAGAGATTGGTGTGCCATTGAGTACAGTTATTAATTCATTTCTCAGGCAATTCGTTAGGGATAGAGAAGTAGTCTTTTCTGCTTCCTATAACCCGTCCCCATATCTTAGAAAAATAATTGAGGAGACAGATAAAGAACTTAATGAGGGGAAAATAAAATTTCACAAGGGTAGTAAGGATTTTATTAAAAGTTTATCGGGTAAATAATAATGTTCTTAGCTTATTCTAGTAAATTCAAAAAATCATTTAAAAAGCTTTCTAAAAAGGATAAAAGTAATTTTAGTAAGAAATTAGATTTTTTCTTGGATGATGAATATAATCCAATACTTAATAACCATAAATTACATGGAGTCTATTCAGAATATAGAAGCATCAATATTACTAGTGATATAAGAGTGATATATAAAAAAATAAATAAGGATGCATGTTTATTATATGCAATCGGCAGTCACAGCGAACTCTATTCGTGAATTGGTAATAGTATCTTTTTAACCTCCTCCAAATCCTCACTCCACTTTGTTCCATCAAACCATTCCATACCTCCAAATTGTAATTTATATGTATCATTTGTCCTTTGTAATGATCCAAGATATACATATTTTAATCCGCGTGTTTTCATTTCTGAAATAGTTTTGGTCATCATAATCAAACCCATATCTTTTGGTGAATTGTTTAAATCATAAAATGGATATGAATAATGTAATATTTCATTATTCATATAGCATATCGTATAACCTACTTTATTGAAATCTATCAGGGTATTAAAATTATGATCTGTGGTGATTATCTCTTTTATTTTGTTTACCGAAAAATCTCCAGGTGCTTTTGTATCGTAAAAGTCTTTTGCTATTTTACCTATTTTCCAATCATAATTATTGTAGGGGATATCATGAATATCAATAGACACTTCCTGACCTTTTTTTAAAATCCTTCTATTTTCACTAGATAAATCAAATTTATTTAAATTAACTCTAACGCTTCTTGTTTGATGCATTATGCCTTTTTGTATTCTTGTAAATACATATCCGCTATCATACATTTTTGATATAAATTCTGGCGTTGCGTCTGTTATTTTTTCTTCTTTCCAATGTAAATATTTCATAAAGAAATTATTGTAATGCAAGCCAAACTCCAAATACTACAAAGATAAAGTGTATAATCCAAAAACGCATTATGGTCTTTTCTTCACTCCAGCCTTTTAATTCAAAATGGTGATGTATTGGTGCCATTTTAAATATTTTTTTACCTAAAATATATTTACCGGCAACCTGTACCAATACACTAAACGCTTCAATATAAAATAAAAATCCTAAGAAAAATATTGATCCAATTTCACCGATTGCTATTGTGTTTACGGCAAAGAGTGCACCTAAACCCAATGAACCTACGTCACCCATCATAAATCTCGCTGGTTTAATATTATAATAAGTATATATAGCGAGCGCACCCACAACTGTTGCATTTAATGCTGCGATTTCACCAAAACCATTTAACCAACTTAGTATTGTAAGTGCACTAAAAGAAGAAATAAGCATACCACCCGCAAGTCCATCCATTCCATCACCAATATTAACTGCATTTGCTGTAAACATAACAATAAGGATTATGACGGGTATAATATAAAATCCTAAATAAAAATCATGACCAAAAGGTAAATATAAATAATGCCAAGCTGTGCCAAGTTTGTCATATATCCACCAGGCAGTTATTGATCCAGCTATAAATTGCAAAAATAATTTTTCATGAACAAAAATACCTCGATTTGTTCTTGAGCCAAGCCATACTGATGTTCTTTTAAATATTGACCATGGCAATGTGATGATATACCAAAGTCTCATTTTGAATTCCTTGTGAACTTTTATTAGGGTAAATATTTGAGACAATTTCCTTGACCTTCTTTCTGCTCCATAGATATTTAATAAGTCATCAATAGCTCCAAGTGATGCAGATATAAGCATGACACTTATGGGTACCCAAGTATAACTTCTAGACCAATTATATAAATAAGTAATAATTGCGACAGTTAATATAACCAGCAATCCTCCCATTACTGGAGTTTTATCCTTTCCTCTTTGTGAGTCTATATTTTTTAATTCAACTTTTTGTCCCTTAAAAACCTTATATTTATACAAAAAATGAATTAGTACAGGAGAAAATAATAAGGCTACAATAAAAGCCCAAACGGAAAAACTCAATATATATGAAAGGTTTGCTGATCCTTCAAGTATGCTTATCATGCAAATTAGAATATCATAAAACTAGTGATTATTCTAGTTAAAATATGATAGTATATTACATACAATATGAATACAAAATTACTATCAAAAGATGCAATGGATATCATTGCACAGTATAAAGAATTCCGTATCGGCAACGCTATTTGTTCTATTCCGTATTTCAATAATCGCAGAGGTTCTAAAAGGGCAGCACTTAGGGTAAATGTTGGCAAGGGAAGTCCTAAAGAAATTTTTTCTGAAATTGAGCATATTTTGATATTAAATAAAATAAATTCAAAAGAAATTGACTCAGAGGATTTAAAAAAAATACTAGTAGACAATGATATTGGTATAGATTGCTCAGGTTATGCATACTACATCTTAAATGAGGAATCAAAAAATAAAGGCAAGGGCACAATAGATAAGCATTTGGCGTTTCCTTTTGCTGGTGGATTTTTGGGAAAAATAAAATCAAAAATAAGGCCTATCGAAAACACTGATGTTAGAACTTTTGCTCATAACGATAATAGTATAAGTATTCATACAAAAGATATTCAAGTCGGTGACATTATTACAATGACAAATAGTAACGATGTATCAGGAAAAGAAAGAGATCATGTTTTGATTATTTACCAAATCGAATATCAAAACTTTATTCCTACAATATTGCACTATACACATTCAATAGCATGGCCAACTGATGGTGAATACGGTCACGGTATACATGAAGGTAAAATAGAAATAGTCGATATAAATAAAAATATTGTTGAACAAAGATGGATAGAAAATGATAAACAAGGAGAAGAAAACTACACACATACGAGAGCAAAGAAATCTACAACCGAAGTAAGGAGATTGTCTTGGTTTATTTAGATTAGAGTAATTATTTCTTTTCCTCTCTTATTAAATTTATTATGAACTTCCATGATACCTTTATCGCTTTGTATTCTTACTAGATCAGAATTATCTTTTATTTCATCATATTGTATTACTTTATATCCTGCATTTGTGAGTTTACTTGTATCAACTTTACGAGTTAACTTTGTCACTCTTTGCAATATTTGTGCGCCGTCATTTATGGGTATAAGTGGTAATACTTTTCCATTTTTTAATAGAGCATTTACATGTGCCTCAAATACTGTTGATCCTGGTATTCCATGAATTTTAAATTTTGCTTGAAGCTGTGATTCATAAGTTGTTGATGCTGGTTGTCTTGCATTTATTTCAATTAATTTTAATTCATCTCTTTCTTCATCGTATATAACATCAATACCAAAAAGCCCTCGCCAATTTTCTTTTTGCATTTTTTGCCCCACTTTTTCTGCAATTGATTCAAAAGACTTAATGTGATTTTCAGTCAAAATAGTATGCGGAACACTCCAGTCATTTCCTATTGTACTAAAAGCATTTTCGGTAAAAGGTAGCATTCCAGTAATTTGATAACTAATATTTCCAAGTAATATTACAGTATCTGTAACTACAATATTTGCGGTAAACATTGGGCCTTTTATGTATTCTGTTACCCTGACTTCTCTATAAGGGAATTTCTTTTTTAAATCATTTAATTCATTTATATTTGAAATCAAAATAGTTCCATTTCCTGTATGTCCATGAGACCATTGAAAAATCAATACTTTATTTTCTACTAATTTATTTTCATCGATTTCTCTAACTGTAGATATAAAATGTTTAGGAAGTAATGATGATAATTCAGAAAGCCAAGACACCTGAGTGATTTTGTTTTCAACTTTTTCTGATAAATTTGCATCGGGATTAAGTAGTTTTATGTTTTTTTCTTTACAATATTGCTGTATATGAATTGTGTTTTTAAATACCAAAACATCTGCATTTAATTTTTTTATTATTTCTTGAACTTCATCCAAAGACAAAAGTTCAAATGTATCCAGTATTTCACCCTTATCAATTAGATAAACATTTTCATTGTATTTATTTTTAATTGATACTGAATAACTAGTCTTATTTGTAATAATATAATAATCACCAATAGGCTCTGCTCCCAAAGCCCTTTCAATATCCCTTGCTATGTATACTAAGCTTGCCATATAGATAGTGTAGTATATTATATATTTATGTCTACTTTTTATGTAATCGGTACACCTATTGGAAATCTTGAGGATATAACACTAAGAGCAATAAGGATTTTAGGGGAAGTTGATATTGTGCTATGTGAAGATACTAGAGTTACAAAAAGAATATTTGAAAAGTACAATATTAATACTCAAATGATGAGTTATCATGCACAAAGTGGTGAAGCTAAGGTTGAAATAATATTTGAAAAAATAAAAGAGGGTAAAAATATTGCTTTAGTAACTGATGCTGGTACTCCAGGTATTTCAGACCCTGGCTCAATGCTTATAAGTGAAGTAAGAAAAAATTTCAGTGATGAGATCAAAAATGGTGAATTAAAGATTATAGGTGTGCCAGGTCCATCTGCATTAACTACCGCTATTTCAATTTCTGGAGTTCCAAGTCATGAATTTATATTTTTAGGATTTATGCCACACAAAAAGGGTAGAGAAACAATATTCAATGAAATTCGTGATTCACAGAGAACTATTATTTTTTATGAATCAACACATAGAATAATTAAAACATTACAATCTCTAAGGGAATTTTTGAAAGATTCAAATAAAAAAATAACGATTGTTAGAGAAATAACAAAAATATATGAAGAGGTAATTCAAGGAAATGCGGATGATATTTTAAATATTTTAGAAACAGATACAAATAAACAAAAAGGAGAATTCGTAGTTATAGTATCCACATTTTAGGATAAACTTCAATTTATATAGTATAATTATTGCAATAATAATTTAAAATTAAAAAATATGTCAAAGAGACAATGGTTATGTCTGTTGGGTGCCTGGGTTATTGTATTTCTTTTTGCTGGTTTTCCAGCTGACTGGTACAAAATTATTGCTGTAATAACAGGAATATTAATAATTGGTATATCATATAATCTTCCACACGAAAGAAAATCAAATTCAAATTCCTCATCTTCAGTATTTACAGAAAATGATAATCAAAATACAAATGCTTAAATGAGATATATCGCTTACACAATAGGAATATCATTGTTAATTGCGACAGTTGTCGGAATACAAAAATTCCCTTTTGAAAGTGATATATACAAAGCTGAACAAAATGCTGCTATCAGTATATCTTTACCACCTCCATTTTCAGTTACTCATATCAAAACACCAGATTCAGTGAAGGCTATTTATATGTCTAGTTGGGTGGCGGGTAATAAAAGATTAAGAGATAATCTTGTAAAGCTGATTGATGATACTGAATTAAATGCAGTGGTTATAGATATTAAAGATTATACAGGTCGGGTTTCATTTCATTCAGAAAATAAATTAATTAGTGATTTGGGTTCAGAGGAAAACAGAATTCCGGATATTAAACAATTTATAGGTAGCCTACATGATAAGGGAATATATGTAATTGGGAGAATATCATCATTTCAGGATTCATATTTAGTTCATAAAAAACCAGAATACGCCGTAAAGTTCAAAAATGGAAATGTATGGAAAGATCGAAAGGGAGTTAGTTGGTTAGATGTGGGGGCAAAACCTGTATGGGATTATATTGTTGAAATAGGTAATGAATCATACGCGGTTGGTTTTGACGAATTGAATTTTGATTATATAAGATTTCCGTCAGATGGAGATATGATGGATATTTCGTATCCTTTTAGTGAAGGAAAAGTAAAATCAATAGCATTAAAAGAATTTTTTGCATTTTTAGAAAAAGAATTCAAAGCCAAAAATATTCCAATATCAGCTGACTTGTTTGGTATGACAACATCTAATACTGATGATTTAGGAATAGGGCAAATATTAGAATACGCACTTGAACATTTTGATTATGTTGCTCCTATGGTTTATCCATCACATTATCCAACTGGTTTTATGAATTTTGAAAGTCCCGCAAGTAAACCATATGAAGTGATTAAATATGCTATGGGTATGGCAGTAAAGAGAGCGGTAACTGCGAGCACAACTCCAAGTAAATTAAGACCATGGTTACAAGATTTTAGTATTGGAAGAGTGGACTATACCCCCGAAATGGTTAGAGCACAAATCACTGCGACATATGATACAGGACTAAATAGTTGGATGATGTGGAATGCTTCAAATAACTATACAAGAAGTTCATTGCTCACAGCTACTAGTACAAGTGCAAATTAGTTTTCCACATATAGTTATATTTGCTTGACACGTAAATATATGGTGCTATAATGATTGTCCAGATGTTACTGTGTTTACCAAAAAGGTCTACATGGTCCATCCATTGGGATGGCGATGCGATTCTTGGGGACCGCATCCACAAGCACATTCCAATTAGACTCAAGGTCGGTAAATTAATAGGTTATGGCCAAGTTATACAGAATACTCAATGGCAAGAGAGTCGAAATCAGCTACGAGGAGGTCAAGAAGCTGCAGGAGGAACATGCCGCGCGGCAGAAAGCAGCTAGCGAGAAAATTCTCGCTGGTAGAAAAGTTTCCTGACGCAATTGACGCCAGTCATTATGCACCCCGGGGTAAGTCACAGAAGTGACGACCCCGGGGTGTTTTGTTTATATGTGCTTCCTTGATATAATTACAGTAATGAAAAAAGAACTTTTGAAAAATAATAAATCAATTAAAAATAAAGCATTCACATTAATAGAGTTACTAGTGGTAATAGCAATTATAGGAATACTAACAGCAATAGTTTCAGCTAATCTAGCATCATCTAAAATAAAAGCGAGAGATGCAAAAAGGATTTCTGATATCGGACAATTACAATTAACCTTAGAATTATATTTTGATAGATGTAATAGTTATCCAGCTACATTAGATACTTCAGGTGCTAATTGTAGTGCGGGTGTAAATCTTGGAACTTTTATTTCAATAATTCCTAAAGACCCCAAGGGCAATGCTTATGGATACACAATGTCTGGATTTGATTATGTACTCTCAGCAACATTAGAAAATTCATCAAATATGCCAGATGGTGATTTGGATGGAACTATTTTGGGTGTTGTGGATTGTACGGATCCAGTTTATTGTGTTCAATCAAAATAAATGACAAGTATCTTTCTTACATTTTCATTTGTGCTAGGGGCAATAATAGGTAGTTTTTTGAATGTTGTATCGCTTAGATATAATACTGGTATGACATTGGGCGGTAGGTCAAAATGTTTTTCTTGTGGTAAAAATTTATCATGGCATGAACTTATACCTGTATTTAGTTTTCTTTTTCAAAAAGGTAAATGTAAAAAATGTAAAAGCAAAATATCTTGGCAATATCCAATTGTTGAGATAATTGCAGGTATAATTTTTGTCTTGATATTTTATGTTTTTCCACCAGTTGATTTTTATAGTAGCCTAAATACTTTATTTTATTTAGTTATCACATCAATTTTATTAGTAATAACTATATATGATATTAAACATAAGATAATTCCTGATTCACTTTCATATACATTTAGTTTACTTGCATTGTTACATTTATTTATAGGAAATGATTTAAGTCTCAATATTCCAAGCATGATGCAAATATTATCAGGTCCAATACTTGCATTACCATTTATATTATTATGGGTTATTTCAAAAGGGGAGTGGATGGGGCTAGGTGATGGTAAAATAGTATTTGGTATTGGATGGTTACTTGGATTAAATGCAGGAATATCAGCAATCACACTTGCATTCTGGACTGGTGCGATAATTAGTGTGATATGGATGTATATAGTCTTTAATAAAGTTAAGACTAGATACGAGATACCATTTGGACCATATCTTATACTTGGAATGTATTTAGTTTTATTATTTAAAATCCAAGTAATTGATATAACTCCATTTTTAGAATATTTTAATTTATGAAAATAAAGCAAAAAGGTTTTACATTAATAGAGCTCATGATTACAGTAAGTATTTTTGCTATTATGACTGCTTTATTGGTTGCAAAATACGGTGCTTTCAATAATGGTGTGCTTTTGACTAATCTTGCATATGATATTGCTTTAAATATACGTAGTGCACAATCTTATGGTTTAAATACTAAAGGTACTGATACATTTGACGGTCAGTATACGGTGACTTTTGTTAAGGGTGCGAAAGATTTCAATTTATCTGGTAATGGAATAGATAAAACTACAAATATTAAAAGGGGAAGTTCTATAAGTAGATTATGTGTTGGTGCAGATAGTAATTCATGCTCAGATGTAAATACATTAAAAACAGTATTTATTAGACCAAACCCAAATGCACTTATTCAAACCTCATCAGGAATATCTGTAAATTATAACTATGGTGAAATAGAGGTGTCGTCGGTAGAGGGAGTAACCAAAAAGATAGTAGTGAGGTCAACTGGTCAAATATATGTTTCAAATTAATATATGAAATTACTAAATAAAAAAAATAATCAAAGAGGATTTACATTATTGGAGATGATAATTTCACTTGCTATATTTACTATTGTTGCTCTAATTGCTATAGGTGCAATATTAAAAATAATGGATGCCAATAGGAAATCATTATCATTAAAGACTGCGATAAATAATCTAAATTTTGCTTTAGAATCAATGTCTCGTGAAATGAGAGTTGGTAGCAATTATTTTTGCGATGATAATATACATACTGTGACTGCCAATCATGGTCCAAAAGATTGTACTACAGCTACAGGTGATCCTATACGTGATCCATGGATGATCGTTTTTAATTCATCAAATAGTTCAGATAGTTGTATATTAATGAAGGGGTATAAATATGAGTTTGATACAAATACAGGTACACGTAAATTAATGAAAGCTGATACAGGAACATTTTGTGGTGCATCGATCAATCAAAGTGACTATGCTGAATTACTTTCACCCGATATTAAAATACAAAATGCTACAATCAGAGTTATAAATACGGATACTCAACCCTATGCAGAATTTTATTTTTCAGGTTATACAGGTATAAAGGAAAAAGATAAAACTGATTTTGAGCTTAAAACAAGTGTCACACAAAGAATAATATAATATGAATAAAATTATTAATATTAAAAACAAAAAAGGATTTACCATAATTGAAACGCTTGTTGCAATTACTATACTTATGATTGCTGTAGCAGGACCACTTACAATAGCTCAAAAAGGTCTAACGGCATCCGTATACGCAAGAGATCAAGTAACTGCATCATTTTTGGCGCAAGAGTTAATGGAGTACAATAAAAGCCAAAAGAGGCTTAATTGGTCAAATTCAATATGTAATAGTGGAAATACAACTGAGTTAGTGAGGTTCACAAGAAGTTGTGCAGTTACATCTATAAATAGTGATGAAATTAAAGTAACAGTAACTGTGACTTGGACAAACGGTAATATTCCAAATAATGTTACTTTAGTCAGTCATATGTTTAATGTTAAATTATGATGAAATTTAAAAATAAAAATATAATAAAGGATAATCGCGGGTATACTCTACTTTTTGCTGTACTCGTGTCATCACTTGTTTTAGCTGTTGGTATTTCAATATTAACAATAAGTAAAAAAGAATTTTTGCTATCATCAGCTGCTAGAGAGTCAGTTTACGCATTTTATGCAGCTGACACAGGACTTGAATGTGCTGTGTATTGGGATAGTAAAGGTAAATTTGCAACGAGTACCCTCGCTACTCTTGTAAGTTGTGGAGATGCTTCCGGACAACCGATTGTACTTAATAGTGATATATACGGTCCTTACACTACAATATTTCATGTTAAAAATAGCGATAATCGATCATGTGCTATAGTATCAATAAGACAGGAGTATAAGAGTGACGCTTCAAACAATTTAGTACCTGTGACAACCATAGAATCAAGGGGGTATAACACAGGATGGGATAATGCAAGTAATGTATGTAATGAAAGTCCAATTAATCCAAAAAGAGTTGAAAGAGCGATAAGATATAGTTATTAAAGATATGAAAGACAGAATAAATAAATTAAAAGAATTGTTAGAAAAACATAGATGTTTGTACTATGTATTAGATAAACCAGAAATTTCTGATTCTGTTTATGATTCTTTGTATAAAGAATTAGAAGATTTAGAAAAACAAAATCCAGAGTTAATCACATCAGACAGTCCAACGCAAAGAGTTGGAGGTGAGCCACTTAAGGAATTTAATAAAGTGACACATGAGGAACAGCAATGGTCATTTGATGATGTTTTTGATTTTGATGAATTAGTAAAATGGGAAGATAAAATTAAAAATTTTATTAAGAAATCTGATGTAAATATTCAGGAGGAAAGATTAGAATATTGCACAGAATTAAAGATAGATGGTTTAAAGATTATTTTGACATATAAAGAAGGGTTGTTGACTAAGGCTGCAACAAGAGGCGATGGTCTTGTTGGTGAAGATGTAACTCAAAATATTAAAACAATAAAAAGCATACCACTAAAATTAAATAAAAATATTGATATAACAGTTGTGGGGGAAGTATGGATGGGTAAGGATAAATTAAAAGAAATAAATAAGATAAGAAAGGAAAATAATGAGCAGGAATATGCAAATACGAGAAATCTAGCGGCTGGCTCACTTAGGCAATTAGACTCAAAGATTACAGCAAGTCGTAAACTAGATACGTTTTTATATGATGTAAATTGGACAATAAAGGATATAAATAGACCCGATACTCAATATTTAGAAATTGATTATATTAAACAATTAGGTTTTAAAGTTAATGAACATACAAAAGTATGTAAAAGTATTTCTGAAATTCAAGATTTCTATAATAAATGGGTAAAAGATAAAAATAAATTAAATTATGAATTAGACGGAATAGTGATAAAGATTAATTCTATTAAAATTCAAAATGCTTTAGGATATACAGGCAAAAGTCCAAGATGGGGAGTGGCGTATAAATTCCCAGCAGAAAAGGTTACAACAACAGTTTTAGATATTGTATTGCAGGTGGGACGAACAGGAGTTATTACACCAGTTGCCCACTTAAAGCCTGTAACTGTTGCGGGATCAACAGTATCAAGGGCGACATTGCATAATGAAGATGAAATTAAAAGATTGGATATAAGGATAGGTGATACTGTGGTATTGCAAAAAGCCGGTGACGTTATACCTGATATAGTTGAAGTTGTAAGGGAATTAAGACCAAATGATAGTAAGCCTTATGTGTTTCCAAATAGTGTTCCAGCATGTGGTGGTGATGGAAGTATTGAGCGCGTGCCAGGGCAGGTTGCTTGGAGATGTGTATCAAATAATTCATTTGAACAAATAAAAAGGAAATTTTATTATTTTGTCTCAAAAAAATGTTTTAATATTGACGGTATGGGGCCAAGAATAGTTGATGTATTATTGGAACAAGGGCTTATAACAAATTTTGATGATATTTTTACTCTCAAAAAAGGGGACTTACTTTCACTTCCTAGATTTGCTGAAAAATCAGTAGACAATTTATTGGAATCAATAAATAAATCAAGACAAATTACTTTGCCAAGATTCATTGCATCTCTTTCTATTCCACAGGTTGGAGAAGAAACTTCATATGATATAGCAAATAATTTTAAAACATTAGAAAATATTCAAAATGCAAAATATGAGCAAATTGAATCTGTATATGGCATTGGTCCTATAGTTGCAAAATCATTATACGAATGGTTTAGAGATAGTGAAAATAAAAAATTAATTAAAAATCTTTTGAAACATATTAGTATTGTTGAAAATCAAATATCTACTGGTAAATTTAAGGGATTAACTTTTGTATTCACAGGAAGTATCAAAATGGATAGAACAAAAGCACAAGAAATTGTTAGGGAACTTGGTGGTGAAGTTGGAAGTGCTGTTTCTGGTAAAACTTCGTATGTGGTTGCAGGTGAAAATGCCGGTTCAAAGCTTGATAAGGCAAATCAATTAGGAATTAAGGTTATAACTGAGGAAGAATTCGAAAAAATGTATTCATAATAAAATACAAATAGTCAAATCATATTTAGTGTATAATACATAAACATGTCATCATCTAATATCGAAAAAATCAAGGAAAAGCTTGGTATAGAGGAGGTAATAAGTTCCTATATTAAACTCGATAGAGCAGGTAAAAATCTAAAAGGCAAATGTCCATTTCATAATGAAAAGACCCCATCTTTTTTTGTTTCCCCTGAACGTAATAGTTACTATTGTTTTGGTTGTGGTGCAAAGGGCGATATATTTAATTTTGTTGAACAATTTGAGGGTTTGGATTTTATGGGTTCATTGAAATTGCTTGCTGACAGGGCAGGAATAGTCCTAGAATTTGGGCAAAATACAGATCAAAATAAAACTGAAAAAGAAAAGCTATATTCAATTATGGAAAATGCCACAGTTTTTTTTGAAAAAAATCTCGCAAATTCACCTGAGGCACAAGATTATGTAAAAGGCAGAGGGATTACAAAAGAAACAGCAATAAAATTTAGATTGGGATATATTCCAAATGACTGGAGATTATTGTATACATATTTAAAACAAAAAAGTTTTAATTATTCAGATCAAGAAATAGAAAAAGCAGGATTAATAAAGAGACCAGAGGCAAGTGAAGGAGCAATGCAAAAAGGGTACTATGATAGATTTAGAGGGAGAATAATGTTTCCGATATCTGATTCAAGTGGCAGGGTGATAGCATTTTCAGGAAGAATATTGGTTGATGATGGAAAGTCAGCAAAGTATTTAAATAGTCCTGATACTATCCTTTTTAATAAAAGCACAGTTTTGTATGGTATTGATAAAGCAAAACAAGATATAAGAATCAAAAATTATTCTATTTTAGTTGAAGGACAAATGGATTTGGTGTTATCACATCAAGCAGGCATCAAAAACACAGTTGCAGTATCGGGAACTGCTTTAACTGATAATTTATTTTCAAAAGATAATGTAATAAATAATTTAGGTATAGTTAAAAGACTTTCAAATAATATTATCTTAGCTTTTGACTCAGATAATGCGGGTAGAAAGGCTGCAATGAGATCAGCAAGTATAGCTATGGGACTTGGTATGGATGTTAAAATAGCAGATTTACCAGAAGGTAAAGACCCTGCGGATTTAGTATTGTCAAATCCAGAAGAATGGAAAAACGTATTGCGTAATTCTAAACCTGTGGTAGAATTTCAACTTGATACTGTGCTTAAACAAAACCTTGATCCTAGGAAATTGCCAAAGGCATTACTGGACAATGTATTTCCATTTATAGCTCCAATAACAGGCGCAATGGAAAAGGCACACTATATAAAATTAATAAAAGAAAAAACTGGACTCGCAGAGGAGTCTATTAAAGAAGATTTGATAAAAGTAGAATCAAATTTAAATTCACCTATCAAACAAAATGATAGTAGTGTAATTAATAATAATTCTCAATCAAAATCATCAGATATAAGAATAAACAGCATAGCCAGGAAACTTTTTGGTCTATTATGGTTATTACAAAAAAATAATAAAATCAATATCGATAATTATATTGATAATATTAAAAAGTTTAATTCTCAAAAGTTTGATGAAATGATGAGTATATTATCATCTTATAAAGATGAAATATCTATGGAAGCTGAGGTATTGTATGGAGGTAAACAGCAAAAAGAATTAGACGAAGATTTAATTGAGTTAATGATAAATTTCGAGGAAGATATTATAAGACAAGAATTTGCCCATGCAATGTCGGAGTTAGGTAAGGCGGAGAGGGCAAAGGACGTCAATATGGCAAATGAATTAATTAAAAAATGCCAAGTATTAAGTATTAGAATCTCTGAATTATCAAAAAGAAAGTTTTTAGATAAAAAATAATTTATATAATATGAAAAAAAATAAAAAAATTAAGTCAAAGAAAATGGTTAAAAAGTCAGCTGTAAAATCAAAACCAAATAAAAAGGCATCTAAAAACCCAAAAACAAAGACAAAAGGTGGCAAAGCAAATGAATTTGAGACAAAAGCAAATAAACTTATAAATAAAGGTAAGGAAAGAGGCTTTGTGACTTTTGATGAAATTCTTAAAGAATTTCCAAATATTGAACAAGATATAACTTTCCTGGATGAATTGTATACAAAGTTTGCAACATCAGGTATAGACGTACTTGAGGGCGGAGGATTACTTGAGGTAGAACCAGAAGTTGCTGCCCCATCAAAAAAATATTCATATGGATCAAGAAGCGCTGATTCTTCTTATGACTCTATACAAATGTATTTAAAGGAAATTGGACAATATACACTTATTTCAGCTTCAAGTGAAAAGGAATTAGCTAAAAAAATAGAACAAGGAGACAAGGAAGCTAAAAATTTACTTGCTCGTGCAAACCTTCGTCTTGTGGTTTCAATTGCAAAAAAATATGTAGGAAGAAGCCCAGACTTAACATTACTCGACCTTATTCAAGAGGGTAATCTTGGTTTGTTTAAAGCAGTTGATAAATTTGACTGGACAAAGGGTTATAAGTTTTCAACTTACGCAACATGGTGGATACGTCAGGCAATAACACGTGCTTTGGCAGATCAGAGTAGGACAATACGTGTACCGGTACATATGGTTGAAACAATTGCAAAATACAAGCAGGTAGTAAGACGTTTAACACAAGATTTGGGACGTGATCCATTAGCAGAGGAAATTGCAACGGAGATGGGTCTTGATGTTGAAAAGATTTATAATATCGAAAAGATTGATCAGGATGTGGTATCTCTTGAGACTCCAGTCGGTGATGAAAGTGATGATGGTAAATCAACATTAAGTGATTTCATTTCTGATGACAAAATACTTTCACCAGATCAAGAGTCATCACGTAGAATACTAAGAGATCAAGTAAATGACATATTAGACGATTTGTCAGAAAAAGAAAAAAAGATTTTGGAAATGAGACATGGGCTAAATGACGGTGTAACACATACACTTGAGGAAGTGGGAAAGGAGTTCGGTGTGACTCGTGAGCGTATTCGTCAGATTGAAGCAAAGGCTCATGAAAAAATAAGACAACACGAAAACATAAACAGATTAAAGAATTACTAGTATAATTAAATAATGATTAGTAAAGAGTTCAGCAAAAAATACAATAATCTAAATAAAAGCCAAAAAGAGGCAGTTGATACAATAGAAGGCCCAGTAATGGTCATTGCAGGCCCTGGTACAGGCAAGACAACAGTATTAACCCTTCGCATTGCAAATATATTGCAAAAGACCGATACTCCGGCAAATGGTATTTTGGCTATTACATACACCGATGCAGGAGTTAAGTCTATGCGCAGTAAATTGCAGGAAATAATAGGCGATAGAGCATATGATGTAAAAATACATACATTTCATAGTTTTGCTAGTTCAATAATTTCCGAAAACCCTGATCACTTTATGCATTTAAATAGCATGAAGCAAATTACAGATATAGAACAAGAAATACTAATACGAAATATATTAAAAGATAAAAAGTTTTCACAATTAAGGCCATTGGGTAAGCCTGATGCATATTTATTTTCAATACTAAAATCAATTGATAATGCAAAAAGGGAAGCATTTACACCTGATTTTATTCGTATTGATTCAAATAAAAAGATAAAAGAAATTCAAAATGATGAATCCTATATATCAACAAGGGGTGCAACAAAGGGAAAGCTCAAAGCTGAAGCGAGAGATTTGATTGAAAAATACGAAAAAACAATTCTTTTTGCTGATGTTTATGAGCTATACGAAGAGGAAAAGAAAAAGCAAAATAAAATAGACTTTAACGATTTAATAATTGAATTACTTTTGGCTTTTAGAAATGATGAATTACTTCTTAGATTAATTCAAGAAAAATATCTATATATACATGTAGACGAACATCAAGATACAAATGATTCACAAAACTTTATTATTAAAATAATAGCTGAATTTTTTGATTTACCTAATGTGTTTATTGTAGGAGATGAAAAGCAGGCAATATATAGATTTCAGGGTGCTTCAGTTGAAAACTTTATGTCGCTTAGGAAAAGTTGGCCAGGCATGAAAATAATTTCTCTTGATACAAATTATCGTTCACATCAAGGGATTTTAGATTCTAGTTTTAGTATGATAGAAAAAAATTATTCTGAAAATGAAAATTTAGATTTAAGAATTAAATTAAAATCAGGAAAAGACGAAGAGAGTAAACCAATCGATATAGTAGTAGGTGAAAATACCCCGGCAATTGAAAAATATTTAATTGATGAGGTAAAGAGATTATCTGACACTGGCGATAATTCCACAATAGCTATTATAGTTAGGAAAAATAAAGATATAAATAGACTTATAAATTTATTTGATTATCACGATATTGAAGTTTCTAGTGAAAGAAGTATTGATATATTTAATCACCCGGTCGGCAAATTATTTTTTGATTTAATAGAGTATATAAATGATAATTCTAAATTAAATTTATTGAGTAAAACAATAATTTCTGGTTTATGGGATTTAAAAATCGAAAATGGAATACAGATAATAAATAAATTGAGAGCAGGTAATCTAGCTGATCTTGAAAGTGATTTATCACAACTTTCACTCATCAAATCGATTTATTTAAATGATAGTCCTATTAGTTTCTTAATTAAAACAGCTGAAATATCAGGATATACCAAAATTGTCTCAAAAGATGTTGATTTTGTTGATGTATGGAGGGGAATTGTTACATTAGCCGAATCCTTAGCAAGAGATTCACAAATAAGAGAACCATCAGAACTCATTGATTCTCTGCTTGCATATAGAACTGCCGCAGAAACAAAATCAGTAAAGATATCTATTGGCGCGCCAGATTCAAATATACAAATTATGACTGCACATAGTAGTAAGGGATTAGAATTTGATTATGTATTTATTCCGTATGCAACTGAAGAATCATGGATAGGCAAAAATAGAGGGAATTCATTTATACTACCAAAACAAGTTTCAAATGATAAAGAAATAAGTGATATGAGGAGATTATTTTATGTGGCTATGACAAGAGCCCGAAAGCATATCGCTATATTAACTGCTCTGGAAGAGGATAATGGAGATATAGTTGTGCCACTTAGATTTATAGATGAATTAGACAATAGTACTACACAGATTAATTTACCAAAAGTAAATCCATTATTATTATATAAAAATGATAAAGATAATATTATAAATAAAACTATTGGTCATGACTTAATTAATTTAGCCAAGAGAATACTACTCGAAAAGGGTCTATCGGTTACAGCTCTTAATCATTTTATTGAATGTCCAAATGCCTTTTTATACAAAAGTGTATTAAAACTACCACAAGCTCCTAATGCAAGTTCAGAAAAGGGTAATGCAATGCATGAAGCTATAAACCATGTTTGGAAATTAGAAAATAAAAGTCTAGAAAACATCAATAATACTTTACTCGAAAAAGTCAGCGAATTTTTTGCACAATCCTTATTAAATAGTACAGAAAAGGAAATAGTTAAAAATGAATTATTTGAAATAATACCTATAATATCAAAGTCACTTTATACTCACTTTAATATAGATAAAAATGTAAAAATATATTCTGAAATGTGGGTGCAGAATGAATTAATCTTTGATATTAATGATCAAAAAATACAAATACCAATTCACGGAAAAATGGATGCAATAGTTGATTATGAAGACAGAGTATCTGTATTTGATTATAAGACTAGAAAGTCAATGTCTATTAATGAAATAAAGGGTGATACCAAAAATTCTGATGGAGGATATTTCAGACAATTAGTTTTCTATAAGATTTTACTTTCATCTGATTATAAATGGAGAAATAAAGAGGTTGTACCATCACTTATATTTTTGATTCCTGATAATAAAGACAATTGTCCTATAATCACATTACCAATCGATACTGAACAAATGCAGAAAGTAAAAGATGAAATCAAGTCATTGATTAAATCTATTTGGACAGGTGATATATTAAATAGTAAATGCGAAGATAATAAATGTGAATGGTGCGGTATGATGAATTTAATTAATAGGTAAATAACAAATCAATAGTAGCCTTAACGGTATCAAGCGGTATTGCTCCTCCCATCATAATGTGTTTATTGTCTGCATCTATACTTATAGGGTATTGACCAGTATTTGGGTCCTTGTATGGTTCATATATTTGCATTAATTTTTCCTTTATAGAGCTATTTATTGCTTTATCGAGCACAATAACACTTGTTGGTGTGCCTTGTATACCGATATTAACTCCGTCCATAAAATCCTTTTCTACTTTATCTTTGAACTTTGAAGTTGCTAGACAATTATTAAAATCATCTACATTTATACCGGCATAACTCGCTATCTTTGGTAGTTCCTTTTGATCTAATCCTTTTGGACTATTACCTGTAACAGATGGTGTGATTTCGTATAGCCTATTTGTAAATGACCAGAACTTTTCATTACCACCAAGTGACGCTGCACATTCTGTTGCTTGTGCTTCTTTGCCGGCATTTGGATGAAGTATATTTCCACTGGCATCAGCCTTATCTAATGGATAATGTCTGTATACCCAGGCAACATTACCTGATTTACCATAATCACTAATAACTTTTTTCATAGTATTGTGAAATGATTTACAAAAAGGGCATGATGGATCTGAATATTCAACGATTTTGATTTTTGCTGATGGACTTCCTAATATATGATCATCATTACTAACAGCCTTAAAAGCTGAATTAATAGATGCAACTGAATCATTGCTATCAACTTTCACACTAGTAGATGGGCCTTTTGTGTATATTACAGAAATTGCTATTATTGCTCCTGCGATAATAATTGCTGTTGGGATATTTAATATGCCTGTGCTTTTATTTTCTTCCATATTATATTGATTCTACTTTAAATGTAGAAGTATTAATTTTAATGTCAAAACTAATATTGAACTTATCATCTATAACATTGTCACCCAATTTATCGAAAAATTTGTTTGATCCGTATTTTACATTCCATAATGTTCTATCAATATCAACTGAACCCTTTGCAGTTATCATATCTTTTTTACTTCTATCCATTGTGACGGGTATTGATATTTCATTTGTACTATCTTTAATTGTTAAATCACCTTTTAGAATGTAATTATTTTCAGTTGTACTTGCTATTATTTCATTAACTACAAATGTAGAAGTAGCAAATTTTGCTACATCAAAAAAGTCGGCAGACATCAAATGTTTTGAAAGTTTGTCCTGACCACCACCAGCCCCAGTACTCAATGCTTTGATGCTTGTCATATCAAAGACAAATTTATTTGATGTGATGTCGCCATTTTTAATTATAAATGATCCCTCTTTCAATGAGATATTTCCTTTATCTACCCAATTTTTTAATATAACCTTTCTTCCTGTCCATGTAATTGTTATATCACTTGGTGAAATATTGTATTTTCCATCTCCAAGATGAACTTGTACGTATTCTGGTCTGTCTGTTAGCTTGAAGCCTAGTGGGGCACCTTTTGTGCTTTCAGTTGTTGTCGCAGTAGTATTTGTTACATTTGCATCTTTTGTATTCACTGTTTTTGTACTATTATCACCTCCAATAAATTTAAATAATAAAACTATTACTGCAAGAACGACTACAATCGATATTATTTTTGACATGATTAATTTGATTACTAATTATAATTAGTAAAATTGTATCACAATGAAAATCCTAGTACACTATTTTCTTTCAGAAATCTCTTTTGTAATTTTTTCGATTACCTCTTCCTTAGATAATTGTCCGATTTGACCTGCGTCTCTACTTTCTAGTGTTACTTTTTCTACAGAAATATCTTTATCACCAATGATAATAAAATATGGAATACGCTCCACCTTTGCTTGTCTTATTTTTTTACCAAAACCATCGTCAGATAAATCAATTTCTGCGCGTACATTTAATTTCTTTAATTCGTCATATATTTCAACAGCTTTTGCATGATGAGTATCACCGACTGGTATAATCTTTACTTGAGTAGGAGATAACCAAAGAGGGAAGTTGCCGGCATAATGTTCGATTAAAAATCCAATAAATCTTTCATGCGTTCCAAGGGGTGCCCTGTGAATACATAATGGAGTCCTTTTATTTCCATCTTTATCTGTGTATGTTAATCCAAATCTGGCTGGAACGGCAAAATCAACTTGATTTGTTGCTAATGTGAATTCTCTTCCTATAGCACTCCATACTTGAACATCAATTTTAGGACCATAGAATGCTGCCTCATTTGGAACTTCAATATACGGAATCTTTGAATCAATTAAAACTTGTCTCACCATATCTTCGGTTTTTTTCCACAAAACTGGGTCGTCTACATACTTATCTCCTAATCTTTTTGGGTCATGAGTTGAGAAGCGCATAACATATTTTTTTATTCCAAATGTTTTGAAATAATGTATGTACATTTCATTCACGCCTCGAAATTCATCTGCAAATTGATCTTCTGTGCAGTAAATATGAGCATCATTCATCTGCATCATTCTTACTCTCATTAGCCCAAATAGTTCACCAGATTTTTCATGTCGATAGCATGTACCGTACTCTGCTAGACGTAATGGTAATTGTTTATAACTTCTTTGTTCAGCATCAAATATTTTATGATGATGTGGGCAATTCATGGCCTTTAAATAGTATTTACCACCCTCGTATTCCATAGGTGGAAACATACTGTCCTCATAATACGGAAGATGGCCACTCTTTTTATACATTGATTCTTTTGCTAGGTGAGGAGTTCTAACTCTCTTATAACCCATATGAAATTCAGTTTCTTTTGCAAATTTTTCTAATTCTTCGATAATTGCAGTCCCATTTGGTAACCATAATGGAAGTCCAGCACCAACATCATCATCAAATGTAAATATACCCATTTCCTTACCAATCTTTCTGTGATCCCTTTTTTCTGATTCAACTTTCATTGTCTCATAATCATCAAGCTCTAATTTTGTTTCAAATGCTAAGCCATATATACGTGTAAGCATTTTATTATTTTCATCTCCACGCCAATAAGCACCCGCAACTCTCGTTAATTTAAAGGAGTCATTAGGAATTTCTTTTGCTGGATTATCACTATGACCACCACGACATAAATCAGTAAAATTACCACATGTATATAATGTGATTTTTTCACCCTTTTTTATTATTTCTTCTATCAATTCTAATTTATATGGATTATCTTTAAAATATTCTTTTGCTTCTGATTCGCTTACTTCTTTATGAGTAAATTTAGTCCATGACTTTAACCATGATTTCATTTTTTTCTCCAATGCAGGTAAATCTTTGTCACCTAATTTAATCTCAGCAGGGAATTCAAAATCATAATAAAATCCATCATCAATAGCTGGACCTATGGTGTTTTTGGTTCCTGGATACATCTCAAGAACCACACTTGCCAAAAGGTGTGCTAATGTATGGCGTTTATTTTGTATATTTGATTCATTCATGGGTGAATAATAGCAAAAATATACAGTCTAAGCAAAAAACCACCCATCGGTGGCTTTTTGTTTTATTACATATCCTTTCTCTTTGCCTTTGCTCTATCTGTGTCTGTTAGGAACTTTTTCCTTAATCTTACATTTATTGGTGTGATTTCTAGATATTCATCTTCACGCATTGTTTCTAGCCCTTTCTCCACATCTAGTTTCCATGCTGGTGTTAACATGATATGCTCATCATTTCCTGAAGAACGCATATTTGTAAGTTGCTTTCCTTTGCATGGATTTACATCCATATCATCACCCTTTGATGTGTCTCCTATAACCATTCCTTCGTATACTTCAGTTGTTGGGTCAATAAATATTCTTCCACGCTCCTGTAAATTCCATAATGCAAATGCGAGTGCCTTTCCCGTCATCATAGATGTCATTGAGCCTGTTGAATGCTTTTCTATTTCTCCTGCATAAGGTTTGAAGTCTAGGAATCTACTTGCTAGTATTCCATTTCCTTTTGTATCTATAACAAATGCTCCTCTATATCCTAGTAATCCACGAGTCGGTATTTCAAATACCATGCGAGTGATACCGTCCTTATTTTTCATATCAATCATTGTAGCCTTTCTTTTTCCTAATTTTTCTATAATTGTTCCTGTAAATTCATCAGGTGTATCAATTGTAAGTTCTTCAAAAGGCTCACTCTTTACTCCTTCTATGTCTTTTATAATAACTTGTGGCTGTGACACTTGAAGTTCATATCCTTCACGTCTCATATTTTCAAGTAAAACTGCAATATGCAATTCACCACGTCCAAATACTCTGTAGTATTCGTTTGAAGAAAAGTCCACTTTTAATCCTACGTTTATTTCTAATTCTTTCTCTAATCTCTCTCTTATTTGTCGTCCTGTTACAAATTTACCTTCACGACCTGCAAATGGGGAATTGTTTACCAAAAAATTTAGAGAAATTGTTGGTTCATCTATTTTAATTGCTGGAAGGGCAGGAGTGTCTGCATTGTCTGTTAAGGTTTCTCCAATATATATTTGTGGAAATCCTGCTATTGTTACTATATCTCCTGCAGTTGCTTCTTGTATTTCTACTCTTTTTTTACCTTCAAATGTAAATAGTTTTGTAACCTTTCCTGAATTAACTGTTCCGTCAATTTTCTTTTCAAAAACTGTTTGACCGAATTTGATTGTTCCATCATATATACGACCAATAGCAAGACGACCAAGGAAATTATCATAACCAAGATTAAATGTTTGTAGTGTAAGTGGAGCTGTAGCACTTCTATCTTTGTTTGCTGGTGGAACATGCTCAAGTATCATGTCTAATAGTGGTGTAAGATCCTTTCTTTCATCATCTATTTTTCTCATTGCAACTCCTTGTCTACCTATTGCGTAAACAGTAGGGAAGTCTAATTGAGCGTCATTTGCTCCTAATTCCATAAAAAGTTCAAGTACCATTTCATGACAATGATTTGGATTTGCAGCTGGCTTGTCTATTTTATTTATTATAACTATCGGCTTTAATCCAAGTTCAAGAGACTTTTTTAATACGAAACGAGTTTGTGGCATAGGACCTTCTTGTGCATCGACAACAAGAAGCACGGTGTCGATAGAACGTAATACACGCTCAACCTCAGAACCAAAGTCGGCATGTCCTGGTGTATCAACGATATTTATCTTTGTACCTTTGTACTCAATAGAAGTGTTTTTTGCATAAATAGTAATACCACGTTCTTGCTCAAGTGCATTTGAGTCCATAGTACCGTCTTCACCATGGCCACATTGAGTCATGATTGCGTCTGTTAGGGTTGTTTTACCATGATCCACATGGGCAATAATTGCGATGTTTCGTATATCCATAAGATGAAATTAAAGCATAAAAGTATAATAAAAGTCAAATGAAAACCGCTCTAATAGCGATATTCATCGAATACTCGAGCGGCTGTTTTTGTTTCTCTCTTCAGTCTTTCATAACCTCCAATATTTTGTCTGGCATTTCAAGAGCGATGAATCCACATTGATCACAGAGTTCTCTAGGGAATTGTTTGTTGGCTAGGATATCTCTAGCAATTACAAAACCCATGCATTCTCCGATTTGTTTTTTGCACCTTATACAAGTTCTCTTTTTCATAGATCTAATAATTATTTTATCATAATAAAAAAATCAGCCGGGCCTATTGCTAGGTCCGGCTTGATGTGAGTGAGTTGGTTGTGCTTAGGCAACAACCGCTTGAAATGCAGGTGAGTGATGATGATTAACTCGCACTTCACGAGTAATCAATTGTCTTTGGAACAGTTGATCTGCATAGGTACGATAACCGTACCATGTGTTTTCCAGTTTACAGTTTGCGTCAATTTCAACAACTTTGAATTCAGCAGAACGAAGCAGTTTGACAATTTTTGGTATGTTTTTCATTGCCAACTGATATCGATCCACGATCCTCCCGTCATCAGCGCGGCCATTTCTGTGTGCCGAATTTTTCCCGCAAGCGTTATTTACGCACGTTTCTTTTCTCGCTTGGAATAAAACAAATTTTGAGTTTCTTGGATTTATACCGCTTTCCCGTGCACATTCAATGAGGAATGTTGCTTGGTCAAGCGTACGACATGCACCATCGAACTCGAATTTTGTCTTTCCTGATTCAATTCCGTCATGATAGAGGTGAATCAAGATATTGTTTATCATATCATCTGGCAACAAACCGCCGTGTTTGTTTACGATATCCCTCTGTTCTGTTGTGAGAGAGCCGGACTTCATCATACCTCTCACAATGTCCCCTAACCTTATTTGATAAAGGTCAGGGTATCTCTCTTTCATCTTGTCTCCTGTGTACCCCTTACCACAGCAGGGTGGACCTATTTTGAATAGGTGCAACCTGGTCGATTCATGTCCTTCTGTATGTGCCGACATTTGTCCTCCGTTGAATGTTATCTAACGTTGTTTTTTACATACGAAACCGCTCACAACCAATTTTTTTGGAAAGAGCGACCAGACAATAATATACAACATAATAGAGATGTGTGCAATACACACAAATCACAATATATAGACCCGAAATAAAATCTTGATAAAAATTTCATTATTTTTTTATTTAGATTTTATATGGATTTCATTTGTCTTTGTTATCGTTACATCATGAAAGAAAAAACATATGAAATAAAAGAAACAAATTTGATTTTGCATGATATCAGTTCAACTGTTGAACTGATCGATTCAATAATTATTTATGGATGTAACAGAAATTCATCTGACATACATATTGATCCTATACAAGAGGGTGTAACTATCAAATTCCGAATCGATGGTGTACTTACATTCATTGATAGATTAAGTGAACAAATGCATGAAGAAATGATTGCAAGGATAAAAGTTCTTGCAGGACTTAGAACTGATATACATTTTGTACATCAAGATGGTAGATTTCATTTTAAAAATAATAATCATGACTGTGATATAAGGGTATCAATTATTCCAACTCATTATGGTGAAAACGCAGTACTAAGAATATTAAAAAATGATAATGATATACCCACACTTGGAATGCTGGGCTTTTCTGTTAATGATACAGAAAGGATAGTTGATTGTATAAATAAACCACAGGGAATGATATTGGTTACCGGTCCAACAGGTTCCGGCAAAACATCAACTCTTTATACAATAATTTCCTCTTTATCAAATGATAAAAATTCCATAATAACATTAGAAGATCCTATAGAGTATGCGATAAGTGGAGTTAGACAAATACAAATACAAAGTAGACATGGCATTACTTTTGCAAATGGACTTAGGTCTGTTGTGAGACAAGATCCTGACATAATAATGGTGGGGGAAATAAGAGATGCGGAAACTGCACAAATATCTATCAATGTTTCCCTGACTGGACATTTATTGCTATCAACATTACATACAAATACCGCAATAGGAGCAATACCAAGACTTATAGATATGGGAATTGATCCATATCTCATAGCATCAACACTTTCATTGGTGATAGCTCAAAGATTAGTTAGAAAGTATTGCCAGAAATGTTTTGGAAAGGGTTGTGTTATGTGTGGAAATATTGGCTATAAAGGCAGATTGGTCGTATCTGAGACCTTGGTTATAGATGATGAAATGCGTCAATATATAATGTCAAAGAAATCAATTTCAGATATAGGAATTTACGCACGGAGTAAAGGTATGACAACTATGTATGAAGATGGTATGGAAAAAGTCGAAATGGGTATAACCAGCAAGGATGAAATTAATAGGATAATACATGATTGAAAATTTTAACAATAGTAATCAAATATTTTTTGCCGAAAGATTGTCATTATTACTGCAGTCAGGTATTAGTATCGCTGACTCAATAAATATAATAATGAAAATTGATTCAGGTACAAAACGCACAAAGTTTTATAATTTAATCATTACCGATATTAATAAGGGGATACCGCTAAGTAAATCAATACAAATAAATAATATAAAGTTTAATACTCTATTGATTCAGTTAATACAAAATGGCGAAGCTTCCGGTACATTGCACAATTCACTAAAACAAGCATCAGAATTTTTAAAAAAGAAATCTGAATTAAAAGAAAAGATAATTTCATCGCTGATATATCCGGCTTTTATAGTATTTTTTACTCTAATAATGACATTATTTTTAATACTATTTATTTTTCCTAAGATATTACCTCTATTAAATAGTCTCAAAATACAATTACCACTTATTACCAGATTCATTCAAAGCTTGTATCTAATATCAATCAAATATGGAATATACATAATCATAATTATGTTATTAATGATATTTCTCACTCATTTTATTTTTAAAAAAAATAAAAAAATCAGAATAAAAACATACAAAACTTTAATTAATTTACCTATTGTCGGAAATTATTTCAAAATGTATTTTACAATCAATCTATGTCATACCGGTGAAATATTTCTTAATTCTGGCAATAGCGTTATAGATCTTATCAAAATCAATTATGAATATAATAAAAATGATTTATATGCAGAATCATACTTAGAAGTAAATAAACAATTATCAAAAGGGATTTCTTTATGGAATGCGCTTTCAATACAAAATAATATTTTTCCACAATTGCTTATACATATGTGTGGTATCGGTGAAAAAACAGGTAATTTACCAAATATGTTTTCAAATTGTGCAAAAGTTTTTGATTATGAAATAGATAATATATTAAAAAAGTTCACCTCACTCATTGAGCCCACACTTATGGTAACTATGGGTTTAATTGTTGGTGGGGTAGCGCTATCTATCATATTACCTATATATGAAATCACAAATAATCTTTCAAAATAATAAAGCTTTTGTGTTGGCTGAAATAATGATTGCTATGTCGTTGTTCAGTATTTTTGTTATCACAATCCTTACATTTGAGTCGAGTATCAAGGGTTTGAAAATCTTATCAGACAGAGAGCTTGCACATATAAAAGAAAATGATTTCGAAAAAATAAGCACGACCACATTTAAAATGTATGGAAATTTTACAAAGATATATGATATGGACTTATATGAAACCATACAATCAGATTATAGATATTTATGGGGAAGAGATAATTGTGATACAAAAATAAATCTATTAAATGAATACAGATTTGATAACAATGGATTTGATATTGGATACAATAATATAAGTACAGATATTGAAACAAGAAATGGTTATTTGTATTTAACTGCCAATTCGGCAAATACCAAAGACGCTGATTTATTTATTTTAGACATAAGACAAGATAATAATTACAAAATAATTTCAAAACTCGATACTGGGCCAGGAGTAAATGCTATAGAAGTCGCGGGTCCATATATTTTCCTAGCCAATGCAAGTACACAATATCAATTACAAATAATAGATATTCATGATAGATCAAAACCCAAATTAATTTCGCAACTAAAATTACCATTACCAAATGCTTCTACCACAGCACCTTTTGCTCAATCAATTTATTATCAAGATAAGATAATATTTTTGGGGACATCAAAATGGAATGGAAATGAATTGGCAATAATAGATGTTTCTAATCCTTTTTCACCAAAAATAATAAGTACAATTGAAACTAATACATTAGTGAATGATATTTTTGTGTACAAGGACATATTGTATATCTCAACTTCTGATGAAGAGCAATTACAAATATTTGATATTTCTGATATGGCAAATCCAAAGCTGATTAAGTCTTTTTCACCATCTGGTAGTAATTTGTCTGAAGGAAGGGTGATTGAGTATTTTGAAAATCATATTGTTTTAGGTAGGACTACCGGAGGATTTAATTCAATTTCCAATCATGAAATATTTTTATCAAATAATAATATGAATGATTTTATCTCAAAAGATATAAAAGGTGGAGTATATGGGCTTATATATAGAGATAATGCCATAGCATTACTCACTCATGAAAGTACTCACAAACTACAAATCTGGGATAATAATCTCTCTAAATTATTTAAGGAATATGATTTAGGCAACTCTGCATGGAAAATATCATGTGATAATGAATCGCTTTATTTTGTAAGCAGAGATGCTGATGCTTTTTCTAGTCTTAAAATCATTAAATAAAATGAAAAAAGCTTTTACTTTAATTGAATTACTAGTTTACATTTCAATTTTAAGTATTCTTTTGATTACCATTTTCAAATTTTTAATAGCTGAAAATACGGAAATTATTTATGAATCAAATAACAAAATAATAAATGAAGATTTAATTAAAAATTATCATATTAAATAATAAAATATGCACAAAAGAAAAAATAAAGACGGTTTTATAGCTCTAACTACAGTAATTTTGATTTCAACATCTATTATTGCGCTGTTATATATAAAGTCTCTAGATAATTCGTACTATTTTGATGCTGTACAATTAAAATCAATTAGAATACGTAATTATTTTAATGCACTTAACTGTATTGATAGGGCAATACAGTATATTTCTCAAGATTATTTTTATGAAATTAATTCACCTAAAGTAATCGAGGATTTACATTGTGGTATTGATATGGTCAAAAAAGGAAATGAATATTTGTATATTTACACAACCGGAAATTTTAAAAATATTAATATAAAAAGACAAGCAAAAATAAGATTATACGACAATGGACTTGATGTAATATCAATACAATGATCTATTAATTTTTTTATTAAAATTTTATCAAGATTTTATTTGGATTTCATCAGAGTAATTTATTGTTTATGTATTATTAAATAATAAATAAAATATGATTAAAAATAAAAAAGTATATAAAAATCAATTAACAAAAAAGATAAAACAAATAAGAAAAGGAATTCAAAGTGAAGAATTCATACCCAAAAGTAAGGTTAGACAATTAACACTGGGATTTACATTGATTGAAATACTTGTTGTTATAGGAATAATCGCTTTACTTGCAAGTGTTGTGATTGTTGCAATTAACCCAAGTAGACAATTTAAATTAGCGAGAGATTCACAAAGATTGAGTAATGTAACAGCGATATTAAATGCTATAAGTCAAAACACTGCAGAGCATAAAGGTATATTTGATTGTACAAATCAAATTTCAAATACAGCAAAGATAATAAAAAGTGATAATACTACAGGTATAGATATAGCATCTTGTTTGATCCCAAACTATATTTCAAGTATTCCTTTTGATCCGTCAAATACAAATGCTCATTATATTGATAATACTGATTATAATACCGAATACACCGTCTCAAGTGACGCACAGGGTAGAATAATTGTCAGTGCAATCGGTGAAATTACCCCCAACATTTCAGTAACTAGATAGCAAAAATAAGATATAATACTATGTAATGCACAATAATAGATTTCTATTGGTATTTTGCTCTCTACTCATAGTCATAATGGGTTTTTTAAGGACTATTGATACAGATAATAAAGCTCTATTAGCACAAGTGTCTGAATCGGATAATATTTATCCAAGACTAGATGAAAATAATTCAATAAATACTATTCCAGAAAGTGTGCTAATAAGCGATGATACAGTCAAACAAAGTATTAAAGGTGAAGATATAGTTAAGGAGGAAAAGAAAATAGCCCCAAGACCTGATATTTCTGTTGAATCCTATCTAATAGGAAATCTTGAAACAGGAGAGGTGTATATGAGTAAAAACTCAAATGCAGTATTTCCTATTGCTTCATTAACAAAACTCTTCACTGCATTAGTTGTACATAAATCATTCAATACAAATAATCTAATCACAATTACACAATCAATACTTGATACATATGGCGATGCTGGACATCTCGTATTAAACGAAAAGTTTTTACCAAATGAATTAATATATCCATTGATAATTGAATCAAGCAATGATGCCGCTCAAGCTTTCCCAGAATATTTCGGTGTTGATACATTTATTAAATCCATGAATCTTTTTGCTGGTGAAATCGGTATGAGTAATACTTCATTTAAGGATTCGTCAGGGTTAAGTCCACAAAATGTTTCAAATGCTAGTGATTTATTTATTTTTGCACAGTATCTATATAAAAATGAAAAAGATTTACTCGAAATATCACATATTAAAGAGATGACAATGAATAAAAATAAAAATCATGAAGATCATAAATTTATAAATATCAATCCATACTCAAACTATGCAGGCTTTATAGGTGGCAAAACCGGTAGAACAGAATGGGCAAAAGAAAGTATGGTTTCATTATTCAATCAAAATATTTATGGAGTAAATTTCCCGATAGCGATAATAATATTAAGATCAGATATGGGACAAAGAGAAATAAATACCGAAAAATTATTAGGTAAATTTATAGAAATGGTTGATGTAAAATAATTATGAAAATACTATTATCTATCAGTGATATTAAATTAGCGCATGAAATAAAAGAAAGATTCCAAAAAGACGGAATAACTGTTTTGTTCATTGAAAACGGAGATGAGGTCATACCTAGAATGAAAGCCTTTAAACCAGATATTCTTGCAATAGACTATAAACTCCCACACAAAAGCGGATATGATGTTTTAAACGATAAATGCCTAGACAAAGATATAACAAAAATACCAACTATTATGGTTTCAAATTCTGGTGATGCATTGCATTTTAACAAAATACCTAATACACCCACTATAAAGGATTATTATATTTCATCTCATATTGATATTGATATACTGTTAAATAAAATCAGACATATAGTATAATCTTGCCTAATGGCTATATGTTGGTATAGTTAATCTTTATGGCAAAAAAGAATCAAGAAAAGTCTATAGAAAATAAGCATTTTACCGAAAGAGGTGATGAAAAGATCATTGTGCGTGGTGCGCGTACACATAATCTAAAAAATATCACAGTTGAAATGCCGAGGAATAAGATGATTGCAATAACCGGTCTATCAGGATCTGGGAAGTCTTCACTTGCATTCGATACTATATTTGCTGAAGGACAGAGAAGGTATGTCGAATCATTGTCATCTTATGCAAGACAATTTTTGAAGCAAATGCAAAAGCCCGATGTGGATGAAATAATAGGACTTTCACCGGCTATTTCAATTGATCAAAAATCAAGATCAAATAATCCAAGATCAACAGTCGCTACAATAACTGAAATATACGATTATTTACGTATTCTTTTTGCTCGTGTTGGAAAGCCACATTGTTTAATTTGTAATAGAGAAATTCACAGAATATCAAAAGAAGAAATACTTGAAACAATTATCAAGCAAGTTACAAATCATTATAAAAATTCACAATCACAAAAGGCACAGGAAAACGGCAAAAGTGTTATGGGTGTAGAACTTGATAGTGATAAGGTTAAAATATATGCACCAATTGTTGTAGGTAGAAAAGGGGAATACTATCAATTACTCTATGATCTATTAGGTAAAGGATACGACAAAGTGAAAGTTGATGGAAAGGTAATGCGTTTGCGTGAGCAAATTATATTAGATAAAAACAAAAAGCATGATATAGATGTGCTTGTTGATGAAATTTTCCTAAGTGAATTCAAAATAAATAAAAAGGATACAAAACAAACGGATAATGCAAGGGAAAGATTGTCAGAGGCATTAGAAAAAGCAATCGAAGAAGCACAAGGACTAATAAAGATACAATTTCCAGATGAAGAAAAATTAATGTCAGTTAAGTTTATGTGCCCTTATGATGGATTTTCATATCCTGAAATTGAGCCAAGACTTTTTTCATTTAATTCACCTTATGGTGCGTGTGCGGTTTGTAATGGACTTGGAACACGTGAATTTTTCAGTAATGAAGTATGCCCAGATTGTAATGGAGCAAGACTTCGCAAGGAGGCTTTGCGTGTAAAAATAGACAATACAAATATTGTTGATACCACTGCTATGTCTATTGAACAAGCAAAAGTATTTTTTGAAAATATAAAACTTTCAGAAACCGAAAAGGAAATAGCAAAAGTTATTTTAAAAGAAATAGAATCAAGATTGCAGTTTATGGTAAATGTCGGTATTGAATATTTAACTCTTGATCGCAGGGCACATACTCTATCAGGTGGTGAAGCACAGAGAATACGCCTTGCATCTCAATTAGGTTCTGGACTTGTAGGAGCACTCTATGTGCTTGATGAGCCAACTATAGGATTACATCAGAGAGATAATGATAGATTGATTAAAACTCTTACAAGTCTACGTGATTTGGGAAATACAATTGTAGTTGTTGAACATGATGAGGATACTATGTTTTCTTCAGACTATATTATAGACATTGGTCCAGGCGCTGGAGTGCATGGTGGTAATGTGGTTGTGTCTGGATATTTAGATGATTTATTAACTTCAAAGAAAAATAATTCAGGTTCGTTAACACTTTCATATTTAAGAGGTGAGACAAAAATAGAAATACCAGAAACAAGAAGAGAGCCAAAAGGCAAAATCTCAATTAAAGGTGGAAATGTATTTAATATAAAAGATTTAAATGCAGATATTTCACTCGGTTGTTTAAATGTTATTACTGGAGTTTCTGGTTCAGGTAAATCATCTTTTATGTATGAAATATTACACAAAAATCTTCAGGCAAGATTAGAATTTAGACATAGAACAGCAAAAGTCTTTAATTGCGATAGTATAACTGGAACAGAATATTTAAGTAGAACAATTTTGATCGATCAAAGTGCTATTGGTCGTACACCAAGATCAAATCCAGTAACATATACAGGTGCTTGGACACATATAAGAGATCTTTTTGCCGGTTCAGTTGAAGCAAGGGCTCATGGATGGGGACCGGGAAGATTTTCATTTAATGTAAAAGGTGGAAGATGCGAGGCATGTCAGGGAAATGGTGAAATTGCAGTTGAAATGCATTTCCTACCAACAGTATATGTACCTTGTGAAGTATGTAATGGAAAGAGATTTATGAAGGAAACTCTTGAAGTTAAGTATAAGGGTAAAAATGTATATGATGTTTTAGAAATGACAGTTGAAGAAGCATTAAAGTTTTTTGAAGATATACCATCAGTTAGTGAAAGACTCGAAACACTTGCAGAGGTCGGCTTGGGATATTTAAAACTTGGTCAAAGTGCTACAACACTATCTGGTGGAGAAGCTCAAAGAGTAAAGATTTCATCAGAACTTTACCGTGCACATTTACAAAAGACAATTTACCTATTAGACGAACCAACAGTTGGTCTTCATTATGAAGATGTCAAGAAATTAATTGAAATACTACAAAGACTAGTAGATAAAGGTAATACAGTAGTCGTTATTGAACACAATTTAGATTTAATAAAGTCAGCAGATTATATAATAGACATTGGTCCAGATGGTGGACATAGAGGAGGAAAAATAGTTGCAAGAGGAACACCAGAAGACGTTGCAAGAAGTGAAAAATCATATACAGGACAATATTTGAAAAAGATACTTAAGAAATAATAGCAAATATGCTACAATCAAAAATATGATAACTATTAAAGAAATAGAAAATCTAGCAAATCTTGCAAGAATCAAGATAGATGATAGTGAAAAAGAGGGCTTAACAAAGGAAATTGATTCAATACTTGCATATGTAGATCAAATAAAAAAGGCTACAGTAAATATAGATATTAAGCCTGAATTAGGTTCAGTAAACAATATTATGCGTGATGATATTTCAAGGGATATAAGTGATGAGGACAGAAAGGGAATAATAAATGAGGCACCATACAAAGAAGGCGAATTCATTGCGGTTAAAAAGATAATTGAACAAGATTAATTATGATTGATCTAACAAACTTAACAATTAAAAAGGCTCATGAGGATATTAAATCAGGTAAATATTCTTGTGTAGATCTTGTAAATGGATATTTAAAAAATATTGACGAAAAAAATAAAGATTTAAATATATATCTTGAGATTTTTTCTGATGTATTGGATCAAGCAAAAAAAGCAGATCAAAAATTTAAAGACGGTAGTGCAACTCTTTTAACTGGTATACCTTTTGCAATAAAAGACAATATTTTAATTAAAGGAAAGATAGCAAGTTCAGCATCAAAGATTCTTGAAAATTACCATGCAACATACGATGCAACCGTTATAGATAAATTAAAAAAGGAAGGAGCGATATTTATAGGTAGAGCAAATATGGACGAATTTGCTATGGGTGGTTCAACTGAAAATTCTGCATATGGAGTTACAAGAAATCCATACGATAGTAATAGAGTAGCAGGGGGGTCATCTGGTGGTTCAGCTGCCGCAGTCTCAGCAAATACTGCCCTCGTATCACTTGGATCAGATACAGGTGGATCAATAAGACAACCCGCTAGCTTTTGTGGGCTCGTTGGTCTAAAGCCGACTTATGGAAGGGTATCAAGATATGGAGTAATGGCCATGGGATCATCACTTGATCAAATAGGTCCATTCGGTAAGACAGTAGAGGATGTTGAAATACTATACAATACAATTAAGGGTCAGGATATCAATGATGGTACCACAATAAATGATGAAACATTTAAAGTTAATTCAAATAGAAAGGTTATTGGAATTCCAAGACATTTCTTGGGTGGAAATGGAATAGACAAAAAGGTAATTGAAAATTTTGAAGAATCAATAGAAAAATTTAAAAAGCTAGGATATACAATCAAGGAAATTAGTTTACCAAATATTGCGTATTCGCTTGCAGTATATTATGTAATTATGCCCGCTGAAGTATCATCAAATATGTCTAGATTTGATGGAATGAGATTTGGATTACATAAAGATGGAAAAGATGGAATTGCAGACTATTTCGAAACTCGTGGCGCAGGATTTGGTAAAGAAGTTAGAAGAAGAATACTCTTGGGAACTTATGTACTTTCTTCTGGTTATTATGATGCATATTATAATCGCGCAAATGCAGTAAGGAAAATAATTACAGATGATTTCATCAAAGCTTTTAAAGATGTGGATATAATACTTACTCCAACAACTCCAGCGCCAGCCTTTAAGATTGGTGAAAAAGTCTCAGATCCTATAGCAATGTACCTGGAAGATATATTTACAGTTACCGCAAACCTTACAGGAATGCCAGCAATGTCTATACCTTCAGGATTTAAGGAAATTGATAACGTTAAGTTACCATTAGGTATACAAATGACTGCTACTCATGGTGCAGAAAGTATATTATTTGAAATTGCAAAGGATTTCCTAGGTGAAAAATAATTTACACTTTGAAATAAATCAAAAGTAACATAAAATATATACAATGCTCAATTTACCAAGTATTGATATAGAAGAATATTTCAAAACTATTTTTGATTTTATTAAAGGTATTTCTCCAGATATTATAGTGTGGATAAAATTAATCATAGGTTATGTTATAGGGCTTTCTATTCCAATTTCTTTTGTCTTGTTAATTGGAATAATATATTCAGTTGAAAAATTAAAAGCAATTAGAAGAAAAGAGGAAGAAATATATGATAAACCAAAGGAACAAGATAAAGATGTAGAAGAAAAAGGGGACAGATTAATGGCGGAGAGATGGAATAAAGTAATAAATCATGTCGAGTCACCAAATGAAAACGATTGGAGGCAGTCAATAATCGAAGCAGACATTATACTTGGAGATTTGCTTGTTAAACTTGGATATAAAGGTTTAAGTATTGGGGAGCAATTAAAGAGGGCAAATAAGGGTGACTTTAAAACTTTAGATGATGCTTGGGAAGCGCATAAAGTAAGAAATGAAATAGCGCATGCAGGTACTGAATACAAAATTACCCAAGTCGAAGCAAGAGAGGTAATAAGTAAATACCGAAGAGTTTTTGAAGAATTCTATCATATTTAAATAAATTCATATTGCCTTTTCTATTTATTATGGTAATATATTTTGCATAGCGGGGTAGGGTAACAGTAACCCGTCAGGCTCATAACCTGAAAATTGTCGGTGCGATTCCGGCCCCCGCAACACGGAAGATTCTTTTTTTATTTCGTACGCTACTATTGACTAGTGTGTTTTTTTATGCTATCTTTATCAAAGCGATGCTTTTTGACATTCCGTCTTTAAGCGCATAAACGTTCTGGTTATAGGAGGTAAAGGTGAATAAGATTAAGGAAATATTAAGTATTGGTTCTAGGGCATTCAAGTATTCACTCAGATTCTCTTGGAGAAATGATCCAAGAAATGTTTTCTGGTGTTTTGTCTTGATGTTAGCGATAAATATCCTTGGATATGAATCGATTAACATAATGGGGTTGTTGGTAAGTAGTCTTCAGAAACATATAAGTACAAACAATGGTAGGGTTTTAATAACCCCTAATCAATTTGTGTATGGTGGATTTTTCATTCCTTTTGTGATTTTCATATTACTGCTTTTTATCGAAACTTTTCTCGGTAAGCTCAATTGGTATGTCACTTCTTGTAAAAGGAGAAGACTGAGAGCTATGGATTCTGTCGACAGGGTAAGGTTAAGAGGTAGTCTCGATATGGCAAGGACTAGAAGTAAGGAATTCGACAACTTGCAAAGAACAATTGAAGAATTACCAAATGGTTGGACAACTAGGATTAGTTTTGCAGATGAGGTAATGGATATGATGAGTGTGATGATTACGATATTAATTTTCGGATCATCTCTACTTTTTTCAAATCCAGTATATCTCCTCTTAATCGTGGTGTTTTCAATACCATCGATATTTTCAGAGTTCACTATCGTCAATCGTAGTTGGGATTTATCTCAGTCTATGATTCCAATGCATAAGAAGCGTCATGTACTTTCGAGTGGCTTTTTTGGTGCAACCGCCTTTATGCAAACATTGATGTTTCGCCAGGGTAATATATTGCTAGAACAAATACTAGGCAATCATAATGAAGTTTTATCTCAGTATGATCGATTGAGATTATCAAATCTACAATCTCAGCTGGTTACGTCAGTGATATCTATAACTGGCTTAAGTTTAGTGATTCTTCATGCAGTATGGTCAACAGTTTCAGTTGGTGGTGATTTGGGTACTTTAACTGTGATTATTGCAACCTCAAGAAGATTGCAAACATCCTTAAGGACAATTGCTTCTGATATAGCAAATCAGTGGTTAAGTGCACGTGGTGTTGTAATGATTGAGGAACAATATTATGGGTTAAAACCCAAACTCAGTTATATCAATAAACATGTGGCATTCAATGGAATACCGAAGATATCTTTGGAAAATGTTTCATTTAGGTACCCGGACACGGATAGAGATGTTTTAAGTAATGTCTCGTTTGCTATTGAACCAGGAAGTTTTACGGTGATACTTGGTAAAAATGGAAGCGGTAAGTCAACCCTAACATCTCTACTCCTGCGAGTATATGATCCAACGAATGGTTCGATAAAGCTTGATGGCATAGAAATTAAGGAAATGTCGCTTGATTCACTATATGAGCTTGTATCTGCTTTGGGTCAAAACTATCTCATCCATAATAGAAAAATTGTTGAAGAAGTCACCTCTTCTCGTATGGGTGAAAATCATTCCGAAGCCGACATTGAAAGAGCTATTCAAACATCATGCTTCGATGAGGTATTGCAGAAAAAGGGTTGCAATCTTCAAACACAGATAGGTACAGAACATGGCGGTACTGAGTTCTCAGGTGGCGAAGAACAGAGAATAGCAGCTGCAAGAATGTTTCTGCGCCGTGCGAGGATTATGATATTGGACGAACCTGATTCGAGATTGGATCCAATCACCGCATCAAGATTCATGGACAACCTAAAGGGTATTAAGGGGAACAGTACTATAATTGTTATCACACAGCATACTGCACTTGCGGAAGGTGCCGATAAAATAATTGTGATGGATTCAGGATCTGTTGCACAGTCTGGCACCCATGCTGAACTTATTCAGAGTGATGGATTATACTTAAAAATGATCCGAGAAGACAAAAAGAGATAGTGGCCTCTAGTCTTCTATTGGTCAAAAAATAAAACAAGAGAGCCTGACCAGCTCTCTTTTTTTTGTACTAGATACCTGAAATGGATAATGTAGCATGTTATGATTAATAACAATTATGTCTATGTATAGCAAATCATTTAAGAATAAAGTAATTAAGACCAGAAAATCTGGTGTATCAATTGGTGATTTAGCGAATAAATATTCAATTTCGAAAAGCACAATTAGTATTTGGTGTAAGGACTTAGGTATAGATATAGAAGCAAAGGAAAAGATTAAGAAAAAGTGGTTAATTAATACTAACTCAGGTAGGCGCGCTGGTGTTGAAGCTAATAAAGTCAAAAGAATAAACAGTATCCAAAATGAATTTAATATTGCTAAAAAAGATATTGATATAGTTACTGCAAGAGATGTCTTGGTTTCTGCTGTTGCATTGTATTGGGCAGAGGGTAGTAAGAAAGAAACAGGGTCTGGTTTTAATTTCATTAATTCTGATCCAAAAATGGTACTATTCATTTATAAGTGGTTATTGTATTACATGCTAATACCTAAGGATAATATTAAAATTATTTTAGTTATAAATTCAATTCATAACGAGAGGGAACAAAAAATATTGAAATTTTGGTCAAATTTGTTAGACTACAGTTTGTATCGTTTTGGCAAGACTGTCTTTATAAAGAATAAGAATATAAAGATATATAAAAACAATGATAATTATTATGGTATGATCAGAATTAGGGTAAGTTCAAGTTCGTGGCTTAGAAGAAGAATATCAGGTATGATAGAAGCATTAGTTGAGAATATGCCGATGTAGCTCAGGTGGCTAGAGCATCGCACTCATAAAGCGAAGGTCCCTGGTTCGAGTCCAGGCATCGGCACAATAACTATATTTAAGTAAAAACACTTTGAAATTATACAAAATTATGTATAATGGTTTGTATTAGTAATAAATGCGGTCGTAGCTCAATTGGTTAGAGCACTCCCCTGTCACGGGAGAGGTTGCGGGTTCGAGTCCCGTCGACCGCGCAAAAAATATTTATTTATTAACTATCTAGAAATAATAAGTGTCACTAACGCTTGAAAAATGTACAAATCTATGTTGACATATAGTTAATATGGATGTATAATAATCACATAGTTCCTTGATATGAATTGCGAGTTGGTCATAGCCAAAAGATGCTTAAAACTAGGCATTTACTGGCTATGACCACTACGGCCTATAGTGCCTCCTCGGCGTAGAGGAAAACGAAACAAGAAAGGAAACTGACCATGAATACCATGCTCAGCAAAGCGCTCCGCGAATTCACAACCGGACCGCTCAATCAGCTCATTGTTAACCTCGGTGGCCAGGAAGGCGACCAATGGGAAGAGGAACTGAAGAAGTTTCTCCGCAAAGAACCCTGCTGGAGTAACGGACAGGTCGCGCAAGTGACCCAACCGAAACCCACACCCACACCCTCGATCCTCGAGCTCGTTTCGACTGTCGTGGTCTCGGCAACCACTAGCAAGTTCGTCGCCAAAGAGAAGTTCATGGTCAACACCAAGCGCAACGCTCCGGTAAAGATCTCGACAGTCTGGGACAACTT